>JBHLNS010000079.1:0-1289 GCA_048941285.1 Promethearchaeota archaeon
CCGAGAAAATATCAGGTAAAAATCAGAGAATCATAATAATCTGAACAATTTCTTCAAAATTTTATTGTAGCAATTTTTTATACTATAATTTTAGGTAGCTGCCTTTCCAGCATTGAATCTATATTAAGATCTCTAATTTATTGAGGTATTTTCCTAATATCTTGCCGTAAATTACACTTATATAATATCTATTACTTTTTTATACTTGGAAAAGAAATCTGATATCCATTCATTTATTTTAAGCTTTTTTTATAAACAGAGTTATTTTATTATCTGAGTACAAAATGAATACATTAGAATAATAAAATTAGTATATACTAATTACTCACCAAAATAGTTCAATTTTCAGCTATAGTTCATTCTAAGTTCATGAAATTAATCTATAAATAAATATATTACATTAAACCAATTAATCCATCTATTTTGAGAATAAATAATTTAGAAATATTATGAATTACAAAAAAATTGATTTTGAATCAACTTATTTTGACCTCTTTGAATTAACGGAGGGAATCCATGCTGCGATTTCGACAAATGACTCTGAGATGAGTGTAAGTGCAGGAATCCTTGACTTAGGCAATTATTTAATAGTTTATGATACTTTATACTACCCAGGTGGAACTCGTGATTTATATAAAGCAGTAAAAGAATTATATGGTAAAGATCCCTCATTTATCATAAACAGTCATTATCACGGTGATCATGTGTTTGGTAACTACTATTTTCCAAATAATATTCCTATAATAAGTACATCTATTACAGAAAAAAGAATAAAAAAAGATGTTTTTGAACAACTTAAACAATTTCGAAAAACGGCTGAAGAAGAAATTCAAAAGCGAAAGGAAATGCTAAATTCAGATGATCCTCCATTTGGAGAAATAGAAATACATAATGATATCGAATTTTATAATGATGTAACAAATCCAGATTTTAAAATAAGGTTACCAAATTTTCTAATTAATAATAATCTTATTATAAATGGTACAAAAAGAGCCCTCCATTTAATACCTTTTGACACTGGTCATACTGATTCTGATATTATTGCGTATTTACCAGATGATAAAATTTGTTTTATGGGGGGTTTGTTAAATGCCAATATAGATGATAGTTGGGCACCAAACGATACTGGAAGATTTAATGCTTTTGATCCCTCAAAATTATATGAAATATTGAAATCAATAATTGAAAAAGATCTTGAGATATATGTGGCGGGACATGGAGGAATATCTACAGTAGAGACAGTTCAAATGAATATGGACTTTATAAAAAAATATTATCTAGAAAATTCA
>JBHLNS010000079.1:1389-10234 GCA_048941285.1 Promethearchaeota archaeon
GAATCTCCTTATATAAAAACTTATACCTAAAGATTGTTAAACTATTAAGTAATACAAGTAAAGATACACCCATATCTCCTATTCCTACAGCTAACCAGAGAGTCATAAACCCAATAACTGTTAAAATAGCAAAAGATATTTTGACAAGAATTGAAGTCCATATATTCTGTCTTATCTTTTTATTTGTTTTTTTAGCAATATCGATATAAGTGAGGATTTTTTTCAGATCTTCCCCAATTACAATAATATCTGCCGTTTCTAGAGTAATATCTGTAGCGGAGGCTCCAATAGCAATACCTAAGTCTGCAAGAGCTAGTGCAGGGGCGTCATTTATCCCATCACCAACCATAGCTACTCCTTTATATTGTTGTTTTAATTTTTTTATTTCTTCAAGTTTTTGATCTGGTAAATGTTCACCATAAGCTTGATCAATATCTAAACATGCTCCAATTGAATCACATACTCTTTGATTATCACCAGAAATTAATACTGTTTCATAACCTCTCTTTTTTAATCCATTAATAAGAATTGGAGCAGAAACTCTTAAAACATCTCTAATTGAGATTATTCCCAATAAATGTTTTTGGTTTCCTAAGAGAATGGGGATTGTTCCAGAGGTTTCAATATTTAAAATATCATCTATGGGAAGCTCATAATTCAAACCTTCAATAAAATTTTGACTCCCTACATAAAAAGTCTCACTATTAATTTGCCCTTTAATACCTTTTCCTTTTATTACTTCAAAATTATCAACAGCATAAAATGGCAGATCCATATCTTTTGCTTGTTTCACTATAGTTTTTCCAATTGGATGTTCTGAAAGAGCTTCCAAACTAGCAGCAATACTAATTATCTCTGAGTTAGTAGCTCCATTATAAGAATAAATATTAAATATCTTTAAATTACCCTCAGTTAAAGTCCCTGTTTTATCAAACGCAAACACTTCAATATCTTGAAGTTTTTCTATATACTTATTTCCCTTTATTAAAATACCTTCTCTTGCTTGCTTTGTTAAAGATGCTATATTCGCTAACGGAGTAGATAAAGTCAATGCACAGGGGCATGAAACGACAAGCAGTACTAATCCACGATAAAACCAATCATAAAAATTGAATCCAAATAGGGGAGGAATAACCATTACTAAAATGGATGATAGAAGTATAATTGGAGTATAATATTTAGCAAATTTTTCAATAAATCTTTCATGTTTGCTTTTATTCTGCTGAGCAATTTTCACACTTTCTGCAATTTGAGCCACAATAGTGTTTGAACTTTCTCTAGTAACCTCAATGTCTATAAAACTATCAGAATTTAAGCTAGCTGCAAATATCTCATCACCTTCTTGTTTAAAGACTGGAACCGATTCACCTGTAATTGCACTTTCATCAAAATATGAATTTCCTTTCAGAATAACACCATCTAATGGTACTTTCATACCTGGTTTTATACCAATGATATTTCCTATTTTCACATCTTTCGAGGGAACATTCACATATCCATCTTCAGATTTTAACAATGCATCATCAGGAGCAAGTTCAAGTAATTCTTTAATAGCATTTCTCGACTTATCTGTTGTTATTTCTTCTAATCTTTCTGCAATAGCATATAATAATAGAGCTGTAGCACCTTCTTGACCATGAAATATAAAAAATGATGCAACACCTGCAATAAGCATTAATAAATTAGCTGTTATTTTCTTTTCACTCAAATCTTCTATAGCTTCTTTCACAACTCCTGAACTTGAAAGGAGGACTGAAGCAATTGCGAGAATCTGAGCAATTAATCCAATTTCAAAAGTAAAATCTAATAATATGGAAATTCCAAGTAAAATTGCTGCAGGAATAATGAAATACCAGAAATTTTCTTCAAAAAAAGATGCTTTCTCCACTTCCTCCTCTAATTCACAAACAGATGATGAACACGCTATTGTAGTAATATTTTCTCACCTAAGTAATAGTTGGACATAATTCAATTAGAATTTACCATTTATTGAGTATAAAAGAATCAATCTAAGTATGAACTCTATTAATGATTTTTATAAAATATCTTTATTTTTAATAAATATCAGGAGTAAAAACTAGTTTTATTATCCGAAATAAAATAAAAATAAGGATATTAGTGATTGGGATTTAACATTAATCTTCTTAAATAATTTCGCTTCTTGAGTAAAATTTCAATTTGCTCGTCTATACAAGCTAAATCCATACGTTCAGATATCTTTGCTTTTGAAGCTTTAAGTTTTTCCCATTTCATAAAGTTATTTGATAATTCAAATTGTTCATTCATTATTCGCTTCGCTAACCGAGTTTGACCAGATTTTTCAGCAACATCATAAGCTTTAGTTAAAAGTCTGTGAGCCTCTTCAAATTTAAAAATTATTAATTTCAATTTAGCCCGAAATAAATATATTTCAGTTAACATCCAATAGGATTGTTGATTCTTAGAAATATTTATTATCTGATTTATATAGGACTGAATCTCATTTAACAATTCTATACTATTAGTCATACGTAATTCAATCAGGAGCAAATCACAAAGATGAATTAATATTTTTAATCTATATTCAAAATAAAAAATCTCCCCGTTGAGGATTTGTTTTAATACTTCTTCGGCTTTTCTCAAATTAGGGATTTGAAGGGTTGCCTTCAACGTTAATGCTTTACTTAAGCAATAAATAGTATTAACATCTTTAGAGTCTTCTTCATTATTAAGCTTCTTAAGACGTTGTAAGTATTTCTGTGCTCGTTCAAGCTCACCCTTACTTGTCAAAATCTCAACTGCATCATTGAGAGTATATGCTTTTAGATCAATATCTAAACTTTTATCATCGAAAAATTCAAGACTACGATCTATACACTCTAAAGCACTAGAATAATCACTTATTTCTTTATAGATCATACTAAGATTGTAGAGGCATGCTACTATTAATCCCTTGTCATTTAATTTCTCGGCAAGTATCAAGCTCTGTTTCTCGCACTTTAAGCATTGGTTTATATCACCTTTAAACCTATAAATCTCACCTTCCAACCTTATCAAAATTGATTTTCTTACTAAGATTTCTGTTGGTGATTCTTCAATAAGGGATTTAATGAGGTTTTCACATTGCTTAATTACGTTATAACTTTCATTAAGTTTCCAGCGGCCTTGTAATGCCCAAGCTAAATAAATAAGTATATCTAATGATTGAAGATTTTTTCCTGTTTTCTGACTTTTTTGATATGCCTGTTTTGCAAACTTGATAGCATCTTCAAAACGGTTTAACTTAAGTAGAAGATTAATTCTGAGAAGATGACTTGAGAGTTGGTCCTCTAGAGAAAGACCTTTCTTTTTGTCGAATTCATCTATAAATTTAAGAGCTTCATTAGAATTTCCTTCTTCGTAGAGTTTTTTTGCTAACATTAATCTATTAGGTATCGAAATCGATGGAAGATAATGAAAAAATGAAATTGTAAATCTTTTCTCTTTTATTTTTAATTCTTTTTCAATCACTTTTTTTCTTACCATCATCCAATATTGATAATAAAATCATTATGGAATTAACTAATCTCTCTATTCTTTAAATCTTTTTTTTTATTTTAAAATATATTAAAAATTATATTTTTTAAAAATAATCAAAATCTATTTCTAAAAATAAAGTGAATTCAAAATGACTCACTTTTATTCAATGCCTTTCTTTAAATACACATGTTTTCTGAGCATCAGTACAATTTGATTATTTAAATAGGTTAATTAAATGCGTTCAGTCATGAGAGCCTTTGATCTCCTTAGTATTTCTCACTAATATTTTAAAAATTACAAAAGCCTCTTTATTATTTAAATTTTTTTTTATTACTAGTCTATATAAAATGAGAAAAAAACGAAATCTAATAAAAATATTAACTTTAAATATTCTCGATTAAGGCTTCTAATTTAACTATTATTTGTTCATCTTTCCGAACTCGTTTAAGTTTTCTTTTTAATTCAAATAGAGCAGATAACGGTAAAGACATATCAAAATATACAAAAGCTTCTTCAGTATTTAAATCTTCTTCAATTGCTAGTTTATGTAGTTTTAATACATATTCAGTTCGTAAATCCATAAGTTTTTTAGCCCTCTTTCTATCAAAATAGAGAAAAACCGGTTCATCAATATACGACAAGTATTCATCATATGTATTTTTCGCTTTCTTGATATCTCCTAACTGGTTTTGAAGTAGATCCAATAATGGATCTAAATAATCAAGTAGTTTGGTTATATTATAACTTATTTTTCGGTAATTATTGATCTCTCTTTTGTAAAATTGTTGAAGTTTTACAGGATCATCTGAGAGTGATATTTCATGCAAATTTTTATCCTCTTCTTTAGATCTTGGATTAATTCGATAGATTTTTGGTGGTATTCTTCCTTTCACAGTGGCTTCTCCTATCCTTGATACAAGAAGACCATCTTGTTCCATTGACTTAAGATGTCTAGCAATAGTGGATTTACTATGTTCTAAATAATGAGTAATTTGAGTCACGTTTAACTCTAAGTGAAGTTCAAGGATCGCCCAAATATCGAATCTTAATTTATGCTTAGCAATTAATTGATCCCATTCTCCTTCATAATTATCATTCTTTTTTCCATTCAATTTATTTATCACAACCTTTCCAAAATTAAATATTAGCGTTTTCTCTAAGCTCTAATTATTTACTTAAATACATCTTTTTTATATATGATATAAAATATTTAACTAAAATTTTATAAAACGTTATTATTTTTTAATTATATATAATTTATGATTTTTTAAATATAAAAATTTGATCATAATATTTAAATACAGAACGTTCTATTTTTATATTATTATGGCACGATCCATTATTAAGTAGAAATTTTATTGACTTCATTAGAAGTGCTATAATATCGAATGAAATAAGAAAAATTTAAAAATAAAATTAAGAGCTGATATAAAAATGAATAGATCTAAAATATTACCAAAATCAATATTACTTGCCATACTAGGAATTCTAATTTTAAGCTTTATACCCGCAGTTGCAGCAAGTGGAGGAAATGTTACTGAACGATCAATAGATGATTGGTTAGATCCAAATTATGCCTTTTATCCTTGGGGAGAAGAAAATTGGGTTATGGCTGACTTTGGCAGTCCATATACTAATTTAGTATGCAAATTGGGGTTTCCTTGGCCTAAAGCTGGTTTTGGTCCATGGGTAAATGATATGGAGGATCAAAATGGAATGGTAGCAGGAGACACCATCATTGATGGAAATATCACTGAGAGAGAGTTAAACGATGGAACTGCTTTAATAACTTTGCATTTAGATGTAAAAAATGGACCTTTAACTGTATATGATTATGATGATTTTATTCTCTATTGTCTTGGTTTAGCTAGTGAGCCTCAAGCGGTATTGGGCTCTGGAATAGACGGATACATGGATTATAAAATAATTTATAAATTTATTATCCCTGAACCTGGAGCGGAATTACCTACTGTATGGTCTAGCTTTGATAATTATATCTCAGTTAATATCCATGGCATCGGCTATGGAACATTAACTGAACGTGCTGTTGAACTTGGTTTTGCCGAAACTGCCGGCACAATAGGGATGGTACTACTCCATCAAATTGCCCTTTTTAAACCCGATCTTAATGAGGAACACCCCAATTATGACCCCTACTATGGTGAGTTATGGCCTGTTGAGACAGTAGAAATATATGAAATGAGTTAAAAGTAATTTAGCGGAGAAAAATGTCAGGTGAGGGTTGAATTCTCTAAATTTAAGTATAGAAAAAGGAGGAAGTGTCTAAATAATTGGCTTCTCGATATACCACACTAAAACCAATATTCTTCCATTCTATATATCTTTTTTTTATTTTCATATTTTAATTTAAACTTCAAAAATCTTAAAAGAATTAGTTGAAAAGATAAAACAAAACATCATTTTATAACATATACAAGTTTTTTTGCTTCCTGTTCTTCAAGGTTTAACTCACGCCTGATGGCATTTCGAATTAAATATCCTCCAACATGCAGTATTGAATCCTTGAGAATAGAATCTTGGTCCATCGAGGCATTACAAGGATATGCATGATGAGCCTTGCTTATTTTTTCATTTAAGGAGAGTTCTCCGCTCCTTCCATTCTTAAAATATTTTGATTTTAATTGTTGGCAAACATAATATGTGCTTCCACATGGAGCACTCTGAATAACACATGCGTCTTCTATTGATTCCCCATCTTTATTTAATAGAAATGAGACAATTGGTTCTCCAATTTTAAAATAATCTATAAATTCATCAATAAAATTATGTTTGCTTGTTAAATGAAAGCCAATTTTGTTATATTCATTTAATTCTTTACTTAAGGAGCAGAATGGTTTAGGAAAGGCTGCTTGAATACCATATTTTTCGAATTCTTCTAATACTTGAACTTGAAGTCCGGCAGGTACCCATTTAGGATCTTCTATAGGGATAATTACAGCTTTAACCCCGCTATCCTTTAAATAATAAGGAAGACCCGATAATAAATCTTGGTGAATACCTATTACCATTAAAAAATCTACTGGAGGAAGATTCTTAGGTAGATGTAATTCTGGTTCTTCAATAAATTCAGGAACATTTTCTCCTACTTTTTCATAATAGTAGATTGAATTGGCAAAACTCTTAACGTACTCACGACATTTATCACATTTAACATTTTGTTCTAAAATTTCACATGCTTTACAGAATTCTTCATTATTAATGAGATTGCCAACAAATTTCTGAGTTAACATCTCAGTTTCTGTTCCGATGCCGTATAGTACTCCCAATTTATATGTTTTATCAGTCAACATAGAAATGAAATAAATAATTGTTTTTATTTGTATTTTTAATACTTCATAAAAAATATATTACTTTAGCTGAACATGTTCAATTCTTTATTAATTCAACATAAAATCGAATTAGTGAAGAATAAAATTTAATCCTCAAACACTGCCATAGTACTTTTACTCTCTCCAATTCTTACCTGTATTTTTTTATTACTATAAATTTCTTTTAATTTATCATGTATGTATTTTGCTAGGAGTTCGCTTGTCGTGGCTGGCAATGGTAAAAAGAATACATCCTCTCGGGGAAACACATAGCGTTTTTTAGATGCAATGATTTCTATAGAATCTTTCTCTTCTCGTATTTCTAATTCTTCAGAATTTGTTGGTATTAAAACATAATGATCCATTGGTTTAACTATTGAATTCAATTTCTTTTTTAAATCAGTAAAATCTACAACAAAATGATTTGTATCGAGAATATCACTTACTTGAACAGAAACATAATAGTTATGTCCATGTAACCTTGTGCATTGAAGAGGTGCTTTTAAAAAGTGGCTAGCACTGAATTTGGTATCCGCTGAATCTACAATTACTTTAAATCCCATAAGAAAATTGCCCTCAATGTTAATTTTATGCGTTTCTCTTTTTGTATAGTAGAAGCTCTTTGGTACTTTTATATTTTATGTTTAAAAACAATAAATATGAAAGAAGTTTCTTTAGATCAAAATAGATTAAGTTAAAAATATAGCATACTCAAAAATATTTAATATTTGTAAAAACATGAGTTATACTTTAAATAACAAAATTCAGGATGCAAATTCAATAGAATTCAAAAAATTAGTGATAACTGGAGCTAATGGATATCTTGGAAAACATACTATACAAACAGCGATTCAAAAAGGTTGGCAAGTCGTTGGGATTGTAAGACGAGATGATGCTGCTAAAGAAGTAGAATCTCTAGGTGCTAAAGCGGTAATTATAAAAGATTTTGACTACAAGTCTCTAAAACAAACGTTAATGAGATGTAAAGCAGTCTTACATGTCAGAGGTGTAGTGTGTGGGTCAGAAGAGCTTTTTAAGAAGGTTAATGTCGATGGAATGCGCATTTTAGTGGAGGCTGCCCGGGAAGCAAATGTTCCTCGAATTATTTTTCCTTCAGGGTTAGGTGTTGATAGATATGGGAAAGAAGAATGGGCAAACGATGCATATTTCTATTCAAAAAATGAAGCAGAAAAGATACTAGAAAAATCTAAAGTTCCCTATATTATTTTTAGACCCTCTTATATCTTAGGACCTAATGATGAGTTAATACCAGAAATTATAAACGAAATTGGAAAAGGAGTTGTTAATGTGGCTGGAGATGGTAAAGTTCCAATGCAACCTATATATGTTAAAGACGCTATTGAAGCATTTTTAGCTGCTGCTGATGGGAAGGGCGATAATAACCAAATTTTTGACCTTGTTGGTCCGAAGATAATAAATATGCTTGAATTAATTGAAATTGTAGTTAAGATGATGATCGAATTAGGATTTAATATACCTTTCCCAAGAATAAATAATATAAGCTTTGAGGAGGCTCCAGAACAACTTGGAGTTTGTAAAGAAATGATTGATGTTATGAGATGTGATATTACCTCAAATGGTAATATTGCTGCAGAAGCGCTGGGTTATAAGTTATCAAATCTAAAAAAAGCAATAAAATCTGCAATTCAGGCAAAATTATTCCGCCCAAGAAAAGAGAATGAGGAAAAAGCAATCATCTTATTATCAGGAGGAATTGACTCGGCTGTTGCACTTTATTGGGCACATCATAAAGGATATAAAATGATAGCAATTTCATATAATTATGATCTACGCCCTGAAAAAGAAAAAAAGGCCGCTTTAAGGCTAGCTGAACATTTAAATCTTAAAATAATTGAGGTTCCTTTACCTTTTATAAAAGAGTCAATTGACTTACGAATTGAAGGATTCCCTATACCAAGTGCTTTAAATGCCCCTGAAGGATTTATTCCCTCACGTAACATCGTTTTTTACTCTTTAGCAGCATATTTTGCTGAAGT
>JBHLNS010000080.1:0-10111 GCA_048941285.1 Promethearchaeota archaeon
AAGAAAACCTATTAAATCAATGTTTACAACATTTTTATGCTATAAGAGCTATAACAAAATTAAGAAAAATGCCTTCTACTTCTGAACTTCTTGATTGGATTGGTGTGTTATTGAAAAGTGGTATCTCTCTTGAAGAATTGAAAAAGGGGATTCCATTTTTAGGAGTCTTAATAAAAAAGGAAAAAGATTTTGAAATAGCTTTAGATAAAATAAAATTTCCAACTTAGCTCTGTTCTAAAAATGGTAAGTTAAATTTGACACATCATAATATCAAGAATAAGAAATCTTTTAATTGAAACAATTTTAATAACTGGAAATTTAATCTAAAACTATTGTAGAATTTTTTTTTTTAAAATTATAGATATTATTTTAAAAATATAATTAGATTAATATGGAATTTTATGGCACAAATATAAATTTTAAATATAGATATCGAACTGTCTCGATATATCACTTAGATGAAATGCAGGAGGATATCGATAGATTACGATTTGAAGGAAAGCTTAGTGATAATGAAGTATATAGAAGTTATATCGACAGTAAAAAATTTGAAATCCCTGAGAATTTTCCAAATGCCAAATCAATAATAATACTAGCAATCTTCAGCAAACCAGCATTAGTTAATTTTAATCTGAATGGAACAAAACACGAAGTTATAATCCCCTCAAATTATTATGATGATGGAACAACTTATGAAGACTTTGAGAATTTAATCTTGAACGATATAATAAAGAAACCGGGATATAGAGTTGAATTTACAAATAAACTTCACGTTAAATTATTAGCAGTGAGGAGTGGCCTTGGAAAATATGGTAGGAATAACATTTGCTATATTGAAGGTTGGGGAAGTATGATAAATCTTTTTGCGTATTTTACAGATTATCAATTTGAAGAAGATAATTGGACTGAAATAAAAATGATGGAATATTGTGAGAATTGTACAATTTGTGTTAATAATTGTCCTACTCACGCAATTCCAATCCCAAATAATGAGAATTTTGTAATAAATGCTGGTAAATGCATCTCTGTATATAATGAAATAAAGGGTATAATTCCTGACTGGATCCCTTCTGATGCTCATAATGCTTTAATAGGATGCATGAAATGTCAAAAAAAATGTCCCGCTAATCGTGAATTGATCTCTCTAACAGAAAGATTTGAAGACATAAATCAAGAAGAGACTAAAATGCTATTGGATGGTAATAATAATGAAAAGTTGGGAGATTCTTTATCTAGAAAGCTAAAAATGTTCACTCCCCCTGATGCAGAACGAATACTTCCTGTGATTAAGAGAAATCTCTTATATCTGCTCAGATCTTAGAAATTATAATTCAAATTTCTAGTTTGATTTCCCAAGATCTAGATTTTTTGTTTTTAAATAATTTTCAATTCTAAAATATTTGAGTTAACTAGAAAACTTAATTATAAATACAAAAACTTTATATATAACTATTTAATTACATTTAATTAAGTTCAATTAAACTTAGTTAAATATAATTAAAAAATATTAAAGGTTAAAAAAATGACTTTAAGTTGGGAAGTTGGAAAAGAGGCGCGGGAATTAGATAAAAAATCAATTAAAGAAAGAATGAAGGTTGAGGGACGTTCTGTTAAGAGAGTTGGGTATGCTATGGTTTTTTATTCTATAATGATGGTATTATTTTATATATTCTTGTAAGGTCTTAGAATTATGGAATTAATTCTATTAATTATTATTTTTGCTTTTATTTTTGAATCGATGGATTCTATGGCAGGGATGGGTTTTGGAACAGCATTATCCCCTCTGTTATTCCTATTAGGTTATACACCGCTTCAAGTTGTTCCAGCTATCCTTATTTCTGAAGCCATAACTGGTGCAGTTGATACTTTTTTTGACCATGAATTTAAAAATGTTCGTTATTCCTTCCGACCATTAAATGATGCTACAAAAATTGGGCTAATAGTCGCTTTCTTTGGATGCTTAGCTATTTTCGCTTCAGTTATTTTGGGTTACTTTGCTATAAGTTTTCCTAGTATTGTAATAAAAACATATGTAGCAGTACTCGTTATTTTTATGGGTTTCTCAGGACTTATCAGAGTTAAACTAAGAAAAATGGAGTTTTCTAAACCACATTCAAAATTATTAATTGGATTTTCGGCACTAGCAGGTTTTAATAAAGGAATTGGTGGAGGAGGATACGGGCCAGTAATTACAATGGGACAGATTTTTTCAGGTGTTTATGAAAAAAGTGCCACTGCAATTGTATCATTTTCAGAATCAATTGTATCGGTTGTAGGGATTCTTACATTTTTTTTAATAAGTTTTGCTGGTGTAAATGTTGATCTAGTCCTTCTGCCTTCTTTATTTACAGGTGGATTTATAGCAGCACTTTCTGCTCCTTATTTAGTGAGAGTTATCCCGAATAAAATATGGCAATATTTCATTCCACTGTATGCATTTGGAATTGGTATATATTTGATTTTACAGATTTTTGTTTTTTAATTTCAAATAATATAATTAATTTCTAAAAATCCTTTTATTATTTTAGTAAAGTTTCTAAAAATCATTTTCAACTAAATCAGGATTATCAAAATATCAAAATAAGCCGAGCTTTTCAATCCCCTGACAAATGTGTCAAGTCTTATAAATTTTTTTAAAATGCTTCATAGAATTAATTTTCGAGAATAAAAATAATACACATATTTGTTCTAAATCATAATTCTTGCTAGTTAAATTAGAGATCAAAAGATTAGTTCTATTTATTTAAAAAAATTAAGGAAAGAAATACTTTTTTTCCACTTTTAGCAAGGAGTCAAAAAGTTATATTAGGGGTTGGTATTCAAAATTTAAAATAGAACTATCCTTTTCATTAATTAAATGTTGTTTTTCAATATATATGTATTTCCATACAGATCATTTTTATATACCAAATAATATAATATACATGATGAATTCAAAAATATTATTATCAAAAACAATAATTCCAATTTATACGTAAAATGTTGAAAAATGAAAACTAAAGAACAAATGATTGAATATATGCAGTGTGAAATTTCCTCGTATGGATTTCGAGATTTATTTGATTTAGTTATAAGTAAACAAAATTGTGTAAATTGTGGAGCTTGCCTTTCTATATGTCCTCGTATTGGGGTCGAAGGAAATACGCCCATTCTGAAAGATTATGACCCAGAATGCTCATTATGTTTTAAATATTGTACAAGAACTTTTTTTCCAAGAGATTTATTCGAAAAGGAATTTTTCAAAGAAGATGTTCAAAAGGATTTTCTCCTTGGGGAGTTTAACAATATAACTGCAGCGAAAAGTACTAATAATAATATTTTGGCTAATTCTCAAAACGGTGGAATTGTAACTACATTACTTATCCATGCATTAGAAACAAAATTAATTGATGGAGCTCTTATAGCTAGTAAGGATAAAAACTGGAATCCTAAACCCATTGTAGCAAGGACTCCAAAAGAAATAATTGAAGCATCAGGTTCTATGTATGCTATGATACCAACTTTAAGTATATATAAAGATGTTGTTAATAAATATAAAATTGAAAACCTTGGATTTGTAGGTTTACCATGTCAAATTCAGGCAGTAAGAAAATTTCAAATTTGGCCACCTCTCTCAGATAAATTTGGTAAATTTAAGTTAATTATAGGGTTATTTTGTTCATCTAATTATTCATTTGAATCAATGAATAGCCTCATACAAAATTTGATTGGAGTTCCTTTTTGGGAAATTAAAAAACTTGATGTTTCTCATGGTAAATTTATTGCTTATTTACATAACGGGACAATTAAAGAAGTTTCTATAGAAGATACAACAAATTATCATTATCCTAGTTGTGAATATTGCAAAGATTATACTGCAGAATTTGCGGATATTTCAGTTGGGAGTATAGGTGCCCCTGGAGATAATTGGAATAGTGTTGTTATTCGCTCTGGAGTTGGTCAAATGCTCTTTAATGATGCTCTTACACAGGGAAAAATAGTTAATTCAAATAATATAGATCTTTTAAAAATTAAGAAAGCTTCTAGAAAGAAGAAAACGCAAGTCAAGGATACAACCGATAAAATCTATTCTGGTCTAGAATTTTTGGATATTACTAAACCTCAAGTAAAAGTATACACCACTCTTCTATCCTTAGGAGAAGCTGATCTTCTTATGTTGAGTGATGTTATGAAACTAAAACCAGAAATGATTTATAACTTGCTTAAAACATTAAAACAGAGAAAATGGATATATAAGCACCAAAATGGCTACAGACCAATTAATCCTAGGCAAGTAATGAAAAATGAAATCGATCAATACTTAAACCAATTTAAAGAACGTATTGATATTATTAAATTTAAAATTCTAAAGGATTTAAATACTATTTTCATACAAAACAACCTAATGAGTGTAGAGGATTTAGATTTTATGGATATAATACTTTAGTTCTTTAATCTCAAATATTATACTCAATTTCTAATATTTTTTTTTGATTTAAATAGGCGTTTAAAGAATACTTTAAAATTAATTAGGGTATATTTATATACTAAAAATATACCGAATAATATTCGTCATGAACTTCGTATAATCATATAACATACGAATAAAAGACTGAAATTCGAACTATTTTCGATATATTTAAATATAATTGAATCTATATTAAATATTAGAAAACAAGAAAATATAAGGTTAAACAAAAAAAGTAAAAATGAATTTCATTCAGTGTGGAATAAAACCAAAAATAAAAAATTACAAATTTAAATTTATCAAAAGAGTTGATTTTAATGGTAACCTGTCCAAAATGTGGAGAAGAATACTCCTTAGGTAGAAAAATTTATCATAGTTGTTGTGAAGATTTTTCAATAGAACACGGAGTTATTTTTAATGATGATCGTAAGGCTCGTTCTTGGAACTGCTATTGTATCGATGATATAGATAAGAAAATTTTGAATGTTTTACAAAAAAATGATAAAATCTCATATAGAGAATTATCAGAAAAGTTAAAATTAGCTGCGAGTACGATACATAATAGAGTCACCAAAATGATTGAAGAAGAAATAATAAAGCAATTTGGAGCTATTATAGATCCTGAAAAAATCGGTTATAATACAATAGCAATTATTGGACTCTCAGTTGATCCAGTGAAAATGAATGAAATTGCAGAGATAATAGCCTCATACGATGAAACTCAGCTTGTAGCGATTTCATCAGGAGATCATGATATTATTGCTCAGATCATTGCTAAAGATGAAAAATCCCTCTGGAATTTTATAAATATAAAAATTAAGACTATAAGTGGAATAAAACCTCATATCCATGTATCAAACTTCTTAGATGTATTTAAATCTACACATGCTATAAAAATCGCTTAAACATAAAATAATCTGAAATCACTGATGTTAAATCTTTCAGATTTTAAACACTTTATTTTTATCTATTCATCATTAAACTGCTTTACGATTGTAAACCAAAAATTCACAATTGAATTAATAATTCTAGAAAATTCTTTCATTTCTAAAGGCTTAATTACATAGCAGTTTGCATGGAGATTATAAGCTTTTATTAAATCTTCTTTAGCATCAGATACTGTCAGAATTACAATAGGAATCCGCTTTAATTCTTCATGCTTTTTAATCTCTTCCAATACGTGAAAAGCATTCATCTTTGGCAAATTCAAGTCTAAAAGTATTAGATTTGGGCTGTCTACATTGCTATACTTACCTTGTTTCTTTAAATATTCAATTGCTTCAACACCATCTCTTACTACTTCTAAACTACTAACAATCCTATTTTCATGCAGAACTTCCCTAGTAAGGCGAATATCTGCGGCATTGTCTTCAACGAGTAAGATTTTTGCTTTTACTTTTGTGTATCTATTCATTATTTTTTCTCCTTATTCTAAAATTTTTCAGGAATAATTGTAAAAAAAAACGTTGATCCTTTTCCTAATTCTGATTCTACCCATATTTTTCCATTATATCTTTGAACTATCTTTTTACATATAGGTAATCCTATCCCAGTACCTGGATATTCTTCTTTAGTATGTAACCGATAAAAAATATTAAAAAGCTTATCAAAAAACTTTGAGTCAATGCCAATCCCATTATCTTTTACTGAGAATAACCACTCCTCATTAATTCTTTTCACACTTATGTGTATTCTTGGTGGTTCTTCTCTTCGAAATTTGATGGCATTACTAATGAGATTCTGAAATAATTGAATAAATTGGGTTTTATCAACCTTTAATATTGGCATTCTATCATAAGTTATAACTGCACTACTTTCTTTAATTGCTTCTTGTAAATTATATAAAGCATCTTTTAATATCTTCTCAATACTGATTATTTTTGAAGGTTTAGCATGAGTAGTGATCCTTGAATAGGATAATAAATCTTTGATGAGAGTATTCATATTTTTTGCGCCGTCTGTAATAAATTTAATGAATTCTTTACCGTCTTTATTTATTTTATCGTAATATTTATCTTCTAAAAGTTGAGAAAAACTTACTATTGCTCTTAAAGGTTCTTGTAGATCATGGGATGCTACATAAGCAAATTGTTGTAAATCTTCATTCGAACGTTTTAGATCTTCCATTATATCATTAAACTCATCTTCTCTTTTCAAAATATGTTCGGATAATGAAGATACTACAATTCCAATAATTATTAATGAAATTGCTCTCAAAAAATTGTTTAGAAGTTCTATATTAAAAATTTCATTTTCCGGGATGAGATTAAAAATGATTAATATTATAGCTAAAATAACAGGGATAATTAAACCCTTTCTTTTCCACCACAAACATGCTAAGATTGAAGGAAAATAGAAAAAATGTGCTACTAAAATAGATGTTTTAAGTACAATCTCGAAATAATAAATTAATACAAATGAGACTACCATTAAAATTAAAATAATTATGATTCGTATTCTTTGTTCCTTAAGGTTCAATTTCATTTCAAGCATTTTTCAATTAACTATCATAGAGAATATTTTTTGTTGTTAAGAATATTGTACAATATAAATTGTGTTTTGCCGAATAAAAATATGATTATTTTTAATTGATAAAACAAGATTTCAAATTTCAATAATTGTACTATATTCAAATTATTATTATCTCACCTATTTACCATGATGCATTTCTAAAAAAATTAGTCTATTTATACTGTAAATAAAAAAATTATAAATATTAAAATGAATATTATTCAGATTAAAGAACAAAGTGTTGGAAAAATTCTTAATGTTGATTACAAAAAAATTATTTGGGGTGAACAAAAATGGAGAAAAAGACCATCGATATCCTATTAATTGAAGATAATAGAGCTGACGTGCGGCTTATTGAAGAATTACTAAAAGCTTCTAAAGAATTCAAATTCAACCTAGAATCAAATCCTAGGCTTTCTGAAAGTATGAATCGTCTTAAGGTAAAGAACTTTGACGGTATTTTATTAGATTTAACTCTTCCAGATAGTGATAGAGAATCCACTTTAGAAAGAGTTTTAAAATTTACAAAAGAAATTCCAATAATTATTCTAACTGGATTAGACGACAAGGATTTTGCATTAAAATCTCTTCAAAAGGGTGCTCAAGATTATATAGTAAAGGATGATCTTAATGGACCAAGTTTGATACGTGCAATTTTATATGCTATTGAACGACATAAAATTGAAACTGAAAAAATAAGAGAAAAGGATCTAAAGATACTATTTGATGAAAAAGATAAAGAAATTCTTAATTTTCTTCAGGAGAATTATAGAATTTCTTATAAAGATTTAAGTAAAAAAGTGGATTTAGCAGCTAGTACCATACATAATCGAGTACAAAATATGATAAAAGAAGGGATTATAATAAAATTCGACACATTTGTGGATCCTTTCAAAGTAGGATATGAGTCTATAGCGATTCTTGGGCTTTCTGCAGATCCTTTGAAATTAGATGATACTGCGAGAAGACTCTCCGAATATAATGAAATACAATTAGTTGCATCTTCTACAGGTGATTATAATTTAATAGTAAAAGTTATTGCTAAAGACGAAAAAAATCTCTGGAGATTTATTAATGAAGAAATCAAAACATTAGAAGGAATCCAATTACCTATAAACGTATCAAGTTTTATAGACATCTTTAAAATGTCGCATAAAATTAATTTTAAAATCGAATAATGATATAATTTCAGCCTTGTTGAAAATAAAAATAATATAATTTCCTAATGAGAAAAAATTAATGATTTAAAATTTAAGGAAAAATACCTCTTAATTCAATGGCTCTAGCTAATCTTGAAATAGCAATCATATAAGAAGCAATTCTCAAAGAAACATTCTTTCCTTTTGAAATATTAAAAACCTCCTCAAAAGTGCTTACGAGAATATTTTTTAATTCTTGATTAATTCTTTCAAGTTTCCAAAAATAACTATGAATGTCTTGGATGTATTCAAAGTAAGAAACACAAACACCTCCAGCATTAGCAAGAATATCAGGAACTACAATAATTCCGTTCTTCTCTAAAATTTCATCTGCTTCTGGAGTAGTTGGCCCGTTTGCTCCCTCTAAGATTATTTTACAATTAATTTCCTCTGCATTTGACTGAGTTATTTGGTTTTCTATTGCAGCGGGAATTAAAATATCGCATTCAAGTGTAAGTATGTCTTCATTACGGATAAATTTATAGTCCTTTTGTTTAAAATCTTTTAAATATTTGTTCTTATCTCTCCATTCTATTAACTTATTAATATCTAGACCTTCTTTAGCGTAGAGACCACCATAAATATCTGATACTCCAATTATTTTACACCCATTCTCATATAAAATCTTAGCTATATTACCCCCAACATTACCAAAACCTTGTATGACAATTTTCTGGCTTTTTAATACTATATTCAATTTATCACATAAGGCTTCTAATACAAAAAATAAACCCATCCCTGTTGCAGTTTCTCTACCTACTGAACCTCCAATTTCTATAGGTTTACCTGTTACTACTCCGGGAATAGCTCTACCTTTATTCATCGAATATGTATCCATAATCCAAGCCATTATTTGAGGATCTGTGTTAACGTCTGGGGCAGGAATATCCATACCAGGACCAATAATATTTATTATTTCTGCTGTATATCTTCGAGTTAACCTTTCTAATTCTCTTTTTGATAGTTTTTGTGGATCTACACATACCCCTCCTTTAGCACCTCCAAGTGGTAAATTTAATAAGCTACATTTCCATGTCATCCAAGTAGCTAATGCTTTTACCTCATCAAGATTAACTTCTGGAGAAAATCTAATACCCCCTTTACCAGGGCCTCTAATTGTTGAATGTTGTACTCTATATCCCTCGAAAATCTCTATATCTCCATTATCCATCTTTATTGGAATCGAGACAATTAAGGAGCGCTCTACCTTTTTAAGATATTTCGTTATATTTTCATTCAATCCCATTTTTTTAGCAACGATATCGATTTGTTTTTTTGCCATTTCAAATGGATTTGCTTCATGCAATAACTTTTTCTCTTCTTTTCCATAAACTTCAATTTCGTCTGTAGAAATTAAAGTATTTGGAAAAATGAGTTTAGCTTTTCCTTTTTCTTTATTTTCTAGCATATCGAATAATATTCAATTTTGAGTTTTTCTAAATAATTAAATAGAAGACATCTCTTTAATTTAAATATGTGATTTAAAGCTTATAAATCTGTCGAATGAAATCCTATTTAATATATTTCGCAATGAAGAAAGTTCGGTAAAACCAAAAGTAAATGGAAAAAGTTCAATTATGCTTTTAATAAATATTATTATAAAAAATCATAGAGTTTTTAACTTCCATACTTTTATCAAGAGGATTTAAGGTTTTTATTTTAAGATAAATTTTTAAAAAAAAAATTGACTTAAGAAATATTATATTTTACAAATTTGAGACTTTTGTCTATAAATTACTTCTATATATTTGATAATATTTAAAAAAAAATTTAAAAAAAATTAATGTGAAATTTTTATTACCTTACCAAATAGTATATTTTTAGCTTTATCAAATGCTGCATTATAATCAAAGATTTTTTTTCCTTTTGTAATGGCAGCCTCCTTTAGTATTGAAGCTTCAACTTCTGATTTAAGTCTACCTACGGCTAATGCTCCAGTTCCGCTTATAGTTGG
>JBHLNS010000101.1:0-2547 GCA_048941285.1 Promethearchaeota archaeon
TTGTCATTATTTCAATTGATTCAGATAAAAATTTTGAGTGGTTTGGGTTTATTACCCCTATTCGTTTAATAAATAATTCGAAATTGCTATTTTTCATCGTTCCTTTCAGAATATTAAGAAATATTAATTGATTAATTTTTAAAATTGTAAAAAATTCATTCTCAAGCATTATATATTATGGAACAGAAATAAAATTATCTAAATATGGTTAGAAATATAAAATTTTTAAAAACTCGCATAAAACTTATTATTTCATATTTATTTTCCTAAGTATATCCTAAATTTAAATAATTTCAATGAATCTAAGATAATTCTTTTATACATAAATTTATTAAATTTTTAAATATATCATTTTGATAATTATGGTTAATTTCAATGATAAAATAATTTTGGTTACAGGTGGTACCGGTTCTATTGGGGAAGCTTTAATAATCAAATTATTAGAGAACTATTCACCTAAAATAATTAGAATATTCAGTCGAGATGAAACAAAACAACATCTTTTAGCAAAAAAATTAAGCAAAAATCGATCAAAATTGAGATTACTAATTGGTGATATTAGGGATAGAGAGAGATTAAAGATAGCAATGCGAAATGTTGATATTGTATTTCATTTAGCTGCTTTGAAACATGTTACAGCTTGCGAATATAATCCATTTGAAGCGATAAAAACAAACATTATTGGACTTCAAAATTTGATAGAAATAAGTATGGAGAATAATGTTGAGAAAGTATTATTTACTAGTACAGATAAAGCAGCAACCCCAAGTAATACAATGGGGGTTACTAAATTATTAGGGGAGAAATTAATTACCGCGGCAAACTTTTATAAAGGAGATGCTAAGACTATTTTTTACTCCATAAGATTCGGTAATGTTTTAGGATCAAGAGGATCATTGATTCCCCTTATAGAAAACCAAATTAAAAATAACATCCCTATAACTTTAACTCATACTGAAATGACAAGATATATTATGAGTATTGAAAAAGCAATTGAATTAATTTTATTAACTTTAGAAATCGCTCAGGGAGGGGAAGTTTTTGTATTTAAAATGAACGCGGTTAAAATCATAGATTTGATAGATGTATTAATAGATATTATTTCTGCAAAGCTTGAAAAGAAAAGAGAAAATGTTCAAATCAAAGAAATTGGAATGTTTGCTGGAGAAAAATTATATGAAGAACTATTTTCCATTGAAGAATCAATGAGGACTTATGAAACAGAGAATATGTATATTGTTTTTCCTCAATTAACTGAGGTTTCAGTTAAATTAAATCATAGTTTTTACCCTAATTTAAATAGGTTTGATAATTCTAAATCTTATAATTCAAAGGATGGTCCTTTTTTAACGAAAGAAGAAATTAAAGATTTCTTAATTAAAAATAATATTATATAAAAATCTTAATAATGGTTGTTCTAGTTACAGGTGGCACAGGATTTATTGGTCGCTGGGTTGTTAAAAAATTATTAGATAATAATAAGAAAGTTGTTGTTATAGACAATTTAAAAAATAGTAGCATAGAAAATTTGAACGAATTTAAAGAAGATAAAAATTTCATAGATGTTATTATTGATGATATAAGAAATAAAACTTTAATTGAAAAGATCTACGAAAAATATAAGATTTCAAATTGTATTCACCTTGCTGCCCAAATAGATGTACAAGAAAGTATAGAACACCCCGATAGAGCATTTGAAAATAACGTAATCGGTACTTATAACATTCTTGAAGCTGCAACTAAGACCAATTCTAAAGTCGTTTTAATTGGTACATGTTTAGTATATGATGTTGCTGATGCGAATACAGCAATATCTGAATCTTATAGAATAATACCAAGATCCCCCTATGCCGGGTCAAAAATTGCTGCAGAACAACTAGCTTTTTCTTATTACCACGGTTTAGGTTTACCTATTGTTATATTAAGACCATTTAATACTTATGGCCCTTATCAAAAGACTAATATGGAAGGAGGAGTTATATCAATATTCGTTAACCATAAAATTAGAGGTGAGAAATTGAAAATTTTTGGAGATGGAACTCAAACTAGAGATTTTCTATATGTTGAGGATTGTGCTGAATTTATTGTAAATGCTTCAGAAAACGAAAATTGTATTGGAGAGGTAATTAATGCTGGATCAGGAGAGGATATATCTATAAATGATTTAGCAAAACTCATAGTAGGAGACGAAACCCTTATAGAACATGTTAAGCATCACCATCCTCAAAGCGAGATTATGAAACTAGTATGTAATAATTCTAAAGCAAAAAAAATTTTAAATTGGGAACCAAAAACATCAATAAAAGAGGGAATACAAAAACTAGAGATTTGGTTAAAGAATTTTGAGAGGCAGAATAATGGAAAAACCTGCAATTGAGGGAGGAAAGTCTGTTAGAAAAAAATTTCTTCCTTATGGTATCCAATGGTTAAATAATGAAGAAATAAATGAGGTCATTGATTCATTAAAATCAGACTGGATAACTACAGGCCCTAAGATGAGAATATTTGAAGATCATTTTAAAAAATTTATAGGGTCAAAATTTGCCA
>JBHLNS010000081.1:0-9848 GCA_048941285.1 Promethearchaeota archaeon
CATAAGCATAAGGATAATTATAGAAACGAAAGTTCGGAAGGAAATAATGTGGTGTAGTGATCCAGATCCATTTCATCACATCAAAACATTCAACCGAATCTCTAAATACATTATCTCTAGCAGAACACCAGTACTGAGATATCCTTTGCCCGTCTAAAAATTCACCTTTATTAATTGCGTTATAGAGATTCTGTTCAAATCTGAACCTTGCACTATGCAGAAAAATAAAACTCGCAAAATTTATTTGGTTTGTTAACAATGATATCCTTTCACTTTTAGCTTCAATAGTATTTAATAAATGGTCAGTTAATAGTAATTCGCCAAATTTTGACGCAGTCTCTGCTACTGTCATCCCTGGTGTAAAATTAAAAAATGTTTGTTCTCTAGACGATAGATAACAATGAATTCCATGCCCTATTTCATGAGTAAGAAAAAAGATCTCACTAATCAATCCTTTATAAGATGTAAAAATAAATGCAGATTTTCCCTTATACCAGGGAGAACAGTAAATTCCGTCTGTTTTACCTTCTCTAGCACTAGCATCAATATGATTTCTTCTAAACATATCGTCTACGTATTCTCCAAACGATTTATCAAACTTACTATATACCTGAAGAATGAGGTCTTTTGCTTCTTCCCATGTATATTTTTTTTCAATAGGGAGGAATGCCAATAAATCAACTCCGTTTAATTTTGGTAGATTTAACAATTTCGCTTTAATTGCTAAGAATCTATGATAAATCTCAATATTATCTTCTATTGTCTTAAGTAAATTATCAATGATATCTTGAGTAGTGTCATTATCAAGTAAACTTTGATGAAGTGGGCTGTTATAATGTCTGCGATTCACATTTTTCACCCAATCACTACAAATATATCTTAGTGCTGAAGAGTAAATTTCTTCTTCTTCCCCCAAAGAACTATATACTGATTTGTACACAGACATTCTTGTGTCTCTATCAGGATGATAGACTAAAGGTAATACCTCACTAATTGAAATTATTTTCTTTTTGCCTTCGACAATGGCTTCAAACTTTCTAGAACTCAGCCATGAATCTTTAAATTGCTCCCATGCTATAACACCAGATTCATCTTTTTCTAAAATAATTTGTTCTTCAGATTCAGAGAGTTTATATGGAGATTTTAAATCAATTTTTTCAAGATAATATTTATAATTACTAAGAATTTCATTCTCTATTAATTGTACGTTATTATGGACTAATTCTCCAATTTCTAACTCCAAGAATGTTAATCTTTTCAGCACATTTGATTCAAAGTTTTTATATTTGTTGATTAGAGCTTTATTCTCCGGAATAATCGTATTTGCATTAAATAAATTCCTACAAAAACATTCTAATTCTTCTTTACCTGCTAAGATTTTTTCATAATTTTGTATAAGATCATGTAAATTTTGAGCAGTAAACCTGCTTTTATTAATTTTTCCCTTATAATTCTTAACAATCTCATCCGCATCTTTCAAAAGAGCATCCATAGATTCTGAAATTTTCGGATCATCACATCCAGAAAAAATCTCGCTTAAATCCCATGCGATTACTTTTTCAATCATCATAAACAACTTATATAATTATTGAAACTTGCCCATTAACTTTTGTGTAAGTAATTATACCTTTTAAGTGTTTATCAATATTTCCAAGAAATTAGAACAAATAAAGCAGACTATGAGAGAAGTTAAGTAAGCAAAAAAATATTATATTAAGAATAGTACTTTTCCTAGAAAGCTTACTATATCAATGACTTTTATTTTATTTTTTAATTCTCTATTTTCATTGAGATAACAATTCAAATGAGTAATACATTTAGGACATGCCGTAATTAGATATTCTGCTCCGGTTTCTATAGCTTGAAGTATTTTTTTCTCTTGTAATTTTTTGGAATCTTGGTTACATGAAATGTAAGCTGAAACACCACAACAATCTGCATCTTCCTTAAAGTCTTCCATTTCTACTAATTCTACAGATGGTATAAGTTTCAATACTTCACGTGGGGCATCAAAAACATTACTCATTCTTCCTAACCTACATGGATCATGATAAGTTACTTTTATTTTATCCAAAACGGGAAATGTTATACTTTCTAATAGATTTTCTTTAACAATATATTCTGTAATATGATAAATATCAAAATCAAAATCATCATTGCCTTCAAACAGTTTTTTATATTCATTTTTCCAGGTATAATATCCTTCAGCGCAACTAAAAATTAGAGTTTTGACCCCTGCATCTTTAAATAATTTTACATTATATTCTGCTAATGTTTTAAATGTATCAATATCTCCTCGCCATAGAGCATCATGTCCACAACATTTTTCTTGCGGTAGAACAACTGGGTTTACATTATTTTGATTTAATAAACCAATTACGCTTTTAGGAATCTGATAATAATTAGGTGCATTTATTGAGGGCCAAATATCTTGACTCCCATAATCGCAGATCATAACACCTGAAGAATCAAGAGCTTTTTCAAAATCTTCTGGTATTTGGTCAGAATTACAGCAACAATTACAATTCAAACATCGATTTGCCTCCTTTTTCGCTTGATCTTCTGTAAATCCTAATTCCATTTCGTCAAAACAGACTAGTCTCTCAGAACCCGGCATAAAGTTCATATCTTGGCATACTTGAGTTTGTATATATTTTTTAGGGATAGTGGATCTTTTTAGATCATTCTTTCTTATTCTACCTTCCTTTAAATCAAGTCCTCGGAGATATCTATCAATCGAGTAGGCTGCCTCTCTCCCATCTCCGATCGCATCAACCGCACACATTAAAGAATTATTAATAATGTCTCCACCTACAAAAACCCCTGGAATGTCAGTCTCATAGGTTAGATTATCAACTAAAACTTTTCCTCGATCAATTATTAACTGGTTATTAGTAGCGGCTAGCAATGGTTCTGAATTAAGTCCTTGTCCTATTGCTATTACAATGTGGTCAACAATAATTTTATAATCGGAGCCTTCTATTTTGTTTAGTGGTCGTCTTCCAGTTTTAGGATCAGGTTCGCCCCATTCAATCTTATAGCAATTTAAGGCTAATTTGCCGCTTTTTTCTTGTGTAATTTTAGCTGTTGATGTTTCAAAATGATATTTCATTACTTCTAATTCCGCTTCATGTAAATCTTTAAGTACATTTTTAAGGGCTTCTTTGCTCAATATATCAACTAAATCCACTTTGGTGGCTCCTAATCGAATTGCGGTCTCACCAACATCTACAGCAACTGCACCACCACCAATAATACCAAAAGTTTTACCTTTAAATTCATCTGGATTTTCAGAACATTTATATTTTCGTTCTAATAGAAAATCAATTGCCACATCGACATTAGGTAAATTTTCACCTTCAAGACGTAATGTTTTTGGAACATATAGACCTATGGCAATGAAGACTGCTTTATATCCTTCTTTCCATATGTCTTCTAATGTAAAATTAGGACCAAATTTTTTATTAAAAACAATCTCTACTCCCATACTCTTAATAAATTCAATATCTTGATCAAGAGCTTCATCAGAAAGTCTATATTGTGGAACACCATATCTGACTACACCTCCTGCTTTATCTCCCTTCTCGAAAATAGTCGGTTTATATCCCATTCGTGCGAGAAAATATGCTGCTGATAAACCACCTGGTCCAGCACCAATAATGGCCACTTTCTCCTTAGTTTGCGGTACTGGGTTTATTTTAGTTTGGTTGGGATGTTCAACTTCCCAATCACATACAAACCTCTTAAGTTCCCGAATAGCCACTGGATCATCAAAATGCTGACGATTACAATTTAATGCACATTGAGCCGTACAAATCCTTCCACATAAGTATGGTAAAGGATTTGTTTCTCTTATTAAATCTAAAGCCTCTTGATACTTCCCTTCTGCTATAAGTGATATATAACCCTGAACATCAACCCCCGCAGGACATCCTACAACACACGGAGCTGCTCCTGTTAAAAAAGGAACACATCCCATAAAATATCCAATTTCTCCATTGTCGGTTTTTTTTAATCCTGTCCCATCAAGGAATCCTAATTTATTAGTAAACCTGATTTTATCTTCTGCCATTAATTTTGGTAAACTTGAATATACTCTCTCATGATTACAACTTAATAATCCATCTTGTAATGGCTGATATTCTGAAGCAAGAGAACGTAAATCTTTAATAATTTGTGTGAAATTTACTCCAGTATCTTCTTTAGTCATTGGGCAATAAATTGAACATAAACCACAAGTAAGACACTTCCAAATATCATTATTTTGTAAAGCTTCTTCTGGAGTTAGGAATGTTAAATCTGTGATTAGGCTACGAGGATAAAAAATGCCGATAAAAGCGGTTGGGCATACATTATTGCATTTATTACACGAGTAGCAATAATTTGCAGCAGAATTTACTTTTTTAAGTAGCTCAATTGAAGCTACACTAGTGATTTTTTCACCAGCTACTTTATTATTAGATTCAGTCATTTCATCTCAAGAAAGTAGGTTTATTAATGTTTATTAGAAAGGTTGTTCTAATTTGAATATAACTGTTATAAAAAATTTATTAAAGTGGATTTAAGCTGCCCTTGAAGGCATACAAATCCTTAAACAGTAACTGCAATAGTTATTGTCCAAAATACTTTGTATGCATTTGGATCTGTCTATATGTGTGATTACACCATTTCCTTTTTCAATTGGAGTTTCATAAACAGAATTTCCCTTGCATTCTCTCACGCATGCACCACAGTTCTCACAGAATGTTTTTAGATCACTAAGATCTTTCTTTATTGCCTCAGGAATTTCGGCATCGGTAGTAATTATACTCCATCTTTGTCGAGGTCCAAATTGCGGTGTAAGAATTAATCCATTTCTCCCCATAATACCTAAGTTAGCTGCAACAGCATGCGGACCATATAGGAGTTTTCCACCAAAAGGATGATGTGCTTCACTTTTATAACCTTGTTCTTTCATGTATTCTGCTAATTCAATCGTAACATCACCTAAAACTTTGTAAACTCTGAATACTTCAATTTCACAAATAGCTCCCGGGGCATTCTTGATTTTATCCCATTTCATTTCCATTCCCAGAATGATAGCGTTTTTACCATATACCTGAAGATCTTTAAAAATATAGTTTTCATTAACTGGAGTATACCCTATTATATCCACATCAAGTTCTCGTGCTTTTTTTTCAAACTTATTCCAAAAATCAGGACTTACTTTTGTTTTAGTATTATTTTCATTACCATATTTTGTTTTCCTTGCTTGTTGGAAACCCTTAAATGTTCCTCTAATATATTTACTAAATAATTTAGCAGATTCGCGATCTAATACTTCTGCTGGTCCTAAACTCATGTTAAAGAGTTCTTTAGGAACTATAAAAACAAGATTTTCATTTTTACCAATATATGTCGGTTCAATCCCTACATCTGACATAATCATCCCTTTTAATTCAAAATACTAAAATTTTTACTTGTTTCTATATTAAATACCATATAAAGATAATGGTTTTAAAGATAAATCCTCCTAATTATAGTTGTCCATTCTGCGGAAAAGGATTAGAATCGAGATTTTCTAAATGTTTTAATATATATTGTCAAGGGCAAAAATTTAATGTTGGGAATCTAGTTGCTTATAGGTTGAATCCAGATTTAGGAATAGGGCGTATAATTAGAAAGTTAGAAATCCCAACTTCGAGATCGTTAGATGAGGAGGATACTCATTTTATAATTAAATTCAAGGTATTATTTAAAAACAGCATCATCAAAATAGTCCATCCTGTTGATCTTATTCATTATGTATTTGATGTAAATGATAAAATAGTTACTAAACATGGAATTGGATATATAAATACAAAAGATTTCCTGATGCAAGATGGAGTATTATCATATGAGTTTTTAACTGAGGATGGCAAAAAATCTCAAATCCTTGAAAATGAAATTTATTCTAAACATGAAACTCATTTAAAAACTCTAATTTTAAAACAAGCGATAGATTCCCCCAAAAATTTCTTAATTAAATATTGGGCGAATTTGTTTTATTCTTATTATAAATCATATCAAATTAAGTGCATTACAAATTCCCGTTTAACTTTAATGCCACACCAGATAAATGTAACACATAGATTGGCTGAAGAATTTTTTCCAAGAATTATTTTAGCAGATGAGGTTGGACTTGGAAAAACAATTGAAGCTGGAATATATATTAAGGAAATGATGGCAAGAGATTTAGCCGAACGTGTTTTGATTATTGTACCTGCTTCACTTGTGAAACAATGGGCTTTTGAAATGAGTAACAAATTTAATCTCGAATTTACAATTTATGATGGTAAAAAAGTTAAAGAATTGAAAAATAAGGGAAATTATAAACATCCCGCTATACTCCAGAATCCGTTCTATTATGATAATTTAATTATTTGTTCTCTCCAGTTTGCTCGAAATAGAAAGTATAAAGAATTACTATCAAGCATTTCATGGGATATTGTGATATTCGATGAAGCACACCATTTAAGACGGTATCTTATTAATGCGATGACAGGAAGCTATCGTGAAACTCTTAATTATGAATTAGCTAAGAATTTGAGTTTAAATTCAGAAAGTTTACTATTATTAACTGCAACACCTCTACAACTCCACGCGTTTGAATTATTTTCTTTAATTGAATTAATCCATCCAGAGACTTTCGAAACCTTTAGTGACTTTGAGCATTTCCGCAAGAATATGCCATTTATAAACTTGTTAATTACTAATTTGAATAATATTGATAAACTGAACAATTTTGAAGTTAAAAACACAATCAAACTACTCAAAGATTTGAAATATATTGACAAAAATAAAAATATAAATTATATTCTTTCAGAAATAAAAGATGATTCTTATAAATTAACACTTTTAAAAAAAATTGAAGAGGATCACACATTATCTAAATTTTTAATCAGAAATCGTAAGAAAAATGTATTTTCTGGGGATCTATTAAACAAAAGAATTGTCAGTACTATAATGGTGAATCCTACTAGACAAGAATTAGAGATATATAACGAGATCCGCCTATACTTAGCAAAAATTTATAACTCTTCACTAACCAAAGATAATGTTGGGATTGGATTTATAATAACAACTTTACAGAAATTATTAACTAGTTCAAAACAAGCTTTTTTAAAAAGTATTGAAAGACGGCTAGATCAACTAGATCGATATAAAGATATTTTTCTGGATACTGAGATAATAAAAGAAGGAGATCCTGAATTTTATGAGGCAGAGTTAGAGGATCAGTTTCTTGATATTGAAATATTTGATATATTTAATGATAAGTCTAATAAAGAAAAAAAGGAAGAAGCGATTGATTTCCTTAATCAAAAGAAAATATTAAAGGAATATTATGATAAACTAAACGCTTTACCTTATGACTCAAAATCTGCTAAATTAATTGAATTAATAGACGAAATCTATTCAAAAACTCCTCGTGAAAAAATAATCATTTTCACTCAATTTGTTGATACTTTGAAATTTTTAAAATCTCTTATAATGGGGCATAATTCTAATTTTAATGTAGAATTATTCTTTGGGGGTTTAGATAAAATTCAAAAAGATGAGTCAGTTGAAAGATTTAGATCAAGTAACAAATTTTCAATCTTGATTTCTACTGAAATTGGTGGTGAAGGTAGGAATTTTCAATTCTGTAGAGTGTTAATAAATTATGATTTACCTTGGAATCCAATGAAGTTAGAACAAAGAATAGGTAGATTGGATAGAATTGGACAAAAATCAAAAGAAATTTATATTTATAATATCTTTATGGAAGGAACAGTTGAAACCGATATAATTCATGCCATAGTTAAAAGAATTAATCTTTTTGAAGAATCCATTGGTATTTTAGAGCCAATAATTGGAAGGATTGAAAAAGATTTTAAAGGAGTTATTTTTGCTGAGGAAGATGGGAAAAAAAGAAAAAAATTAAATGAATTCTATCGAACACTTGACGAAGAAATAAGAAAAGCAAAAGAAATTGAGATGCAACTGGATGATCTCATGATAGATAGAAAATCATTTCAAATGGAAGGATTAATTACATCACTAGCATCATGTATAGACGTAAAACTTACACATAATGAATTATACTTGTTAATAAAGTTATTTTTTGATAATCATAATAATTTGTATGGAGCGCTTAAAAAAGTTCAAGAAATTGATCAAAAAAACTCTAAAGATTTTTATTTTCCTTTTAAAATTATATTAAAAGATATATTATTAAAAAATCCAAATTATCAATTTCAGAATGAGTATGTCGGGACTTTTAATTTAGATCTTGCAAGAAAAAAGGAAGAAATTGATTTTTTTGCTTTAGGTCACCCTTTAATTAACAATATTTTGGAATTTTGCATGAAAGATGAATTTAAGGGAAATTTAACTGTTCTTTTCATAAGAAGGGAAGGATTAGAAAAGATTTTTGATCTAAGACAAATTAACGAAAACGAAATATATCTATTTATCTTTTCAGTAAAATTCCAAGGATATATTATTGAAAATCAAATTTCTGCTATCATAGTTGATAAAAGAGGGAGAGAAATTAATGGGCTTGCTGATATGATATTAGATATTAATAATTTCAATGAAATTTTCTTTCTTAATAAGATGAATGAAAGCATTGACCTTGATTATAATCTTATCAATAATCTTAAAGAAAGTGCAAAAAAGATTGTAAAACTGAAAACATCTATTTGGAAAAGAGAGGTTAAAACTCTAAATAACTCAATTTTTGCGCAACAAAAAAAGAAAAAAGAAAAAATTTATTCTCATAAAAGGAGATCTCTTAACCTCAAACGTGAATCATTATTAAAAGTTTTAGAAAGAAATGAAAATAAAAGACCTACTCCTCGACAATTTCAAAATATAGAAAAGCTCACTGATATAAAAAAAAAGCAAGAAAGATTGAATTTAATTAAAAAATTGGAAGAAGAAATTAAATTTATTAAACAAGATATAAAATTACTTGAAAAAAAAATAGATGATTTATCTTTTGAATATGAAGATTATAAAAATGAAATAACTAAAAGAAATTTAGCTAAATTTTATACAAATTTAATAGCACTTGCTTTAATAAAAATAAACAATTAAGCAAATTTTTTCTGATTATTTAGAATTTCTAGGCTATTGAGAGTTCTTTTTAAAAATTATACTAATTTTAAGAAAATATCTTCAAGAGAGAAAGCATTTTCTTCTATTTTTGTAAAATGATAACTTTGCAAAATAGAACATAGCTTACTATAATTATCACGATTCTTTAAAATGATGTTTAAGCCATCAACCATATCTCTACACTCAAGAATAATATCCAAATTTGAAAGAGCTTTCATTAAGCTTTCTTTTTTTGTAGATATTTCTATAAAGATCGGAATTCCTTTTTGGAACATTTTTTGCAGCTCTTTTTTTGTTCCCGTTTTTATAATTTCCCCCTTATTAATAAAAGTAATACGATCACATAATTTTTCTACAACAGACATATTATGTGTAGACAAGATGATAGTTTTTTCTAACTCCTGTAATTTCTCAATAATAAAGTTTTTTGTAGATATATCTAGACCAAGAGTTGGCTCATCTAAAAGCATAATCTCGGGATCGATTAATAACATTCTAGCTACAGATAGTTTAGTTTTCATCCCAGTTGAATACTTTTCAACGTATTCATCCATCCAATTTTCTAATTCCAATTTTTGAGCAATATTTTTAATTTTTTCCTTGTAATTAGAAACTTCATAAACTTTAGCGAAAAATTTTAGATTTTGATATCCTGTTATTCTATAATAAATCATTTCACTTCCCAACATTAAGCCAATATATTTCTTAGCCTTATTAGGATGCTTTAC
>JBHLNS010000031.1:0-40686 GCA_048941285.1 Promethearchaeota archaeon
GAACTATATAATACCCACCATTATATGGTTTACACAGATATCCTTTTGGAAAAAATCCTGGAGAATACATAGCTCCACTGCACAATGGTTTTTCAGGATGAATTATTAGTTTTTCAGGATGAGGTAATTGAAATGAGCCTACTCCATGACATTTAAGGCAAGCTGCAGAATAATTGGTAGAAATGAAATGTCTTGGTTTTGCAAGAGGGAATTCAAGATTACAATTTCTGCAATACCATTTTTCTTTCCGCTCCATAATTTGGTTACATTTAGGACAATAATTGTCTCCTATATATGAAAATATATTAGCTAAATGAAGGGATATGTCAGTAATTCGTCCTATATTATTTCGAACGTTGAAAAACCATCCTTGAATAATTTTTTCTGGGATAATTATTGCTGTAACACCTAAACCTTGAATATTTTCAACTAGAGTTTCATTATTTTCTTTTGTACTTTGTCTTTCATACATAGATAATGTTTCTAAATATCTTCGTCTTGCTTCTGCCTCAAGAGTATCCATAATCAAACTGGATTTACCTGATCCAGAAACTCCAGTGATTATTGTCAGTTTCTTTTTAGGTATCTTAACATTTATATTCTTTAAATTATGAATATGAGCATTTTGAATGACGATTTCTTCTGAACTCACTTTTTTTTTCTGCTCTTTATCAATAAATGGTAGAATCTTATCTTCACATTTTAAGGCTTGTGCTGTAAAAGATTCTTTTACCTCCACAAATTTATCTAGCGGACCTTGATATATTATATCTCCACCATTAGGCCCAGATCCTGGACCAAGATCTATAATCCAGTCAGCAGATCTAATTATATCGATATTATGTTCCACTATAACAATTGTTGCTCCATTTTGAATTAAATTATCTAAGATTTTTAATAACCCTGCTAAATCTTTTGGATGTAATCCTGTTGATGGTTCGTCTAAAATAATTAATTGTTCTTTTAAAGTCTTTTGTCCAAGGTACTTTGATAATTTAATTCGTTGAGCCTCACCCCCCGATAATGTTGGAGAGGGTTGACCTAGAGATAAATATCCCAAACCAATATCGCTAAGAGCTTTTAGCATCTGCTTTGCAGAATCTAAATCTCCAATAGATAATCGCTTGTCTTTATCTAAAATCCTCAAAACCTCTGAAATAGGAAGTTCATAGAACTCTGCGATAGAATATTCCTTGTCTACAAAATTAACCTTTTTAGCAAGAATCTCTTCTGAAAATCGGTCACCATTACAATCTGGACAAGTAACCCAATTAGAAGGTAAATATTTCAATTTAATCTCAAGAGCTCCCATTCCATTACATGTTGGACATTGCCCTTCTGGAGTATTGAATGAAAAATAGGTAGCTTTAAATTTAGTAGCTTTTGCGAAAATTTTTCTAATAAGATCAGCTATATTTGTATAGGTAGCAGGATTAGATCTGGGATTATTCCCAATAGGTCCTTGATCTACAATTATAGGTTTCATTTTTGGGCCTAAAATTCCATTACAACCGATTGGTTCCTTCTCTTTTAGTGTAGGATATAATACCTCTTCTACCAAAGTACTTTTCCCTGAACCAGATACGCCTGTGATTACTGTTAGCCGGTTTAGAGGGAACTTACAATAAATATTCTTTAAATTATGCTTATAAGCAGCCTCTAATGTTAAGAATAATTGAGGTTTAGATCTATGTTTAGGTATTTTCACCTTTTCTCTTGAACTAAAAAATTTACCAGTGGGAGTATCTACTTTCCATAATTCAGCAGGACTCCCTGTAAATATGATCTCACCCCCATTTCTTCCAGCACCGGGACCCATATCAATAACATTATCAGCAGATACTGCAGCTTGTTTATCATGTTCAATATAAATTATAGAACCCCCTAGATTCTGTAATATAGGCATTAATCTCGCGATGTCGGCGGGATGTTGACCAATTGTTGGTTCATCAAGTATATGAGTGATATCTTCTAATCCACTTAATAATGCAATGGCTAGCCGAACTCTTTGAGATTCACCCCTAGATAAAGATGGGGAAACACGATCTAAAGTTAAATAATTTAATCCTACAGAATTGAGTGCAAGCAAACGCTTTTTAATTTCTTGTAGTAATCTAGATGTAATCATTAATTCCTTTTTAGAAAAAAGAGTAACTAAATCTCCTACTGATTTTGTTAATATCTCTGAAAATAATAATCCTTCCCATGTAACATTAGACGCTAATGGGTGATATCCTGTTTCATTACATTCATTACACCCTTTTGCATTACAATAAGGACAATTTTTGTTAAAGTGGGTAGGTTCAAGCTCCATAAACCAAGTGCCACATTCAAAACATACGGGAGATCTAGAAATGAATAATTTTACTGTTTCTCCTTCAATAATTAATGAATTTGCCCCTAATGAGGAAATAGTTTGAATAATATTTCGAATCTCATTAATACTGCTGGTTTGGGTCACTTGACCGATTTGAATTTGAATGTCATGAGAATCTTTTGGATTTATTTTTGTTTTCATAGGTTTTCCATCAACTATAACTGCTTCAGAACCAAATTCCTTCTTTAGAAGTGCTATTAATGTTTGATGGCTCCCTTTTACTTTCCTTACCAAAAGAGCTGAAATTTTCAATGACTCTAGATTTCTCAACCCATCAATCTTTGCGACTATCTCATCTTCTCCTAAAATTATTAATGTATTACCACATATATGGCACTTTCTATCCCCAAATCTAGCATACAGAATCTTTAAAAGCGGAATAAGTCCAATTGCAGATGCTAGGATGGAATTTGGATTTCGATTAAGAATATTCTGACCAAGTGCTATAGTAGGTCCTAATCCAGTTATAGATTTTACTTTTGCGGGAGTAAGTTTCATCTCATCTTTATTGATAGAAAATGCTTCTAAAAATCTACGGCGAGCTTCTTTATATAAAATGTCAAAAATTAGTGAAGTTTTTCCAGACCCAGAAACACCAGTTACAACTGTAAGCCCGTCTTTAATCTCTACATCAATATCTTTTAAATTATGTTCTTGTGCTCCTCGAATCTTGATTTCCATGGTACTTTTAGTTTCTATTTAATTAAGATAAGGTCCAGTTTTGGATTTTTTGTTTAATATAATTTTTTTTGGACTTCCCTTTGCAATAATTTCTCCTCCTTTAGGTCCGCCCTCAGGTCCTAACTCTATAAGATAATCACAATATGAAAGAATCTCAGGATCATGTTCAATAATAAGAACAGAATTTCCTTCCTGAACTAATTTCTCGAGTAAATCCATTAATTTTACTGAATCATAAAAAGACAATCCAACTGTAGGCTCATCCAAAATATAAAGTGATTTATCCTTTCTCACTTTTCCTAATTCTTTTGCCAATTTAACTCGTTGTGCTTCCCCTCCACTTAATGTGGGCGCGGGCTGTCCAAGCTCAATATACCCCATGCCTATCTCATCTAATATCTTTAACACATTCGAGATGCTTAGCTGAGATTTAAACAATTCTGCTGCCTCATTTACAGTCATTTCAAGTACATCTACAATTGATTTACCCTTATACTTAACTTCCAAAATCTCAGGGATATATCGTAATCCTTTACATTCTTTACAGGGAATCGTAAAACTGGTGAGAAACGATACTTGAAGATCTTGTACTCCCTGACCTTTGCATGAGGGACAACGTCCGCGATCAGAATTATAGGAAAAATGGCCTGCAGTATATTTTCGCTTTCTTGCTTCGGTAGTTTTAGCAAATTCATTACGAATTTTATCCCAGATACCAATAAACGAGCAAGGAGTAGAAGTTCGGGTACGAGAGATTGGTTTTTGATTAACAACTACAACCTCATTAATATTTTGCCAGCCCTCTACCTGTCCGGAATATTCCAGTAAATCTTCTCCATTCTCTTCTTCTTCCTCATTGCTATTCTCATCCGTCTTGTTTTGTTGCTTTTGAGCACCTCGTTTGAAATGTGGCTTTAATAATGGAACTAAAGTGTCTAGGATGAGAGAGCTTTTTCCAGAACCAGATACACCTGCAATACCTACCATTAAACCTAAAGGTATCTTTACAGTAATACCCTTTAAATTATTAGTACTTGCTCCCTTAATAGTCAAATATTTGGTTGATTTATCAATGATTCTCTGTAACTTGGATTCTTTTTTAGGTAATTCGATATTTCCCGCAAGAAACTGTCCTGTATATGACTCCTCGACTTTTTTGATACCTTCTAAGGAACCTTGATATACTATTTTACCACCATGAACTCCTGCTCCTGGTCCGATATCAATTATCTCATCAGCAATTTCAATGAACCGTTTATCATGTTCGACTATAATGATTGTATTTCCTAAATCTTTTAATTGTTGCAATAAATTAACCAATGAATCCTTTTCGCATTCATGTAAACTCATGCTAGGTTCGTCCAAAATATAAATTAATGAATCTAATCCCCCCTCTAGGTGTGTCATAAGGGATAATCTCTGTAGTTCTCCACCGCTTAGAGAGGGTAAAGATCGATTTAAGTGTAGATAAGATAGTCCTACATTAACCATTCGTTTTAATCCTAACTTTATGTTTTCCATCATCGCTCTACCTTGAGGGCTTTTTATATCCTCATCAGTTAATCTATCAAAATATTCCTGTAATTCGTCAATCGTCATCATTGCCAATTCTCCAATATGTTTCTCTCCAATTTTGATACTTCGGGCCTGTTCGTTAATTCGATAGCCCTCACATTCACCACATTTTAACTTTGACATATAATTTTTATTAATTTTATTTCGTCTATAGGTACTTTTACTTTCAGAGAGTGCTCTCTCAATATGCGGAATGATACCCTCAAATACGCTTTCTAATTCACCAGTGAATCTTTTTGATTCCCATTGAAATTTAAGCTTTTTACCGCTACCATATAGAAAAATTTTTTTAATCTCGTCAGACAGGTCTTTATATGGTGTTTTAATATCAAAATCATAAATATTCCCTAATTGTTCAACGAATCGTAGTTGATCTGCAAAGACTGCTGAACCTGCTTTTGTTATTTGTATTAAATTTTTATTATAATCTTTAACAATCATCTCTTCAGTGAGATGCATCGCATATCCTCGACCCTTGCATTCCAAGCACATTCCTGAAGGTTCATTAAAGGAGAAATGCTTTATCTGAAGCCTATCAACTAACATCCCACATAGGCCACATTCAAGAGTGGATTGGTTCACAGGTTCTTTACATATTGGACAAAGTAAGATACCTTCAGTAGCATATAGCATTCTAATTAAACCATAAATACCCGTTTTAGTTCCCACAGTTGAACGAGGATTAAAAACACGGGTAGTTCTTTGCTCAACAGCAACTGTCGGACTCAAACCTTCAATCATATCGAAGGGTTTATCATCCTCGAACTTTGGAGGGAATCCAATTGATTGTAAGTATCGATTCATTCCCTCGTCAAATATAATGTCAAAAGCAAGGCTCGATTTTCCTGAACCCGAAACTCCTGTAATCAGTATCATTTTCTTTTTAGGTATATTCACATTAATATCCTTTAGGTTATGAATCCTTGCCCCTAAAATTTTTATCTCATCCATACTTTAACTCATCACTACTCTATTATATTTTCTGATAAATATAAAATCCACAATCAAATTCTTTAGGGTTTTTTTTAAGCATAACTATGTCCTTTTCATATCCCTCTAATTCCATAAGTTCCTTAGATCCTTTATATTTAATACGTAATTCATTAATCTTATTCTCCAATGGGGAATAAAACTCTGTCCACCAAGCTTTCTCTGGTAATAAGAACTTATCTAGAAGTTTAAAACCAAGTTTAGGAAAGATTTCTAAATTATTTTTCACCCATTTAATAGTTTCAAAAGAGACAAGGAAACCTTTTTTCTTTAAAATCCGATTACATTCTTTTAGAGCTTTCTTAATATTAAGGATATGTATTACACCTTCTTCCCAAATTAGGTCAAATCTTCCATTGGGGAATTTGGTATTATATACTGAACGATTGAATGTTTTAATACGATTTGATAGCCCTTTTTTTTCAATTTTTACATTGAATTTATTTAAAGCTGACTGGTCGATATCTAATCCTATAATCTCTCCATCACTTAGTTTTGCGAGTTCAAGAGTAGGTATGCCTGAGCCACATCCAATATCTAATATTTGTGGATTCTCCATTTTAGGAAGCATTTCAAAAGCCATTCTTGTGTATTTAAGGAACACTTTTCGCATTTCATCAGCATTTAACTCTTTTAGAATATCTTTCAACATTTTCACACCTTTTTTTTTTTATTTGGATTAATATTAATACCGCAATCATAGCATTCTTCATCATGAATGCAAATCTCGCCACCACAATCAGGGCATGTATAGAGCTCTTCTTGCTCTTGAAGCCACGTCTCATCTCCAATTTCTTCAATTCTCTTTAAATTTTCTATAAGGCTTAGAGAATATCTTTCTCTGTAGAGTTTATCGATTTTTTTTAAGTTCTGACAAGGAATGTTATCGCATTGATAACAATAATCTATTTCATTTTTTCTTAGTTTGGGACAATTTCTTCTAATAAATGCACAATTTTTATTCCTTATCCGACATCCCTTACAACCAATTTTAAAGCCTCTTTCCTCCAACATTTCTTTTTTCAATAAAAGATATTGACGACAAGCGCCGCAATATATGCCACAGGGAGCTGCTAAATTATTATCTACCATTTTTTAGCACCTAGTTTTTTATTTTAGATAATTTTGTGAATAATTCTTCTTCTCTTGAAATGATAAATAGAGCTATATTATACAATTCACCAAGATCTACATGGTTCAGACAATCGCTTTTGTATTCATCTGCGGCATTTTTCAAAATATCTGCGATAAGAGTCCAATTTTGAGCAGAATCACTAATAATCGGGATGCACTCCTCGAGAATCCTGAATTCATTAGAATTCCATGCTCTAGGACCTACTTTAAGCTCAGGATGTATTAGTAATTCTTCTAAGAACTCTTTATAGAGCTTTCGGAATGACCCACCTCCCGTTCCCCATGTTTCAATATAACCATGGGTAAGCTCAAACATTAATCGCGCTAGTGAAATTTCTTTTCCTTTTGAGTTTGTAATTGTTTTTTTTAGTTTTTCTCCCCATGTAAGCAAAGAATTCGCAAATTGTTTTAATCCTTGAAGGCCATTACTATTCATTGAGGGACGTAGCATATTATTTACCACTTTTTGAATTGCTAACTTAACACCCCCAGCTAAAGGGGGGCGCTTATCATCAGCTCGGCGTGTCATGGAGAATTGGGTATTTTTAGGATGCATAAACTTCGGGCCATAAGTGGAACTCCTCGCTGTCTTAAGAATTTCAATAGAAACCTCTTGAAAATCCTCAAATTCTGTATCACCTATATAAACTATACCTTTCTCCTCATCATAGCCACCTAATACAATCGTATGCCCTCCAAAATGAGCTTCTTCCATTTCATCATCAAAACCTTCATAAGGCATATAAACAATATCCACTCTTAATAAAAGCGGAATATCTTGGGCTAACATAATCTTAGATTCTTCCCAAGCTTTATCAGCATTTGTGAATGATTGTTTTCTAAGAGTAATACCTAATAGTCGGCATGCTAGACTGCTTGGTTCAATTGTTCCCTGTTTACCACCTAAGAAAAATGGGATATCAGATTTAGGGATAAAGGAAGTCTGACCGGTGGTATCAAAAAATCCAAAACCCATTGTAGCATCCAATCCAAATGCCATCGGTTCAGACATGGGAAATCCGTAATACTCAAATAAATCTCTCATTGAAGAAGATTCGCAATGATGACCAATTCGATGTATAAAATTTTTAACTATATGTTTCATTTTATAACTGCCTCATTAAATTTAGTTATAATCATCAGGGCTAAAGTTCCCCTCAACTTTGATGATTTCTTCCAAAACCATTTCAAAAAAATCTTCATCTGTTTCGAGAATTTTAATAGGGTGTATAAAGAGTCCTGTTACGTTGATTGGGATTCTTGAAAAATTTAATAGCATAGCGTCTAACATTTGTTTTAACTCCTTTCTATGTAATTTTATAATTTGCAAAGCATGACTAAAAGCTTCAATCTGCTCTTCAAGACTTAGAATTGGAAACATTGAAAAAGCAACATAAAAGTCTTCATCCATTTTCCCAATATAATTATATAATACATCGTAAACCTTTTTTTTTAATATATCATAGCCAAATTCAGTTATCTTATAATTTTTTCTTATCCTATTATCAATTTCTTCTTCAAAACTCTCTACTAATTCATCATTCTCTAATCTATCTAAGGTTCTATATATAGTGGAAAAGGAAAAATCCACACCTATGTTTGTCCAATCTCTCATTCCTCGTTCTTCAATTCTTTTGTTAATATCATAAGCATGGCATCCACCTTCATGCATTTTCTCATTAATTAAGCCTAAAATGACAAACGCTCGATGTTTTAACGTATAATTTTCATTCAATGTAAATCATTATTATTAGCATTTTTAAATAATTGAGATTATCTCTATATATGCAAATTAAGAAAAATGCATATATAAATGTTTGCAAAAAATGAAAAATGACAATATAACAAAAGTAGACCAGAATTCTAAAAAAAATCAAAAATGTAGATAATGAGTTGGAGAAAAATAAATTTATCTTTTTTTGCTCTTTTTTTCAAAATAAAATAAGTAATAATTAAAATAAGTGAGAAATTTATGGACATGAAAGAAATTATAAAACTATGTAAATTGACTGAGGAAGAAATGACAGAATATTTAAAATTAACTAAAAATATTGACCATAAGGAAGATCATAAACGAGCATACAGAACGATGATGAATCAAACTAGAAGAGAATTGTTAAAATTCATTGGGATTAACGTAAAAACTTTTAAAGAATTAAAAGATAATTTTAAAGAAGTAAGTGATACTTTAAATTATCACTTATCAATGTTAGAACAACTATTTTATGTCGCAAATACAAAATCCGGTTGGAAAGCTACTCCAAGAGGCATAGGATTTTTGTACAATGCAATAATGGAAGATTAAAATTCTAGATCTTAATAACGGAATTATTGGATAATTAAAAAAAAAACAATTTAAATAATCTCATAGCTTTACAATGTAAAAGAGATTGTATCTTCGAGTTTTCCAAAAATACCTATTGTAATGATTTTATCTGGTTTAATAAATATTCTAGTAGATTTTTCTAAACCTTCAGCAGTTAATTTCTTGTAGATTTTTTTTGTTACCATTCCATGATATGACAAAAATTCATCAAGAGATTCTTGTGTTAGTATACTCAATTCAGCTTTACCTTTAATATAAATTGCCTTAGGAATCTTGAATGAACCTGTTGCATCAAAGGTTAACCATACTTTATTATTTTGCTGAAGATTACTAATCTTTTTTCTTGTGTTTTTTGCCAAAATAATACAGGTTAAATCGGTTGTTATTGAAGGCTGAACTATGGTTGTATGTGGTTCTCCATTAGAGCAAGTACTTAGGGCACAAAAAGTTATTCCTCTTAGGACTTTCCGGATTTTTTCCTGGTGTTCTTCATCTATTTTTTTTTCCAACTTCATTCACTTCAGAATAAATAATAATATTCAATCGTAATTTTTTATAATCTATAGATATGAAGTTAGAAATATTCTATAAAAGATTTTAATAGACCATTTTTTTGTATAAGAAATTCTTAATATTGTGATATTACCTCCTTTTTAAATGAAAACTCTAATATATATCACAATTGCTTATATCGTCATTTCTATAATGCTAAATCAAATTGGAACCTTAAATGAAACTACCCTTCATAAAGACTTAAAATGGTTATATAGCGAATCTAATGATCAAATTGAAAGGAAAGTCGGGAAATACATAGTAGATATAGTTAGAGATGACCTTCTGATTGAAATACAAACAACAAATTTCTCGAAGATTAGAAATAAACTTGGAATTCTCTTAGAAAATTATAAAGTCAAGTTAGTCCATCCAATTATTCAGGACAATTGGATCATCAATTTAGATACCCAATTGAATAAGAATATTCGAAGAAGATTATCTCCAGTGCATTGTTCTTATATAGACATATTCGAGGAATTAGTTAGAATTCCTAAAATGATCTCTCATCCTAATTTCACTATTGAAATTATTTTGGTTCAAATTGAAGAAATTCGTGAAAAAAGTGACAGAGAAAGTTGGAGAAGAAAAAGTTGGAGGATTTATGATAAGAAATTATTAAAAGTAATAGAAAGTAAAAAATTCAATAATCCAATTGACTTCTTGTATTTTATTCCAAAGAATATAGATATCCCTTTTACAAACAATGAATTAGCAAAATTAATAAAGAGACCTTTAAGTTTAGCTCAAAAGTTAAGTTATTGCCTTAGAAAAATGGAAGTGCTTAAAACCATTGGTAAAAATGGAAATACTCTTATATTTGATTTTAATAATGATAAAATGTAAAAAAAAAATATTTTTAATTAAATATTATCCTCGAAATCGTCTTTCTAAAGTTTTTCCATGTAGCATAAATGCTAAGAATAGAAAACCAAAACCAAAAGCTATTAAGATTCCAATATCAAAAAATACTCCTAATTGTCCAAATACACTAATACTTCCAAGACCAACATTCACAATGTCAATGAAATATGTTAATGGAGAGATGAAAACAATTGGAGATAAAGTGATCGGCATGAATAAGGGGCTTATGAAAATTAATGGAAATTTAATGAGAATTGTAAACACCATTGTATTCCCAGGGGTATCTGTAGAAGGAACTGAAAGTATAAGACTAAAACACGCAAAAGCTAAACCAGCGATGATCATTCCACTTATGATAAAGAAAATATTTATTGTCAATTCAGTTGATAAGAAAATCATTCCAATTATTAAAGGAATTGAAGAAAAGATAATTCCATATATAAAAGTACTCCAAACACTACCAACTAATATAGTTTTTATTGATATTGGGCAAGTTATTAATCTTTCAAATGTTCTCCTCATAGTCTCCCAAGGGAACACAATAGGACCTATTGATGTTGATGTTAAAAATGTAATCATAGCCATTAAACCAGAGATTAAATAGATTGGTTGCACAATCCTTCCGAGAGTTAGAGCTATGAAAAGTATTATCGGAAAAAGTATCCCCTGAATTAAAACAGGCGGTTTATTATAGTATATTTTTAGATCTTTTTTTGTTATTACAAATGATCTTTTTATCTGGCTGATAAAAATCTTCATCCTATTTTGTTCTTTGATAATTTCACTCATTTTTAACACCTCGTTCAATGATTTTTAAAAAAGCTTCCTCTAATTTTGGCTGATGCGTACTAAGATGCTTAATCTTCATATTTTGAGATTTGATGTAATCTATTATTTCAAGGATCGAATTGTGGATGTCTTCAACAATAATATGTAAACCTTCTTGAGTTTTTTGAACTTCACTCACACTATTGAGATTTTTAATTTCTCCTATATCTACTCCAATGTCAAAATTTAAATCTATTGCTAGATAATCCTGTGTTAATTTCCTTAGATTCTCCGGTGTATCTAAACTTATTATCCTTCCATGATTGATTATCGCAATTCTATCACATAACTCATTAGCAACTTCCATATCATGAGTCGTCAAGAATATCGTCATACCTTGTTCATTGTAGTCTCTTATTAATTGTTTTATAATTTTAGCAGATTGAACATCAAGCCCAGAGGTAGGCTCATCAAGAAACAGAATTTTTGGATTAGTCATTAAAGCCATACATAATAACAGTCGCTGCTTCATCCCTTTTGAATATTTTTTAGATTTAAGAGTTCGTTTCTCATACAAATCGAATTTTTTCAGTAAATCCTTTGCCTTAATCACCCGTTCTTTCTTAGGAATACCATATATTTCTCCAATAAACATTAGATTTTCCCATCCTGAAAATGAGAAGTATACATTTGCCATTTCAGGAACATTTCCAGCAACTTGTTTAACAGTGATTTGATTTTCCCATGCATTTAAGCCAAGGATTTTTATTTCACCTAGAGTTGGTTTTAAAACTCCGGTCATCATCCGAATTGTAGTTGTTTTACCAGCACCATTTGGACCTAAAAATCCAAAAATTTCTCCATCTTTTACTTCAAAACTAATATGATCTACTGCATTTATAGTACCTATTGCTTCTTGGGAATCATTTGGCCCCAATTTTCCATGTTTTGCCCTTTTAGGTGGATTAAAATGCTTAACTAGATTATTAGCAACAATAACGTTCAATATTACACCTCCTTGTTAAATATCGTCATATTTATCTTCTTCTTTTAATTGAATGTGCTTTAAAAGCTCGTCAATAGGTTGATCTCCATGGCATTTGATAATTTGCTTTAATGTACATCCTTGAGGATGCATATTTTTTATTTCTGGCTTATCGCAGGCGCATTCACCTATTTTTTGCAATTTCATTTTATTGACTTCCTTCGAATTTTTTTCTCAATTATACTTTATCATCAAAACCCAAATTGAATTAATATAATAATTATCTCTATAATTATTTTAATTGGTTAAATGATAGATTTAACTAATCAAACCATATATTTAAATATTTCTAAAATCTTTAGATCATAAGAATTTGATGGTTTAAGTATATGACGAAAGAAATTGATCTTGAAAATATTGGTACGTATATAAAAGCACTCCATTGCCAAATTCGGTGGGTTTTAATAGATATTTTAAGAGATGGGCCAAAATCTTCTGATGAAATTTTTAATCATCTGAAAAATGTTAGTAAAAACATGAATGAGAATAACCTGTGTCATGGTATGTGTGGTAAAGGAGATTTTAAGGATTTAAAGAAGCCATCATTGTATTATCATCTTAGAGAATTGGAAAGTGTAGGTATTATTAAGGCAGATTATAAACCAAGTGAAAGTAAAAGAGCTCCTGAAAAAGTATGGAAATTAAATATGGAAAGATTAACAATAAATTTGAAATAGATTTCCTTTTTGTTTGAAATATCGTATTAGCTATTTCTAATATTAGTGAAAGATTTTCTGCCTTTAAGAAAAGATTTTATCTTAATGAGAATCAGAAATGTTTTAATTATTATCCAAGCTCATAAGTATGCTCAAACCGAAGGATATAGAATATGAAAATATTGCAGGTTTTAGCCAATATATAGTTCAATAATGAACTCATTGTGCTTTTTTTAAAAATTTAAAATAGGAAATTGTTATTAAATTCTCATTTTTATTTTAGGTCTACTTATGATAAAATCACATTTAGGACAAATTTTATAATAGCGATATTCTTGCATAGTACTAAAAAAGCTTGAACCAAGGATACCCGCTGGTAAAATAAAAATTGATACTCCCAGAAATGCTAAAACTATAGTAAAAAAACGGCCACCCGTAGTTACAGGATACACATCACCAAATCCAGTAGTCGTAAATGTGATAATTCCCATCCATAACGTAGTAAGTATATCTGGAAATTTAGCTGGTTGTGCACTTCTTTCTAAATAATAAATTAGAGTAGAACCAAATATAAGAAATATCCAGCAGAAAATGATTGTAGCAAGAAATTCACGTTTTGTTTCCTTAAAAATTATTTTAGTAACTCTAAATACATCAACAAAGTGACCAATTTTAAATATAATTAACATCCTCAAAATTTGGAGATATAAAACTATAATAGGAACCAAATTGAAAACAAATATTAAACAAAGCGCGAGGAGGGTAATCATATCAATAATAGCTATAGGACTGAAGACATATTTTATCCTTCCTTTCACGGGATCTTTATATTTTTCTTTTTTTGTAGCAATTATGCACCACACTCGTAATATATATTCAATGGTAAAGACAATTATTGAAAATATTAATAAAGAATTTAATAAAACTCTAAATTCTAATGACAAATTCGCATTTGTTTCTACCATTATTGCCAAAACATTTAAGGTTATAAGGCTTATAAAGAAAAAAAATACAATTCTCTGGCCTAATTTCGTCGGAAAATTAAACTGCATCAATTTAAATACTTTCTTCTTGAGGTTCCTCTTATCGTTAGATTTGATAGTATTTTTTCGTTCATTTTTTTTTTTTAATTCTGTTATAAATGCAGATTTTTGAATTGTTTCCTGACAATTAGGGCAAATCTCTGAAGACGGCTTTCTTTCTTCAATTTCATCAAGAAATCCTGATACAATAACGCTAGCAGGTAATAAAAATAATGTTATTCCTGCTAATGATATGATTCCCGATATGATTTTTCCTATTGGTGTTAATGGTACAATCTCTCCATAACCTATTGTAAAAAGGTTTATTGCTGTAAACCACATAGCGCTAAAAAGATTTGTGATTTCACTAGGTTGTGCTTCATGTTCAGCTATATATATGAAGATAGTCCCAAAAAACAACAAAATTAAACAAAGCATTAAAGTAATTAATAGTTCTTCTTTTTTGCGTCTAATTACTGCAAAAATAATTTTAAGTGACCCAGAATAGCGAGCAAATTTAAGAAATACAAAAAAACGGAATACTCGGGCAATCTCCATCATTTCATCAAAAAATATACCTATGAAAAAAAATATGAATGAAATAGCACTAAGTAAATCAATTATCCCTATAATACTTATAAGATAATCTTTTTGATTATATGTCCAAATGCGTAGAGCATATTCTAAGATAAATGTAAAACCTGTAATACACGAGAAGATACCAAAAACTAGATAAAAATTTTGCCAGAGATCAGTGTTACTTTCTAATATTGCGATAATGCCATATGCTAGAATTGAAAAAATCAACCAGATTGCTGTTAACCTAGCTGAGATGCTTCTTACTTTAGGAAAACCCAGTGTTTTAAGAATTTTTTCCTTAAACATATGCTTTCAGTATCTCTATTTTGTTACATGAAGATAACTTGAATTTTGAAATTTTTTAAAAATATTATCAAAATTCATGTTTTTATAGATGTTGATAGAAATAAGTCTAAGTTTGAAATTAATTCATTCATTATGTAATCAAAAAAAAGAAAAAAGAGAAGAAACTATAATTTAAAGGAAATGGAAAAATAAAAAAAAAAAATAAAAATCAATGATAGAAGATACTGAAAAAATATTTGCATTGGTAGCTGAAAGAGCTCAATTAGCAGAGAATGTTGAAGGAGTTCGTTCGATTTTGTTATTTATGTATCGTTTTCCTTCTCTTAAGAATAAAAAACTATCACAAAAAACAGGTATTGCGATTCCTACTTTAGCTGCTGTCAGAAATGAGTTATTTAAAGCCGGTATTATTGAGAAAAATAATTTTCTTGGTGAAAAAGGGAGAGAATGGATAAAAACAAATCTAAATTTGAATTTTGAATATGATCCATTACCAGGCAATTTTGATAATAACATTAGAGAACTACCTGATGAATTTGAATATTTAAATCAGATAAAAAGTCTTCTTAAGAATCGACCAACTCCAGAATTTGCACTTGATCAATCTCACGCAGATTTTACAACTGTATTAAAGAAGACACTTTATTTAGTAAAAAAAGGAGATATTGAAGGGAGAAAGATTATTTTTTTAGGAGATGATGATCTCATTTCTTTAGCCATAGGTTTAACCAACTTAGCAAAGGAAATTAAAGTAATAGATATTGACAATAGAATTTTAGATTTCATATCCAACTCCGTAGAGGAGCTCTCATTTCGTAATTTTAATACTTTATTGCATGATTTAAAAAAACCATGCCCTAATGACATCATAAATAAATATGATATAGTTATAATGGACCCTCCTTATACTAATGAAGGTTTACGGCTATTTTTGAAGAGAGCTAGACAAGTTTTAAGATCAAATATCAATATTGAAGGTAGGAACTATCCAATTATTGGTAAAAAATGTCTTCTTAGTTTTGGAAATAAACCTCCAGAAGAGGTGTTGAAATTACAATCATCAATATTGGATCACGGATTTATAATTAACGAAATGCTCCCTGACTTCAATCACTATGAAGGTGCGAGCATTATAGGAAAATTTAGTCACCTCTATTATTTACAATCTGTAATAAATCCAAATGCTAAATATAATCTTAGCTTTGCAACTCATCCCATCTATACTTCCGAAGTTAGATCCTTAATTAAATATCCATTTCGGCCAGTGGGTTATCATTTTGTGGGAGAAATGCATTTTGAAAAACAAGCTCAATTATTGGAAAATGAAAAAATTCAGAAGCTGTTTCTAGATTCTCTTATAAATGCAGATTTGACCATTATAGATGTATTTCATCATAATTATCATCCTTATGGATATAGTGCTATTGCAATATTAAAAACAAGTCATGCAGCAATTCATACATGGCCAGAACATGGATATATTAGCATTGATATTTTTATATGTGAGGCATATGCTAAAGGTTTAGAGGTAATAAAATTCTTAAAAAAGCAATTAAAACCTCTAAAATCAAAATTTTTTTACGCTGAACGCGGTATAAAAACTACTATCAAATATGAACAGATTGATCTATAATTTCTTATGTATTATAAGTTGATAATACTAATAGACGCATCTCTGACTCGCTGTAAAGAAATAGAAATAGTCTTTTTGTTTCAAATTTGATATATTTAATTAATATATTCACTCTATTTTATCATAGTTACATTGGATTAAATTTATATAATACGGTTGTATCTTAATTTTTAAGCTTTAATTTATCATACAAAATAAAATGGTTGAATAAAAAATGAGTGAAACAAAAAAGAAAGATTCAAATGAATTATTAAATTTCTTGATGATAATCATTGGCGGTCTTTTTATTTTTAAAGCTATTACAGAGTTCTTAGCATGGGCTGGAATATTAGCCCTCCCATCATGGTTGACTCTGGGGGACGAAGCACTATCTATGTTTGGAGGACAAGGTATTATTTCAATACTTTTAGGTTTCTGGTGTCTTGTATCGGGTATAGGTATGTTTAGAGAAGAAGAGTATGCAATGGGAATAGGACTAGTAGTCCTAAGTATAATGGCAGCGGTAGGAATTACTGCAATTATTGGATGGATAACTTCTCCTGGTTCATTTGATCCAGCGTATTGGCCAAATTATATCACAATTGCAGCAACAGCAATAGGAGTATTAGGTTTTATCTGGTTAATCTTTACATACAAGAGATATGACTAAAGCAAGTTTATTTTTAAAATTCTAACAATAAATTTTTTTTTTTTATTATTTCATATCAAATTGATATTATGAATTAAATTCAAAAAGATAATAATTTATTATAACTAAATTGTATATAGAAATTCATAATTACTATATATAATTGAAAAGTTGCAATTATCAGAATTTCTCAAAAAAATTGAATGGTTAGAAACCAGCCATCCTTATGGAAGTGCTTGTATAAGAATTAGCAGTGAAATCATCATTTATTTTGATCCTGTTAACTTATCAGAAGAAAATTTTAAAATAAAGGCAGATTTCATCTTTTTAACTCATTCACATGATGATCACTTTTCTGTTGAGACCTTAGAAAGACTTGTGAAACCCACCACCATTATCCTTTGTCCATTTGATTGTGAAGAGTCTCTTTTACAAGAAAATTTTGATTTTAATATTTTTATTGTAAAGCCAGGGGAAGTAATAAACTTAAACCGAATTAAAATCGAGGTGATCCATGCATACTCATCTTCTGCACATCCAGATTCTGCAGGTTGGTTGGGATATATTATTGAACTAAGTGGTTTTAGATTATATCACACTGGCGATTCAGGTTATATTCCAGAAATGAATAAACTGAAAAATATAGACGTAGCCTTGATAACAACAAGAGAACCATATATGATGAGCCCTAAAGAAGTAATTCAAGCCATAAATGCCTTTAAACCAAAAGTCTTAATTCCTATACATTGGATTGAGGAAGAAAAGGAAAATATTAATTATATTATGGAAAGTTCTCCAAAATTCACAAATATAGTAATTCTTGAAAGGAAGTAATAAATCGATTTTTAAATTTTTCTTAATCTTTACCATCAAGAGCTTCAAAAGTCCACATACTAAGAAATTTATCTCTTAATTCTTCAGCCAAACTAGGATCAATTACATTCATACAAGCAAAGATTTGATATGGTTTTAATGGATTTTGTAATTTAAAAATAACTCTTTTTTTATCAAAGATATCAAAATAAGTTGTTGTTTTATGATTAATATATTTCATATTAAACTCATGAATATTTGTTGATAATCCATATAATTCATCTTGAAGTTTTTTTAATTCTTGAAAGACTTCTGAATTTTCTTTTTTTTGCTCATTTGTTAGTGGACGAGTGTCGTATTCAAAACACCATAAATCTTTAACTATTACACCACGATCTACTGCATTTCTAAGGGGGGCATATATCAATTTTGCATGAGGTATAACTTTTAGAGTACCCTTATTTATAAACTCATTTAATATAATTTCTTCCTGAGCTTCATTAATATAAGTAGCATATGAAGCAAGGATTGATTTTGTACCATAAATTGTTGACCAAAAGATTTTCGATGGCTCTCTCCGGATTAATGCTTCAGAATCATATAATTCTGATTCTAAAATCTTAGCTCTGTCATATAAATACCCTATTTTACGTTTACTTTCTTTAGCTTGAAAGCCGATTAAGTTGTTTAATGCTTTATTCAAGGATATAGCTTTATATTTTTTCGGGCGAGAATCAATGATTTCAATTACTCCCTTTTTTTCTAAATCCTCTAATACTTCATATATCCTTCCACTTGGTACTCCCGATTCTAATGATATCTCTTTTGCGGTAGGAGGATTAATATTTGAAGAAGAAATTAATGTAATGTAAGCATTAATCTCATAAGTAGAAAAGTTTGCGTCATTCAATAATTCTCTAAGATCTTCCATCAAATCTTTAGACATTATTATTCATATATATTATTTTCAACTTAAAATTAGTTTTTTTTGATCGAAAAATATTATATTAAATTGAATTAATATCAAAATTATGGAAATCAATGAATTAAAGGAGTTTCTAATTAAATCTTGGATGACACATGATGGAATGTGGTTTTTCCATTGTTTAAAGGAGTGTGGCATTGAAAAAACTAATAAAATCAATAAAGCAGCAGTAAAATCCATGGCAGAAATTGAAATTAAAAGAATTCAAAAAATTTTTGAAATTGGAACAATCGAAAAATTTGAAGATCTCCAAGATATTATGGATAGAGCTATGAAAGTATTTAAAGCTGATTTTATGGAATTTACATATACATATCCAGAAAATAATCATATCCTTTGTGAAATGAGTAAATGCTGGGCATATGATGGAATATTACGTATGGGGGTAATAGATAAATATCAATGTGCTATCTTTTCAAGAATAGAGGGATGGTTTAAAGCTTTAGGTATAAATTTCAATGTAAAACCACAATTAAATGGATGTTTAATGCATACTACTGGAAAATGCTCTAGGGATTACTTTTTCTTTCTTAAAGAGTAGAGAGAGGTGAATTATTTGAAAGTAAGTGAAGAAATGAAGCTAAATATTAAAGAACATTTAGGTTATAATGACGAAGAATTAAAAACTTATCTTGAAAATCCAAGGAACATAGATATACTTTCCAAATCTTTAAATCTAATGGGTAAAACTATTATTGCTGAGGTTATTGCATCTCACGGCTGCAACAGCCAACATAAAGTTGGACATAAGTTTTATTTTGATGGAGCGGGAAATCTTCTTACTAAGTTATCCCCTAAAAAAATTTGTATCTATGCTTTATCAGAGCTAGATAAATTAATTTTTACTGCTAATGAATTTTTATATGCTGGAGTCGATCCAAATGAAATCCGGTTTAAAAGAATAAGCTGTTTTGATGTTGGACTAAAATGTGGCGGATGGGGACAAATTGTTTTGGAAATTAAAATAATAGATAGAAAAAAAATTTAATAAATTCTTTTTTTTTTTAAATTTTTAAATAATTCATTGAATTTTCTCATTTGAACAGCAAATTATCTAATTTACTTGATGATTTAAGGCAATTTACTATCTAGTGAAAAATTTTTAGTTCTTAGAAAATTCTATTATAAATAATTTCAAACAACTAATAAATGTAAAAAATGAACGAGTATAGTATCACCGAAATTCAAACTTTAATGGAAAAAGGGAAACTTTCAGCAATAAAATTATGTGAAATGTATCTAACTCGTATTAATGAAATTGATAAAAAAGGACCTAAATTAAACGCTATCATTGAAATAAATCCCGAGGCAATGAAAATTGCGGAAAAATTAGATGGGGAACGGAAAAATAAGAAAATTCGTGGACCTCTGCACGGCATTCCAGTAATTATTAAAGATAATATCAATACTGCTGATAAAATGCAAACTACCGCAGGATCTCTGGCTTTTAAAGGCCATCATGCTTTAAAAGATGCATTTATTGTCAAGAAATTAAGAGATTCGGGAGCTATAATTCTGGCAAAAGCAAATTTAAGTGAATGGGCAAATTTCAGATCAACAAGGTCCACAAGCGGGTGGAGTAGTCGTGGAGGTCAAACCTTTAACCCTTATGTTTTGAATAGAAACCCATGTGGTTCTAGCTCTGGATCTGCCGTAGCCGTAGCAGCAAACTTATGTTCTGTGGCTATAGGAACTGAAACTGATGGGTCGATAATATGCCCTTCACACTCCAATTCAATTATTGGTCTAAAACCTACTATTGGATTAATTAGTAGAACTGGAATAATTCCAATTTCACATAATCAAGACACTGCGGGACCTATGGCTAGAACGGTTCAAGATGCTGCAATTTTATTGAATGTAATGGTTGGATTGGATCCAGATGATTCTAGCACTAAAGTAATTCATCACAAATCTCCAGTAGATTATACACAGTTCTTAGACAATGATGGTTTAAGAGGATCTAAAATAGGTGTTGCACGTAATTATTTTGGTAATAGTGATCTAATTGATAAAATTATAGAAAAAGCAATTTTAAAAATAAAAGAACTCGGCGCTGAGATAATAGATCCAGTTGAAATAAAAATTATTGATGATTTAAGAGAAGCAGAATTCCAAGTTCTCTTATATGATTTTAAAAATGATTTAAATGAGTATTTAGCTAAATTTGGGCCAATTAATAGCTTAAAAAGCCTTACCGATATTATTAAATTTAATTACAAACATCAAAAAAAAGTAATGCCTTATTTTGGTCAAGAGTTATTTACGATGGCAAATGAAAAAAGCTCAATAACTAGTGATGAATACAAAGAAGCATTAAAACAATGTCAAGTTTTAGCTCAAGCTGAAGGAATTGATGCAGTTTTACAAGAACATCAATTAGATGCTATTATTGCGCCTAGTGGAGGAACAGCATGGCTAATCGATTATATTAATGGAGATCATTCTAGTGGCGGGAGTTCTTCTGCAGCTGCAGTCGCAGGATATCCTAATATAACGGTTCCAGCGGGTTATGTATATGGCTTGCCAGTGGGAATTTCATTTTTTGGTGGTCCTTTTGAGGAACCAAAACTACTCAAAATTGCTTATGCCTTCGAACAAGCAACAAAAATACGCAAACAACCTAATTTTCTACCAAAAATAGAATTAAATGCATATCTATAAAAGCTTTAAGACTTTTAAATGAGCTGATTTATGATGGGGTTATTTCTAGGGTTAGATTGCTCAACTCAGAGTCTAACTAGTCTAATAATAGATTTCGAAAGAGGTAAAATAATTTCTCGAAATAGTATAAATTTTGATGAGGAATTACCGAATTATGAAACACAAAAAGGAATTATTATTTTAGACGATAATACAGTCATTCATTCATATCCACTTATGTGGGTTGAGGCATTAGAACTATTATTCGAAAAACTCAAAAGGGATAAAATATCTTTACATGAAATTAAAGCAATTTCAGGATCTGGACAACAACATGGGACAGTTTATTTAAACGATACATTTGAAAATGCTCTTAAATCATTAGATTTACAAAAATCTATAGTAAATCAATTGCATTCTACACTTTCTCGTCAAACAAGTCCTATTTGGATGGATTCAAGCACGAATCACCAATGTAAGGAAATTCGCGAGAAATTAGGTGGATTAAAATCAACAGTCAAATTATTAGGATCAGATATAACTGAACGATTTTCTGGGCCTCAGATAAGAAAGTTCTATGAAGAAGAGCCTGACAAATTTAACCATACTTCAATTATTCATTTAGTAAGCTCATTTATGGCTTCAATTCTACTAGGTAAAAATGCTCCAATTGATCATGGAGATGGTGCTGGTATGAATTTAATGAATATAAAGACTAAAAGGTGGGATAATCGTGCATTAGATGCAACCGCCCCCAGCTTAGAAGAAAAATTACCTACTCTTGTAAAGCCTTCCACAATTATTGGAGGACTGTCTTCATATTTTGTAGAAAAATTTGGATTTAATAAGGATACTGATCTTATAGTATGGTCTGGTGATAACCCGAATAGCCTTATAGGTATTGGATTAACTGAAAAGGGAAAGATTGCTATAAGTTTGGGTACTAGTGATACTTATTTTGGTTACTTAAAAGAATTATGTTTTGACTTTAATGGGGAAGGTCATATTTTTGGAGCACCAACAGGAAATTATATGGGCTTAATTTGTTATAAAAACGGTTCTCTAGCAAGAGAACGAATAAAGGAGAAATATAATCTAAATTGGGACGAATTTTCTAAAATTTTGAATAATACTCCTCCGGGAAATAATGGAAAAATAATGATACCCTACTTTTTTCCTGAAATTGTTCCAAAGGTATTAAAACCAAAAGTTTATCGTTTTGGTTTTGATGAAAATGATATAGAAGGAAATATAAGGGGTATTATTGAAGCCCAGTTCTTGTCTATGAAGCTTCATTCAAAATGGATTACAGAAAAGCCTGAAGAAGTTTATGCTACTGGTGGCGCTTCAGTAAATAGAAACATACTTCAAATATTAGCAAATATTTTTAACACAAAGGTTCGTATGTTTGACTTTACAGACTCAGCAGCCTTGGGTGCAGCATTCAGGGCAGCAAAATCATATTTTGATTCTAAGGATGAGATAAAAAATTGGGATGAAATAGTAGGCAAATTTATAAATCTACAAGAAAGTATAGTAATTGAACCAGATAATAAATGTAAAGAATTATATGATGATATGGTTGAACTTTTTGAGAAATATGAAGACTTTGTTGTTAGAAATAGAGAAAATCCTGAATTAGCTCGCTTAGATTTTATTAAGAAACATTTTTAGAATGAAAAATTCTCAATATTACTTATAGGAATTAAAATAATTAAATTATAATCGATTCAATAATAAATCTTCTATCATTACCATTAACAATTATTTCATAAATTGAAAAAACTATGGCAATTAAAGCAGGCGATATAATAAAAGTGGAGTATGTTGGCTCTTTTGATGATGGAACAATATTCGATAGTACTGAAGTTAATGGAGGTGCTCCTTTAAAATTTGAGGTTGGAGCTGGACAAATTATTCCGGGGTTTGATACCTCTGTAGTTGGTAAATCAGTTGGAGACGAATATAATATTAGATTAGAACCTTCTGAAGCATATGGAGATTATAAGGAAGGAATGACACAATCTATTTCAAAAGATCAATTTCCCCCAGAACAAGAACCAGAAGAGGGATTAATGATTTTATTAATAGGTCCACAAGGCCAACCAGTCCCCGCAACAATTAAAGAAGTTAATGATGATATAGTCACAATAGATTTAAATCATCCGATGGCAGGAAAAGTGTTAAACTTTAAAATTAAAATAATAGAAACCGGTTGTGAACCTGATCTTCCTCAAGCATGCGGTTGTGGGCACGATCACGACCATAACCATGAGAACTAATATTTTAGAGATATAAATATTTTTAATCTGCATCTCAAATCCTTTTTCTTTTTATCCTCTATGTCAATATAAAAAGATAATCCTAGAAGTATTTTTTTATAATTTCGTATTAAAAGAACAGAAAAACACTTTCTCAATAAATTAAAATTATAAAACTCATTTTACCAACCATCAAATAACTATAGAATATTTTGTTACAAAATGGCTATAGGGACTAAAACAAAATCAATAAACTCCTATAATAGGATATTTTGGCCCTTATATATTTTAAATGGACTCCAAAGCGTGGCATATGGTGCTATGATTGTCCTTGTAGTAGCCCTTGCTCTAATTATTTGGCCAAATGACCCTGCTGATATACATGCTTTAGAAATGGGGGCTCTATTAACAACTTTAGCCTGGAGTAGTTCTTTTGGAGGCCTACTTTTTGGTAGATTGATTGATAAATACTCCCGAAAAAAAATCATTATAATTATTTCACTATTCAGAGGCTTTTCAATGATAATCTTAGGTTTTGCGATTAAAGGAGGTGGATTTGATACTTGGCTTTACTTTTTTGTTTTAATATCAATTTTTGGCTTTTTTGCCGGAGGTTCTTGGCCAGCCATCAACTCATTATCTAATGATGTTGTTCCTAGAGATCATCGTTCTCGATTTTTTGGGGTCTATCAAATTGTCCTTAATACAACAAATATTATAGGGTGGTTAATAGCTACATTTTTAGTCCAAATTGGTCTATGGAGGATATTTTTCTGGGGTATAGGAGTATTTATTCTTCTTGGAGGTCTAATTTTTGCCATTCAGAATGAAGAACCAAAAAGGGGTTCACAACAAGAAGAATTAATTCATGTGCTTCAAGATGATTCTATAGAATATGATTTTCAAATAAACTATAAAATGATGCGAAAAACTATGCTTAGTAGAACTAATTGTGTAGCTCTAATTGAAGGCATTTTTACTTGTATTCTTATGAGTAGTCTTAATTTTTTAATATTAAATTATGTTCAGAATCCTCCTTATAATATGGCACCATTCTCTATTGGTGTCTTTATGGTTGTTTTCGGCTTAACGGGGGGATTGGTTGGGCAAATAGCTTTATCAAGATTAAGTGATAAAATTGCGATAAGAAATCCGGTTAGGAGATTACCTATTATCGTCATCGCTATAATTGGGGGTTTAATAACTTTTGCTCTTTTCTTTTTTCTTCCTTGGGTCCCTTTAACACCTGAGCAAGGTATGAATATCGCTTATATTATGACAATTCCAACAATGTGGCTTATGGGCGCACTATTTTTCAGCTCAAGAAGTATCTTTTCCCTTTATATTGTGAATCAAAGTCCTGTAATTCAACAGATCAACTTGCCCGAAGCACAAGGTCAAATTTTTTCTTGGAATCAATTTCTAGAACAATTTGGAAGAGGGATTGGATATTCATTATGTGGAGTTTTACTAGCTTTTACGCATACAAATTATCAAATAACGGTTTTAATAGTTTGTTCGTGTATTATTCCTGGAGTAATCCTATGGATTCTTGCTATGAAGTGGTTTCCCATGGATAGTGAAAATATAAAATCTATTTTGGCTGAACGAGCAGAGCTTCTGCACTCTAGAAAAAAGAATTAGAACAAGAATATTTTATATCCAATTTAAAATAAATGAAGCTAATGAATTAAAAATCATATTACTATTCACGTCGATATTAGGGAGCTCATTTTTGAAAGAAGATAACTTACATGGATTCATAAATATGTTGCTCATATGTAATTTTATTCACGTTAATTAAATTTGTATATATATATTTCTATAGAGATACTAATTAATAATTACCAAAGTCTTAAAAATCTTTAAATCAAATAGAACATAAAATTGTTTTAAAATTATTCAGAAATCATTTAAATCTATATTAAAAGAGCGAAAAAAAATGATATCCTTTATTTTATTAGGAATTTTTGGTACATGGGTTTTAGTGAATAGATTTAGTAAAGAAGGTAAAGTCGCAGGACATCCCCTCGGAATGCCTCGTGGAACTGTTAGAGCATTAAGCACAATTATGATTGTTGCCTTTCCTTTTGGTTATATATTAGACGGTAAGGATATTCCTAGTCTTATAGTAAATGTCATCTTTGTCGTGGTTGCTTTTTACTTTGAAGCAAGAAGAACTGAACGGGATAAAATAAGAGAAATTGTTAACGAGATGAAGAGTCCAGACATTATTCTTGAAGATTCTAGAAAGGAAAAAAAGCCTTTATACTTACCCAGATATTCTGTGAGAATTCTATTGTTACTCCTATTGGCAATAATATTAATCTCTAATTACTTTGGTCCACATGTTGCTTTTGAGGTAACTAATACAATATTTGATTTACTGATAATAGTCACTTTATTTATAATTGGTTCTTTTTTCAGATCTATCGTAAATTCTCGAGAAAGGAAAAGTCTAAAGGAAAAAATAGGGAATATGGATTCTTCTCTATCCGAAGTTGAAATTATTGAAAAGTTGATATTAGAAGAATCTAATTGGTGGAAAAGAAAAGGTAGGAATATTCTTTCAGTAACGATGTTCGTAATAGTAGTATCAGCATTAATTTGTTTTACCTTCCGAATTGATTTAACCATAATTAATCTGATAGATTACGAATTGACACTTGTTGGTTTTTTATTATTATTAATTAATGCCTATTATGGTTTTAGAGATTAAATAATACCAATTTTTTTTTTTATCTATTTTCTATAGTGAGGAATTTCCTCTTTTTTAAAATACAGAAGAATTATAATGCATATTAAATATATAATAATAAACTTGTAAATTAAATAATATTAGGTAGACCAAAGATGATAACTGAAGAGATTAGCAAAGATTCTGATATTTATAGAGCTTTACAAGAACATCTTGACCAAATGCCAATTGGTTTTCCTAAAGCAGATTCTGGATCAGATATTCGAGTTCTTAAGCACTTTTTTACACCTGAAGAAGCAGAAATAGCTACTTTTCTAAGATTTGGGTGGAATAGGGATCTTGAGCCAATAGAACAAATTTATAAAAGAATTAAACATACTGGAATTGCACTAAACGAATTAGAGGCAAAACTAGAGAATATGGTCAGAAAAGGATCTATTTTATCGAGAAGAAAAGGAGAAAAGAAATATTATGCTAATGCGATGCTAATTATAGGGATGTATGAATTCCAAGTTAATAAACTCACAATGGAATTCTTAAAAGATTTTGATGAATATCTAAATGAGATATGGGGTGCTGAAGCAAATAAAACGGATTACCATCAGCTCCGAACAATACCCGTTGAAAAAAGCATTGACCCTAAACTTAACGTTGCTCCTTATGATAATATCCAAAAGATTATAGAAGAAAGTATTGGGCCCTTCGCAAAAATTAATTGCATTTGTCGTCAAGAGAGGGATTTGTATGGAAAACCATGTAAAATGACGAAACATGAGGACAATTGCCTTGGTTTTGGAGGTATGATTCAAACATACATAGATCAAGGATGGGCTACCAAAATTACTAAGGAGGAAACACTAAAAATTCTGCAAAAAAATCAAGAAGAAGGTTTAATACTCCGACCAAGTAATTCTCAAGATGTTGAATTTATTTGCAGTTGTTGTTATTGCTGTGACAGAGGGATCGCAGTGTTATTAAAAGTTCCTGATCCTGTTAATTACGTAGTATCTAATTATTATTCAGAAGTAGATCCTGATTTATGTACTGGTTGTGGAACTTGTGTTGATCGCTGTCAAATAAAAGCTATTACACTTGTAGATGATCTCTCTTCAATTGATAGAATGAGATGTATTGGTTGTGGAAATTGTGTTACTACTTGCCCTTCTGAAGCAATTATGCTCCAAAAAAAAGAAGAACAATATGTCCCTCCTAAAAGGATGGATGATCTTTATGATTTGATTCTAAAAGAAAAATCTAACATAAAAGGAAAAGGATAAATAATAGCTTACTTGTTCAAACGCATTGCTTTCCTTATAAATGGTTGCAAACTCTTACCTTTATTCCAATACCATTCAAACAATTCCTTAGTCCAATTTACAAAAGAATCATGATTATCAATTAAACTTTGACTATAATCAATCTCACCGTCTTTACTCAAGAAAAGTATCGCTCCTTTATCAGAAACGATTAAAGATATTTTAATTTCTTCCAAAATTCGAATATTTTCTAACATTTCTTTGAAAAATACCTTTGGATCTTCAAATAATTTTGACCAACCATCTGGAATGTTATAAGACTTCAATAGGCTTTTATCGACTAATGCTCTTATCTTGATTGATTTTTTTCTCATTTTATTTTCTGCTTCTTTTAATAACGATTTTTGATATTGATCTGTTATTGCATAAAGAAAATTTTCAGAATTTTTTACAAGATTTTCAAATATTTCCATATTTTCCATAGTCTTATTCCCAAACTCAACACCTTTTAATTTTCCTAATTTAAATATCAAGAACACAGGAATAGAGGTAATTTCATGACTATTAAAGAAATCTTTATGAACTAATGAAACCTCTAAAATATCCATCATCCTGATGAAAATTTTACCAATATTAGTTATCTGATATTCATTATTTAAGTCTTTCATAACGAGACTTTTTTCACTCAAACGTTTTAAATGACGAGAGATTTCAGAACCGGGGATTTTTAATTCCTGTTGAAGTTGGCTGTGTCTTTTTCCTTCATCATATAATTTTTTTAACACATTATACCTCTCTATGTGAGAAAATTCAAATAATAGATCGTTTAAATTCAAAATAGTTCCCATTGACAATTTTTTCTTTTTTATTATATCAAAAGATTTTTCAAATAAAAATTTAAATTGATTTAAATAATTTAGAAAAAATTAAACTCAATTTAAATTTCTTTAAAATAGTTATAGGGTTCATTTTTTAGCTTTTTAATGATATAAGACTAAAAAATATGTTTAAAACAGTAAAATGTTCAAAATTCAAATGAAATCTAATTTAAATAAAATTTTAAGACTTTAATTTAAAGAAAGTTGGTGAACAATTATGTATGAAGAATTAGAATTACGAGCGTTAAAATTATTGGCAAAAAATTTTGAATATAACCAAGCATTACATATGGAAGCTGATCTAATGGCAGAATTGCTTGGTGTTAAGAAGAAAGACATTCAACCAGTACTTAGAGCATTAAGTGATGCAAATCTTGCTAATCTCTATGTAGAAGGGGATAAAATCAAATTAGCAAAAATTTCATGGCAAGGATTAAATGAAATTGGTGAAGTAAATTTAAAGTTTGGCATGGGAAAGGATGCATACAAGAATTATAATGCGGAGGGGTATCGATAAATGCCTTTTGATTATATGCCTTGGTGGAATAAAGAAACTAAGGAATTTGCTGACGAAGTAGAAAATTTTTGTGATACAGAATTAGTACCCCGAACAACAAAACTATTAGAACAAAATAAAGATCCAATGGAAATTCAATGGAGTGCCTCTAAATTGTGTGTAGAACGTGGATTCCATCCATTAATGGTTTTAGCAGAAGAAGAATATGGAGGGCGTGATAAAGGATACGCAGGTTATACAATCTTAAACGAAGAAATAGGGCGATCAAATTTAAATGTAAATCCTTTATTAACTAGTGTTTTTGGAGCAGGACCCGTCCATTTATTTGGGACAACGGCACAAAAAAAGAAATTTTTAGAACCTATAGTAAAAGGAGAAAAATGGGCATCTATTACTGTGACAGAACCTGATGTAGGCAATGACGCTGCCGGAATCCAGCTTCATGCTGAAGAAGATGGTGATGAATGGGTATTAAATGGATGGAAACGTTACATTACACTTGGTGCCCTCTCTGATTATCATATGCTCTATGCGAATACGGATCCCGAAATGAAGAGAATTCATAGACATCTTACTGCATTCTTAGTTCCAACTGATACTTCAGGTATAACAATAGAAAAGATTAATCAACTTATTGGAGACGTTGAGATGGCTAATTCAGTTATAAGATACAGAGATGTGCGAGTACCTAAAGAAAATATGATCTTGGATCCTGGAGATGGTTGGACAGTAATGACGAGTGCGCTCAATATTGAACGATTAGGGATAGCGAGTGTTGTTGGCTCATCAAAGAATCTAATAGAGACTGCAAGGGCTTATGGCCGAAGAAGAGTCCAATTTGGAAGCCCTATTTCACGATATAATGGTGTTCAACTAAGAATGGCAAATATCTCAATGAAAATTCATCTGATAAGGGTTTACATCTATTATTTAGCACATTTACTTGACACTGGTGAAGCAGACATGTTTACTTTTGCACTAAAATCTTCTACAGCAAAGATTTTTGGAACTCAATCATTAACAGAAATGGCTTTAGATGCACTTTATATAGTTGGTGGTGATGGCTATCTTCAAGAAACAGGTATTGGTGGAATTTTAAAAAATGCAGCTTTAATGCAAATTGCGGGTGGCTCAAATGACATACTCAAATTATTTATAGGTAGACAAGAATTTAAGCAAGACGTAGATGAACGTATGTTAACTCCCTCAGTAAGAGGTCCAACAAAAGAGGAAGCAGATAAATTATAATGAAATTAGGAGGTATATCTAAATGGCAAAATATAAAGAAGTAAAGTTTGAAATAAAGGATGAGATTGGTATAATTACCATAGACCGACCAGAAAGAAGAAACGCATTATGTAGGGATGTTTGGGCAAGTATCGGACAAATCCTATCAGATACTTGGGACGATATAAATGTAAGAGTAATCATACTTACAGGAAATGATGAAGAATATAAAGGCGGACGTGCTTTCTCAGCAGGACTCGATATTAAAGAGATGTCTACTACAGGGTTTAAGAATCTTGGAGATTTTCTTGGTATATTACTTGATCCGTGTGAATTAATGGCACGTTATCCAAAACCTATAATTGCTGCAATAAATGGTTATGCTTATGCGGGAGGGCTTGAACTTACATTGTGGTGTGATTGTGCAATTGCTGCTAATGATGCTGTAATGGGATTCTGGGAAAACCGACGAGGTTTAGCGAGTGGTGTTGCATTCTTATTATTACCTGAATTAATTGGAATGCGCTACACTAAAGAATTATTATTAACTGGTAAAATAATTTCTGCTGAGGAAGCTTACAGAATGGGCTTAGTTAATCACGTAGTTCCTCACAATGAATTAATAAATGCTGCAATGCAGATGGCAGGAGAAATGAAAAAAGTTGCCCCAATAAGCCATAAATGGACAAAAAAATGGTTTCAACAAGGGTACCACTACACTAGAACTAGAGCAATTGGTAGTTTATGGGAACCATTCCAAGAATTATTTCATAGTGAGGATGTTATAGAAGGTTTTACAGCTTTCATGGAAGGAAATAGAGAACCTAAGTGGAAGGGAAAATAAATTTTTTTTTAATTAAAATTACAAAATTTGAGGTAAAAAAATGGCAAATGAAGAATTAGTAGAAGGAATTAAGAAAATGGTAAGTAAATTAGATGACCCCGCATATGCCGAAAGATTCCAGAACTTTGATAAAAAACTACAATTTAATTTTACTGACACTGACAACTATTATCTTGTATTCAAGGATGCGAAATGTGAAATTCGAGATGGAGATGTTGAAGAACCAGATATAACTATTACCACAACCAGCGATGTAATCATTGATATAATGGATGGTGAACTTAGCCCTACAAAGGCATTTATGGGTGGTAAACTTAAAGCAAAGGGTCCAATGAAAGATATGCTGAAAATGCAAATGTTAATGAAGTAATTATATCTAATTTTAAAATTTCAATTTTTTTTAATAATTTTTGAGGTAATAAAAATATAATAGAAGATTGAGGGACTTAAGATATGGAATTTAAATATCTCTTATATGAAGTAAAGAATAAAATAGTAATTATCACTTTCAATCGAGAATATAAATTAAATGCCATAAATGGCAAGATGTTTGATGAAATTTATGAAGCTTTAGAAGAAGCTTCCAATAATAAAGATATCCGTGCTATCATTATCACAGGAAAAGGCCGTGCTTTTTCAACTGGGGGAGACTTTGATCAAGCAAGCCAGGGGATGGCTGGAGATGTAGATACAGTAGAAGATGGAGGAAAAATGCAATCAGGAGAAATAGAGATTGATGTTTCTCAAAAAAGAACAGTATTAAAGTTGCAAAGAACCCCTAAACCTATTATAGCTGCTATAAATGGGCTAGCCTTAGGAGGAGGGTTAAATATTGCATTAAATTGTGATTTAATTTATGCTGCTGATAATGCTGAACTTGGTACTTTCTTTATGAAGAGAGCAATTATCCCGGAAATGTCTTCTACCTATATTCTCCCCAGAATAGTAGGGATACATAAAGCAAAGGAATTAATCTTTTTTGGTGATAGATTTAGTGCTCAAGAAGCTTTAAAGATGGGTTTGATCAATGGAGTATTTCCTGCCAATGTTTTTATGGATAGAATAATGGAAATTGCTGAAAGTTTAGCAAATGGACCTACTTACTCTATTGGACTAGCAAAATTAGCTATAAATAAAGTTCTTGAGGAAAGGACAACACAAGCACTTGAAAATGAAGCTGAAGCTTTGTTTAAGGCCTTCGATTCAGAAGATTTCACTGAAGGGTTATTAGCATTTTTCGAAAAAAGAGATCCAAAATTTTTGGGAAGATAATAAAATTAGAAGTGATGAATATATGGATGGAATTAAGGCTAAAAGATTATTGAAAATATTTTCTTTCATTGGAGGTGTTTATGAAATAATTTTTGGGCTTTTAATGATATTCTTTATAATACCTTTATTGAATTTATTAGGAGCAAATATAACACAGTTAGAATTTCCGATTTTTTCTCAAACAGGGGGTTTATTAGCGATAATTATTGGATTAATCTTAACTTTCTCTTCTTTCAATGTTGAAAAATATTTGATGAATATCATCTTGATAACGATATTACGTTTTACAATTCAGATTGTCATCATTTTCAATATGGTAATAATTCCTGAAATTTCAATTGGTTTATTACTATTTGGCTTAATGGATATAATATTTGGGATAATAACGATTTATCTAATGAGAATTTCAGAGTTTTCTTTAAATTTATTTAAAGTTCTTCATCAATAGGGTGATCCTTTATATGATACAATCAAATAAAATTATAAGTAGTGTATTAGCGGAAAACCGCAATTTTCTGATGGAACATGAAAGTAAAGATCTTATTTCCTATTATGGTATTCCGGTTGGAAAATATAAGATCGCCAGAACTAAAAGTGACGCAATAAAATTTGCAAATGAAATTGGTTATCCCGTTGTAGCCAAATTAATGAGCCCTGATATTATCCATAAAACAGATGCTAAAGTTATTAAATTAGATATTAAATCTGATTCTGAATTAAATCAAGCTTATGAAGAATTAATTATAAACGGGAAAAATTACAAGTCAGATGCTAAAATAATTGGAATCAATATTCAACAAATGGCAAAAGACAGTGTTGCTGAAATTATCATAGGTGCCGTACGAGATAAAAATTTTGGACCGGTTCTCATGTTTGGTTTTGGAGGAATATTTGTTGAAATCTTCAAAGATGTATCATACAGAGTCTGCCCTATTAGTAAGGAAGAAGCAAATAAAATGATTCGAAGTATCAAAGCATTTCCATTATTAAATGGGTATCGTGGCCAAATCAAGGGTGATATCGAATATCTTACTGAAGTTATGATAAGATGTTGTAGACTCTTGTTAGAAAATCCACAAATTGTAGAACTTGATTTAAACCCCGTTATTGTATTTGAAGCTGGTAAAGGGATAATGGTTGTAGATGCTCGAATTATATTAAAGGAGGAAGATTAAAATTTCGAAACTGAAAGATTTTAATGGCTTTTTTTATCCAAAAACGGTAGCTTTTTACGGAGCCTCGAATATGATGCAAAAATTTGGTAGCATTCATCTTATCAATTTATTATCTGCTGGATTTCAAGGAAAAGTCATTCCAATACATCCAAAAGAGGAAGAAGTTTTAGGATTTAAAGCTTATAAAAATATTAATGATGTCCCTGAAAATGTTGATTTAGTAGTAATGGCAATAAATCCAAAATTGATTAACAATTTCTTAGAAGATTGTGGCCAAAAAGGAGTAAAGCATATCATTATTTTATCAGGAGGCTTTTTAGAAGTAGGAAATAAAGAAGCACAAGAAAAAATGAAAGAGATTGCTGATAAATATAATATGAAAATCATGGGTCCAAATTGTTCAGGTGAGGTAGTTACTCCTTCAATTAACATTACCCACGTACCTTGGCCTCCAAGAAAAGGAGGAGTTTCAATTGTATCACAATCAGGAACATATGCTGTTCAACCCCTCATTGCCATAAGTTCAAAAATTGGGCTAGGTATTTCAAAGATAATTTCAGTTGGAAATGAAGTAAATACAGATTTAGTTGATTATTTAGAGGCTTTTGAAGAAGATAATGAAACAACTACTATTGGTATTTATTTTGAAGCAGTTAGAAGAGGTAGAAAATTCATTGAAACAATTGATAGAATTAACAGAAAAAAGCCGATAGTAATAATCCCAATTGGACAAACTGAAGCAGGAACAAGATCCGCGAAATCTCATACCGCTGCCATTACATCACCTGGTTATGTAATTGATTCGATATGTGAGCAAACTGGGGCTATAACAGTGAGAAGTAGTATAGATATGTTAAATTTACTTAATGCCTTTGATTCTCTACCTCTTCCTAAAGGAAATAAAGTGGCAGTTTTAACATTAGGAGGAGGACCAGGCACTTTAATGTCAGATCTACTTGAAAGTAATGGTATGAAAGTTCCAATGTTAAGTAAAGAATTGCAGGAGAAATTAAAACCTTGGATGCCTGAAACTGCTTCAACAGTTAATCCAATTGATTTAACATATTCGGATGATATGCAAAATTTTCTAAATGTTTTACCAGAAATATTATTAAAAAGTAATGAGATTGATTCCCTTATTTTTTATGGATTAATGGGTACTGAATATTTCAAAAACCTTGTTAATGTACCAGATTATATGAAAGAACATGAGAGTATTCTTACAATGAAAAACTTTGGAGAAATGATGGAAGATTTTTTTATTGCTCTATTTGATGAAATAATAGAGTTTAAGAAAAAATATAAAAAACCTATAATTTTAACTTGTTATAATACAAGAGAAGAAAAATTTGTAGCATACTTACAAGATAATGGTATTCCTGTCTGTTATCCTGAGGAGGGAATCTGGACTTTAATAAGAATGTGGCAATATAGCAAATTTTTACAATCAAATAATGAATAAATTAAGATATTTTGTTTTTTTAATATCAAATAACAATTAAAGTAATGGATATTAAAGCATGCCCACTAAAGCATGTCACAAATGTGGAATGATTCGGTCTGTAAAAGATCTTGTACTGTTAGAAGATGGAAAATATATTTGTTTCTCATGTTGGAATGATTACAATAGACAAAAACAAGAAAAAAAGTGAATTACAGTTAAATAAAGATACTTATTTAATCATAAGATACCAGAAATGTATATTTTTCAAGATCAAACTTTTTTAACTTTATTTCCTCTTTATCACTTTTTCTTGGAACGAGAGGCATTTTGATTACTATTTTGTAATTTTGTAAATAAAAATTATTATAAAAAACATTCTTAAATTTATCCCAGTCAATAAACTTTTGAATTAAAATTTCATTATCTTCTATTACGGGAATTAGAGACATGTTTTTATATCTAAATTCTTTATAATCTAATAAATTTCAAAAAGTGCTAAAAACTTTTTTTGTTAACCCTTTTAGCTGTATTGACTAATTCTAAAATAACAAATAAATCGTTATTTCTGAATAATCGCTTAAATCTGGTACCATTATAATATAAGAGATTGAATATTTAAATGTTTCTTTGATGCTTTTTAAAGCAAAATTTACTTTTTACATTTACTTTTTAACATATTATGAAAGAAATGTTCTAGTCTTCCTAACTCTTAAAAAAATAACGATTTAAAAATATTTATCATTTAAATATTGACAGAAAAGACAAGAAATTATAAATATTATTTAGTGATTAGATAAATTTTAAAGATCTAAGTTTATTTTATTTTAAAAGAAATCTCAATTTAAATATGGGAACTGGAATTTTTGGTAAAATCTTATGGATTAATCTTACTGAAGAGAAATTTAAAGAAGAAACCTTATCTGAAGAACTTTATCGTCAATACCTTGGAGGATATGGATTAGGAGTTAAATTAATTTATGACAATATGCCTGCTAGAATTGATCCATTAAGTTCTGAATCCATTTTTGGTTTTTTTCCAGGGCTATTAACAGGAACTCCCGCACCATTTTCAGGTAGATATATGGTAGCTGGTAAATCTCCATTAACAACCACATGGGGAGATGCTAACAGTGGAGGATCATTTGGTCCAGAGATTAAGAAATGTGGATATGATGCAATAATTTTTAAAGGAGCTGCTAATGAGCCAAAATATATATCAATATTTGAAGGTAGAAAGGAAATTCTAGATGCATCAGATATTTGGGGTTTAGATATAATTGATACAGAGCTAAAATTGAAACAGAGACATGGAAAATTTATTAAAACAGCAGGAATTGGGAGAGCTGGTGAAAAATTATCAAAAATTTCTGGAATTGCAAATGATAAAGGAAGAATTGCCGCTAGATCTGGATTAGGTGCAATAATGGGGGCAAAAAAATTAAAAGCACTTGTTTTAAAGGGAAATAGCAAAATTGATATTCATAATAGAGATGAGTTTTTAAAATTAGTAAAACAATATAATGAAAGTGGTACACATGAAGAACCGAATAAATTTATTCGTTCAATTTTGAAAAATGTCCCTAATTTAGCAAAAACAATTCGTAGATTTAGAATAGGATTCACAGGACCACCCAAAATGATAAGAGAGATTTATAAATCATTTGGAACTAGCGTAGCTAATACAATTTCAACAGAAACTAATGATTCACCAATTAAAAATTGGAGTGGAATTGGGATGTATGATTTCCCATTCAAAAAATCAAAAAATCTATCAGCAACAAACATTCAAAATTATAAAATTAGGGATTATGGATGTTTTAGTTGCCCAGTTCAATGTGGTGCAATTTTAAAAGTTCCAGAACTAAATTTAGAAGAAACTTATCTTCCAGAATATGAAACTTGCTGTTCATTTGGTGCCCTTTTACTTAATGATGATTTAATTTCAATTTTTGAGATTAATGAATTATGCAATCGAGCAGCTATAGATACAATATCTACAGGGGCAACTATTGCCTTCGCAATAGAATGCTTTGAAAATGGGATTTTAACTAAGGATGAGACGAATGGATTAGAGTTAACATGGGGTAATTCAAAAGCTATTGTTGAATTAGTAAAAATGATAATAAACCGTGAAGGAATTGGATATATTTTAGCTGATGGAAGTAAAATTGCTGCACATAAGATAGGAAAGGGATCCGAGAAATTTTCTATAACTTCTTTGGGATCTGAAATTGCTATGCATAATCCAAGGATTTTTCCTTCATTAGCATTTACTTATAATTATGATCCAACGCCTGGAAGACATACTGCTGCAAGTATAGATTTTGTTGATATTGGTCCTATAAACCAATTTCAGAAAGGGTTTAAATTGCCAAAAGGATGGAAAAAAAACGAGAAAAAGAAGCAAGAAGGTCAAAAATTAGTTTCTTCTTTCCATCAAGTCTTAAATAGTGTTGGTTTATGTTTATTCTCGACTTTATTTGGGCCTTATCCCTTAATCGATCTCATCAATAATTTTACTGGTTGGACTATAGCCGTTGATGAACTTATAACTATTGGATTACGAATACAAAATTTACGTCAAGTATTCAATTTACGTGAAAAAATAGATATCGTTCATAATAAATTACCTGGGAGGGTTACCGGTCATCCTCCTGATAAAAGAGGCCCAACAAAAGGTATATCAGTTGAATATGAAGAATTTTATAAAGGTTTTTGTAGAGAAATGGGTTGGAATCCTAAAAATGGATATCCTCTTAAAGAAACTCTTAAGGATCTAAATTTGGAGTTTGTTATAAAGGATTTATATTAAAGCTATATTTCTTTTATAATATATTCACAATGTTCTTATTGAGAATTAAACAAAATAAATCCGAATAAAATGAGTAAGATAAACTATACAAATTTAAAATTTTTTATTAAGCATGAAATTGTTAAAGGAATTAAAAAAATAAGAGGAAAGCATGCTCCAATTTCTGAAGTTATCAACAATATTTCTCAGTCTTTAAAAGTAGAAGAGATATATGATTTACGCAAAAAAGAAAAATACTATTTTTTCATAACTGTAAGAAATTCTTCTAAACAGCCTAAATTAAGATATTTCTTAGCCATTTCATTAGCAAATAATAGTTCTGATTTGCTAGTTCAATTTGCGCGAGATTTGGCAGTCAAAAGTGATTTAAAATTAATTCAATATTCGATTTTTCCTAAAACCTTGAGAATTCAACTTTTATTGTTAAAAGAAATAAAAAAAAACGAAGATTACTTTGAGTCTATTGAGAAATTAAAACATCATAGAAAGGAATTTCGCACTAAACTAGTAAAAATAAAGAATCTAGTAGAAAATGAATAGTTAATAAGGAAAAATATAATAATAATATTAATTACAATTTTGATGTTAGGACCCTAATTACTTTAAAAATAAAAAATGGTTTATAAAAATGTCATTCAGAGAAAATACTGTGAAAATTGTATCGACGTTAGGTCCAGCCTCGAGTTCAAAAGAAATGCTCGAGAAACTTATTAATGTTGGAGTTGATATTTTTAGGTTAAATTTCTCACATGGAACCCATGATGAGAAAAAAGAATTATTAGAACGAGTTAGAGAAGTAAGTGGAAAAACTAAATATACTGGAATTTTGGCTGATATTCAAGGACCAAAAATTCGCGTAGGCCATTTCAAAGAGGATAAAGCTTATAGTTTAGGGATTGGCCAGCAAGTAAAAGTCTTTGAAAAAGAAATAGAAGGTGATCAAGCTCAATTTTCAATACCATTACCCGGTTTTCTTAAATCAATCAGAGTGGGAGATGTATTTTTTGTTAATGATGGAATTATTAAGATCAAAGTCATTAAGAAAGAACAAGATCATATCGTAGGAGAAGTTCTTGCAGGTGGAATGATTAGTAATAGAAAAGGAGTTAATATTCCTACTGGTGAATTATCTCAAAAAGTTCCTACTGAAAAAGACGTAGAAGACCTTCAATTTATTGCAAAATTAGATCCAGAATATGTAGCTATATCATTTGTAGCAGGAGAAGATGATGTTATACATGTTAAAAGAATACTAGAAAATTATGGAAATTCTAACATTAAATTAATATCAAAGATTGAACGCCCTATAGCATTAAAGAATTTTGATCAAATATTAGAAGTTTCAGATGGGATCATGGTAGCCAGGGGAGACTTGGGTGTTGAGATAGATCCTGATAAAGTACCTTTATGGCAAAAAGAAATGATTTATAAGTGCAATCGGGAAGGAAAACCAGTTATAGTAGCGACTCAAATGCTTGAATCAATGGTCACAAACCCCATTCCTACAAGAGCAGAGGCTAATGATGTATATAACGCAGTAATGGATGGAACTGACGCAGTAATGCTCTCAGCAGAAACAGCTGTGGGTAATTACCCTATAAATGCTGTTCAATATATGAATCAAATAGCTAAAACTGCTACTGAAAATATGCCTAATAGGTCTCCTGATGAATTTGATTCTGATAGGTTAACACACACTCAAACTTTAGGACATGCTATACATGCTTTGTCAAGAGAAATGCAAGAATTAAATTTTAGAGGTAAAATTTTAGTAATTACTAGGAAAGGATATGGTGCTAGAATGATTGCAAAATATCGCCCTCCTTTACCAATAATTGCAATGACACCATTTAAAAGAACAGCAAGAGAGTTAAGCTTAGTTTGGGCAGTACAACCTGTTTATATTGAAAATATAGACTTCTTTAATATGGATGCTGAACAGATAATAGAAGAATCGGTAAAACTTGCAGTTCAAAATAAATTATTGGATGAGAATGAGCATGTAATTATTCTTTTAGTTTCTAGAAAATTTGAGCGAAGGGGAAATCTAGTAGGACTTTATTATGTAGGTGAAATTCTTGAATCTCAATCAAATAAGTAAATTTACTTTTTTATTTTTTTGAAAAATAATCCAACTTAATTTATTTAAAAAAACTGTAAATATAAATAAATTAAAAAATTTTTTATAAAACATAATACTATAAACATAATTTAAGAATGAAAGGTTTGAGGTTAAAAATATGAGTGAAGAAGTTAAAAAACCTGAAGAATGGAAACATGCATCTTGGGTATCATTTCTAGGAATGATTGCTTGGATTGTAGGAATAATTAGTGGAGCCATAAGTATAATATGGGGATTTTTTACTTTACCCTTTTTAATAATTGGCTTAGGTTATCCTATATGGTATATAATAAGTGGAATTTTAGCAGTCGCCATATCATTTTTTGTAATCCTACCTAAATTTTCGTTGAAATGTTCTAAAAAAGATTGGGATTCTTTATTGAATTGGGTGATACCTCTAGGAAATATCAGATTCCCATGGATGCTAATATGGGGCATTATTATGGGCGTGTTAGGTTTAGGATATGGTGGAGCGTTAATAATAGTACCCGCACTTGTTTTATTATTTGCTGGACCAAAACCATATGAATGGAAAACTTAATAATATTTAATAATTTTTTTTTAATTTCTTTTATTTTCTAAAAAATTTTGAACCTATTGTTG
>JBHLNS010000032.1:0-32606 GCA_048941285.1 Promethearchaeota archaeon
CATAAGTGAATTTTTTTAATTCCTTGTAAAAATAAGTCAGAAAATTCAATATGACTTTTTAAATGTATTTTATTTAACAATTTTAAAATCTTTTTGTCTTCTTTATTTATATTTGTAGAATAAATTAATTAATCTCATAAATCTTATAATTATCTTATGATTAAATTAAAAATGTAGATTCTAAAATATCAATATCAAATATTTGATTTAAACGAGTTATGATAAAATGAGTATATATGCGGATGATGTCGTTAACTTTACATCTGTATTGAAAATTGCTTACAATTTCTTAACTGGTAGAGATTATTTACAAAAAAAAAAATCTAAAGAAAAAAAGACTCTAGTTTCAGTAGCATCCGGATTTCCTGATTTAGTTTTTGCTGCTGATTCGATTCCTGTTTTTCCAATTCGTATGGAAAAATTTAAGCTCAATATATATTTACTTGCACTAAATTCAGCAACTAGTTTATTCGGTTGGAATCTTACCACCAAATTATTAGGAATAGCAAGACAAGTAGATTTTTTAAAAATAGTTGATAATGTATTAAATGATGTAATAAACTCAATTAATTCAAAATATAATTTATTATATGATCAGGCAATAAAGAAGAATGTATCGCCAGATTTCTGCTTTGGGATTAAATCTATTTATGGAATGCATGTTTCAGAAGCAAATCAATGTGATTGTACATTAAATTTCACTTTAAGATGCAATAAATATAATCAATATCTAAAATCTTTAAGAGCAATAATTCCAAATCAAATTTGGGTAGAAATTCCCCCAATTGATAAAGAAAATAAGCAAAATAGCTTAGAGATTATGGTTAATAATCTTCATAAAGCTATTTCTGAAATTGAAAAAATTACGGGAAATATTGTCACAGATAATAGCTTGAATAAACAATTTAGGATAGGGAATCAAATAAAAAGATACTACAAATCAATTATTTATGATATTAGCACTTCAGATTTCTATCCTTGTAATCCGGCTACCTTTGCAGAGATTTTGGCTTTATTAACCATTTCTTTCCAAGATTATAATTCCAATGCTCAAAGATATTTAGAAAATATAAGTCAATTAGTAAAAGAAATGAGAGACCGTATAGAAAGGGGTATAGGGATGGAAGTTTCTAATATGCCAAGAATACTTTTAACCCCAATATTCAATGGTTGGGAACCAGAAAGCCAAGAAATTATATATAACCTGGGAGGAAGAGTACTATATTCAGATTGGGATATATTAGGTCTATTAGAAGAAATTCCAGTCTCAAAAGATTCAAATCCAGTTGAAGAGTATGCCCGATTCCTCCTAAATGCCTCAAATATGGGTCTATTATGTTTGAATAATTGTGAGATGTTAATTAATTCTTACCAAAAATATATTAAAAGAACAAAAATCGATGGTGTTATTATTAATGAACTTGTGAATTGTCATCTAAACTCAAATTGTTATGCTTTATTGAAAAATAATTTTAGAACTAATCTTAGAATACCATCAATTAGTATTAAATTTAAGAAGATTGGTGAGGATCTAGATTTGATTAAAGCTAAATTAGCGTCTTTTATGGGCTTGTTTGGCTAGAGATTTAAGTACCAAAAAAGTCGGATGGTTTCAATAAATGTTGATCCTCTTTTTCCTTTTTCGCTTTTTCATGTGGATCTACCCATTCAGCTTCACCTTGAGAAGCTTGTGCACTGGTTCCTACTGGAACTTTTAATCCTTGCGGCTTTAAACTAATATCGGCGGATATAGGTTCTGGGTGATGCCCTACGGCAACCTGCGTGGAGGGTACATAAGTGATTCCTCCCGCTTTCAAGACTTTTAACTCACTTAATACCTTTTCAAGATTCATTGATTGAACACTTTTATTCATAGTGTCCATAATTTCCTTTAAGGATTTTGATGTTTCTCTTAAACCTTTTGGATTTATTCCTGTAAGTAATGAATCTAAATTAGCACTTATATTATCATTTAATTCCTTTAACGATTCTAAAACGGTATTCCAGTGCTTATTCATCTGAGATTCAATAGCGCTTATCATTTTGATTGTTTCATTCATGAAATTGACGTGAGCTTCATATCTTTCCTCATCTTTAGCACGTAAGTCAGATATAAGCATTATTAACTTCCGTAATGCTTCTTTCTCTTCACTCATTTTTTACCAAAATATATATTATTTTTTCTAATTATTATTATGATTATAAAGAAATTTATATATATTCCTTTCTAAAACAAAGCAATCCATTATCATTAATTTAATCTAACATTTTTAAGGTAGATGCTAAAATGCCCATAATAAAATCTAAATGGATAAATAATCCAAAAATTCTTGAAATTAATACATTCCCATGGCTTTTTTCATTATCTGAAATTTTTAATACACAAATAAATTTGAAGAACATTCCCGAACAAATTTTTAATAAAGAGATTAAATTATTTGATGCCGTTTGGTTGATGGGAGTTTGGGAAAGAAGTCCAGCAAGTAAAAAAATAGCCCTTGAACTTCCTGATCTATTAGAAGAATACCATAAGATTTTACATGATTTTAGGGATGAAGATGTAATAGGTTCACCTTATTCTATATATTATTATCATGTAGACAAAAATATCGGAGGAATAGATGGTTTAAAGAAATTCAGGGAGAACTTAGCAGAAAAAAATATTAAGCTAATTTTAGATTATGTCCCTAATCATGTTTCTATTGATTCTTTGTGGACATTTGAGCCTAATCTTTTTATTAGAGGTTCTTTAGAAGATCTTATGGTAAAACCATATGAATATTTTTCAATAGGTCGACAGGTTTTTGCTTATGGTCGTGATCCTAACTTTGATCCTTGGACTGATGTAATTCAGATCAATGCTTTTTCATCTGAAGCTCGAAATAAGGCTATTGAAACTTTACTGAATATAGCCGAACTTTGCGATGGAGTTCGATGTGATATGGCTATGCTAATGACAAATAGAGTTTTTAGTCAAACTTGGGGTGAAAAAGCCGGGGTTATTCCTGATAAAGATTTTTGGGAAGAAATCATTCCTGCTATTAAAAAGAAATATCCAGATTTTATTTTCATAGCAGAAGTATATTGGGGGATGGAATGGGAACTTCAACAACAAGGTTTTGATTTTTGTTATGATAAACGATTATATGAGAGATTAATCTTTGAAAATATTAATGCTATAAAAGATCACCTAAAAGCAGAATGGGTTTTCCAAAGTAAACTTCTTAGGTTTATTGAAAATCATGATGAATCAAGAGCTATTGAGAAATTCGGAGAAGAAAAATCATTAGCCGCAGGATTAATCGCATTAACTTTGCCAGGAGCAAGATTAATACATGAAGGTCAACTTTATGGTTATAAAATAAAATTACCTGTCCAATTAAGAAGGCAACCTATTGAAGAGATAAATATTCAAGTGTTAAAATTTTATCAAAATTTATTAACTGCAATACCAAGTCAAGAATTTAAGAATCCTAACTGGTCACTTTGTGAAGTGATACCAATTGTTGACGAGGATGATTCCTCTTTAAATATAATCTCTTATTTATGGTGGATAGGTAGTAGTTATCGCCTCATAGTTGTTAATTTTAGTCCAAATTATACAAAAGCTCATGTAAAAATACGCCCGTTCCATTTTGACACATTTAAGTGGAGATTTACAGATTTACTTGATAATCGAGTGTATACTTATAATGGAGAAGATATATATAAATATGGTTTATATATTGAATTGGATGCATGGAAAGGCCATATTTTTAAAATTTCAAAGGACTGATAAAGACTAAATCTAAAGGGAAAAAGTGAAATTAGTGAACAGTAACTGTTTTTGCCAAATTTAATGGTTTATCAGGATCCAGATTATGTTCAAGGGCAGCATAATAGGCCAATAACTGTAGGGCGGGAATAAAAGTTATTGAACTAAAAATTGTATGATACTTATCCTTAGGTTGAGGTATTCGAATTGTCATATCACTCAAAGTAGTAATTTTTACATCATTTTCTACAACTAATGAAATTATTTTACCGCCTCTTGCTTTAAATTCCATGACATTCCCAATTAACCTTTCATAAGTCTCATCTGGAGGTCCTATAAAAATAATTGGATATCCTTTCCTTACTAAAGAAATTGGCCCATGTTTTGCATGTGCTGCTGAATAGCCTTCAATAAAACGGCAAGCAACCTCTTTTAATTTTAACCCTCCTTCTTTAGCAGTTGCTATTGAAGCACCACGAGCTAGAAAGAAAAAGTTATGAGTTTTTTCTAAACTTTTTACGATTTTTTTAATTTGATCAACACTTTTTTCTAGAAATTCCTCAATAATATTAGGAACGGAGTATAATGCTTCATAATATTTTTGAATTTCTTCATTTGATAACTTTTTTTTTTGCCTAGCAATCTCTAAACCAACTAATGCAAGTGTTAGAACTTGGGTAACATATGTTTTAGTTGCTGCAACTCCAATTTCAGGACCTGCTTGAGTAATTATAACCTCATCTGAATGTCTTGTAAGTGTTGATCCAACAACATTAGTGATAGATAATATTTTTACATTTGAATTATATTCTTTTACCCATCTAATAGGTTCAATAAGATCAATAGTTTCTCCTGATTGTGACATTGCTATTACTACAGAATTAGCTTCAAGAGAATTGGCTAGTTGAGTCTTAAATTCAGAACATTCTATAGCTTCAATATATTTTCCAAGAAATTTTGTTACTATAAATTTCCCAGCCAATGAAGCATAGAAAGATGTGCCTGCTGCGGTGATATATATATGTTCTGCTCCAATCAATGATTCAGCAAACTCTTTTAAAGCTTCTTTGGGGATCTTCATAGTCCTTCTTAGGGCTAATGGTTCTTCATAAATTTCTTTTAACATGAAATGTTGGTAACCCTTCTTTTCTGCTGCATCTAAATTCCAATTGATAAATTGAACTTCTTTTTGTATAGGCTCGTTAGAATTGGTAAGATGAAAAAATTCAGCTGTTCCTGCTTTTAGTATTGCTAATTCATCATCATCTAAAATATAACAATGTCTTGTGTAAGGAAGAAATGCTGGTATATCCGAAGCGCAATAAGTTGTTTTACCTTTTTCTATCCCTATTATCAATGGTGATTCTCTTCGAACAGCAAATATAGTATCGGGATAATCGGCATGACAAATAGCTAACCCAAACGCACCTTCACATTTGTTGAGTGCAGAAACAATAGCATCTTTTAAGTTTCCAGAACTATTCAAATTTTCTTCAATTAGATGAGGAATGATTTCTGTGTCGGTTTCAGATTTAAAAACATGTCCTTTTGATATCAATTCTTCTTTTAATTCAAAAAAATTTTCAAGAATTCCGTTATGTACTACAGCAATTTTATTATTACAATCTACTTGAGGATGACTATTTATTTTTGTAGGTGGTCCATGAGTTGCCCACCTAGTATGTGCTAAAGCAAGTTTAGAACCATATGGAAACTCATTTAATTTCAACTTTTTATGGATTTCATCTATTTTTCCAGAATCTTTTTTAACAAATAACTTTTTATTCGATATATATACAATTCCACATGAATCATATCCACGATATTCTAGGCGTTTTATTCCCTCAAACACATTATTACCTATATTTAAATTTTCTTGATTAGTAACAATTCCAAAAATGCCACACATTTTACCTATTCAAATTGAGTATTATCATATTAAAGTTATTTTGAAAAATATTTTAAGATTATTGAATTTTGGAGAATTTATTATTAATTTGAACGATAATTTCATTACAGTAAATAGAAAATTGAAAATTTCATATAAGATTTAATTTCTGCATATTTATCATTGCGAGATTATTCAATTCTATTGAATGGTTTATATCTATGGTAGATTCACCTGAAATTCTTAAATATGGACTTGTTCCAGACCTTCTTATCAAAAGCCAGCCATCTTCAAAATCGAATCTACATCCATCCATTCGATTTATATTTATCTTATCCTTTCCTTGATTTTTAAGTGAATCCATCATTTCATTTACAATCATCTGATGGATTTCTTCTGTAAAAGGGATATCTTGTTTTAATTTAAATTTCTCTGCGTAATATGGGTATTCAGGAATAATTTTTAATGATTCTTTTAAACTTCTTCCTGTCTTCACTATCATCTGCAGTACTGTAGCTATAGTAACTATTGAATCTGGACCATAATGATAATAAGGCCAAATATATGTACCAGAAGTTTCCCCTCCTAAAAAACCACCATATTTTTGTAATGCTAGAGATACTTTAATATCTCCAACTTCTGTTCGAATAACTTCACATCCAAGAGGATTTAAGACATCTTCAATTAAGCTTGATGAATTAATTGGAGTAGCAATCTTCATTTGATCGTTCGTTACTAATTTTTCTTCAATAAAATGCTTAGCCAATAATGCTAATAATCTAATAGGATCTACTATTTCACCGGATTCATCTAAAAAGATAACTCTATCAGCATCTCCATCAAGAGCGATTCCGATATCTCTTTTTTGGGAAATTTTTAAAAATTTAGATATTTGGATTAAATTCTCTTTACTTGGTTCTGAATGACGTCCAGGGAATCTCCCATCCATTTGACTATTAATAGTCATAATATTTATATGATAAGTAGAAAGTAGTTTTGGGACTATATCGCATCCAGAACCATTCCCCGGATCTACTATTACATTTAATTTACTCCCTTCAAATTTGATACGATTGTTTATATCTGATATGTGAAGATCATTTATATCATTAATTTCAGTTACTTTTCCTATCTGGTCATATTCAATTTTAAGAAAATCTTTTTCATCATAAATTCTCGAAATTTCAATTTCTTGTTCGGAAGAATATCCAACCCCTGAAGTGTTCCATAATTTTAATCCTATATATTCAGGAGTATTATGAGAAGCAGTTATCATAACCCCTGCATCAGCCTCTAAATATCGTAATGATGCTGCTAAAGTAGGAGTAGTAACAATTCCTAACGTTTTTACACTGCATCCAGAGCTAATTAACCCAGAAATTAGTGCATATTCTATTGGTAAGGCTGAAGTCCGAATATCTTTACCTATTACAACTGTGCCCCCATTTAAATAAGTTCCTAATGCTAATCCCACTTCAAGACTCATTATTGGAGTGAACATTAGATCTGATTCAGAATAGTTTAAGAACACACGACGGATACCCGAGGTACCAAAAATCGAGTCTGTCATTTTGTTTTTCTTAGGCAATATTAAATATTTTTAACGATTACAACTGTATCTTAATATAAGATTAAGAAGGATTTCTACTTTTTATAGTTAATTTATGTATTTTTTGATAAAGCTATAGAGAAATTAATGTAAGAATATGTGATAATCTTGCCTTAGCTTTTGTTTTTATCACTTGATTTATCTTGAAAAATTTATTATATTGGACTTAGACTTCAAAGAAATTGATATTTATTATAATAATATTGAAAGATAGCTCCTAAAGGATATGAAATCTTTTTAGGTACTATTGGTCATTATCTTGTTGATATAGAAATTAAGTCCATTAATTTTAAAATTGAAAGTTAATATAAGTTCAATTTTAATAGTAAAATAAGTTAATATTTAGACTTAATAGAACTAAAAATTATTAATTAATCCTATTCATTTTACAAAGATAATATAAAAAACTGTTGATGTTTATATGGAACTAAAAGATTTTGACTTAATTTATAAAGATAATCGACATAAAATTAAAGATAAACAGAAGATTATAGAACAACTTGAAGAAATTGTTGGTAAAAACAATATTTCTACAAGAAATATAGATATTTTAGCCTATAGTAAAGACACGTCTCTTATAGCACTTAATTGGGCACTTGAAGGAAAAATAGCCGGTTTACCTGATATTGTAATATGGCCAGAAACTGTGGAGCATATATGTGAAGTTTTAAAATTTGCTAATAAAGAAAATATTCCTGTTATACCTTATGGAGAAGGATCTGGTGTAGTTGGGGGTGCGATACCGGTTATGGGTGGTATTATTATTGATATGAAGAAGTTTAATAAAATCATTGAGATTAATGATAAGAATTTGACCGTAACTGCTCAATCTGGTATAAATGGAATGAATTTAGAGCGTTATCTAAATATAAAAGGATATACCACAGGTCATATACCTCAATCTCTTTATATTTCCTCTTTAGGTGGATGGATTGCACATCGTGCAGCTGGGCAATTTAGTACTAAATATGGTAAGATTGAAGATATTTTATTAGGTATGGAGGTTGTTTTACCTCAAGGAGAAATTCTAAAATTTAAAACAATTCCAAGAGCATCTACAGGACCTCAACTTGAGAAACTATTTATAGGTGGAGAAGGAACACTGGGAATAGTCATTAAAGCTACTTTAAAGATTTGGCCTTATCCTGCAAAAAGATCTTTAATATCTTATGCTTTTCCATTAATTGAAGATTCTTTTAATGCTGTCAGAGAAATCTTGAGAGAGCATATATTTCCTGCGGTAATTAGAATATATGACCAATTTGAAACTTCAAGGCATTTTCCAGATATTAAAAGCGCCAAAGATAAAGTTATGGTTATATTTGTATGTGAAGGAAATGAAAAACTTGTGGATTTAGAAGAATTAATAACCAGAGAAAAATCAGAAAATAATTCAGGAATAAACTGTGGAGAAGAACCTGTGAAACATTGGTTCGAGACAAGATTCAGAGTAACTGAAACATCAGCAATGCCTCCATTCAAGATAGTATTTGATACTATTGAAGTTGCTTCCCTATGGGAAAATGCATCAGAGATCTATCATACTGTTTTAGAATCAATGAATAATTTACAAGGAGTTATAATGATTACTGCTCACGTTTCACATTTCTATCCAGGTGGAGTTGGGATTTATTTCAGTTTTGGTGGTGTCCCCGCAAAAGAACAAACAGACTTGGAATATTATCAAAAATGCTGGAATACAATAATAAAAGCGGTTTTAGATGCTGGTGGTTCAATAGCTCATCATCATGGAATAGGGATAAATAGATCTCATTGGATGGAAAGTGAATGGGGTGAGGCTATGAATACGTTAAAGAATATTAAAAAAATGCTTGACCCAAAAAATATATTAAATCCAGGAAAAATTTATGAGAACACCTGGAAAGGAGGTGTCGAATAAATGGGTGTAGAAGAAACTTTAAAAAAATATAGTTGGATTTTGCCACTTATTCAAAAAACAGATAGAGTAACTAGATCCATAATTATGAAAAACTTTCGTCAAAAGCGAGTGAATTTTTTTCCAGAAGGAGATGTTAAAGCTGATGTAGATAATCTTATCAAATGCATGCTATGTCCTAATATGTGCAGGTTTGATTGCGGAACTCTACAAGCATCTTTTACTGAAACGATGAGTCCTGCATATAAAGCTAGAATTGGATACTATTTAACAATTGGAAAAATAGATCCGATGGAAAAAGAAAATAAGGCTTTCATTGATTTAATGTACAAATGTACTAATGAAGAAAATTGCAAAGTTTGGTGCCCTTTTGAATTTTCTGTTGTATCTCTCTTAGAATCAGTAAGAGATGACTTAAATGATAAGGGCTTAATGCCAGATTATTGCAAAACGCAAATAGACAAGTTAAAGAAAACAAATACTATAGAAGATCATAACATATACGAAACTTATAAAGTTAAAGGTATTGAAAATATTGAAACAGAAGGTAATGATGATGTTTTTTATTATATTGGATGTGAATCAATGAAATTTCCTAAACTTGTAAATGCAAATATTCAAATTTTAGAAAAAGCAGGAATTAAATTTTCAACTAATCTTAGTAAAAAAGTTTGTTGTGGAGGCCCAGCATTCAATATTAGAGATTTAGAAACTGCCAAGGAGCTCGCTAATAAAAATAAAGAACTTATTGAATCTACCGGTGCTGATATTATTATATCAGACTGCCCTGGCTGTGTTCTAACTTTAACAAATAGATATGGAAAAGTAGGAAATAAAATTGAAAAAAAAATATTGCATACATCTCAATATTTTAAGAAATTAATAGATGATGGAAAGTTAAAATTTAATAATAAAATTTCAGATGAGTATAAAAAGATAACCATTCATGATCCTTGTTTAATTGCGAGAAATTTAAATGATACAGAATCTATCAGAGACATTCTTAAAAGAGTTTCAGGGTTAGAAGTAATTGAGCCTATTTATAATAAAGAATATGTTCATTGTTGTGGTTGGAGTGGTACTGCTCATTGGGCAGATAAAGAGTTAGCTATTAAAGAAGCACGAAATAGAATTAATGAACTAAAGGAAACTGGAGTTTATACTTTTATTTCTGCTTGCCCCCTGTGTGAATTAGGTTTGGCTTATGGGATCGAAGAATCTGAAAAAGCAAAATATAAAATACTAGATATATCTGAATTATTATTAAAAATTCTTTAATATTTAAATTAATAATTTGAGTGGTTTTATGAGTGATTTGATTTGTGTATTTGATGTTGGGACAACTGGAGCAAGAACTATTGTATTTGATATTAACGGTAAAGAAATTGCTAAAGCTTATGAGGAATACCCTGTTGTAAAACAGCCAATAGGAATTTCTGAGCAAAATCCACTAATTTGGTGGAATGCTATTAGAAATACATGTAATAAGGTTGCGAAAAAAATTAATTCTGAAGATATCATTGGAATATCAGCAACATTTCTTCGCGGTACAGTAACAATAATTGATAAGAAAAGTGAAGTTCTTCATCCCGCTTTAACTTGGATGGACGAAAGAGAAGAGCATACAGCATTAGAATGGAAAAAGGAAGTCGATCTCAGAAGGTCGATTCCTAAAATACTCTGGATTAAGAATAACAAACCAGATTTATTCAGCAAATGTGATAAAATTATTCACACTGATTCCTATATTTATATGAAATTATGCGAAGAATGTGTAACAGACCCATCAATTAGTATTTGGGGAATATTAAATAATAATTCACTTAAATGGGATGAGGAATTGGCAGAACGATTTGATTTACCAATAGATTTATGGCCAGAATTACATCCACCGGGGGAAATTATTGGTGAATTATCCAGTAGTGCTGCAGATGTTTTAGGTTTAAAGAAAAACATTCCAATTATAGTAGGTGGTGGCGATCAACAATGTTCAGCATTAGGATTAGGGGTTATTAACGTAGGTCAAGTTAAAGTTACTACTGGGACGGGAACATTTTTAGATTATGTTGTAGATCATCCAATTGAACCCGCAGGAGATTTTCCTATTTTTTCATTACCTTCTGTTATAAAGGGTAAATGGAATATTGAAGGTGTTTATCCCGGAACAGGAACAGCATTAAAATGGTTTGCAGATAATTTCTCACAATTACAAATTAAACATAGTTTAGAACAGGGTAAAAATGTGTATGATATGTTAGCTTCAGAAGCGGCACCAATACCCCCTGGCAGTGGAGGGTTACTATTTTTAACAGGATTATCTATCTTTCGAAAAGGAACGATTCATGGATTAGATTGGAATCATACTAGAGCACATATTATACGATCGATAATGGAGTCTGCTGCACTGGGTACTAGATATTACCTCCAAACAACAGAAGCAATGGGGGGTGAAAAAACGTCTGAATTAAGAGTTGACGGTGGAGGAATGAATAGCGATTTATGGGCTCAAATTTTTGCAGATATTATAGAGAAAAAAATATTAATTTCAGAGAATAAAGATGGTGCGGCAATGGGTGCAGCAATTTTAGGATTTTTTGGATGTAAAAGATATGATAAGTTTGAAACAGCTATTGAAAATATGGTTAGATTTCCTAAATTTAAACTTCCAAATAAAGAAAATTCAAAAATATATAAAAAATTATATAGAATTTTTCTACCAACCCTTTTAGAAGTTTATTCTAAGAAGCGAGTCACTAAAGATTTATAATTTTTTTTATATTTTATTACCTTTTTTAGATGATTAAGAGCGAATATTTGTAATTTTATAAATTTAGTAAAGTATTTTTGGAATATTTTATTTCAAAAATTATAGAATATTATAAGATATCAACTCGCATGCCTTATTTTAAGAACCAAGAGGGTTATAATCTATATTATGAAAATATTAATCCAGATTCAAAAGCGTGTACCATTATTTTACTTCATGGGTTCGCTTCCTCTGCTTCTTTTTTCAAGGCACAAATAAATATTTTAAAGAAGAATTATAGAATTATTGCTTTTGATGCATTAGGGCATGGGAGGAGTGATCATCCTAAAGAAATTAATCTCTCGAAAAATCTTAGATATGATATCATTAGAGATTTAGAAGATCTTCTCAAATACTTAGAAGTTAATGAAAAGTACGGTATAATAGGGCATTCCCTTGTTGGTGGGATGATTGGCCAGTTATTTGCTATAAAACATCCTGACAATATCAAATTTCTTATCTTATTAAATTCTGGGTATATTATGATTGATAATGTTATAAGAAATATTTTTTATAACTTACTCCCGTATTTTATTCGAATGAATTTTTTAGAGGTTTTAGCAAACTCTGTTGAAAAAATACTAGATAAAACGATACCTTACATAATTACTGCTTTATCTGATTCCTTAGCAGGATTAAATTTAACTAAAGACCAATTATATATGAAAATTGAAGATCAAATTTTTCGGATGATTCATGAAATAAAAGAATATGACCCATCAGGTATTAGCTGCCCTACGTTAATAATTGGCGGGAGACTTGACAATTTTGCTCCAGAACAGATGTCAGAAGAACTCCATAAGAAAATACCTCAAAGTGAGCTAGAGATCATTGATATGGCCGGTCATTTTATGCCGAATCAGCGATCTGAAGTAATTAATGATTTAATTTGTAATTTTATTAATAAACTTAAGTAATTTTTACTAAATCAATTTAAATCCTTCCTCTTGATGTAATATGAATGAAAATTTAAAAAATAATGATCAAAATACAGCAGTTTCATTTTTTCGAAAAGAAGTAAACAAGTTTGTAGAAGAACGAAATTGGAGTAAATACCATACACCCAAAGATTTAGTTCAAGCTATAAATTGTGAAGCGGGGGAATTATCCCAGTTATTACTGTTTAAAGATTATACAAAAGGTGAAATCTGGAAAAATAAGACACTTCTTAGACATATTTCTGAAGAAATTGCTGATGTATTTATTTACTTGATAAGTCTAATTAATGCATTGGATTTAGATTTAAGCCAAATTTTTATAGATAAAATGGAAAAAAATAAAATAAAATATTCAAGTAAAGAATTTAATAATGGAATTTATTATAAAAAATCAAATCAAGAGAATAAAAAATGAATGAGATAAATAAAAATTTATTAGCGCCATGTGGGTTATACTGTGGTGTGTGTGCTATACATATCGCTGATAAAGAAAATAATTTAAAGTTTAAAGAAAAACTAGTAGACGTTTACAAACCATTTAGTAAAACTGTTGCTGATATTAAATGTGATGGTTGTCTCTCAGTAAACCAAGAGGCTATCTTTGGATATTGTCAAACATGTCCAATCAGAGATTGTGTTAAAACTAAAGGAATTAATGGCTGTTATCAATGTAATGGCTTTCCATGTAAATTTATTGACCGCTTCCCCGTACCTGTTGGTAAAAAAGTTATTCTAAGAGCAATACCTCGATGGAAAGAAATAGGAACTGAAAAATGGGTTGAGGAAGAAGAAAGAAGATACCATTGCCCGGAATGTAATAATTCCTTATTCCGAGGAGCAAAAAGATGTAATAAATGTGGAATATCTGTAGATGTAGACTGAATTTAAGCTATTCAAATCAAGAAATATTTATATAATTCTTATGAAGATTAGAAAATACTAATTATCTAAAATTTTAGTTGAATTATAATGCGAATTTCAGAGTATTTAAAACCTGTCTTATTATTCAGTATTTATATTTTATTATTTGGATTTTTAGCTGGTTTTTACAACTATCTTGCTACACCAAGTTTAACTCCACTACTTCCAGATATAAATAAAGGTAGACAGATAGGAATAATGTTTTTTATTGTTTATCCATTAGCTTCTATATTAGGAGCTTTACTAGGTGGTTACGTTTTATCGCCTTTATATCTTATTGTACATAAAATAGTAATTGGTAGGAAAATGATTTATGGCCTACAAGAGAAGCCTTCCAGTATAAAATTTCATAAAACATTCCAAGGCTTCTTTCCAACATTAATAGCATTGAATTTTGCCCTAATGCTTGCTCCTCTTCCTCTTGTGTATCAGGCTATCATAAATCCAATATATTGGGACGCTCCAGGTGAAAACACTTTTGCTGCCCTACTTACTTTATTAATGTTTTTCCTTGGAATATCAGCATTTATATTTTCTCCTATATGGTTTCTATTAGATGGAGGAATAATCTATACAAACAAAGAAAAAGTCAAAAATAAAGATAACCCAGTTGAAGTAAAATCTGTAGGCGGGTGGTATCTGTTTATTATGAAAGGTTACGCCGGAATAAGCCTAATTATTGAATATAGCATATTTTTTGGGATCTTCCTACAGCAAATGTTTACTTTGGCTTTTCATGATGTTGTAATTGCTTTAATAGTTCTAATTCCTTTCCCAATAACTCTAACATTTATATTTATTCCTACAATAATTATTTTGGATCTTTTTAAAGGAAATAGAAAAAAGTATATAAGAAAATGTGCAAAAAAGTTGGGGATTACTGACATTTTAGAGGTAAAAATAGAAAAAATTAGTCAATAATTTTTTCTTTATTTTTTTATTAATAATAAGAATTTTTATGGTTTTTCAACTATCTTAAAATCATGGTAACCAATGATATTGATAAAATTCTCAAAAAACAATTAAATTACACATTAAAAGACACGAATTTTTCAACTTTAGGAAAATTGTATCGAGGAAAAGTCAGAGATAATTATATACAAAAAGATAAAAGGATTATCATTGCAACAGACCGTCTCAGTGCTTTCGATAGAGTAATAACTACTATTCCGTTTAAAGGTCAGATGTTAAACCAAGTTTCATCCTTCTGGTTTGAGAAAACGAAAAATATTGTTAAAAATCATATTATAGATGTACCAGATCCGAATGTATCTGTCGTTCATCAATGCGATACAGTTCCAGTAGAAGTGATTATAAGGGGCTACGTGACAGGAAGTATGTGGCGAGATTATAATAAAGGAATCCCTACATCAGGTATAATGCCTCCAAAGGGAATGAGAAAAAATCAGAAGTTCGAAGAGATAATAGTTACTCCTTCAACAAAAGCAGAATCAGGGCATGACATTTACTTATCAAAAGAAGCGATAATAAAACAAGGATTGGTCGATAAAGAAATCTATGAAGAAATGGAAGAAGCTGCGCTTAAATTGTTCAAATTCGGACAAATGTTTTGTGAAAAAAATGGTCTTATCTTAGTCGATACCAAATATGAATTTGGATTAAAAAAAGGAGAGTTAATGGTTATTGACGAGATTCATACACAAGATTCATCTCGCTTTTGGATCCTCGATACTTATAACGAAAAATTTGAAAAAGGAGTTGATCCCGACATTTTAGATAAAGAAATTTTTCGAGGATGGCTCATGGAAACTTACCCTGACATATTTCCAGATATTAAACCAGAGGAAGAAATTCCTCCAATTTCAGAAGATATTAAAATTGAATTAGCGAAAAGATACATGCATAGTTATAGTAAGATAACTGGTATAGAATTTAAAGCCGAGATTTCTGATGTGAAAAAAAGAATTTATGAAAATTTAAAGGAAGCTAATTATTTATAACAGTTAAGAAAAATTTAAATAATAATACATTGTATTTTATTGCATTATGTTGAATATAATTCTTTTATTTTTAATTATAATATTGTTTCTCTTCAGTTTCGTATTTCTAATCTTAGATCTTGGAAGTTATCAAAAGGAAAAAAATGAAGATTCAAAGAGAACTTTTATTCCCAAAAGAAGTCGATATTCGTTATTATTTGGCCTACTTGCTTTAGTTGTGTCTGTAATTATTAGTATCGCTTATGTTTGATTTATAATTAATAGCTATTTAGTCTATTTTCAATGATAAATAGTTATTTTTAATATAATGATTTTCTTTTCAACCGTAAGTTCTTCACTTCGAAATTTTGGTTTTAACTTGATTTAATTGCTTAAATTAAGTTGAGGATTATTTAACTCTTGTCGTTTTTGTCGATGAACATTATTTTTAAGTTAATAAGAATTAATAAAAATATATACAACTTCTTTTTTCGTAAAATGACGCTTCAAGAATTCATTGTAGAAGTTATAATTACTAATAAAGAAAAAGCTCGTGATCCTGTAGGTGAAACAATAAGGCGTGATCTTTTAGCAAAAAAAGGTTATGATATGGTTTCAACCGTTCGGAGTGGACAATATTTAAGATTTAACCTCAACAGTGAAAGTAAGGAACGAGCAAAGGATATTATTGAAGAATTATTAAATAAATTGAGAATTTATAACCCGGTAACTCAAAATTTCAGGATTTTAAAACTAAATAAAGAGTCTTAAGAAATTATGAGTGTTAAAATAGCTGTTATACAATTTCCGGGTGCTAATTGTGATTTAGATACGATCCATGTATTAAAGAATATTATTCAGGTTGATGTGGATCTAGTCTGGCATAACTATTTCAAGGAATCCAAATACGATGGAGTTATCTTACCCGGAGGTTTTTCATTCGGTGATTATTTAAGAGGTGGAATTATTGCTGCTCATAGCCCTGCAATTGATGAGGCAAAAATAATGCTTAAAGATGGCAGACCTGTAATAGGTATTTGCAATGGATGTCAAATCTTAGCTGAAGCTCAATTCATCCCGGGAGCATTTTTACGAAATGATTCTCTTAAATTCATATGTAAATGGGTAAATCTTAAGGTTGAAAATAACAGCACGGCCTTTTCAAATGAAATGAATTTAGAAGATGTGCTTGCTTTACCTATAGCACATGCGGAAGGTCGTTATTTCACTGATAACTTGAAAGAATTAGAAGAAAATGACCAAATTGTCTTTAGATATTCTACTGAAGATGGCGAACTTACAAAAGAAGCAAATCCTAATGGTTCATTAGATAATATTGCTGGAGTCTGTAATTTAGAACAAAATTGCATTGGTTTAATGCCACACCCAGAACGAGCCTCCGAAAAAATTTTAAGCCCAAAAGGTACTGAGCATGGTAGATTATTTTTTAATTCAATGATTGAATTTATTAAGCAGAGGATATCTTAATGACGAAAGTTAATGTTAATGGTAAAGAAGCAGAAGTGGAGATGACTAGTGAAGAATATGGGAAAGTTCAAGAATTATTAGAGAGAGAACCGAATATCACTGAATTAGGCATGTTTGATGTTATGTGGAGTGAACATTGCTCATATAAATCTTCTCGCCCAAAATTACGAATATTTGAAGATGCTGAGAAAAATTTTGATTATGTGTTAGCTGGTCCAGGTCAAGATGCAGGAGTTATTGATATTGGAGATGGTTATGCGTTAGCATTTCGTATAGAGTCTCATAATCATCCTTCTGCCATTGAACCATATCATGGAGCAGCTACGGGAATTGGAGGTATAATAAGAGACATATTATGTATGGGAGTTCGGCCAATCGCTTTGCTAGACCCTTTAAGATTCGGACATTTAAAAGATAATCCTCATTCTCAATGGTTATTCAAATATGTTGTAAAAGGTATTGCTGATTATGGTAATTGCACTGGAATTCCCACAATCGGTGGTGAGGTTGAATTTGATGATAGTTTTGAAAGTAATTGTTTAGTTAATGTAGCATGTATAGGTTTGGGGACAATAGAAGACTTTAAACATGCTCCTAGTAGAGCATATAACCCTGGAGACTATGTAGTTTTAATGGGAGGTTCTACAGGTAGAGATGGAATCCATGGAGTAACGTTTGCATCTCGTACTTTAACAGAGATGTCGGAAGCTGATAGACCAGCAGTTCAAATTGGTGATCCCTTCACTAAAAAGTTGATCATTGAAGCTACGTTAGAAGCTGTGAAAACAGGATATGTAAGAGGATTAAAGGATCTTGGGGGAGGAGGATTAACTTGTGCAACAAGTGAATTAACCGGTGATGGAAACACTGGAGCAAATGTAGATTTAAGAAAAGTATTCACAAGAGAACCAGGAATGAGTTCTTATGAAATAATGCTTTCAGAATCACAAGAACGGATGGCTTTCATAGTAAAACCCGAGGGATTAGAGATTGTTCTTGATGTATTTAGAAAATACGAAATGAGTTATGCCGTGATAGGTAGAACAGATGACTCAAAAGTTCTTAAAGTAGTTGATGGGGATAATATTGTTGTAAATATACCTTCAAAAGCTCTTTCTGAATCACCAATATTCAAACGGCAAGAAAAACGACCATCTTATTTAAATGAATTGTTAACCCAAAAAACACCATTGCCAACATTAGGGTTAGATGAAATCATCTATAAATTGATAGCATCTGAAAATATTTGCAGCAAAGAATGGGTTTATCGGCAATATGATCATGAAGTTGGTGTCAGATCAGTTGTAAAATGTGGTGAAGGAGATTCAGGTGTTCTAAGAATAATTGGTACAAATAAGTTCATAGCTTCCAGTGTTGGTGTAAATTCTAAACATTGTTTTTTAGATCCTTATGAGGGTGCTAAAGCAGGATTGGTCGAGGAGTGTTCAAATGTAATAGCGAATGGTGCAAAACCATTAGCAATGGTAAACTGCTGTAACTTTGGAAATCCAGAAATTCCTGAATCATTTTGGTATTTTTCTAAAGCTGTTGATGGTATGAATGACTTTTGCAGAAATTTAAGAATCCCAATAGTAGGAGGAAATGTTTCTTTCTATAATGAAGATGAGGTTAAGAAAGTTGCTATTAAAGCAACACCTATAATAATGATTGTAGGGCTTATCGAAGGTGAGGAAAATATTGTTACATTACCTTTTAAGAACGCGGGAGATGAAATTTTACTTATTGGAGAGACGAAAGCTGAATTAGGTGGTTCAGAATATAATTCAGTTATTTATAATCTTGAAGGGGGTACGCCTCCTAAGGTTGATGAATCAAAAGTTAAAGCTAGTTGGGATTTACTTTCTGAATTATATAAAAGAAATCTTGTAAAAGCGAATCATGACATTAGTAAGGGGGGAATCATTATTAGTCTCGCTGAGATGTGTTTTAAAAACAAGTTAGGGGCAGATATTGACTTTTCTAATAGTTATAATAAAGATCTAAGAGATGATGAATTTTTATTTAGCGAATCAGTTGGGAGATTCATTATAGAAAGTGATCCAAAAGACTATAATACAATTTTGGAAATTTCAAAACAGTTTAATGTTGTAATTAAAAGAATTGGTATTATAAATTCTAATCCAGAAATTAATATCAAAGGATTAAAATCAGAGAAATTAAAATTGAATACAGAGAAAATGAAATATTTTTTCGACTCAACTATTCCAAACTTGATGGAAATTTAGTAAAATTAAACAGATATGTATATCTTTTGATTGAAATTAATAAATGTTTGAGTGGAATTTTCTGTTCGTTTTGATACAACATTTTTAATTTAAAACCATAAATTTGAAATATTTTAGTAATTTTTTAATAAATGGACTATTAAGTATGGAATAATTTAATATCGAAATTAAGCTTAGGATTAAAATCATGAGTGTTCGATGTCGTGCTTGTATAAAATGCAGAACATATGTTGTTATTCATCCAAGTAATCCTATTAACCAAGTGGAAATCAAGACTTTTGAAAAAAATCATTTAGGTCATACCGTAGTGACGGTAGATATAAATGAGGTAAAAGGTAATTATAGTTCTGTCAAAAATCATGAAAGTCAAGCAACTCAGGAAATAGAATAGTTTATTGCTTATTCTTAAGTTTAAAAAAAAAAAAATTAATTAATTAATTATTGTTCTACCTGCGTTCCGCACCATTTACAGAATTTTTCTGTCCCTGTAAGTTTGCTTCCACATAAAGAACATGTTTTTGCTGTAGCGGGAGTAGTTACTGAAGGAACACCTACTTGTCTTCCTTCTATTTTTCCTCCACATTTAGGACAAAATTTTGAATCAGGTTTTATTGATGCATCACAACGAGGGCATTTCATTTCCATTTCTACAGTTTCAGAAGGTGTTGTTTTATATGGTGATACTTTTTGTTGTTCTGGTGAAGTTGGTGCTTTAAGTTTTAATTTTTTCTGACCTCTTCTTGCCACAATAGCTGCTATTAATATGATGACAACCACAACAAGTACTATAATTAAAATCCACTGAACATCTAGCCATCTCTCTTGGTAGGTAACTCCAGTTTCATAAGTTACATCAAAGGTAATAGTAGTTGATTCATCAAGAGAATTCATTGGATCAAAATAGATAAAGAAGTACCAATTACCAGATGTTGGAACATTAAATGTATCTGTTGAGACCGTTGTAACATCTTCATTTGTTTCATAGGTAGGACTAAAATCTGGTACATTTACAGCAGTGTAATTTATAGTATAATCAACATCAATTGTAGAAACTCCATCGTTATACCATACAACATAATAATCTTGAGTAGTGGGGGTAATATAGAATCCAGTAGCTTGATCGGTATTTATTTCACTCACCGGAAATATTGGAGAACCTCCATAGTACCAATTATAGAAATCATATGCATCTGCTATAAAGAAATCGAGGTTTGCACTTGAATTAAAAGTATATACTATTGAAGAACCAGCTCTTAGAAATAACCACTCAGCCCAATAATCGCTTGAACCCGGGTCAATAGATATTGAATTCACAATATCAATATATTCGGTTGTTGTTGGAAGATTTTCAAAAGGTTGATTCCAGATAGCAAATGTAATAGTACTAGGTGTAGATTGAACTGAGAACGTGATATCTTGATTTTGTTCTATGTATTCATATTCATACCAAAATTCATTAAAATATAAAGTCTCCGTAGATCGATAATTAACTGTACCAGTTTGATCCGCGCTAGTAAATGGAAACCAGAAGGCTACACCTGCAACTGGCAGAATTATCAATGCTAGAATTATGAAAAATGTTATTCCTCCGCCAACATAAACCGGACTATAATACCAAGGTCGGTACCAATGTCCTGCCCACCAAGGCGAATACCACCATCTCCAATACCAGGGTCGATGATACCACCAATATGGTCTATAATACATGCGATGGGGGCGGTAATATCTATGCGTATAGGGGCCTCTTGGCGATCTTGATACTATTCTATTGGCTCCAGTTCTACCAAAGGGTGTTCCACTTCCACGATATGGAGCTCTAAATGAACCAGGACCACCTCGAAAACCGCCACCTCTAAATCCACCACCAAAGCCCCCGCCACCAAAACCACCGCCTCGAAAACCACCGCCACCGCCACCTCTAGATCCGCCACCACGCGGCATTTTCTATGCTGACACCTCACTATTTAAAATACTTGGTTCTTCTACTCCCCGGAAAATATAGTCTCGATTGATTGCTAATAGTATTAATATCATCGATATAATAGATAATGTTAATCCTATTGGATCCATAGAAATAATGGGTGTTGGAGTCTCAAGTGCAAATGCTATTCCAAATAATACCCATTCAAAAGCCATAAAAAAAACAGCTAAACCTGGCACAATAGTTCTTAGAATCCAACTTGTCTGTAAATTTCTTGTATCAGAAAATCCTACATATACAATAGAAAACAGAGAAATTATTCCAGATATTAAAAGGAAAATACTAAAAATACCAATCACTAGCCAAATAGGACCATTGTTAACGAATAAATCAAGAAAAGGTACCATGATCCCTAATCCTCTTGCTTCGAATAATGTAAAGGTTACTTTACCTCCAACTGGACCAAGTCCAAGTAAACTCATTAAATCTAATTGATTTCCTGTATAAAAGCCAATTACTCCCGCAAGAGGTAAGATAATACCCAGAGTAAATGCTAAAATTGCGCAAGCACTAGCAAACCAGAATTCTGCAATTCTGGTATTTTTTACAGGAATAAGTCCAATTTTATCTACATTTTGATCAGGGATAAAACTCCAACAGTCATGTATAGTACATACTCCAACAAGTTTATCGTTTTCAACCACAGGTACTATATTCACATTTAAATTACGCATTCTTGTAAATGCCTCAGTTACGGGGGTATCTAAATTCACTGGATTTATTTTATACATCGTATTTATTACTTTTTCAGTTTTAACATCTTTTCCTTCTGCTACCGTATTTTGTACTATATCAAAATCAGCAATAACACCAATAACTTTTTGGTCAGTGCCTTCAACTACGACTAAATCTGGAACTCCTAATTCTTTCATCTTTTTGGCTGCATCTTGAACTGTCGCATCTGAACTGATTATTCCATATTCATCATCAATGATTAGATCTCTAACAAAATATTCTTTTAAAGCCATAGATTAAACATCCCATTTATTTTTTGATAAATTTTTATGAAGTATACGCGAAATACAATATATAAATCTTTCTGTTAAAAGTAACTACTCAATTAAGAAATAGAAAAATAAAAATCGGACTCTTTATCTTTCTTATAATATAGTTAGAAATTGTATATGTTAGTTCAACTAATTTTATTTGAACTAAAAGATGATTTAGAGCATTTTTAATTCTTAAATAACTTTATTTCGAGACATTTTGGTGGATTTACCTTAATTAAATTAACTCTTTTAATAAGCTGAGGTTATCAATAATAAAATCCGGTTTAACCTTCATTTTCGTAGAATCATAGAATTGTCCTTTTCCAGTTTTAACCAAAATTCCCTTAATTCCCGCGTTAATAGCTCCTTGAATATCAGACTCAATATCATCACCAATAACTATAACTTCATGAGGTTTAAGGTTTATTTTTTCTAATGCTTGTAGGAAATATTCTTTTGAAGGTTTTCCAAATATTTTGGGGGTTACATTAGCAGCTTTGGCGATTAAAGATACAAATGAGCCGGTATCTATAACAGGTTCGCCGTTGTGGTCGAGGTAATATATATTACCTTGAGTCCCAAGAAGTTTCGCTCCTTTTAAGACATATTGAAATGCTAAATTTAAACGATTAACGTCCCAATTATCGTGAAAATCGCCTATAATTACAAAATCGGGGATTTCAGATTCTTTTACAGAGGGAAATTCTCGAAATTCTTCAACAACTTCTTTTGTAGTAACAAAATAAGATTTTTTATTTGGATATTTTGATAAAAATTCTTTCAAGGCTATAATTGGGGTAAATATTTCATTCTTATTTACGGGAAATCCATATTCTCGTAAGGTTTTTAGAACTCTGTTTGGTGTTTTACTATCTGTATTTGTAAGAAAGAGAATTTTTAAGCCTGTTTCTCGAAATTTAGTTATGGTTTCAATGGAATTAGGGATTACATTTCCTTTAAAATAAAGAGTCCCATCAATATCAGTTAAAATCCCTTTTATAAACTTTAATTTTCCTTTTTTCAGCATTATTAATATAAAACATGATGGTGTTTTAAAGAATTATTAGAATTATTATAAATAACTGCATTTTATTATTTTTGAATTTTTCGCTCTTTTTAGTCTATAGATTTTTTTTTTTCTCTTTAATTGCTTTTCTAATATATGTTTTTTATGCGTATTTTGGGGAAGTTTAAATTATAAAAATAAAACTTCGTGAAAGCTTCATTTCATGTATTTTCATATATACACTAATATTGCCCTCATATTATCAAGATATTATGGGTAAAAAGCTTCAGTGAGATGAAATAAAATCATTGCATTTTTTTCATTTTGACAATTCTTAATATTGCTTACTATCATTGTTTTTTAAGCAAATTTTTTTAAACAATATTAGAATCTACTTCATAATTATTCTACAGAGGCTTGATATGAATTATAATAAAAAATTAATATATGGATTCCTTATATCTGTGATTGTAGCCTCTCTGGGGATATTATCTGCCTTTTTTATTATCTCTAATAAATCACCAATAAATAAAGATCCTTTAGATTCAGAAATTGAAGATCTCATGGAAGACTATGATATCCCCTCATTAACTGCTGGAATTGTTATAAATAACAGTCTTGTTTGGGTTAATGGTTTTGGTGATCAACCTAATTTAGATACGGTATATATGATTGGTTCAATAACCAAGACATTTACAGCAGCGTCAATTCTTCAACTTAACGAAAGTAATCTGCTAAATTTAGATGATGATATCAATTATTATCTACCTTTTAGTGTAAGAAATCCTTATTATCCCGATATTAGTATTACTCCAAGAATGCTTTTATCACATACAGCAGGTTTACAAACAAACCTCTACTGGTCACTAGAATATTATTTTAATAATCAAACAATTGATTGGATAAATCAGAATTTGGGATATGAGATTATCGCATTCTCAGATCGCCCAACATTAGAGGATTTCCTAAATGGTAGTTTAAATCCTGCAGGTGATTTTTATAATGCTTACAATTGGTACAATAAACCAGGTAGGGAGTTTCATTATTCTAATGCTGGTTATCAATTATTAAGTTTTTTGATTGAAGTAATTACAAATCAAACTTTAGAGCAATTTATTTATGAAAACATTTTTGTACCTTTAAATATGACCAATACAGGATTCTTCTATACCGACTTTATTGATAATCATGCAATCCCTTATGAATGGAAAGATAATTCAAATTTTGAATTTCCTCTTTATAATATTAATGTATCAGGAGCAGGATCTATAAGAAGTACTATTTTGGATATGGCTAAATATATGATCTGTTTTATGAATTTAGGTTTTTACAATGGAATTCAATTAATAAGCCCTGAAAGCGTAGCACTAATGCATAGTAAAGAAATAGAATTTAGTGGAACCTCAGCAGAAGGTTTTGCGTATAGGGGTTATGGATTAGGATGGTTTATATATGAATTTGGAGCTAGAGGCCATGGTGGAGCTACCCCCGGTTTTAGTTCTAATATGGTTTTTAGGAAAACAAATGAAGGATCTTATGGTTACATTTTAATGTTTAATCGTGGTAGTGCCCTCATTTATGATGAGAAATTAATTACTCAGTTTATCCCTCTTATTAATGTCATACTATTCGACCAAGCAGAAGATATGTTTCAAAATACTCTAAGCGCTTAGGAAAATTAATATAAAAAAATAAAAATTAATATTTCTCTATTTTTTAAATAAATTCCTAATGAATTTAGGTAGTATAAATCCAAGGTAAAAGCAAACGCTACTGATGATAACAAATGTTCTGGTTAAAAATATTATTATTTCCGTTAAGTTCTTAGCTCCAAATATGTCTATTATTGCTGCAATTATAAACGTTAAAAAAGCAAATATTAATAATTTGCCTTTTAATTTAGTCTCAGAATCGTTTCTGCATAATTTTATGTAATGTGTTTACAGTTTAAAATGATATTTAAGAAATGTATTTTGTTTTTATAGGGGAGCGTGGTGGTACACGATAGTATTTCACAGCTGGATAACCTAAAATCATAATACCGAAAATAGTATCATTGATACCCAGTATTTTTTCTTTTATTTTTTTATTTTCATTAAGAAATATCTGGACACCTCCGATCCAACAAGAACCTAGTCCTAATGATTCAGCATATAGCATAGCATATGTTATTGCGATAGTTGCATTTGTACTGTCCCAATGATTATCCGAATGGAGAATTATTATGTGAGGGGCGTTATAAAAAAAAGGATCTATTCCATTTTCCCTCTTTTTTTTATAAATGTTTCGTTCTTCTACCTCTTCTATTGTATCGATAATTGAATCTATTAATTCATTAATCTTATCTTCATCTGAAATTATTAAACATTTTAAGGAACGCTTATTCATAGCTGAAGGAGCATATCTCATAATATTAATAACTTTTTCAATTAAATCTTTAGCAATTTTCTTCTTCTTATATTGTCTAATTGACCTCTTTGAAAGTATCAATTTATTCAATACATTATTTGATATAGAAACTTTTGATTCTTCAAACTCAAATAACTTACCATTCATATCTCTATATTTTATGGCATGTTCTGGACAAATTGCTATACAATGACCACACAAAATACAGCCTTGAGAGATATTGAATAATATACGCTTTTCTTCATTATGCATACTAAAGTTTCCTAATGGACATTCTTTAATACAACTTTTGCAAAGATTACACTGTTTGATATCAATTCCTATGATTGGCATTATAATAATAAAAATTGAAGAAAATGATATTAAAATTTTGATATCATTTTAAGTTAAAGAGAAAAATTATGAGAAATGGATTTTTCACCCAAAACATTTAAATAACTGTTTTTATTTATTTTATTTAATGTTCGATTTGCGATATATTGTAAATTATTATTAGAGCATCTTTTCTTATAATCAATTTCTGATATATCATAAATAGAATATAGGTGAAATTAAAAATGTTCTTTGGTAAACGATTTAGTGGTCATCATGGTGGACCATTTTCAGGGTTAGATATTCTCGTACTTTCAATAATTAGAAATAGAGAAGGCATTTCTGGGTATGAAATAAGTCAAGAAATCAATAAGAAATTTAAACCAATGTGGAGGGCTTCTCCCGGAACAATATACCCGTTATTAAATAGATTAGATGAGAGAGGATTTGTAGAAACAGAAGAAATTGTTGATGAAAATAACCGTCAGAAAAAAATTTACAGAATAACAAGCCAAGGTGTTGAGAGATTAAAAGAAGTATTAAAGGATAATTTTGAAACAAGTATGAATACGCTTGGAGATTATATACGTACAGTTGTAAATGCGTGGTTACCTCATGAAAAAGGTATAAGGGGTGCAATGTCCTGTTTCCCATATCATTGCGGACCTATTCATAGGGAGATAGATCAAGAAGATTTTTCTTTAGAAAATATCAATAGAATTGAGAGAATCCTAAAAGATTTAAGATTCAGTAAAGAAAGAATCGTAACTCGGTTAGAAAATATCGAAGTAGAGATTAATAAGTATGAAAATCTTTTGAAAAGTTTAAAGACAAAAAGAGAAGTAAATACAAAAACCATACCAATAGTGGATGATGACGAGTATGAACGTTTTTAGATTTTACCAATATAATTTAAAATATTGAGGAGGAACCAAAAATGTGTGATGAAAAATATCATGGACAAAAAGGATTTGCTGGTTGTTTTAACTTTAGCCCTCATGATATAGCAAAAATGAGAAGAATGGCTAAGCATTTTATGCATGGTTTTATGGGAAGTCATATTCCGTTCAATGTTGAAGATTTAGGTGATTTTTATTTGATTACAGTGCCTTTAGCTGGTCGAGTAAAAGATGATGTTAAAGTTTCATTAATCAATAAGCATCTTAATATAAAAGCTGATAAACCTAAGATTCCTGAAAGAGAAAACTTAAAGGAAAAGCCAGAAGAGGAAAATTCTGCCCAAGACTGGTGTATGCCTTTTTTTAGGAGAGGCTTTACATTTGTAGAAGTTAATATGGACATTCCATTGCCTGTTGATGCAAATACAGAAACTCTTATCTCGAAAATGGCTAATGGACTCTTAAAAATAACTATGAGTAAAAAGCCAGCGAAAAAAATTGATATTAGTGAAAATTAATAAGATCAGCCTAAAGTAAAAGCGGAGCGCTTTAGAATTAAGAATTAAAACATCACAGGTACTATTTTAGGATAATCTAACTCTAAAGCACCCCATATAATAATATTTTTTTTTCTTATTTAAATTCTTTATAAAGATATTCTTTATTGTAATAATAAATTATTAAGGGTATTGCAGGCCTTTCTGCTTTAATTATATTTGCTGCATTTCTGGGTGATGTTTTGGAGAAGGATCGGATTTTGTTGGTCTTTTGTTTGGATTTCTTGTGACAGTGGTTATGTTTTTCGGTATTCCAATTTTAACAGCTTTTTCCTAAATTCTTCTTTCTGGAGAGATCATGGAATTAAGTGTTGAAGAAAATACTAAAAAACTATATTCTATCATAGAAAGAAATGATTACGATATAGAACCTCAAAACATTACAAATATTTATCCCTCTGGCTATAATGAATCAAAAAGAGAGATTGCAGATAAAATTGATGAAGATAATAATTAATTGAATAAAATTTTAATACAATTTTTTTATTTATCTTACCTTATAGACTCTTTTAATGGTTTGATTCACGGTCTTTAATAAATTTCTTAACGGGTCTAAAAATTAAATAATGCCCTTGCTGATATGTTTTATAGCCATGAATGACTTTTCCAAGTTTTGAACCAGAATAATACCAAAATAAATACGAGATAAGTATAAAGATTGCGATTATTTCCATTCCCATTTGATGAATGATTTCTAGATCTATCCCAAATACTAAGAATGAGTTCCATAAGAAATATTTTCCTGAATTTGTGAATGGAATGTTTACCCAAGGTAGGAAATTTAACCAAGTCATATCAATTATATTAAAATAAATTAAAATGTCAATTAACCATAATAATGATAGAAAAATTATTGCCAAAAAAACAATCCAATCTTTATTTCTTTTACGTAAATATTTCCGATATATATAAGAATTAATCCAACCACCTAAGAAACATAGAATCAATCCTTCAACAAATCCCATTTATTATTCACTCTCCAACCATTTATTTTTTAGATACCACTCAATAGTATTTTCCGTGGCACTTTTATAATCTTGAAATTTAAACTTAAATCCTAAATTCTTAATTTTTTGGTTTGAAAAAAGATATTGATGAGTAGTATAACCTGCCATTGATAAATCGATTGGTGGTCTTGAACCTAACTTTCTGGTTTTTTTATCTTTCCTGTTACTAAGCCAAAAAAGAAACTTTGCAAAAAGCTTATAAAAGGGCCACCATACGGGAAAATTAAAATAAGCTACATTCAACAAATCAGCAAGAGACTCCAAAAAATCTTCTTGAAAGCAAGCATCAATGATGAGGTTATATGCTTCACCAATTGATTTATCATTTTCTGCTAAAAAGATAGCTGATTTAACCAAATCTTCTACATGAATTAAAGGCATTGATAAACGCTTTTTCTTTGGATAAATATGAATACCAGGACCAAATCCAGACTTATTAATTATCTGAATTAAATGAAAAACACCATAGATCTGATACGGACCCATAATTGGCGCCGGTCGAATAATGGTAGCTTTTAGTTGGTGTTGATCAGTATATTCTTGTAAGATCATTTCTTGTTCCATTTTACTTATACTATAATTATTAGGAGGATCATAAGGGGTTGTTTCTTCAGCAGGAATTGGATATCCATGACCATCTTTCCTATATTTAGGTTCCCCGTAAACTCCACATGTACTCCAATGAATAAATCTTAAATTTTCCAGATCTTGGGTTTTACAAATAACTTCAAGTAGATTTTTTATACCTTCTACATTAATTTTTCTTAGAAGTTCTAACGGAGCAAAATAATCATATAAACTGGCAGTATGAAAAATTATATTAAATTTCCTTCCTTTCAATAATTCTTTGAGGGTTTCCACGTTTGTTAGATCAGCAGGAATGAAATTAACTCTTTTATTATCAAAGATATCACTCATATATTTAAATTTCTCACTAAATATCGTTTCTTTTGTCATTAATTCATTTCGCTTTTCCGTATCTAAATCTGTAGCTATTATCTTCCAATTCGGTTTTGTGTCTAAGATTTCTTTTACGAGAAATGTACCAGTATGACCTTTAGCTCCATCGACCAATACTAATTTAGTCATTTTGATTACTTTAAAGAATCAGTTTTAATTTTTTTATTTTATTTAAATATATACAATAAATTCGCAAATAGTATCACCTGCGCCTATAGACTTTAATATTTCAACGTGAATGGGTTTTTTAAGCAAGATTTGAAAAATTGTTTTTACCCAACCTAAAGAGCAATAACAAAATATACTATTTAGGTTTACAATTTTATTTCTAACTAGAGGACATCCACATTCACTGCATATTGATCTAATGAAATTGTTTTTTAATTTCCATTTGCCACACCACGGAATTTGATTATTGATTTTCTCAATAATCTCTTCAATAGATGTCGTTTCTTCAGAAATTTTTTTCGCAATTTCAAAACTTCCTGCTTTCGCACACGCTTCTCCGCTTTTTTCCATTATTTTTTTTCTTTTTACTATACTTATTTCTTCCATACCATTAATAATAGAATTTATAACTCTACTAGATCTTTCTAATAATGATTTCTTGCTATCATATTTGTTTGACATCATTTATTCAGCCTTTTTCAACTTATTATTAGATTTATGCGATTTTTAGAGAAGAGTCTATTCTTTTAAGGTTAAAAAATATTAAAATTTTCTTTTATACGATCTTTAGTTTCACGTAGATTTGATTATTCATGGATGAAATTAGTGTTATATTATCGTAGTATTATACTCATATATTTACTTTTCAAAGTTTGTAATTTATAACAAAAAACGATAAGTATAGAATATTAAAAGGGGTTTTATAAAAAAAATGAAGCTAATAACCTGTCACATTCCAGAAGCTTATCTTACTGGTATAGAGGAATTAGTTAATATGAACCTGTATCCAAATCGGTCAGAAGTAATTCGTGTAGCAATACGAGATTTACTTAAGACAGAACTTTCTTCAATTTTGAGGAAAGTTAAAGAATAATAATTATTTTATCTTTTTCCTTATTTTTCTTTTTCAGGTTCTAGTGTAAGAATTTCATGAAATAAAATAGTCTAATTTCAAGCTGCAATTGATTTATAAATATTAAAGATCAGCTATAATAGACACACTACAATTCAATTACTATTGATTCGAAATTTTATAAATTTATATAAATTTCTCATATTGATGACTTTTAACCATAATGATTTTTTTTATATTGATTCTCATTGTCATTTTTTTCCTCTTCAGATATTTAAAGCGATTTGGAAATATTTTGAGATTCCAGATGAGCAAGGTAATATTCAAGGCTGGCCGATTAATTATAAGCTTCCTATTGAAAATTTAATTGAAATTTTAAAAAAACAGAATGTTATTGCTTTTACTACATACAATTATGCTCATAAAAAAGGAGTAGCTGATTATATAAATGAATGGGTGCATAATTTTTGTCAAAAATATCGAAATGCAATTCCTTTTGGTTGTATTTGGCCTGAAGATAAAGATCATGATGAATACATAAGAAAAATTCTAGACGATTATAATTTTTATGGAATAAAAATTCAACCCCTTGTTCAGAAATTTTATTTAGATGATGAGAGAATGTACAAAACTTATGATTTGCTTGTAGACAGAGGAAAATGGTTATGTGTACATATTGGGACTGCCCCATATAGAAATGAATATGTTGGGTACCGGAATTTTATAAGATTTATCGAAAAATATCCCAACATGAATATTATTGTGCCTCATATGGGTGCTTTTGAGTATGATAAATTTATAAAATTAATAGATAAGTATGAGAATCTATATTTAGACACTACAATGATTTTTATTCCAGATAATATATTTCCCGAAAGACCTACGAAAAGACCCAAGCAAGATATTTTATTATCTTACCAAGATCGTATATTATTTGGTAGTGATTTTCCCAATATTCCTTATAATTATGAGTGTTCCACAAAAGGGTTATTGGAATTAAATTTACCAAGAATATTTTACGAAAAAGTCTTTTTTACAAATGCAAAAAAGCTATTTAATATTTCATAACAAGATTATGCTTATTGCCATAATAAACATTCCAGTAATAATTCCTATTATGGAATAGTGTTCTTTGGCTAGTGATCGAGACATCGGTAGGAGCTCATCTAACGATATATATACCATAATTCCACCAACTGCTCCTAACATAGCATTTAAAATAAAATCGTTAATAAAAGGAAAAAGAATTAACCAGGTTATTATAGCTCCCAAGGGTTCACTCATTCCAGATATAAATGACCATTTGAACGCTTTTTTCTTATCTAAAGTGTATGCATATATTGGAACAGCTACCGCTATTCCTTCTGGTATATTATGTAAAGCGATAGCAATTGTTAATAATATTCCAAGATCAACCTCAGTTAAGGTTCCAATAAAAGTTGCCATTCCTTCAGGGAAATTATGAATAAATACTCCAAAGATTATAAAAATTGAAGTTTTAGCTAAATTATTAGTTCTTTTCTCACCACGAAGCCGTTGCCTATGTCTATGCCCATAATGGAGATGAGGTTTACGTTGGCCATTGCTATTAATCAATATTTCAATAGAATCCTCAAATTCATATTCATGAGAAACGAAAATATCAATTAAAAACATTATTATCATTCCAAGGAAGAAAAAGACTAAGCCCATCAGAGGACCTATTTCAATCATACTTTGTTGAAGTAATTCTATAAAAGAAATCAAAATCATAACGCCCGCTGAAAAACCCATGATAAAAGAGATAAATTTGGGACTAGGTTTTTTCATAAAAAAAGCAAAAAAACTCCCAATAGAGGTTGATAACCCAGCAATTAAACTTAATATTAATCCTAGTAATAATCTTTCCATTTTTAGGTCTGCTTTTAATCTAAATGCCCAAATTGTAGAATATAATTATTTAAGTATATTTATTTTTAACATTATTTGTTTTTTTAAT
>JBHLNS010000032.1:32616-40649 GCA_048941285.1 Promethearchaeota archaeon
TTGCATAAAAATTTACGGATCTAAAATTTAATAATTTAGTCATATCTAATTTAAGAAAAAAAGTGTCATATTTAAACATTATTAAATTAATAAGTACTGATTAAATAGATTATATATTAAAAATCGGATGATCAGAATAAAGTTATTTAAAAGAGAATTATAAGAAGATATATCAGAACTTCTATCGTTAATTTAATATAAGTTTGCAATATTGCTGAATATTATAAATAAGTAGTATTCATTCTCTTAAATAACTTTATGAAAATTTTTGGGATTTGGTATGAGAAAAGTAAGTGATTCTGATAAATTGTTTTATTTTCAAAAAAATTTCTTTACTTTAGATGGTTTATGGATGTTGGAAACAGAAAAAGAAGTTGGGTGGCAAACAGCACTAAGGATAGATAAAAATGTCTGGATTAAGCTTATGGAAATATCTTTCAAAAGGATTAAGAAGTATTTAAAAATTGAAAATAATAATTTAGATGATATAGTTGAAATCCTTACATTCCGATGGTCTATTGAAGGTTGGAAATATTCAATCAATCGTATCTCTGAAGCTGAAGTAACTGTTGAAATAATTGAGTGTCCTTATAAAGCAATAATGGATAGAAATCCGAACCGGCAAAATAAAATCCCATTAATTTGTAAGGATATGTGTATTCCTTTTTATAACTCTATTTTAGAAGATTTTAATCCACAAATAGAATTGAAAAGAAGTAAATTTATGGGTTTAGGAGATAAAAAATGTAATTTTCAGCTCAGACAAACATAAAAATGAATAAATAAATTCACTTGTATATAATTTCAAAGTGCTTTATTTGGTTACATATGCTTGAGAGAATCAAATTTACTTCATTTTCTCTTAATGAATATAAACTAAAAATAATATTATCGATTTCCCTTAATACTTGATGAAAATTTTCCAAGTTAGGGTTACCATCTGCCTGTAATATTTTATCAATTTTATCTACTCTTTCTACAACCTTATTCTTAATTTTATTATCTGGTTTAATAATGGGTAAATGTCTAATCATATATTGATTTAAATTGATAGTTGTATCTTTTTGATTATTAATAGCATAAATGCAATAAAACTGGATTAATGCTGAATTGAAAATGGCGCATAGATATTTCAGTTCACTAGTATCATTATGAAGTAATGAATAAATTGATGAAGTAAAACATACACATTCTTCAGAATATATTGCTTCAGGAATGATATTATTGTGTTTTATTAACAGTTTTGGATTCTGATAATATTCAAATTCATTACCTTTCAAGATCTGTGGATCTAATTCTTCAATATTAAAAGATCTACCTTTATGGAAAATAAAATAATTAAAATCCTTTCTAGCACTTATGAAAAAACAAGAACCGCTTAAATTGGGTCTTATCTTACTTTTTACTGTTTTTAATCCAATTTCTTCTTCTCCTCTAATCATTTTTGGAAAATCTACTGGATTTAAATAATTTAAATCTCCATTAATTTCTATTTTTTCAATTAATTGATATATTTCGTTATTTGGTTTAATTCTGATCCGATTTAATTCGATAGTATTCGAATTGCAGTAGGGACATTTTTTCGCAAAGCTATACACAAATAATTTTTTAGATTTTAGACATAATGGACACCTCGGATTGAAACATACATTTAATGAATCTACTTTTTGATTTTGATATGAAATGATCTTAGTTTTAGGATAATCGTAAATGGTTAAGTCTCGTTTAAAATACTTTGTCTTGTTTTCATATATGATTATTTGAACCTCATTAGTAGCTCTCTTAAATATTTTAGAACCTATATCAAATATTTTAATAATATTTGCTTTAGAAAGGAAATCATTTCTAAATTTAATGTATCCTTGCCTTAGAAGGAAACTTTTTGGAACTAATAAACCTATGACTTCATTGCTCCAGTTTAAAGCTTTTAATAAAAAAGTGCAGTAAATATCTTTATAAAAAACATTTTCTTTTCTAAGAGCTTCTTTTTCATTTTGATTTAAAATATTCCCATAAGGAGGATTACCAATTATTATGTCAAACTTTGGTAAATTTGAATCGAATATACTATTTTGTGTTCGTACATTTGATTTTAGTTTTAATAATAACTTTTTGATATGATTAGTGTCTTGATTATTGTACCACCTTAAAAGTTTTAATCTGCACAATTTAATTGAATATTCATTAATATCAAACCCATATAGATTAGTTAAAATTTTATTCTTAACTTGAATATTAGACATTTGACAATTTGATTTAAGAATAGTATCATAAATAATTTCACCAGCACTTAGAAGGAAACCGCCTGAACCACAGGCAGGATCACAAATTGTAATATTTAATAGTGTTTCTATTATCTTCTGCTTGAGGGTTAGTTTAAGTTTCAATATGTCATCTAAATTTTTTATAACTGTGCCATTTTTAGTGTTTTCATTTAATCTTTTATTAATTATACATACTAAGGTTTGTATAACAATAAAATCTGATATAGTTTTATTTGTATAAAAAGTACCGTCACTCTTGCGTTTATGATATCCATTTAGAAATTTTTCTTCAAAGGTATCAATTTTAGGAAAAAGTTTATGTAATACATGAAAATAATTGTTATTTACAATAATGTCAAACTGTTTAATAAACTCCTCAAATTTTTTAAAATTTTTTTGCTTTTCCACTTTCTACAATTGTACGTTTCTTTTGTATTTCATCTATAATTTACAATTTAAAATATTTTATTGTTTATACGATATTTTATTTATATTTTTATAGTTAGATTAACTTATTATAATAGGATACTATGACTAGTGATAAAGAGGAAGAAAAGGACTATTACGGAGTTGCTCCAATAGGTTCAGTAGTAAAAAAAATGAAAAAGGAATATGATAAAGACAGAAAGAACTGGAGAGTCATAGGTTCAAATGATAGAGAGGGTAATTTAGATACTATCATTACAAAAAAGCCAAATATTTATTGGTTAAAATCGAAGCAGTTAAGCCCATATTCTGCTTTGAGTATGGGTACCGTTGTGAGAAATTTAGATAAGGATATTGATGAAAAGATAGGGATAAAGATGTCCTCCAACGATATGCTCCGTCTATTTGGTATGATTGTTCCCATTAAGAAAGATCAAAATGTAATTGCCACGGGAATTGAAAAATATTCTCAAGAACATGGCGATTATTTTAAGAAATTGATAAATGAAAGAGAGCCAAATATAGGTCCCGCTTTAGGAAGACGCATTGATAAAGAGTTCTCTAAAAAATATCCACAACGACGTGGGTTATATATTTAGAAAAATAATCATACTTTTTCTCTTAGTTTACTTAACTCATCTTTACTTTTAATTATAAAATCATTATTACTAGTGTATTTTGAAGTATTATTTATTAACTCTGTAATAACTGCTCCTATTAAATCAGAGCCTGATTTTTCAATTCCTCCCGCGAATTCTTTTAGTAAAGGCACTTTTAAATCTTGAACATAGAACGTAAGACCTTTTGAAATTTCTTCCATCATCAATTGATACGCAAAATCTGCACTCTTTTCCCCTTTCATTAAAGGATCATCAGGATCTTCAAAAGTATACGATACTTCTAACCATTTATCTCCTGCTGTTGGTACCATACCATAAATATAATCTTGAGTATAAATCCATAATGGTGTTCCATTATCAAAGGAAGAATCTACAATATTTTTAAATTCCTCACTCATAATACATCAATACTTTTAAAAAAAATTCCTTCTATAAGATAAAGTAAAGTTTGTTTTTTTAATTTTATAGTTATAAAATTTTTATTATAATCTTATCTTTTAAGTTTATGCAAAAAAGATATTAAATTAATGTAATTGAGAAAAATATCATGCGAAAACTTGACTATAAAAGTGTTATATTAGAAATACAAAAATGGATAAAAGAATATATACATTCAGCAGATGTTAATGGAATTGTTGTAGGAATTAGTGGAGGGATTGATAGTGCTGTCACAACATCTTTGTGTGCTAAGGCACTTGGGGAAAATAATGTAATTGGTTTGGGATTACCTTGCTCTTCAAACCCTCAAGATTTAAAGGATGCAAAAAATTTAGCTGAAATTTTAGGAATAAAGTTTATTACCTTTGAGTTAACAGATGTTTATAATGAATTTATGAAAAAATCATCCTTATTATTCGAATCAAATAACTTAGCAATAGCAAATTTAAAACCAAGGTTAAGAATGATGACTATTTATTTTATAGGGCAATCACTCGGGAAATTTATAGTTGCCGGTACCAGTAATAGAACAGAAATAGCTATTGGATATTTTACGAAGTATGGTGATGGAGGTGTTGATATTGAACCAATAGGAGACTTATACAAATGTGAGGTTAGAAATATCGCCAAAATACTGAAAGTGCCAGAAAGAATTATAAAAAAACCACCAAGTGCTGGTTTATGGGAGGGACAAACTGATGAAGATGAGATAGGTTTAACTTATGGAATTTTAGATGAGATAATATTTAGGATCGATAATGATTTAGAGTTAAATGATTTAAACCAAAATAACGTAAAGAAGGTAAAAGATTTGATGAAATCAGCACAGCATAAACTCACTATGCCGCCAATTTTTAAAATTAAAAATCCTTAGATCATAAACTTGAAATAACACGTCTTATTTTGTTAATTTTTGCGGTAATCCCATTTAATCGGTTTCTTAGTTCTTCACTCTGCTTTTTGTATTCAAAATCATCAATCGACCCCATGCTATAAGTTTTTTCTAATTCTTTAAAATTTTTCTCTAATGAATAACGCTTTCCCTCGAGTGCGATTAATTCTTGATATAAGGAGTCTTTATCAGAAGGCAATTCTTTATCAAGATCTGCTTCAGGTTCAGTATAAATACTACTTTTTGGCTTAGAGTCATTAAATCCAACAAAATCCACGGTAGAACTTTTCCCTTCTTTTCTCTTTTTCTTATCTTTTACCTGTGGTGAAATCAAGGCCTCATTAAGAGTGGGTAAGCCTTCACTTGATTTTTCTCCCACTGATGAAAATACGTTAAATAATTCAGTCCCAGTAGAACGAATTTTCTCAGCCTCAATTTCTTCAATACTTACTGGTGTAATTTTAGGTTTTGTAACAACTGGAGGCTTTTCAATATTTTTAGGCTCTTTAATAACTGGTTCTTGTTCAATCTTCGATTCCTTAATAGTGAAAGGTATTTTCTTTTCTTCTTCTGTACTATCAATTTCGATAATTTCAGCTACTAGTGAACTTTTCTTAGGCTTTTCAGGCATTTTAGTAAATTTGGGAGGTTCTAAGGATTCAGGAGATATTTCAGATTCTTCAAGAATATCAAAAATAGATTCTGAATCTTTCGAAATGTCTGAAAAAATATTATTTTCGTTATTTTTTTGTATTATCTCCTCTTCAATCTCGGGTTTTTTTTCTGAAATGAAGGATTTTTTTTGTTTTTCTAATTCTTGCTCAATTTTTGTTTGAACTTCCTCAATCGATTTAATTCCAATTGCTTTTCTAGGTTTTTCTGTCTCAAATTTGGTGGGGACTCTAATATGAGGAGGATGATCAGGTTTTTTAAAAACAGGAAGTTTAATTTTTGGTGGAGGTAATTTCACTTCTTTTTTAGGTGTAATTTTTTTTATTACTTTATTTTGAGAAACATGTTGGAGGGTTTCATCTTTCTTTTCTAACTCTGACTTTAAAAGATCTATTTTATGCATTAAATCATCGATCTCTCCTTTAAATTGCTGAGAAACTTTGTTTACAATCTGATCTATATCAAAACTCGCTGTTTCTAAATCTTCATGTAAGCGAGCTGTTTCTGACTCTCTAATAGCTGATTGAACCTCTAATTCGGGAATCTCTTCTTTGATTTTGATAATATTTTCTATATTTTGAGGCAATTCAGATTCTACAAACCAAAGTTCCAATGTATCCCAATTATTTAACTTATTTAATGTGTCTTCAAATAAGCTTATATTAACTTCTGCATCGGAAGTTTTTATAGATTTTAAAGTTTGAATTTGATTAATTAGCTTCTCTCGAGCTGTAATCTCGTCATCGGGAGTTGGTTCTCCCTGAGATAGATATATATAAATATCTTTTATCTCTTGAATTATTGAATTGAACTTTTCTTCTTCGCTCATGAAGGACTACTTGAATGGTTTATTTTAATTATCTCTTAAAATATCTCTTTAAGTATTTAAAAACATTTCATTAATATATTTTTTTGCGCTGTTAAAGGAATGTGAATCTTGAAATTTCACTATATATGAGTGATAAAATGATTAAAATTAATCGAATTATTTTAACTAGCTTCCTAATTTCCAAAATTTTTTTGAAAATTCTATTAAACATTTTTCGAGAAAAAGTTTATCTCAATTTCATTGCGAATTTTATTATAGTATCAAACTATTTTACTAACATAATTTAAGTATAAATTTAGGACTAAAATTGTCTAATAGTTAAAAGGTTGAATAATGTCATGGGAAAAGGTGGAATAATTTTAGGTATAATTGGACTACTTTTAGGTGCGAGTGGTTTAGGTTTTGGATTGATTTTATTCATAGACCAAGGGAAAAGAGATTTTTGGTATGATTATGAAGCAACAATATATACACCACCATATGCAGAATTCAAAACTGTTCCCGATTTGTTTGTAATCATTGGATTAGATTCTCCCGCTATAGTTCATCTGTTATTTACTACGAGCACGAGAATACTCCCTGATCCAGTAAGTTTTGCAGACATGATTTTCTATTTTTGGATCGATGGAGTAAGATTGACTGAGCCTTTCACTCGAGCAGGCCCTTATGAAGGAGATGCAACATATCAATACTATCCAGTTACATTGCAGTATTCTCAAACTCTATCTGCAGGAATTCATAATATTAGTGTAGTAGTCTTTTCTGAAACAGCGGGTAATAACATGAGGCATAGTAGTCTTGCTATAACTCGTCATTAATATGTTGCAGATTATAATTCATTTTTTTTTTATTTTTTAAAACGAAATAAATTAAATTTAGAAAATTCCTTCGCAAGAAGGTGGAAAAAATTCCGGAGATAGTCTTTTTTTTACATTTAGCACTGTTTTAATTATCACAATCATTATAACTAATAAAGTAAAGAAATCCTAATACCTAGATATTTATTTAATGCTTATTTTCAATGGAATTTTAATCAAAATCAGACTATAAATTTAGCTTTCCACTCCAATTTCAAAGGAAGAGAGGACAAAATTTGAAAAAGGCTTAGATTTTCTATTAAAATCTGATGAGAAAGAAGCGAAAAAAGTATTTCCTTTATAAAGAATCTAAATTTTATTTTTAGCTAGTTTTATCTTTACATAAATAATGTATTAGGCGCTAAATACCCCTTCTCGATCAATATATACCATTCCATCAAATATCCAGGGTTAGCCAATATTTGTTAATTATCCAAGCAATAAATGGAATAATAAGACCAATTAAAAATGCTAAAAGAATTATCCACCACAACCCCAACTCCAACATACCTGTTAATAAAATTCCATCATCAGGAGCAAACAGAGAAATTACGTAGATGATTGTGGCCCCTACTCCACAAATGATCAAAAAGACTAGGCTTATTATCAACCATTTCTTCCAATTCTCCATCAACCCACCTCTTAACTAACTCTGAAGGAAAGAAATGAATTATTACAACTCTCACTTACCATATAGTACTTATAGATACAACCCACTATATAAAGTTAAAAAAAAAAAAAAGATTTTAGCAATATGGTTTTTTCGACTCCTTATATTCCCATGACTCTTGTAAAATAAGATACCGGACCGATTGGCAATATACCATCTCCAAACCCCACATCCATTGGGATGCCAACATACCATAATACCGCAACAAGGGCCCATCCTCCTTCTGGTAAAACTAAAACCGGGTTTTCGGCTCCTGGTGGAATAACGGTGGGATCATATACACAATATTCCGCTGTAAAGCTCAGAAACATTAACATCGGTGCTGATACGTATTTACCTTCAGTATTTGGCATAGTTATTGGAAA
>JBHLNS010000005.1:0-130168 GCA_048941285.1 Promethearchaeota archaeon
ACTCATTCTACAACCAGAAGTACAACAGGAAAACCAATTAGGAGGAGTCAAAGCAGAATAAAGCAAATAAATTTAAAATTATATCGGCCGAGAGCAGCAAACTTGACAATTGAGGATTTTAAATGTATTTTTTGTTTTCGACTACCAGAATCTCCTAAAGATAATGGCAGAGGAATCATTTTATGCCCAAATTGTAGATATCCTGCCCATGCAGATGAGTTTAAAGATTGGCTTAGAACTTCTGGTCTCTGTTCTCGATGTAATGCTCCTATTCCATTAAATTTTAAGAGAAATCCTAAAATTATTAGTATAAAAAATTATATGATTATTTACAAAGAATTTATGAAGAAATAATAGTAAGTTAAGTCATTCATTTTTAATTGTTACCTTTTTTTTTAATTCTCCTATTGACGTTTTCAATTCAGCATATACATTATGCGGGTGAATCGACTCAAAGCTTTCAATCTTAAATTTAATTTCAAAATTATCTTCCAAGTTGGGAAAATCTCTTAAAATAAAGTTTTTTGCCATTTCTCGAATAACGTCTTCCGAAAAGAGAGGTTTTAAATGGGCACTTCTTACCAATTCTGCTTCTTCTGGTCTTTTTAAAACGGATTGAATTTTACCACTCATAGATTCCTCTATTATACTTATTATGTCTAAAACGTCTATCTTATGATTATCTAAATCCTTAATTTGTACAATAATAGTACCTATAGATCTTTGATTATGGGAAGAAAATGGAAGAATATTTAATAGTTTATTAAGATCTTCTTCAGATATGTTAATGTCTTCCCTTGATTTAACTACTTCCTCTGCATATTCAATGGAAAGTTCTTTAGCACAGGGACATACTGTCATACCAACTGCGCTACCACCAATATAGTAATTAAAGTCGATACGTCCGGAATCTAATCGCTCTGCTTTTACAAAAGAGCTTATATTATATGATTTCTGGATAATTCGCTCATCATTTTCTCTCACTTGAACAATTATTTTTCCATCTAATTTAACTTCAGCTTTAGAAGTATACGGATGCCGCTCCATTAGCTTCTTTACAATTTGATCTCCAACAAGTTCAATGGTTGGAGTTGGTTTAAAAATTACCTCATTAATAACCTCTTCTATAGTTTCTGAAGTACGAGACATATGAATTCCACGCTGCTCAGCAGGAAGATTAATTAATGCTGATATTTTTGGATAAAATGAATATCTTTTATTCTCTTGGACTATTTCAACTTTTTTTTCTAATTCTACAATACCTACTTTATCAATAGGGATATCTATCCTCGAATCAGAATCCTGCAAATCTGTTTTGAATTCGTGAATTTTAAGACACCAGGATCGAATAATAATTTTTTTTGTTCTATTCTTTAAAAGGATTGGAATAATATAAAATATTAATTTCAGATAAATTTAGGTTGTCTAAGATTTAATGGTAAATAAATATTTATTTTATGAATTTGCATTATTAGGAGAGGATTTAGATTTAAAACAGAATGTAAATCTAGAAATCGATTCTAGTGGAAAAATTATAGAAATATCTTATGATAATATACAGAAACATATAAAAATTTTACCAGATTGCCAATCTTCCATATTAATTCCAGGATTTATAAACTCTCATATCCATATTGGAGATAGTTTTGCTAAAGAATTAGGCTTTAATAAAGAATTAGGAGAAATTGTTGCTCCACCATTTGGTCTTAAGCATAAACTATTAAGAGTGACACCAGAAGCCATTAAAGTTAAAGGAATTCAAAATGCTGTTCAAGAGATGCTTTCAAATGGAATTACATTCTTTATCGATTTTAGGGAGGAAGGAGTAAAAGGGATAAAACTCTTAAAAGAAGCACTTTCTAAAATTTCAATTAATTATTTATCCTTTGGTAGATTTATGGATGAAAGTGAGATTGGCTCTATTTTTGATTTAGCAGATGGAATTGGGTTACCTAGTTATGACCAAGTAAATTCATCAAATAGATCATTTATTTTATCTTCTAAACAAAAATTTAAAAAACTCATTGCTTGTCACTGCGCTGAAAATACTCGAAATGTTAATTTAATAAATAACATGTTTAAAGATAATCTTGTTGATATAATCATCCATGGGACAAAATTTATTAAAGATGACTTAGAGAGGATAATTAGAAATAGGAAATCACTTATATTATGTCCTCGATGTAATGGATATTTTGGGGTTGGTTTTCCGCCAGTTAACGAGATTTTGCATTTAAAAATCCCCATATCATTAGGAACTGACAATTTAATGGTAAATAATACTGATCTATTTGAAGAAATGCGATACTTTTATCGAATTTTTAGAGTCTTATCTAGTCATAATAAACATCTTCAGTTGACCTCAAAAGCCTTATTGAAGATGGTTACCATAAATGCCGCTAGAAATTTCTCTCTTGAAAAAGAATATGGATCTATTTCAAAAGGAAAATTTGCTGACTATTTTTTGATTAATCTTTGCGATCCAAATCTTTTTTCTGCAAAAATCGATTCTAATAATATATATGATTTAATTACTCAAAGGGTAAAATCTGAAAATATAAAAAAAACATATATTAAAGGAGAGCTAGTATTTGAAAGGAATTGAACGCCCTTATATAATTTTGAGTGCAGCAATGACTATAGATGGGAAAATCGCATCAAAAACAGGAGATCCTGATTTATCTGATGAGCAGGATTGGAAAGAAGTCCATAAACTTAGGTCCGAAGTGGACGGGATAATTGTTGGGAAAAATACTATATTAAAGGACAACCCTAAACTACATATAAAATTCTATGAAAATAAGGGTTATTATAGGATTATAGTTGATAGTAATCTTTCTATACCTATTGATTCTAATGTAATTATTTTTCAGCCAAATAGATATCCAACAATACTTTGTACTACGGAAAATGCTCCTTTAGAGAAGATTAAAGAATTTGAGTCAAAAAATATAATAATATTAAAGGTTGGGAAAGGCACCAAGGTAAATATCATGGAGCTTATGTCACACCTTCATAATTTAGGTATTCACAGACTCTTATTGGAAGGAGGAGGCACGCTAAATTGGAGCTTTATTAAGAATAATTTAATTGATGAAATAAGGTTAAGTATTGCCCCTTGGATGATTGGTGGGAAAGATGCAATTAGCCTTGTTGAAGGTAAAGGTTTTAAAACAATGGTTCAAGCACCAAGGTTTAAGTTGCTTGAAACTTTGAATAGGAATAACTATGTGGTTTTAAAATACAAAAAGACTGAATAATGGATAATAAAAGTGAAATTAAAAGCTTAAAGAAGCTCTCATTGAAAAAACTTCGAGAAAAGGTAAACTTAGTAAGAGATCAATTACCAATAGATAAGAAAAAGGTAATTACTTATTCTAAGAATTTTACACTTTCAATTTCAAATTACTGTGTAAATCAGTGTGGTTATTGTCATTATAATTACAGAATTCCCAAATTTAATGGGGAATGTAATGTAATGCTACTTAATAATGAAAAGATTGTTAAGATAACTCAAAAAGGGCTTAAATCCAATTGTAAAGAAGCTCTTATAATGTCAGGAGAACGTCCTGGAAGTTTTCTTGAGATTAAACAGGAATTAGAGAAATTAAATTATTCTAATTTTACTGAATTTGTAAAAGATATTTGTATTTATTTACTCGATCTTAACCTTTTACCTCATATCAACTTAGGTTATTTAACTTTTGATGAAATGAAGGAATTAAAGAAATTTACTGCTAGTATGGGCCTAATGCTTGAAAGTACTAGTTTAAATCTATTTAATAAAGGGAGGGTACATGAATATTCGAACGGAAAATTACCAGAAAAACGATTGGAGCATATTAATAATGCTGGAAAATTGAAGATCCCATTTACTACAGGTTTATTGCTCGGCATAGGAGAATCTATTGAAGATGTTATAAAAGACATCCAAACAATCAAACAAATCAATACAAAATATAAGCATATTCAAGAAGTAATAATTCAGAATTTTGTAAAAAAAAAATTTATACCATACCAACCTAAAAAGACAATTTCTTTTAAAGAAATGCTTAAAATAACAGGATTAGCCCGAATTATTTTTCAAAATGATATTGCTATCCAAATTCCTCCAAATCTTATCGTTGGTTTTGAAAAAGAGTTTATTGAGATGGGTATCGATGATTTTGGGGGAATTTCTCCTTTTACATTAGATTATATAAATCCTGAAAACAAATGGCCTCAAATAGATAAATTATATAAAATTTGCAAGGATAATGGTTTTATTCTAAAAGAAAGACTCCCTATATATTATAATTTTATAAGAAAAGAAGGATTTTGTTCAGAAAGTATTAAAAAAGTAATTGATAATATAAATTTAGATGATTAGTCCTCAAATTTTTGAAAATATCAATCAAGAAGTTAAAAACATTTTGAAAAAGTCTTTAGATTTTGAAGAACTCAGCCCACAAGAAGCCTTAAAATTATTAAAAGTAAGGGGAAAAGAATTTTTTGCTTTACAATATGTAGCTGATCGGGTATGTTTTGAAAAAAAGGATAATTTTGTTACTTTTATTATAAATAGAAATATAAATTTTACAAATATATGTTATCAAAGATGTAAATTCTGTTCTTTCAGTTTACCAGCTACACATCCCAAGGCTTTTTTACTCAATATTGAACAGGTTAGAGAAAAAGTGATCCAAGCAAAAGTATTTGGATGTACAGAAGTTTGTATTCAAGGTGGTATAAACCCCAATTTAAAGTTTGATTTTTATTTAGATATTCTTAAATGTGTTAAAGAAATTGCTCCAAATATGCATACTCATGCTTTTTCCCCCCAAGAAATATATTATATGTCGAAATTGTATGACAGTTCCATAGAAGATACTTTAAAGGAATTACAAAAAGTGGGCTTAGATTCAATACCTGGGACTGCAGCAGAAATATTAGTAGATAAAATACGAGATATAATCTGTCCTAATAAAATCAATACTTCCCAATGGTGTGAAATCATAACTATTGCTCATAAATTAGGAATTCCTACGACTTCTACCATAATGTATGGACATATTGAGACATTGCATGATAGAATTAGGCATCTAGAAATTTTAAAAGATATTCAAAAAGAGTCTTACGGGTTTACCGAATTTGTTCCATTACCTTTTGTAAAAGAAAACCCAATTTTATCTCAACTCGAAAATTTTCCTTTAAATTATAGTTATGGGATGGATGACTTAAAACTATTCTGTGTTGCTAGATTATTCTTGAATAATTTCATTGAAAATATTCAATGTAGTTGGGTGAAATTAGGTCCAAAGTTTGCACAAATTACGTTAAATTATGGTGTTAATGACTTCTCAGGTACTTTAATGGAAGAAAATATATCAAAAAGTGCCGGTGCAGAATTTGGAGAATATCTATCTCCTGAGGAAATAATAACTATAATAACTGGAGCAGGAAAGAAACCAGCTCAAAGAGATACCATATATAATATTCTAAAATATTATTAGTTAAGTTTTTTTAGAAAATTCTATTGAATAGATTTTTAATATTTATTAATGTGGTTCACTCGACTGTAATAAATCTAATACATAACTTTGAGCGATTAAATCTGAGTCAACCTTTCCCAAAACAATACCTTCTTCAACCACTGGCATCGCTGAAATTTTATATTGCTCTAATTCACGTACGATATCTAAGATTGTAAAATTTGGTTTAGCCGTGATAACTTCCTTTGTCATTATTTTATCAAGTTTAGCATCCATATTACCTTCAGCTATGGCTTTAGTAATATCCCAATCTGTGACAACTCCCACTAATTTATCCTCTGATAGAACAGCAATGATATCACTCAATTCTTCAATTATTAAAGACGCTGCTTCTTGAATTGTACTACTAACATCTATGGTTGGTATTGGAATCATAATATCTTTTGCCGTTCGTTCTCTTTCTTTAGCTGTAAGGCGTTGTAGGCTTATTTGTTCAGCAGCAGTACATGGTAACATATCTGGATGACCTGAAAGCAAATCTACAAGTTCAACCATATTTTTACGAATAACTTTCTCTCGATATTCCTCGCCTGCTTTTAAACGTTGCTTTGATAATTCAGAAAAATCATGTGCATGATCTTTTAACCAATTTTCTACTGCATTACGATCACCTAGTATTTCTTGTGGAAATTGTAAACGATCTGGTGTTCTCAAAATGTGTTCTTGAGCAGCAAATATGACTCCTCCTGAATTAACTAAATAATCATTTGCAATCATTACTCCTTTTTCCCTATACACAATTTGTTCCATCCGGATTCTAGCGGCTTTTCTATTTGGATCAGGAGAGTAAGTATTGGCACCTTCTATAATAACTGCCCATTTTCCCATTCGATCGACAGTCATAGAGGGATTTTCAGATTTTCTAACGCACAAATAATTAAAAACTGGAGCTGCTGGGATCATACAAAATGCGTTTTCTAGGAGTAAATTATCTGCTTTTGTAGAAAATTTAGTTGGATGTTTATATCCTTCTGAAATTATTTGATTTTTAAAATAGGGATTAGTTACTAATTTTTTTTCCTTCCATAAGTTAAATAACTCCATGATAGGCAATCCAGATTCATTATATAAATAACCCTCCAAATCACTAATTCCAATAATTTTAGCATCAGGTAACCTTTCTCTTAATATTCGAGCAGCATGTGCGCCAACTGCTCCAAATCCTTGAATTATTACTGTAAGATTATTTATATTAGGAATCTCCAAATTAACGAATTGTGTTAATATTCTTAATCTCGGCATAATTTCTAATAGCGTTTGCAAAGCAATTACAACACCACCAGCAGCAGCACCAAGTTCATCAATACGATTTCCTCCCATATCAGCAGGTTTTGACAGCGCATTATCTAACCCATTTTCAATAGCAATAGTCTTCATATCAGCATCATTAGTTCCTACATCTGGTCCTGGGAGATAAATATCATTATACCTCCGTATCAATCGAGCAAAACCACGTACAATTTCAGTATGTTCTTCATGAGAAAGTTCTCTTTCTGCAACTATTCCAGCTTTTCCACCACCATAGGGAAGATTAGCAGCTGCATTTTTCAAGGTCATTCCTCGAGCTAAATTATATATATCAGAGGGAGTTATATCTGGTAGCATTCTTATTCCTCCCATAGAAGGCCGTCCCCCAGCGAGAGAATCGACTACTACATATCCACCAATTTCTAGCGTTGAGTTCTCATCCCATATGCAAGCAACTAAGTATGGACCAACATTATCCCTGATTATCCCTAAATGTGTTAAAAGATGCACATCTAAATTTCCAAATTCTAAATAGCATTTTCCATTATCTTTTTTTAACCGAGCTTTAAAAGTAGCTCTAGGGAGATTTTCATTAAGAAATGCTTCCATTTTTTTAGGGATCATAATTTCAATCTATTTTAAAAAGTTTAGTTCATAGGAGTATGCTATATAAGTTTAATAATTATTTAAATTTCTACTCTATACTATTCATCTTGAATATACGGTTTACCAAAAATTAAATGCATTTCTGCCTTTTTTAATTCTCTCCCTAAATAATTCAAGTGATAGATATCCTTTGTTAAATTGTATTGAATTATTTTTTTGCTTAGAGCCTCAGCATTATCTCCTATAAACGTATGAATTAATAAGTCATCAATTGAGTAAAAAAGAACATAAATTTTTTTCAAATAATGATTCACATAAATTCTAAAGTAGCCAGATTCATCAGGGATATAATCATGGGCATTTACATCTACTTCAATAATTTTTTCTTCATTTATTTCCGCCATCTCTTGGTTAATTTTTCCTTTGGCTTTAAAGACTTTAATTCCTTGATTGATGGGCGGAGTATTTTTATATTTTGCTATATAATTTAATTTAACACTTTCTTTTAATTCTCTTACCCCTCCCATTAATTTAGCACTATGTTCAACTGTAAAAAGAATACCCATATCTAATTCTATTGAAATACTCGCTAAAAGGCCATTTATTCCTACTGAATCAATATCCATAAGTTCCACTACGTTTGAAATTCCAAAAAATAATGGTAATTCATATTCTTTATATTTATTTTCAGCAACTTTCTTTTTATATAAAAAATAAGCTTCTAAGGAATTAGTAATTCCGGGATTTATAGGGGTCTCTAATAATGGATCAGCAATTAATTTGGTATATCCCTTACTAATTAATTCTCTGGTTAATTTAAATAAATTTTGGACTCTTGTTTCTGCATCTTTTGGAAAATATGCTTCCTTGATATTAGTAGGGAGTATAACAATAGGTATATTCTTAGGTATGTCCATTAATTCCTTATAATTTCCAAGATCTAGACTTAAAATGAGATCCACATTTTCTTCTACAGCAGCATTTATTTCTTCTGGGATCATTGAATCGATGCTTATTAACACGTCATAATTCTCCCTGATTAATTTAATTATTTTTTTAATTCTTTCGGGTTTCGGTTTATTAGATATACACCCAATATCAATAATATCTGCTCCAGAATTGATATAATGCTTTACTTTTTTTAGAATATTTTCATTGCTTTTATCTGGACAATTTACTATTTCAGCAATTATAGGAGGTGGTAAATTCCTTCCAATCATTATATTAGATTTTTCTTGATTAATATAATACGTATGAATCCCTAAATCATTAACTGCTGAGTTTAATTGTTCTCTCACTATTTTTTTAAATTCATTTTCTCCCGAGATTTCTAATAATATATTTGCGGGTATTATATTAGATAACTCGAGCTTTTCCAAATTATTTAGAGTGTAAGGTAAATCAGATGCGAATTCTGGCCCCTTCCTAATTTTTATTGAATATCTCTCTTCTAACTCACTAGAATCCCACTGTATAAAACCGGGCAATAATACTAAATCATATTTAGAGGTTTTAACTTTTTCTAAAATATTAGAAACGCTCATTTCTGTGAGAAATGCTGATATTGATATTGGAGCTTTTATTATATCTATTGTATGCTTCTTGATAGGAATTACAACTTTTTCAATTGTATTATAACTTTGTTGACCAGTAATTATAAGAATTTTAATCTAAATCACTTATCAGCTTTTCTTTTTCAAATGGGATAAATATGTCATCTAATATTGACCCTGTAGCATCTTTGATTTTTAAGTTTTTAATAATCGGTTCGAATCTTCCTCCTAGAATCCCATTAGCAATGAAAGCAGCTCCTTGAGCGGCTCTTTTTGCTATTTGACTGAAAGATTTCATTACTCTTACAGGAGCAACATTTTGTAACCCATTAATCATTTTTTCTCTTAAATATGCTAAATTTGCACCCCTACCAGCTAATAATATCTCTTTAATATTATTTTTATTTGAATATGAAGATGAAATTCCAAAAACGGCTTTTGTTACACTTGATAAATAAGCTTTTAGCGCAATTTCAGTCTGTTCATCTTTCTCTGCTAAAAGTGTTATCTCTTTTAAACTCATATCAGAGTATCCAGAGATATATGCTACACCACCTTTATAGATGTTTCTCTTGTGAATATTTTTAATTAAGTAAGCTAATTCTCCATCAAGGCTACCGCATGCACGAAAGCCCATTATATTCGATCCACCAATACCATCAATGATTTGACCATTTTCAATTGCTAAGACTGCTGTGAAACCATAACCGATCTCAACCAAAATAAAATTTGTTTCTTGAGGAGTTATATTAAATCTTTCCATTTGATCCCTAATTCCTGTAACTGCCGTACAAAGTTTATCAGCGGTTCCCATATCAATTTTATTTATTTTTCGATATTTAGGGACGGTGGATAGATGCTTAACTCCGGGAACAATAATTCCTGGAATATTTTGAGCTTTTATTAACCTTAAAACCTCCCCAAGCCCAACTAATTTGTCTTTTTCCTTTTGATCAAATTTTAATAAAGTAAAAAAGATATCTTGTTCTGTCAATTCTTGAACATTTTTTAAAGGAAGCCCAAATCCGCTTGGAGCAACCATTAGATCAATATCCTTTACAGTTGTAATTATTGTAATAGCTTTTTGTGGATCTTTAATGAGCTCTTTAGTGGATAAAGATGTGTCTAAAATTATTTTATTATCTTCTAAACCAAAGAAATCCCAACTTTTTGATCCTGGGTCAATACCAAGAACTCTATACAACGATAATCAAATTAAATCTATTAATACATTTTAAAAGATGCTATAATTCTTTTTATATTCTATTTTTTTTTAATAATTGCATTTAACTGATTCAATTTTTAGAATTTAACTTAAAACTATAAAAATTGTGTTAATTTTTAATAATTTAATCTAAATTTGAAATCTTATACTTAAAAGTTTAAAAAGTGAATATGAAAAATTATTAAAAAAAGGTGAAAGGAAATATTTGTTAAAGTTTATGTGTGTAAAATATGTGGGGAAGCTTATATTGGAGAAGAGGCACCTAGTCGATGTCCCTTTTGTGGAGCATATAAAAAATATTTTATAGAATCAACAGAATATGATGATACTGGTGCTTGGGATGTTGAATTAAATAAAAAAGATAAAGAAAATGCTGAGAAAGCTTTAGAAGTTGAGATATCTAACAATATTTTTTATAAATGTGCCAGTAATAAGACTCCAGAATTAGATGGTCAGAAGATATTCAAGATTCTTGCGAAGGTAGAAGCTGAACATGCAGCTGTTTGGAAGAAAATATTAAAGTTAGATCAGTTAGATTTCCCTAAATATGATAAATGTGCAGCAGAATACAAACCTAATCTAGAAGAATCACATAGTAGAGAGGATAGAGCTATAAAGTTCTATGGGAAAGCTGCTGCTGAAGCTAAAAATCCACGTGTAAAGGAGATATTTGAAGCCTTTGTAGAGGTCGAGACAGACCATCTTCATCTCTCTGAAGCAAGGCTTAAATAAATTAGTATTTTTTATTTTTCTTTTTTTTTTTTAATTAGGGAAATTTGTTGCAAAGGGATTTTTATATTCAAACATCTCTTGTTTCACATCTTACAGATAAGAAATAAAAATTGAAAAACTTATTACAAATTTAATTTTTACTATATTAATTTAATTTAGAGCTATTTAATATGAACCAAAGACCAAACATCATTTATATCCTGAATGATCACCAAGCTTTTTATGGCCATGGTAAAATGGTTGGAGGTCCAAAAATTCATAGACCAAACTTCGGAAAATTAGCAAAAGAAGGTATAGAATTTACCCAAGCATATACTGCTTGTCCATTATGTGGACCAGCAAGGAGAACTATGCTTACAGGGTTATTTCCTCATAATCATGGTGAAATTCATAATGAGACAAACCATAAATACGATAAGGAAGTATATTTAAATATTCTTGCAGATGCAGGATATAAAAATTATTATTTTGGAAAATGGCATGCAGGAAGGGGTAGTGCCCTAGAATTTCAATGTGAAGGATATAGTAGCGGTTCTAGATATGGAAATCCATATGTTTCACGTGAATATAGAAATTATTTAAAAAAGTATAATCTTCCCTTTATCCAAGTAAAAATTGAAAAGAATTTTTTAGGTTCTGATCATCCCTATACAAAAGCTCTTGGAATACAAGAAGGTGAACTTCACAATCCTAAATTTCCTATATTATCACAAGAAACTACAGGGATAATGACTACGCCTAAAGAAACTCATGAAGCTTTTTTTTTAGCTTCGCTAGCCTGCAAAAAGCTACAAGAAATTGCAAAAAGCAAAAAATCAAAACCATTCCATTTACGCTTAGATTTTTGGGGACCTCATTTCCCATATTTTGCAACTCAAGAATATTTAGATTTATATAATCCAAAAGATATCCCAGAACTTCCTAGTTTTAGGAATAGTTTACAAGATAAGCCAAATATATATAAATTAAGCCATCATTATCCCATAAGTGAAAATGGTAAATTATTATATCCAAATCCACTACCTTGGACAGAATGGCAAAAAGTATTAGCACTAAATTATGCTCAACAAACTCTAATTGATGAAGCCGGTGGAATGGTTCTTAATACATTAGAAGAGTTAGGTTTATTGGACAACACAATCATTATTTGGGCTAGTGATCACGGTGATGCGGTTGGATGTCATGGTGGTCATTTTGATAAAGATAGTTTTATGCCTCAAGAAATGATACGTATAGCAATGGTTATTAGTTATCCTGATCACATTCCTAAGAGTGAAAATTGTGATAAACTTGTTAGCAATCTTGATTTAGCTCCCACATTTCTGGATGCTGCGGGATTGAATTTTAATGAGAATATTGATGGGGAAAGTTTAATACCAATATGTACAGAAAAAGATGTTCTATGGCGTGATGATTTAATGTGTGAAACCCATGGCCATTGGACTAATCATATAGGACGGTTAGTTGTAACAAATAGATATAAATACATTTTTAATGATGAGGATATGGACGAATTATATGATTTGAAAGAAGATCCATTTGAGTTAAAGAATCTGATTAATATTAAAGAATATAAAGATGTATCTAATGATATGAACCGACGTCTAAAGAACTGGCGTCAAAAAACGGGAGATAATATAGGAAAAAATTTGATAAAAGGCAAAAAACTGATGAAATAGGTTTTTTTTCATAAGATTTCTTAGATAATCCAATATTCCTACATTTTAACTAGTATTAAAGATAGACGAAAACCGTCTAATCCTCTATAATTTTATGAGTTGCATGGTAAAAAGTTGAAAAAAATGAGAGAAAAAGATAAAAAATATTTAGAAAGGTATTAAACCTAATTTTTAATATTTTCTTTTATTTTATTAATTTATATTTTCATTTTAAAAGAAATTATTATTAAGAATAAGTTAAAATTATAAAGCTTTAATTGTTTTAAATAAAATTAAAAGAAGAGCTCTTGAATTAATAAGAGATCTAATATTATATAATATTAATAACATTGTATGGTATATAAGAATGAGTAAAATTAATGGAAACATTAGTGATCATAAAAGAGGACCTAAATTTCCTATTGCTAAACCTCACAACCTTTCTCCTCGTTCTCAATGGCTTAGAGATTATTACTTTAAAGGAGTAGAGCGAGAATGGAATAATCAATATATGCCATTTACTACTGGGACAGACTGGGATCTAATTTTTGAGGAAGGCAATATGTATATTGTTCCTGAATCTTATTTATATTTGGGAATAAAGGGTAAGGGAACAATAGAAAGCTCAATGAGATCTATGGCTCTGACTATCGAATTACCTGAGGGGTTTTGGGAATTATCCCTTCCAGAACGTAGAATTATTTTTTTTGAAAGAGCGATATTAGATTATATTCCACAAGAGATTATTTCTGAGAATGATCTAATAGCAGGTGGAAGATTTCAAACACAATTAAGTAAATGTTTTACTGAAAAAGAAGCTAAGAAATTTTGGAAAGAAAATTTAAAGATTCGAAGAGCTATCTTTAAATTCCATAACTCTGGTTTCGGAAATTTAGGCGCTGTTGGTGGACATCTCATTCCTGATTATGAGACAATAATAAAAAAAGGGTTTAAATTTGTACATGAAAAAGCTAAAAAAACATACGAACAACTAAGCCAAAAAGAAAAAAGAAGTCTTAAAGGTCAAGAACTCAGAGCAATGATGAGAGCAGCAGAAATCCCTAAAAAATTAGCACAAAAATATGCTGAAGAATGCAGAAATTTGATAGGAGAAGCATCATCTCCGGAAAGAGTAAAGGAGCTTCAACAAATGGCTCAAAACTTGGAACGTGTTCCTTGGGAGCCAGCTGAAACATTTTGGCAAGGAGTTCAATCATTATGGTTGATTCATATGTTAACTATTTCAGAAGAGTCATATCCGGGTGCAGGAACATCCTTTGGTAGAACTGATCAATATTTATGGCCTTTATATAAAAAAGATGTTATTGAGGAGAACAATATTACAAAGGATTTTGCAAAAGATATTTTGGGCTGTTTTTGGTTTCATTGTAATACTATTTATGATGCTCAAATAATGGTTGGAAGGCAAGGGATCACATCTGGTTTTGGTCAATTAATGACTTTATCTGGTTGTGGTCTGCATGGAGAAGATCTTACAAACGAATTAACGTATACAATTTTAGAAGTTATTGATGAATGGTCTCCGATTCTAGAACCTAAGCCAAATGTTCGTTTGCATAGAAATTCTCCTGAAAAGCTCTTAAATATAATAATAGAAATGATATCGAGGTCTCAAGGTGCTCCATTTTTAATTAATTTTGATGAAAGAGCTATAGCGGGATTACTTAGAGAAGGTATTCCAAAAGAGGATGCTTGGAATTATGCCTGTGTTGGGTGTTTAGAAAATACAATGCAGGGAAACGATCGTTCAGGTACAGTAAATTGTAATCCAAACTTAGCCAAGAGTATTGAACTGACATTGTGGAATGGGAAAAATATGCCTGGGAACTTTAAGAAACCATGGACAAAGAAGGGAGAACAGATAGGCCCCAAATTTGGAGATCCTGAAACCTTTGCATCATGGGATGAGTTCTGGAATGCTTGGAAAACCCAAATTAAACATATTATAAAATATACAGTATCCATATACAATATGTCTGAAAATTTTCGCTCAAATTACATTCCAACTCCATATGTATCGACTTTGGTTCAAGGATGTATTGAAAAGGGTTTGGATGTAAGAAATGGAGGCCCTGAATTACGTTTTATTACAATTGAAGGCGTTGGATTTGCAACAACAGTAGATTCATTATTAGCTATTAAAAAATTAGTTTTTGAAGATAAGAAATATAATATTTCACAAATCAAAGATGCCCTTCTCAACAATTTTGAAGGAGATAAATATGCAGTCATGCAATCAGTATTAAAAAATAAAGCTCCAAAATATGGAAATGATGAAGATGATTCAGATGAGATGGCTAGAAAAGTAATGGAAATATGGGCTGAAGAAACCTGGAAATACAAAACGCCTACAAATTTTCAATTTCGACCAGGGATGCTATCTTGGAACTATTGGGCTGGAGCTGATGCAGGTCTTACAGTTGCAACTCCAAATGGTAGAAAGTCTGGAACATTTTTGTCAAATGCAATTTGTCCTAGTGATGGAGTAGACAAAAAGGGTCCTACAGCTGTTACTAATTCGGTTGGAATTGCAATTGGTGGAAAAAAAGACCAGGGAGAATATAATAATTATCTTCCAAATGGAGCAAGTCATACTATAACATTTAATCCAAGTATTCTTAGAGATCCAGAACATAAAGAGAAATTTAAATCATATTTAAAAGGATATACAGAGAATGGTGGGACTTGTTTACAAGTAAATATGTTAGATGTAGATTTACTTAAAGATGCTCAAAAACATCCGGAAAATTATCCAAATTTATTAGTTAGAGTAACAGGTTATAATGCCTACTTTACAGCAATAGGAAAAGAACTTCAAGATGAAATAATAGCTCGAGAATCCCATAGAATGTAAATTTTATTTTCTTTTCTGAATTTGTTTTATATGGTGACTTAATTTAATGATTGATTCAGTTCGGGGATTTATCTTTGAAATTCAAAAGATGTCTACTGAAGATGGTTCAGGTATTAGAACTACAGTATTTTTCAAACAATGTCCTTTAAGATGTAGTTGGTGTCATAACCCAGAATCAATTTTGAAGGAGCCACAATTAGAATGGCTCAAACATAAATGCATAGGGTGTCGAACTTGTATAGATATTTGCACGCAACATTCATTATCATTTAATGAAGAAGGATTACAAATTGATAGAAAAAAATGCAATGGGTGCGGAAGATGTGCTGAAGAGTGTCCTAGTACAGCGTTGCATATGTTTGGAGAGTGGTGGAATTTAGAAGATTTATTCTATGAGATAAATAAAGATAAAATTTATTATACTGAGTCAAATGGTGGCATTACAGTTTCTGGGGGAGAACCGACAGTTCAATCTGATTTTATTGTAGAATTTTTCAAGAAATGTAAAAATAATGGCATTTCAACAGCATTAGATACATGTGGATATGCATCAAGAAAAATATATGAGAATTTATTACCATTTGTGGATCTAATACTTTTAGATATTAAAGAAATTAACAGTGAAAGACATAAAGAGTTTACTGGTGTCGCAAATGATTTGATTTTAGAGAATGCTATTTGGATTTCTAAGGACATAAGAAAAAGGAAGAAGGAGATGTGGATTAGAACTCCAATTATCCCAAATTATACTGGTACAGATGAAAATATAAAAGGTATTGGGGCTTTTATAGTCAATGAATTAGAAAATATTCCTGATCGTTGGGATTTATTAGCTTTCAATAATTTATGTATCACGAAATATGAGAGATTAAATATGGTTTGGCCTCTTGAAAATTTCTCATTGATATCCAAGGAAGAAATGGAGCATTTTCTAGAAATTGCAAAATCCACAGGCGTTAGGAACGCAAAGTGGTCTGGTTTAACAAAAAAAGATAATTATAAGAATAAAGAAAATCATGAAAAATTAAAACCATCAACATGTTAAAACAATTATTATGATATTTATTTAATCCAAAAAATAGTGTACAAATATGAGTAGAAAAAAAAATATTGATGATTGGTCATCTGAAGCTTCAGAAGCAGCTATTGAATTCACTCAACCTGGAATGATGTTGAAATTAATCGGTACTATAGATAACCGAGGATGGCCCCACATTACATTTATTGCTATGAATCGAATCATCAACAAAAAAGAAGTAGTATGGGGTGCTTTCACTGAAGGAACTAGTAAGAAAAATATTAAGGATAACCCTAAACAAGGAATATTATACATGACCGCGAATATACCGTTTAAATTTCTACAACTTAAAGCAGATTTCAATCACACTTCAACTGAAGGAGAAGAATTAGAGTTTTTTAACAATTCTGATTTATTTCGATATTTTACATATTATAGGGTTCACACTGCATATTATAATAATATTATTGCTTCTTCTCCCGTTAAAGATTTGCCTCTATTTGGTATAGTAAAAGGAATTATAAAAAATATTATAGGAAAAGGTGCTGCAAAGACTAAACTTAATGAAAAACGATTAAATGTAATAGGATATGATTTATTTACTGCTACTATTGGTGTACGTGCAATTAGTTATATTGATCCTTCAGATGGCTACCCAATTATAATTCCTTGTATTCAACTTCAAGCCGCAGATCATAATAGATTAGTATTCCCTCCTTCAATACTAAAAAATGATTTGTACAAGATTCCGACAGATTCTAAAGTTGCAGTGTTTGGAATGAATTTTGATTTTGCGAGCCAAGTAGTGAAGGGAACATTCACAGGTTTCAAAAAGTTTAGAGGAATTAAATTTGGAATTATTGAAATTGAAGAAATCTATAATAGTTCTCCTTTGATTGTAGGTAAAATTTATCCTGAAATTGAGACATTACAAAAGGTAACAAAATTTGATTTATAAATTCAAAAGATAAAAATGGAAAATTAAGCATATATACTTTTGACAAATCTTATGTCTTTTATTCCAAAAGATTTTGGTCTGAAGAGAGATTATTTGTATGAAATTATAGCTACAACGTATTCCATCACTAATGATGGATTAGAAATTAAGCCTAATACTTCTTGTATGGGGATTAGAGTGTTAGAAGGGCAGCAAATACAAATGACACCTTTCTATAGCACTACTACTTATAAAAATTTGAGAGAAAATAGTATTATTGCCATTAATTTTGTTGATGATGTGTATTTATACGCGTTAGCTGCACTAAAAGAAAAAGAATCTCCAATAGGATTAATTGAATTTCCTTCAGAATTTTATGATTTCATACATTTGAAATCTCGTTCGATGGATGTGCCTTTTATAAAGAAAGCTTGGGGAATTTTAATAGGAGAAGTGTTAAAAGAACTTCAAAAATCTAAAAAAAGTAATTTAGGAGAAATCATTATTCCGATCTTTAAATTAAACATTATTTTTGCTGAGAAATTTCAAGAATCTCATAAATTATTAAATCGAGCAGAAAATCTAGCTTTAGAAGCTATAATTTTAACAACTCGTTTAAAGGTTGCAAAAGAAAACAATAATCCTACTTTATTTTCTAAAATCTATGAAAAAATATTAGATTATATAGATATGATTAAACGATTTGGAAAGAATGAAAATGCATTAAAAGCTATAGAATTAGTTAATAATTATATTCTTCATTTTTCATGAATCTTTTCAATAAACATAAGTGGATATTCTAATTGATCCACCCATTCTACTTTGGCTACTACATGTATTGATTTGTATTCAATAACAACCTCAGCTCGGATCATTTTTCCATTTATTTCATCATAATCGTATTCAGATTCTTTAGTTCCAGAAATTTTTTCCCGATCTAAATGAATTCTAACAGACTTTACATAAGGTTGACAGGAAATGGCGGATTCAATACCTTTTTCTAGAGATGCAATTATTCTTTCATTATTTCTAATAGGGATTCCGCTAAGAATATGATACAATGCGCCTAATTTAATACCCGTTTCAAAACAAGCTCTTTCTCTTTCGCTTAAATCAGATGAAAAATAAATTCTATCATTGGGTGTAGGCATTTATAGTCAATCCATATATTCTATTTTGGCTCCAATATTATTAGGTTTGCAAATATAGATATGTCCTCCTCCATTTTTTTGATTCTTTTGAACTTCTTTTAGTAACATTTCTGCCTCTATGTCTGATTCTACAATGCCAACTACGCTTGGTCCAAAAGATGACATTCCATAAGCTTTTAGTCCATACTCTTCAAAAAAATGTAGGAGATCTTTAACAATCTGATGTTGTAACTCAATCTCAATTTTTTTAAATCCAATATTCTGAATTCTTTTTAAACCTTCACCAAAGCACTTTAAATCATTTTTTATGATACCAGGTAATATTTTCATAATTACTTGATGTGATACTTCATTTACTTCACTTCTAGGAATCGGTGCATAATTTTGAAATACACTGATCTCCTCGTCCCCAAAAGCACCTTTTTTCACATCAGGTATCACAAGCACAAATCTCCAATTTTCAGGTATGTCATGTCTAGATATAGTTAAGGCAGGATTGGCTGAAATTGAGGCAGATGAGGGTAAAAAGGTTTCTTTTTCTTGACCTCTTCCGAAATCATGCCCTCCATCTAAAATAAATCCGCCAGTTTTAAAACCTTTCCATCCAATTCCAGAAGTTCCCCCTCTTTCAACTAATTTAGTTAGGTCTTCATGTGTTAAATGATCGACATTCTTTAATTTCGTTATAGCTGTAGATATAGCTAAAGATAATTGGGTTTTTGAGCCTAATCCTACATGTGAGGGAAAGTATCTTTTAAGATTGAAATGAAAATTTTTATTACTAATATTAAATCTTTTAAATACTTTTGAAGCTATTTCATTAATAACTTCAATTGATTCTCTATAATATTTATGAGCCTCGATTTTAAATTCTTTAGCACTATTAGATGCTTCAAACACAACGTTTGGACGGTCTAACATAAGACCAATACCACCGTCAACTCTACCAGTATATCCATTCTCGTCTATTAAAGAAAGATGGATGCGACATGGAGTTGTTATTTTTAGAGAAGTCATATTTATCTTTTCTTTCTAGAGAACTCTAAACTATAAATAAGAATTTTCAAAATAATTTAAATGTATTATATACTTTTATTCTTAGCTTTTTATGACTTAAAAGGATTTGAGTAATTTGAGCGATTTAGAAGGTTTAACTCGAAATTTAATGAAAAAAGGATATTCTAAACAACAAATTCTTGAGAGATTAGTAAATGAATATAATGATTTTAAAAATATTGATAAGGATTTAGCTTATAAATATGCCGAAGCAATCTTATTAGAATGCCAAAAAAGTGATATTAGTTCAATTGAAAACCACTTTATCAAAAATTTATTAAATATAAATGAAGCGAATGTCACTGTAGGGAAACAAGGAGTAGGATGTCGAGGTGCAGGTGACTTTTTTGTTCATAAATTAATTGCTGAATTGTCTGAAACAGTTCAAAAACCATTTTTAGCTCCTAGTTCTTTAGATGATGCGGGTGCGATAAGAATATCTAGTATAAGGGGATTTAATGGAGAAAGATTTATTTGTGATGACTTAATAATTGCTACTAAAATGGAAGGAATACATTCCAGATTAAGTGATTTTCCTTTTATTTGTGGATTTCATGTTACTCGTGCCGCATTGAGAGATTTGTATGTTAAGGGCGCTAAACCAATTTCGATTATGGTTGATATTCATCTAGGAGATGACGCAGATGTGGGAAAATTATTTGATTTTATGGCAGGAATATCAACAATCGCGGAACTTACAAAAGTCCCTATTACCGCAGGTTCAACTTTAAGGATCGGTGGTGATATGGTTATAGGGAACAGACTTGTAGGAGGCGTCGCAGCAGTGGGTATTGCTACAGAAAAATTGTATGCTAGAAGGAATATTAAACATGGAGATAAAATTCTGATGACTGAAGGAGCTGGAGGTGGAACAATTACCACCACTGCAATTTATTCTGGGAATCATGAAGTTGTAAATGAAACTATGAATATCAAATTCCTTAAAGCCTGTGAAATTATTTTAAACTCGGATTACAGGGATGAAATTAGAGCCATGTGTGATGTTACCAATGGAGGTTTAAGAGGAGATTTATATGAAATTAATTATGAAGCAAATTGTGGAGTAAACATTTATGAGGAAAAAGTGAAAAATCTTGTAAACACTATAGTCATAAACATGTTAGAAAACGTAGGAGTGGATTATTTAGGAGTTTCTCTTGATTCTCTTCTAATATATTGTTCTGAATCTGCATCAAAAAAAATTCTTACTGATCTTATAAAAAATAATATTAAATGTGATGAAATTGGTTATGTAGATGATTCAAACCAAGTTTATATAACTTATAAAGATCAGGAGAAAAAAGAGGTTCTCCCAAAATTCAGGGAGTCTGCTTACACTAAGATAAAGCAAGAGATTGGAGAGGAGATTCCCGAAAACCTTCATATAATGGAAAAAGAAATCGAAGAAGCAGCTTCAGAAGCCTTAAAAAAGAGAAAACAGATAATTGAATATATTGAAAATCAAGAATAATTGAAAATTAATTTAAATTGAAATCTAAAGCTTCATTCATTGAGCCAGATCTAAATCCTTCAAGATCAATTGTTATGTAAGTAAAACCAAGCTCTTTAAATCTTTTTTTAATTAAATTTAGATTATTAGTTGTCAAGATTTTGGTTAAATCCTCAATCAAAAATTCAATCCGGGCTAGATTAGGTTCATGCAGTCTTACTCTTAATTGTTTTAAATTAAAAGAATTTTTAAGAAATTTTTCTGCGTCTCTTATCATTATTAATTTATCTTGACTTATTTTTTGACCATAAGGAATTCGAGATGAGAAACATGCCATCGAAGGCTTAGATTGAACATTTAAATTAAAATGTTTACTTATCTCTCTTATTTCTTTTTTGTTTATTTTATATTCAATATAAGGAGTTAAAATATTTAATTCTTTTAAAGCTTGCATCCCTGGTCTATAATCCGAAAGATCGTCCATGTTTGAGCCATCTAATATTAAATCAAAATTTTTTGAATTTCTTATAGCAAGAATATCAGTATATAATCCCATTTTGCAAATATAACATCTATTTGAAGGATTGCATTGGAAATCTGGATCTTGCAAGGGATCTCGTTCAATAATCATATGATTAATACCATATTTTTGAGCAAATTGGGAAGCTTCTTCAATTTCTTCTTCAGGATAAAGAATTGATGCTTCAGTTATAAGTAATGTATCTTTAGCGTATTTTTTAGAAAGAAATGCTAAAAGTGAACTATCTACACCACCTGAAAAAGCTACTATAATCTTTTTATCTTTCAAAAAGGCTGTAAGAGCTTCTAATTTTGAATTTAGATCCTTAGACAATCCCATTTTTCTTCTATATATAAATTTAAGAATAATAATTTACACTTTTTTTAAAAAAAAGAAAAAAAAAAATATTTTGTTTATATTTCAAAAGAATTAATAAAAATCTGTTTTTAAATTTTGAAGCTTACTTGCTTTATAAAAGTTCCCTATCATAGAACCTAAAATAGCAATTATTATTCCAATTATTACCCAGAAATAAATAATATAAGCTAAATTATTTGTATCAAGGGGAATTATTGTGATAATATTTCCTGTAAAAAGCCCAATGGGAAATATCTCAGGATTATTTAAAAGAATTAAAAGGAGAGGAATACCTATTAATGAATAAAGCCCTTCAATCACCAGCATTATTTGTTGTCCAGTATAATTTCTTACTCCAATTGCTAATCGAATCAAGTAAATTAAGCCGCTAATTACTATAATCAATCCGAATAATTTTAACCAATCAAGGAATTCACTAACAAATAAACCGGGAATTCCTGCGAAAGGCTGGATAATTATAAATAATCCAAATACAATTCCCGCAATAGCCCCAAATATCAATTCACCAACTGAAACTGGTTGCTTTTTTTTCATTTCTCTTTTCAATTTAGCTTCTTCTTTTCTTTCTTCTCTACGTTGTTTAGCTCTTTCTAACTTCTCTTCTCTTCTGATTCCAGCAACTAATTGTTTTTGCTCTCTTCTCAATTCTACTGCTTCTAATTTTTCTTTTGTAATTTCTTTTATCTCGCTTAATTTATCTTTCACGCGTAAACGTGCTTCTGCGATAGTTTCTTTTGCTTTTTGGCTTGCTTCCTCTAATTTTAATTGAGTATATTCCCTAGTTTCTTGTAATCCCATTTCTGATATATGAAAAGGGAAGATTATTGCTAATCGTGAAGGAATAACTCCAAAATCTTCGGGTAAGAAGCCCTGCATGGAAAAATAAACAAAAAGAATTGTAATCACAATAGCAGTTATTAAACACCCTATCCACATTCCTGTAAACATGCTCCCTAAAACTTGCCACCATGGTTGGAAGAAAAATTGAAATATTGATACAATAACGTTTATAGCAATGACAATTATAAAGAAAAAAAGCATGGTTCTTATATAAAAGTCAAAAAGCTCTTCAGTTATATATAGTTTTGGTGTCCCTCGAAGTTTGTATACCTTAGCAATACTTTCAGGAGTGCTCATTTGCATTAAAGCTTGCTGTATTTCTAGATCAGATGGCTCTTGAACTCCACCGATATTTTTTGCTTCACTTAGAATTTGAGACTCCAAATCTTTTAAAATTTTATCAACTTCTTCTTTTTTCAGTTTAAGCCATTCAGGAAGTTTTTTATATACTTGTGCGAGATAGTTATTAATAATTTCATTTTCAGAATAATTCATTTTCAATCCTTCATTTATTTGATTTGAATGTAAATAATTTTTCTACAAATATAACTAGAAATAAATTTGAAATGGTATTAAAATTAATGGAGTCCATTTTTCAAAGAGGATAATGATATTAGAAAATCATGATAAATGAATTTAAATCTTTATATTATTATTTATTAGAAGAAAATCTATGTTATAATCCAAATTTTTACCATTTAAAATCGGGATTGAAAAAGAGGAGCGTATTTAATTTTTGCAGTGTTATGAATACAATTACATAATACCATGCTAGTGAACTAAACATTAAGATCCATTCAAGAAACTGTCTTGTTAATGGTGCGGGACATAATAAAAATATTATTGAGGCAGTTGATGGACCAAATACCATAAAATAACCAACAATTTTAGGAAATATTCGTTTCCTTAAAATAATTGCCAACCCTGTAAAAAAAGCACCAAATGCAAATCCACCAAATGCAGATGTTGAGAAATATAAATGCACGTCAAAAGGAGATCGATCTAAACTAAATACTCCTACGAAAAACATACCAATTACACCAATTAAAAGAAAAACTACACCGATATATCCAAAGATTCTTCTAAATAAGATAATGTAATGTTCTTTCTTTGAGTTATCTAATTTATAGTTTTGATGGGCACTATATAATCGACTTAAATTTAAAATTAATGGAACTATAAAAATTGCGCTTAATATGCATGTTAAATCTAAAATAAAGGGAGCTGGAGTGTATAAAAGAGAGCCTAAATCACTTATCCAATTATACCAAAGATTATATCCTAGATCACCGAAATTTATCGCAATAATTATTCCTAAGATTAATCCTGGCAAAAAAGTGACCAAGCTTATATAAATAGATATCTTTACAACTTTAGGTTTTGTGAGACTATCAAATAGGTTTTTTCCATTTTTTTTCAATTTTATAAAAATTGGATTCATAAATTCCATATACGAATTTTTTTGGCCCATCTTATATTATCCTTATTATTATTTTATTAACGTTACACTAATATTAAATTTATTCTTACCCGGGAACTGAATTCAATTTATTCTTAACCGTCTCCGTTAATAAATTTATAAATTATATCTTTTTATTTTTTTAGTTTTCGATTTATTGATTATTTATATTTAAATATATAAAATATAACAAGTTTGAATAAATTAAATAGTCTAAAATTTGTTTTTTAGATAAAGAGCTTATTGTGTTTCAATTTAGCATCGTATTCAACTACAAAAGTTTCTCCTACGAGTTCTTTTTGTTCTAGTCTCAAAAATGTTTCTGAATCTGTTAAAATAAAAGCAAAAGCACGATCACCACTATCTAGCAGTCCTATTACAACACCATACTCTGGTGTCCCCTTGCGATCGTAAATAATTGTGTAACCTTCTATTTTGAGATTTCCATTTGCAACTTCTACTGGTTTTGGTAATGAACGTTTATTAATTGACAGTTGGATCTTTTTGTATTTGTTTTCTTTCCACGGTTTAACAGGAGGTGATTTACCATAAATCCCAAATGATTGTACTGTATTATACCCTCCATTCGCTAATACCATAATTTTCATCAAAGGATTTTTTTGAATAAGATTAACAGCAGAAACAATTGAATGCATTGAATAACTACTGAATGGTCCTCCAAAAAAGGAAAGTCCTCCTGTTATTGTCAAATCCCGTGGATCATCCTCAGCTATACCAATTTCTCTCTTAGAAATTTCAACCATACAAGGAAAGCAACTATATAGATCAAACGCATCAATATCTTCAAGTTTAAGACCTGCTTGGTCTAATACTAGTTTTGAGCCTTCTCTAATAGCAGGTGATTCATATAACTTAGGACGTTGAGATAAATAAAAAATATTTTTTAGATCTACACCCCCCATTGGATAGACCCAAAATTTTTGATCAATACCTAACTTATCTGCGAGTTCTTCAGATGTAATAATTATTGAAGCTGCTTGATCTACATATAGGTTAGCAACCATACGTTTAGTATAAGGGTGGCAAATTTTACGGTTTTCAGGACCAATTGATGTTATTTCATCTGCTAAAAATAGATTTTTTTCCCAGGCATAAGGATTTTCAGATGCAATTCTCGAAAACACTTCGTATTGTTTACCAATATAATCCATATGTTGTTTCAAATTTCTACCTGATGCAGCTCTTAAAGCAGTCTCAATTAAAGCATATGTATAAGGGGGATTAGTTAGTTTATATTGGTTTTCAAATTGATTTAAATAAAAAATAATTGCTTTACGAGCTTCGTTTACCGCTCTTTGAGGTGGTTTTGGCCAATTGAGTGTTATTCGCCCTTTTTTCGCACGATATTTAGAATATGATGCTTCACCTCCAGCAATGAGGACTGCTTTGCTTTCTCCTAATGAAATCGCTTTAACTGCCTTATTAATTAAAAACTGAGGCATATTACCACTTATTGGAGCAGAACATTTTTTAATTGGTTTGATATCAAGAAGGTTACTGAGTTGAGTTGGAGGGTCATCATAAATCCAACTTGAGATGGTTGACATAAATAAAGTGTCAATCATGTTTCGCAGATTTTTTACTCCACACATATTAAAAGCATTCTGACATACTTGGACAATTAGACTAAGTGGGTCAAGTGGGATATCAACATTTTTTTTTTGAGTTATTTGAGCTGCTCCAACAATAACAGGGATTTTTTTGTGAGGCATTTCTATTTTTAATTACTAATTCTAAAAATTGGGGTTTTAATAAGTAAAAGTAGGGGAAATATATATTTTTTAAAAAAAGATTACTTTGAAGAGAATAGTAAACTTTATATACTATGTGTAGTATAGTATTCATAGAATACTATATTATAAAATATTGTAAAATAAAGAAATGAAGGCTGTAAACTTGAAAAATAAAAAGAATGTATATTTGATGTTGAAATTCTTTTTAATGTCGCTTGTTATTAGTTGGTCAATTTGGATACCAATGGCATTGAATCGAATAAATATCATAGAATTTGAAATACCAATCATCATAGGACAATCAATTGGAGCACTTGGACCATTAATTACATTATTTATACTTAATAAATTATCTCAGGGATCTATGGGTGTAAAAGATATATTTAATAGTATAAGATTGAAAGGAGAGAGATCAATTTGGTTAGTTCCAGCTGCAATTCTTCTTCCCATATTAACAATTACCGGAAATTTCATTGATTTTATTATGGGTAATGAAACAAATTTCAATATTTTGAGATTTGAAAATATTGAATTATTTGGTTATGGTTTGATCGGATTAATTCCATTAGTTTTCTTTACTGGTTTACTTTCAAGCCCATTTTTTGAAGAACCATGTTGGAGAGGATATGCATTAGGGGAATTACAAAAGAGATTAGGTAGAGAGATAGGTAGTCTATTGTTAGGAACTTACTGGTGGATATGGCATCAACCTATTAATATTGCGAATGGTATAAATGTTTCTCTTTATTCTTATTTACTAATGTTAAGCTATTCTTTTATCATTGATTCGTTTTATAACTTATCAAATAGAAATTTGTTAAGTGCCATGCTAGCTCATAGTTCTCTAATAGTGATAAGTACTTTTTTTTATCAATCAAATAATCTCTATATTTTATTAACATTTCTTATTGGTATATTTACATTGAGAATCGTCGAATCAAAAATCAAAAAAACTGCTTTGAAATTTAAAGAAGAGAAAAATAAACCTCAGCCTAAAAATTCTTTATCTCAACAATATAAAATAAGTATTGATCATATCAAAATAGAAAAAGGAGTGAAAAAAAAATGATAAAACGCGTTAGAGAATTGGATTCAAAGGCTTTAATAGCTTCAAAAAATTTCAGGGATTTTGTAGAAAAGCAAGAAACTGAGATTAACAGAGGTATAAGTTCACTGTGTATCTTATCAATAATTATTCAAGCAGGTGAGGAAGGTTCACATGGCTACCAAATTTTGAAAGATTTAGAGGCAAAAACAAATGATATGTTAATTATTGAAGAAGGTACACTTTACCCCATCTTAAGAAAATTAGAAGATGATAACATAATAAAATCTAAAAGAGAGGAATCAGGTAGGAGAAGAAAATTCTACAGTGTTACGGAATATGGAAAGAAAATTTACAATCATCTAGCAGGTTTTTATAGCAAATTAACCGAAGCTATTGGCCCCTTATTCGATGTAAACGTTAACTTAAAAGCAGAAAAATATTTATTTTGTCCCATGTGTGCTAACAAAATTGAACTGACAAATATAGAACTACGATTTTGTGACGTATGCGGACATAATATAGAAAAAGAATTAAAAGAAAGAGGTTTGAAAGATGAGTGAGAAAGAAATGAATTTTTTAATAAAAGAGTATCTAAAAGAAGTCGAAAAGAAGTTACCTGAATGGTTAAAAGATAAGAAGGAACATAAAGAGGTTCTAGCTGAACTTGAGGATCATATTTGGAGCAAAGCTGAAGAACTTTCTGGAATGGGTCAACCCACAGTAGAAAGTGTTCAAATGGCTATTTCTCATATGGGAAAACCAGAAACCATTGCGAGGGAATATAAACGCCGTGGAACACCAAAATACTATATCACTCAGGAAATGTGGCCAAGTTATTTAAAAGTTCTAGGAGGAGTGTTTACTCTAGTTATTACTATAGTTATTATAACACAAGTTTTGGAAGTTGTTTTTGGAAATGCCAATTTTGGTCAATTTATTGGAGGTATATTTCAAGGAGTACAACTAGGATTTCTAATTTCATTTGTTATAATAACAGTAATTTTCGTTGCTTTATCAATGGAGGGTTATTTTCCTGAAGATTTTAAGTCAAAAAAGGAGCTTGAAAAGTATAGAGAACAACTTGAAATTGCTCGCGAACAAGGTATTCCTGATTCAGAGATAAAGAAAATGCCAACAAAACCATTTATAAAGCCTGTAGGAGAAATCATCGGTGGAATAATTGGTATTATTTTCGGAGTTTTCTTTATATCACAACCAATTCCCGCTATAACAAGCTTAATTGACCCAGAGTTTCTTTTGTACTTACAATTCGCAGGGATGTTTATGTTAGTTGAAGGGATTTTAGATTTAAATCGAGGATTAATAGGAAATCGCCAAATGTTTGCTCAACAGATAATCCATGGAATAACTATTGGTGTGAAACTCGCTTCAATTTCCGTTATAATCTTAATGATGAATCGACCGGAGATATTTCCAATTCTTGTCGTTAACCATCCTGGGGACGCTCTTGTAAATATAGGAATTGCACCAGAATTTTATGGACTTTTTAGAGCAATTGCAGGAGTATTAATAGCCTTAGTGGCTCTTAGTACGATTGAGGATTTTTATAAAATCTATAAAGCTGAAAAATATAAAAAAAGGGCTTAAATTTTTTTTTTTTTTAATTTTTTAATATGAAAGGTGTGTACAGCTCATATTGACTAATCTTGGTAATATTATACACGAGGGATAATCTGGGCTAGTAAGTAAAGTATTATTTGCTATATTATATTTTAGATAATTGGTTGCGAGAGGAGCCCCAGTGTTTGGGTTTGCTGCAAAACGAGCGTAATTTGAACTCGATATGGCTACTCGAATTTTATGTCCGGGAGCAAATACATAGGCAGTAGACCAGCAATCGACTAATAATTCATAGACATCTATGATGTTCCCCGACATAAAGACATCAGATGTGTAGTTATATCTTGATCTAGCTGTTAAGGACCCGTCTGTTATTAGCATTGAACGCCCATCGGGGTATACATCAGTTAATTTAACTGTGAAATCTGTATCTGTACAGTTTGAAGTTACATATAAATTACCCCAAATTCTTCCTACAATTTCCACAGCTTCCAATAATTCGGAAGTTTCAAAAATTAACACATCAGGCCTATTTTCAATAGGTCTTTGATCGTAAGGACCTTCAAGATCAAATGGTTCATTTTGGCCACCTCTGTTTGGTACAGGATCTCGCGGATCATAAGAATAGCTAAAATTTTTATTTACAAGTGGAAGTGTACTATTGACTAAACCACCTGCAGAGGTAAAGTACCACTTATCTTCAACGTAGTCAAGTGGCCAGTCATATGCATATCTCCAGTAATTCCACTCATCTGAAGGTGTATCAACATCACCCATTAAATAATAAGCGACTCTTGCTCCATCCCAATTTATAGATCTGCTTAAAAGAGCATAATCAAAAACATCTTGTTCCCACGCAAAAGCTAAATCAAATCCTATCGAATTTTTTGGATATGTTAATTCTCCTTGTTTAGTTGAATCAAACAAATTAACATGAGTCCATGGTCCCATTATTAGTTTTTGTTTTCCACGAGCATCAGGAGCACCATAATCATCATATCCAATATAACCATCAATAGTACCTTGAAGAAAGTGGTCGTACCAACCTCCAACATGGATTCCTGCTACAGAAACCTTTGAATAATGCGGTCCGATTGGTATTGATAAGGATGTTGAATTATACATTATTTCATTTTTTGGAAATAAACTATATATAGTATTCATATGGTGTTCAAAGTTTTCAGAAGCTACACCTTCTATCCATGTTTCAACTAAGGATTTATGATAAGATCCTTGATAAATCGCATGATCAAAAAGTTCTGGTGTCCCAAACCATAATTGTTGCGCTACCAATCCTTTTGGATTCATTCCTGCATAAAAATATTGATTAATACAAAGCGCTGAAGCCCCAGCACTCGCTATTTTACCATTGCACCAACTTTGATTCATTATCCAATAGATGGTATCAACACCATCTTGATATGATTTAGAAAATATCAAGAAATTGGCACCACCTTCTGAATCATGAGTTCCTCTTAAATCTTGCATAACTAAATGATAATCTTGTGTAGAATAGAAAGTTCTATAGATATCCATTCCATTTTTGCCATATGGGGTTCTAATTAGAATAACTGGTCTAGGTGCACCAAATGAACCGGGAGCAAGATAAACGTCAGTAGCTAATCTTATCCCATCTCTCATTTCTATCATATGAGTCTTTTTATTTGGAGGAGCATAAGTAGCAGATACAGAAAGAATAGTCGTTGGGGTAGCAACTAATAAAAATATTATTACAATTTGAGCTGCTTTTGGGAATTTATTAAAATATCTTTTGTTATATTTTTCTAATAATTTAGAGAGTGAAAGAGTAGAGGTTTTTATCCCATAATGTAAATAAACTAATAAACTAATTCCAACTGCCGCAATTGAATAATAATCGACTTCAATTAAGAGAAACCAAATAATTCCAACAAATGGAGCAAGAATATTAATTAATCTTGATAAAAATATAAATATTTTTGACCTTAGATTTTCTCCTATTTGTTTAATAAAGTTGCTGCTCACTAATAGCGAATAGAAACATATAAAAATTGTTATTGGGTAGAATATCATTCCAAAAAGTACTATAGAAATTTGTTTAATACAAAAATATACTTTCTCTGATTTTGTGAATAATTTTACTCCTTCTTCTAATTCTTTATTATGATCCTTATAATAGTTGAAATAATAAGTGATGACATATAATCCGCGGAATATTACTAATAATAACAAATTTGTAATGAATATTTGTTCGATTTTAAGATACCCTAAAGTATAAAGTTGAAAAAATATCATTATAATCCAATTAATCATAAACTTATATTGAGACTTAAATATTAATAAAATTATCTGCAATTTCTTGAGAGTTAAATTCAAATGCAAAAGGAGATTCAGAATTTAAAAGATAATAAACATCGAAGATCTTTAGGAGCCCATTTAACTTCAAGAGACGTTTTTTTAAAACATATATTTCCCGCAATTAAAACTTTGTTGTGGAAATATACTTGGATAGATTTATATGCTGGTGAAGGAAATTTAATTTTACCTATTTTAAACTCAATTCCAGTCGAGAAAAGAATTCCATTTTTCAAAGAGCATATTTATTTATTTGATATTCAATCTGAAATGGTTCAAAAATGCATCGTTAATGCTAAACATTACAATATCCCTTTAAATATTGCACAAAAAAACATTCAATTACGAAATAATTTAAATAACTTTCCTGAGTTTTTGAAAAGTGCACAATTTCCTTTATTTCACATAACTAACCCACCATATTTATATTTAGGATATATTAGAAAGCATAAAGAGACTCAAAAATACTTAGATTACTTTAAGGGAAAAAATTATGGTTATCAAGATTTGTACCAAATTGCTATGATAAATGACTTGAGAAACAAGATCGAGAATCTAATTTACATTATTCCATCAAATTTCTTATATGGTGCATCCGTTTCCAATAAATTTCGTATAGATTTCCTTGAATATTATAAAATTACTAAAATGATAATATTTGAAATAAAAATATTCAAACATACGGGAACAAACATCTGTATCGGTTTTTTTCAAAGGAAAAATTCTCCCAAGTCTGAAAATGTAGAATTTGAAGGCATTAAAATAAGAAAGCAAAACGATATTATAACAAAAAGATACACTCTTAAACCACAATTTAAATATCGTGCTGGATCTGACTTCGATAAATTCCTAAATGAATATCATGCTCCAACACCCTTAAATATAAAATATTATTTGTTAAGCAACGATGTATTGAAAAATTCCGGGGATAATGAAGTTCAAGTGGTTGATGCTAATAATTACCAGAATAATGAATACAAGAAATTAATCATATATATTAATGATTATCTAAAAAATAAGCTTCAATCAAACATTTTATATATTCGTACAGTAGACACAGGTTCCTTTGAAGGAAGAGTTGGATTAGGAGTGATTAGCGAAGATTTTGAAGTTAATGGGATATATGTTTCAGCCAATACATATCGAACTCATCCAATTCAAATATTCTTTGAGCCCAAAATTCCTATCTATGAACAGAAATTATTGAAAAACTATTTTAATTTTATATTAGAGGTTTTTAGAAAGAAATTGGATAGTGAATTCCTCACAACTTATAAATATTCTGATGCTCAGTACACGAGAAAATATTTAGGTTTAACTCAAGTAAGAAAATTGATCCAAACCTTCCCTTATCATGAAAGAGATAATAAATTTAGGATTAAATTGAATGATTTAATTGAGAATAAAGATTTCATTGGTCTGTTAGAATTATTAAACGCTAGCCAGGATAAAAGCAAATAATCCAAGAAACATGGATACTTTTAATATCAAACTGATTTTTTTAAAGTCTTTTCTTGCTAAATTCCTTTTAAGCATTAATATTACTGCATATGAAACTACTGCTAACCCAAAAACCATTGAAACTAAAAACAACATATGATTCATAATGTTAGTGAAATATGGTAATATGAAGAAAATTATAGCTAAAAATGCAAATATCAGAGATAATATTGTCGCTTTTTTAATACCAATCCGAATTGCTAAGGTTTTAACGCCTTCTTTTTTATCTCCTTCAAGATCTTCACAACCTTTAATTACTTCTCGAGAAAGCAAAAGGAAAAATGACGTTAAAAAGAAGAAATATATATATGGGGGCACATTTGAATTGTTTAGAACAGCCCCATAAATAAGTCCAATTGAAAAGGAAATACTCACAATTATATTTCCAATGAATCCACTTTTTTTACCCCAAGCAGCGTATAACCATCCCATAAAAGCAAAAAAAACAGCTATAATAATATTCCAGTATCCAATATTAAATAAGATACTATGAAGTATTGCAAAACTAATCCCGATTAAAGAGGTCGCTATCCATAAAGTGATTGCTTGTTTTAATGTAATTGAACCTCTAGGTATTGGTCTTTCAGGACGATTTATTTTGTCGATTTCTATATCATAATAATCATTTATAACCATTCCTGAACCCGCTATAAAAAAGTATGTAATAACACCAAGAATTATATTTAAAATTAGGATTGTTGGATCGATGCCTGTTCTTGTATTTAAAATACCGATAATAACAGTTAAACTTCCCATAATATCATTAATAGGACGAAGAATTTCAATGGTGTCTTTAAGTTTCATGATTATTTCATATTTATTTTATTGAATACTTCTTTTTTTTAGTTTGACCCGCATCTTTAATCTCATTAATTATATCCTTTAATGTATTTCCATTATCTTTTAGTACGTTATTCTCTATGAAAGTGCCCATAACGACAATATCAGCCCCTGCTTCAACAAAAGCTCTCGCATCTTCCTCATTTTCAACTCCACCTCCAGCAATTATTGGTATATTTAAGATTGAGGAACATGTTTTAATGTGTTCGATTGGAATCTTTTCACTACCAGACCCCGCTTCTAAATATAGGAGCTTAAAACCCATCATTTCAGCGGCTAAAGCGTATGCAAGGGTTAATTTAGGTTTTTTTCTAGGTAATAAATTTGCTTTTCCAATCCAACCTGCCGTTGCTCCAGGTTCAATTATTAAGTAAGCCATTGAAATATATTCTAAATTATAGGATTTAATTGTATAAGAAGCAAGAGCTTGTTGACCAATAATAAAATATGGATCAGATGAATTTAACAATGACATGAAAAAAATAGCATCAGCATATTGAGATATATTACTAATACCCCCGGGAAAAATAATAATAGGTACTTTTACTTGACTTTTTATTGCTAGAATTGTTTTGTCAACGAAATTTTGATCAAACACAGTACTACCTCCAATTAAGATCCCATCCGTTCCGGCATCTTCAGCATATTTTGCCATCTTTGCTGCTTTACTTGGACCTTGTCTTAAAGGATCTGGATCTATTAGAGAAAAATGTAAAGCGCCCTCATTATTGATCTTTTTAATTAGATACTCATATGTACTTCTCTCAATATATTCATCAATTACAATATCAACCATTTATTTCACATATTTATGCTTATTTGTTTTTTTTGTATAGCCAGTTTTTTAATTTTATTATAGATTTCAATTACTTTTTCTTTCCAAACTGGAAATAATTCTAATGTTCGGGGAAAATTTTTATATAGCTTAGAGATTTCTTTCATTTTTATTCTTAGAAAGTTTAAATCCAATAACAAATTTGGACGAGAAATCCCTTTAAATGCTTTAACCGCCATATCAAATATAGACAAATTTAAACCTCCAGTTGAAGAGATTTCTAAAATTTCTTCTCCATTTAATAAATCACGTTCTAAACCAAAATTCAAATCTTCATTAGAAAGAGACTGAAGAACAATTCTTAATAAGTCTAATGAGGCAAATTCTGCTCCAAAACTTGACATTACGTTATAGTTATAATCCCATAAATGGTCTTTTGAATTATTATCAATCTCTATAGCATGAATGGCTGAATTTGCTGCGTGATATCCTGCTCTCATTGAGGGATCTATCCCACCACCATGAAGTGGGTTAACTTGACATGCCGCATCACCGACAAGTATAAATCCATTATCAATACATGACCATAATGGCCTCCTTACAGGAACAACACCTCCACCTGAAGATAGAATATTAAAATTTTGAGTTTTCACAAACTCTTGAAATACATTTTTTTTATAGAGATCTTTTACTTTACCTCGATATTCCATAAAAGTTCCGATTCCGATATTAATAGCAGACTTACTTTTTGGAAAATACCAAATATATCCTCCCGGGGCTTTCTCTTGATCAAGAATTATTGTTATATATTCAGGATCTTGAACTTGTTGTTCTTTTGATGAAAATTTTACAATTTCACGATAACATAATATGCTATCTTCCTTCTGAACTTGGTTTTCAATTAAAGAACTTTTTACTTTCTTTCTTAAAGGAGAATAAAAACCGGTAGCATCAATTAAGATTTTTGCTTTTAGATTTATTTTTTCACCATTTTTCAACTTAGCTCGAAGCCCAATAATATTTCCATTTTTGTACAATAAATCTAAAGCCATAGTATTATCCAAGAATTGGCTTACTCCAGCATCGAGAGCCTCATTTAATAATCTTTGTCCAAATTCTAATCTATTTACGATATACCCTGCTTGTTTTGGGTCTATTAAAGAAATACACTTTTTAAGATTTGGTGAGTATAGTTTCGCTCCTTTTATATGACATGAGAGTTCTTCATTTTTAGGGTGATTAATCTTTAAAAAATCAAAAATTTCATTTCCTACAGCATCACCACATATTTTATCTCCAATCTTCTCTCTCTGTTTTCCATCAATTAAACATACATTTAAACCCTTTTTTGAAGCAAATCTAGCAGCAGTTGTACCACCCGTTCCAGCACCAGCTACTATTACATCAAAGGATTTTTGTATATTTTCCATGATTAGTGATTTTGTGATTTTGAATAGTTATTAGGATATAATAATGTTAAAGTAAAGTTAGAAGATATATTATAATTGTACTACCTAAAGGAACTGTCAAATCATCGTAAGTGCTAGGTGAAAATAGTTCGATTATTGTTGCTATTGCACCTGTAATTAAAGAATAAATTAAAATAGTAGGCAATGGTAAAGGATCTTGAAAAGTAGGAATTAAAAGACCGAATAAGAAAAACGAAAGGAAACATAACAAAAATGCTGTTACAAAAAAGGTTAACGACCCCTCAAGTGTTCTTTTTGAATTAGTCCAATGTAAACTTATACTTATCTTTCCCCAACGTTTTCCTATAACTGAAGCTAAAGTATCGGCAACTATCATTAATAATATTCCTGCTATTGGAAAATAAAATTGATTTGGAGCAAAAACTCCGAAAATTAATACTAAGGATGTAATAGAAAGACAATAAAAAAATGGACCTTGAAGAAAAGCTCGTTTTAGACTTTCTTCTTGTTCTTCAGAGATTGCATTGTAAAGATCTTTAAGTTGCTTCACTTTTGATTTTTTTGAACTAAAATATACAAACACAGTTAAAGTGCCTGCTATAATTGTTGGCCAAAATGGCCAAAAATAAAAGGGTGAGGTTAAGATCGCTAATCCCGCAAACATATGAATTGCTTTTCGAGCAGCAAACTTAGTGATTTTTTCTTTCTTATATAAAATCACGGGGATGAATATTGTTAAAAGTACATAAAAGTATGCAATACCGACAATTCCAAGGTCAGTAAAAATATTAACCATTTTAGTATCAATTCCTTTAATTAATAAAGCAAAAAAGTATTCTTACTTTAAAGACTTTATTAACACGTAAGATTTTATTACAAATAAGAATATGAAAATTCTTATAATTACGGGATTTAACTATAGAGCTTTTAATAACATTACTTTAAAAAAATTAATTGTCAAAAATCCTTTATTAATTCATACAACAATTTTTATACTTCTTTCCACTCCCACAGGGACATAAAGAATTACGTCCAATCTTTTTTGTTCTTATTTGGGTTGATATAACTATTCGATTTTGATTTTTTATTTTTTCTGCAATTATTTTTAACTGAGGTAAGGCATGTGTAAAAAATTTTTTCCAACCTTTACATAAAACACTGGAACTTTGTGATTTTTGATGGTTTCCAATACGGAATTTCTGGCAATCTCCATGACACAAATCAGTGAAATTACAAATTCGACAATTTGTATGCCAATCAGATTTATTATGACCAAATTTACGATAAATTGGTGAATTAAGGATATCTTCCCAATTATCTTCAAGTACATTTCCTAATAATAGATCCTCCTCAACAAAAAAATCGCATGGATAGATATTTCCATCATATTCAATAACAAAATATTGACAACAATTTTTTCCCATATGGCAAACGTTATACCTTCCGTAAACTAAATATTCCAAGATTGAATCAAATAGTCTTATTGATATTCGATTTATATCTTCTTTTATCCATTCATCAAATAAATTACAAAGAAAAGCGCCCCATTCTTCTCCTTTTATCGAAAAGGATTTAGGATTATTAAACATATCAAATTCTACACAAGGGATATACTGCTGAAAATAAAACCCTTCATCACGGAAATAATGATAAATTTCAGAAGCTTTTCTGACATTCTGATTATTAACTAAGATAAGAATATTAAACTCAACATTAGATTCCTTAAGAAGTTCTATACCACGCATTACTAAATTATGAGTTGGTTTTTGATCATATGTTTTCCTATAACAGTCATGGAGATAAGGAGGTCCATCTAAGCTAACTCCAAGGAGAAATTTATATTTAGCAAAAAATTTTGCCAAATCAGGTGTTATAAGAGTTCCGTTAGTTTGAAGTCCGTTACTTATGATTGCTCCTTTAGGAGCGTACTGTTTCTGAAGATTTATTACTTTTTCCCAAAATTTTAGTCCAAATAAGGTTGGTTCTCCTCCTTGCCATCCAAAGTTAAATAAATTATTTTGATATGTTTGCATATAACCTGCTATCAAAGCCTCTAAAACTTTATCTGACATTCGAGGCTTCTTCTCAACTCTTTTTAGATGATTGATATAAAAACAATAATCGCATCTCAAATTACAGTCCGCAGAAGCAGGTTTTATCAATAATGAAAAAGAATCCATAATAACAATTTTAAATTTATACGTTTTACCTTTCTATCTTTAGCAACCATGTCATTTAGTAAGATAATTGATAAAAAGTTTATTCTTACAATAGATTGCGTTTTTTTATGAATAAAATAAAGGATTTAGATACTAAATCAATTAAAATTATATTTTTGAAAAATAAGTATAAAATCTTATAAAGATTTATAATTCTGAGTCGATTTAATAGAATATTATATAAAAATTGTTGATTTTGAATTGTGCTTAGAGTTGGATTAATTGGATGTGGGGGTATTGCAAATTTAAATATATTAGGATATCTTCACTCACAAGATGCAGAAATCGTTGCTGTAACAGATACAAATACTAAAATCGCCGCTGAAAAAATTGAACGTTGGGGATTAAGAACATTAAAAATTTATACAGATTATCGTAAAATGATCGATCACGAAGAACTAGATATTGTGGAAATCCTAACTCCTCACCATCTTCATGCAACAATGACAGAATATTGCGCTAAAGCGAGAGTTCCAGGGATTTCAGTACAAAAACCATTGGCGCATACTATTTCTGATTGTGAAAAAATAATCCAAGTTTGTAAAGAAGAAAGTGTCAAATTGAAGCTTTATGAGAATTTTAGATTTTACCCGGTATTCATAAAAGCAAAGGAATTATTAGAACAAGGTGTAATAGGACAACTTTTAAATTTTAGATTAATTACGATAGGAACTGGAGGTCCTAGTATGCCAAGAGATCTCAAAGCCCTTATCTGGCGCCGTAAAACTGACCTATGTGGAGGAGGTCCCTGGATCTATGATGATGGAATCCATAAATTTTCTATGGCATTATGGCTAATGGGTGAAGAAAAGGTTGAAACCGTATATTCCTGGATTGATTTCTTTTCTACCGTACAAGATGCACCATGTATCATTTTTTGGAAATATCCAAGGAAAAACCTGAACGAAGCACCTAAATACGGTTCCATGCAATTCACACTCGCCCCAAATTTATATTATCCAAGCAATTATTATGATTGTGATGAATTTATAGAGATTTCAGGAACAAAAGGTATAATGTGGATAAATCAATGCACTTCTGGAGGCAATTTTGTATCTAAAGCACCTCAATTCTCACCAATTATAGTAAACACGGGGAATGAAGTTAAAACTTATGGTGAAGATTTACCGCGAGATTGGAGATATTCATTTATTAATTCAACCGAACATTTTATTAAAATTATAAAAAATGGAGGAGAACCAATATATACAGGCGAACAAGGTAGAGATTTGTGCATATTTGCTAAAATGCCATATATATCTTATCAACAAAATCGGACTGTTTTATGGGAAGATATTTCAGTTAAAAGCGAAAAGGATCAATCCTGCATTGTAGAAGACCAAACGGAAGTTGATGGTACTATATACAGGAAATTTTTAAAAAAAATAAGATTAGATTTCAAAGAAGGCCTGAAACAAGGATTAGAGCACAAAATGTTGAAATATGATAAAGATATATTATTGGAGTGATTTATCTAATCAAGATATATCTCTTTATTTTGTTCTACAGATTTTATTGCTCCTAAATTAAATTTTAATATATATCTTGCTTGTTCACCAGACAATAATGGTTTTTTATTATTTCTTATCGCATCAATAAAATAATTTGTTGAATTTATAAAACTGAATTTCCAATCTTTTTCAAAATCCCTATAAGTTTCTACTTTACCATCTCTGATAATGACAATAGGAGGAAAAATATCAGAACTTGAGATCTTATTTCCTATCGATGTACCTTGATTTATTTTCATTAGCCCACGACTAGCAATGATTTCAATGAATTCATCTACGGGATAATACTTTGATTCTGAAAAGTCCATCTCTGGCATTAATGAGAATTCCATATTCCCATATTGTGGAACGATATGTTCTTCACTTTGCTTGTATTTAAACATTACATAAGCGGGGGCATCTAAGCCTTGATAATTATCTGTCCATGCAAAGACTTTTTCAATTTCTTCATTAAAAAACCAATATGCCAGGGAAAAAGCATGCCATCCATTATCAAATAGAATTGGTGACCCTTCTTGTGCTCCCCCAAGTTTCTTTGGATCTTTTCTCCATAATTCGGCAGTTTCTGAGATTTCCCAACCCCCTCTAGTCCCTATTGCAGTCTTAATTCGAATTGATGAGGGATCACCAATATAATCGTTATCTAGCAATTTTTTAGCTCTCATAATATGTGGTGCGAATATAAAATTTTCATAAATTGATAATACTGACCCTGATTTTTCACATGCAGTAATCATATTATCTGCTTCTACTAAATTTAATGCCATTGGTTTTTGAACTGAAATTCCTTTAACACCTTTCTTAGCAGCATAAATAGTTGCATCTGCATGAAGGTGGTGGGGTAAAAGTATTTCTATAAGATCCAAATCCTCTTTATCTAACATTTCCTTATAATCAGAATAAATCGGAATATTTTCTTTTAAATTAAAATTCTTAACTTTTTGCTGAGCTTTTTCAATAGTCCTATTACATAAACAAGTAATTTCCACATCTTCTCTATTTAAATACCCTAATATATTAAGGTCAAAGATAACACCTGTTCCTATAAACCCTGCTTTTAATTTTTCCATATTTAATCAGTATAATATTATCTTTTCTTGGACTCTAAATTATTAAATAGACTCATGAAATAAAATAGAAAATTAAAGATATCATGCCTAAAATAAAAATTACAAGTCCTACTCCCCTTCCCATTGTTTTAGCAGATAATTTCTGTACATATATTGATACTATTATTCCTGTTATAATTGATCCTATTGCTAAGTAAATAGAAATTTCTAAATCAAAAAAAAATTGACCTTTTATCATAATTCCTAGTATTTGATAAATTATGAATGTACCTAGGCACATTATAATGCTTAAAATTAGAGCTGTTCCAACACCTTTTTTAATTGGATATCCATAAATTATAACCAAAGCAAGTACAATTATAAATCCCGAATTTGCTCCAAATAAACCAGAATTAATGCCAATAATAATTCCAAAAATAAGTGTTAAAATATAGAAAAGTTGTGATCCAATAGGTATAATTCCTTTGATATCTTCCGCGGTAGTGAGATGTTCTTCATTAAATTTTAGTAATTCTTCGCTATAGGTTTCCAGATTAGGATTTTTTTTTATATATTTGTGAGATAATTTATACGCAGTTTTTTTTAATGATTCTTTAGTAGGAAATCCACGATAAAGGAAAATGATACCCAAGATTGTTATAAAAAGAGGAATAAACCATCCATAAATATTTCCTATTGGGGTAGTTAATAATATAAAAACACCTATAAGTGAAATTAACATTGCTATAAATATAATTATTAATGTATCTTTCCTAACCTTAAACTGCCCTTTTCTTATATATCCAATACTAACAACAGCAGAAGTTATCAAGTCATTTAATAAATTTACGGCAATTGCCAGAAAAGCATCCATGGTCAACAGAAGCACGATAGGAAGAACAACACCTTGACCTGTTTGACCCACAAAACTAATACTTATTCCTACAAGTGCCCCTATTAATAATAAAATGATGATTTGAAAACTTTCTAAACTCAATGAGATTCATTCTCCTAACTTTTTTACAGATAATAAAATATTTGTTAGGTGAGCATAAATAGTTAATATTTTTGTCTTAGAGATATATTTATATTTTTTAAGAACAAATCTCATTTAAAAGTTAAACATTAAATAGAGAACAACAATAATGGATTTAGAAATTTCAAAAGAACACGCGGATTATATGTATAATTTAGTAGAGAGAATAATTGAGGAAGTTGGCCCCCGTATACCTTGTAGCTCGCAAGAAGCTGAGGGATCAAAAGCCATAAAAGTCGAGTTTGAGCGAACATGTGATGAAGTATTGGTAGAGTTCTTTTCATGCCATCCAAAAGCATTTCTTGGATGGATTAAAATAATTATAATCATGACTGTTGTTTCGATGTTGTTTTACTTATTTATGCAGTGGATATCAAATTCTTTAATAATAACATTTAGTTTAATCTCTTTTATTTTAACATCACTTTCCTTTTTAATAATTTGGGAGGAATTTTTCAATTATAATGAGTTTATTGACCCGTTATTCCGTAAAAAAAAATCCCAGAATGTCATTGGAAAGTTTAAAACTAAAGGTGATCTTAAAAAGATAATAATTTTTTCAAGCCATATTGATTCTGCATTTCAATTTAATTTACTTAAATTGATTGGTTGGGGTTTTATTCCACTAGCATTTTTGGGAATATTGATAATATTAACATGGTTAATCATCTCATTTATTAATTTGATAATTGTATTGATTGGATTCTTGGCCATTAAGGGAATATTTTTTTGGGCAGCAATTTGGTTATTAATTATTGGTAGTCCTTGCTTTGTAGGACTTTTTTTTTTTGTACCGATGGGTGATAAAGGAAATGTTGTGCCAGGTGCAGTTGATAACTTAAGTAGCTGTTCTGTTGTAGTAGGTTTAAGTAGATATATAAAAGATCATAAAGAAATAATTCCTAATAATACTGAAATTAGGCTAATAAGTTTTGGGTGTGAAGAAAGTGGATTACGTGGATCCCGTCACTATTGTTCTGCTCATTTAGAAGAGTTAAAAAATTATGATACTGTTGTAGTAAATATGGATGGTTTAGAGACTCCAGATGATTTCCATATTATAGAATATGAACCTACAACTCGGACAAGACACTCAGAAGTAGTAATCCAAAAACTACTTAAAGCTGCAGGATTAGCTGGGATTCAAGCAAAAAAGTTTGGTGCAGGAAAAGTAGAAAAAACTGTTGGTAGATTAAGTGGTGGATCAGATGCTGCTTCATTTTCAAAGGTAAATGTTAAGGCAGGGTTCTTAAATTCAGCGGATTGGAAACATCGTTCAAGCTATTATCATCAAGATACTGATACACTAGATAAAATTAAACCGGGAACTCTAGAAAATGCTTTAAAAATATGTATTGTATTTCTATTAAATGAAGCAAAATGAAAATGTTTTAGAATTTACTATGAATGAAGAAATTTCTCAATTTTTACTAAATTTTTTTGAAACAAGTAAACTAAATCGCCTTCCAGATAAATATGGTGGAGATATGATATTTTCTTCTCCTTTAATAGGTGTTGCCAGAGGAGATGACCCAATTTTTGACAGGTTCAAACAAATAATAGGATTAGAACACTTAACTCCAATAGAATTATGGTTATCAGAGGGATACGATACTTTACCAACTTCAAATCTACGAGTTATTTCAATTGTATTTCCATTTGATGATAAGATTCGAAAGGAGAGCAAGAATGTAGAAAAATTATTACGTGTAACTCTCCCTGCTGAGAAATATTGTATAGGGCGAAATTATGCAAATGCTTTTAAAGAGGAAGTATGTAGGCGAATTATTGAATTTTTTAAATTCAAGGGGTATAGGGCAGTTGCTGCCATGCTAAGCAAGTCATTTAGCCTTATTTATAAAGAAAAAATCTATTCAACGTGGTCAGAACGTCATATAGCGTTTGCGACAGGTTTGGGAAGTTTTAGCTTACATGAAGGATTAATTACTGAGATTGGGTGTAATATAAGATTAGCTTCTGTTGTAACCGATGCTTCATTAGAAATCACTCCAAGAAGAAATGAAAATCCTTATGCAAATTGCCTATATTATTCAAAAGGCACTTGTAGAAAATGCGAAGCGAGATGCCCTGCCAATGCAATTGATGAAAATGGTCATAATAAAATCAAATGTCAAGAATATGGTAAAAGAATAGAAAGAAAAATGATAAATCGTATTGGTTCATTTTTGAAACCTCATCAGCGTCGTATTAATTGGAAATTAAGACCCCCTAGTTTTCCAGTGGGATGTGCTTTTTGTCAATTTGAAGTACCATGTATGGATAAAAATCCAATGGCTGTAAAAAGCTAAAAAAAAAAAAAATTTTGGAATTAAGAATCTCCAAGGAAGTCGTCCATCACTTTAATATATTCATCTTTAGCCTCAAAATTTACCATATGACCTATTTTCGGTGAGAATATTACTAACTTAGAATCAGGGATTAATTGATGCATTCTTTTTGATTCTTCAGGAAGGATAAAAATATCTTTATCACCTGTGAGGATTAGAGTTGGAACATAAATACTGTCGATTTTATCTTCAATATTATAATTATTAACTATAGAATTCATTGTCTTTATACCGACAAATTCTTCATTTTCAAGGGTCTTTTCCACAAATTCCTTAATTAATAATGGATTTTTTCTTTGATACTTTCGATTGAAACATAGATTAATGAATATTGTTTCAATTACCTCACGATCCTTTATCCTCATTTTTCCTGCTCTTAGATCTTCAATGTACTGAACTAAGCCGGGATTTTTAAGTTTTGGTGCTGTAGCCATCAATATTAACTTTTCTAATCTGTTTGATAAACTGGGTGTAGTAGCATAAATTAAAGCAATCATTCCTCCCATACTATGTCCATGTAATATAATTTTTTCATCTCCTATTATTTTAGAAAGACTTTTTTCAAGATAATTAGCTAAATCTTTTAATTCATAATTTTCAGATTCAGGTTTATCACTTTTGCCATGGCCAAGATGATCGATTGCGATAACACGATAATTTTTGGAGAAATAATTTATAAGTTCTTCATATATCCATGAACTTCCTAAAAATCCATGTATATAAACAAGAATTTTTCCTTTTCCTTTATCTATATAATGAATTTTATATCCATTATCAAGTTCTATATAGGGCATAATAATCATTTCTGCATATTAGATAAATTCCTTTAATTTTGAAATTCAATTATTTGGAACATTATCAAAAGATTGAATATAGTTCAATTATAAACTTTATAAAGATTTAATTAGTTCTTTGGGAATTGATTTATTATAGGAAATTTCATTAATTAACTAAATTTATGCAACTCAATGTCAACACACAGAAATGAATTAGATCCCAGAAAAGCATATGAAAGAGCCCTATTTCATGGTTGCGGTTATTCTTACGAAGATTTACAGAAACCAAAGATAGCAATTGTTAATTCTTGGAATGAAATTAATCCAGGGCATATACATTTACGTAAATTAGCTGAATTTGCTAAAGAAGGTGTGATAGAAACTGGTGGTATCCCAATGGAATTTAATACGATTGCTTTATGTGATGGAATCGCTAATTCTGGAAATTATTCAAATTATGTATTACCTTCGAGAGAAATAATTGCTGCATCAATAGAATCTTCAATTAAAGCATATGAATTTAAGGGGATGATAATGTTATGTTCCTGTGACAAAATTATACCAGGAATGCTATTAGCAGCTGCAAGATGTAATATTCCAACAATTTTTTTAACAGGGGGTATTATGCGTCCTAAAACGTTTCAAGAGGGTTCATTAAAAGGAAAGACTTATGTTACTTCTGATATAAAAGAATCGATTGGAAAATTTAATGCAGGATTAATTACAAAAGAAGAATTGTATCTTATTGAATCAGAAACTTGTTGTTCTCCCGGAGCGTGTAATATGATGGGAACTGCAAATACAATGGCCTGTATTGTAGAAGCCATGGGACTTTCTTTGCCAAATTGTGCCACATTAAGCGCGGTAGCTAAGGAACGAGAAATAATTTGCAAAGAATCTGGAAAAATTATAATGAATTTAATTGAAAAGGATGTAAAAGCTTTAGATTTAATCACACACGATTCAATAGAAAATGCTATTAAAGTTGCACTTTCTTTTGGTGGGTCAACTAATATGATACTTCATCTATGTGCATTATCGCATGAAATAGGTGGTAATTTAACTCATTTTGATTTTGATAGAATTAGTAAGTCTGTACCATTATTAGCCAAATTCAAACCTAGTTCGGAGTATAATATCACAGAATTTCACGAAGCTGGTGGTGTTAAGGTTCTAATGAAAAAATTATTAAAATTGCTGAACTTATCTACTAAAACAGTCTTGGGTTTAACTCTTAAGGAATATCTTAAGGATATTGAATATAATGATTACCAGATTATAAGGGAAATAAAAGATCCGATCTCAAATGAAGGATGTATTGCTGTTTTAAAAGGAAATTTGGCACCTGAGGGGGCTGTAGTTAAGCAGAGTGCTGTTAATCCAAAAATGAGATATCATAAAGGCCCCGCTAAAGTATTTGAATGCGAAGAAGATGTAGCTGGTGCTTTATTATCAAAAAAGATTGAAGAAGGAGATGTTTTAGTTATAAGATACGAAGGTCCGAAAGGATCTCCAGGTATGAGAGAGTTATCAATTCCTGTAGCTATTTTAGTTGGTATGGGTTTAGGAGATTCAGTGGCAATGATAACTGATGGAAGATATTCTGGAGCTACAAGAGGTACTTGCATTGGTCATGTCTGTCCTGAAGCTATAGATGGAGGACCTATAGCAATCATTCAAGATGGAGATTTAATCGAAATTGATATTAATAATCGACAATTAAACGTATTAATCTCTAATATTGAAATAGAAAGAAGATTAAAAGAATGGAAAAAACCTGAAGGAAAGATTGGGAAAGGTTTTTTAAATGCTTATAGGAAATTAGTAAGCTCTGCGAAATATGGAGCGTATTTACAATAAATTTTTAAATTATGATTGATAAACATCGAATATTGGAAAATTTAAATGAACTTTCTTTTCCAAGATTATCTGGAACCAAATTTGAGAAGAAGATATTCCTTATTGTAAAGAAAAAAATAGAAGACCTAGATCTTCAACCAAGTTTTCAAGAATTCTCTTTTAGTACTTTTTTTTCAAGAATTTATCCAAAATTAGCTTTATCCTTATTAAGTTGGCTGCTTTTCATGCTATTTTTAAATTTAAATGTTATTTTTAACTTAGCAAACTTAAGTTTGATCTTGATGTTTATTTTAATATTGATCAAACTTACAAGGAATCCAGAGAAAATAAAAATAGGACACATATATCACTCTCAGAATTTATTTATAAAATTATCATCAAATAATAATACGAAGACCTCTGAAAACAATATTTTACTCTTTTCACACTTAGATTCAAAAGGACAAACATTCTCAATTAAATTCCGTATCCGAATTTATTACCTGTGGGTAAGCACTTTTCCTTTAGGGCTTTCAATTGCAATCTTGAATTTAATTTTATTACCCAATAATTACTTATTATTACAAATTTTGGGAAATTTGATTATATATTTGAATATTATAGCTACAATTATGCTTTGGACAAATAGAACTAATAATAAATCAAAGGGAGCAATAGATAATGCTTCTGGAATATGTTGCCTTTTAGAATTGCTAAACTATTTTTCTGATCAAAATAACATGCCAAAGAATTATAATTTGTGGTTTGTATTTACTGGTGCTGAAGAATCTGGTACTATGGGCGTAAGAAATTTCTATCAATATATAAGAGATTTTGACAGAAACACAACGTTTATATCTAATTTCGATTCATTTGCTAATAAAATAAATTTATGGGATCATGGTCTTCTTAATAATAAAAATTATAAAGCTCTCAATTATATCTTAGAAAATGAAGATATAATGATTTTGGAGAATAAAACTCATCGATTTTATATTGGTTTATATAGTGATGGATTATTTCTTTACAATAAAAACTTCAAAGGACTAGGTACTGGCGATAGAAGCGTTCATAGTTATGTACATTCTATTCATGATGATGTAGATAAAATAGATATTAAAATTCTGAAAAAATTGTGTGAGTTTTATACGATTTTATTAACTGAAGTTGATAGTAATATAAAAAATGCTGAGAGTGTGGATTAAAAATTGAATTCAAGAATAAGGACTTAGGGGTAGTTCTAACACCTCCAAAAACAGTAGAATATATAATATCAAGATTAGGGGAGATCAAAGAGGGACAAATTATTTTAGATCCATGTGTTGGGCCAGGTATCTTCATTAAAAAACTACTAGAAACCGGAATTGATAAAAATCAAATTTTTGCTTATGATATAAATCCAAGTTTCTTAAGTGACATTGAAAAGTTGGGAATCTCAACTAAATTACAGGACACTTTGATATCAATATACCCAGATTCTTATAATAAATTTGATTTTATTGTAGGAAATCCGCCATATCTAAATAAAGCTAGTGCTTATGTTCGAAAAAACAAAATAAAATTAAGAAAAATCTATGGTAGGATAAATGCTCATGAAACATATGCTATGTTTATTATAAATAGCATTTGGAGATTAAAGGAAGGAGGAAAATTAGGTTTTATAACAAGCGATTCCTTCTTAACGTTAAGTACTCATAAAAAGCTAAGGAAATTTATCCTTAATAATTGTAAAATAAATGAAATTCTATTCGCGCCCAAAAATTTGTTTTCTAATCAAAATGTAAGTACAAGTCCAGTCATTATTATTTTAACGAAATGCCCAGGACAGAAAAATGTAAAGATGAGAGAAAATACTATAATGAGAATAATTCCTAGAATAGAAAGTGAAGATGATTATAATTCTCCTAAGATTATTAATAAAATAATTCAAAAAAAATATAATTCTTTACCTTATAACATATTTTATATTGATGTTGAGGAAGAAGTCATTAATTTATTCGAAGAAGGGGTTAAATTGGAAAAATTCTTGAAGGGTTTTATAGGAATGCATACCCATAATAACAGAAAATATGTAGCTGCTATTGAAGGTACCGAACTTGCCGAAATTTTTAAAAAAAGAAATACAAAAGTTAGTGATTCAAACAAAAAACACAAGATAATTAAAGAAGAAAATTTAAAATCAGGTAATTGGTGCCCCTATTTAAAACGTGGTGGTGCGGATCAATATTATCGCCCCATTATGGAAGCGTTAGATTGGAATAAAGAATCAATATCTAATTATGATATTCCGAAAAATGTCCCATTTAAGGAAGAAGGGATAGTTATAAGTGGTGTTAGTTCAAATTTGGCAGCACGCTATATGCCAAGAGGGTGTTATTGGGATTCAAACAAAGCAATTGGTTTTATAACTAAAAATGATTCAATCTCAATTCTCTACATGTTAGGCCTATTAAATAGTTCTTTATATAACTACCTCGCTAAAGGAATTATTAATAATACTAATAGTATTCAGATTACTGGAATTCATGCTTTGCCTTTTATTGAGCCAGAAAAAGAAATTAAAGAAGAAATAGAAAACTTAGTTTTTTCAATTATTAAAAATAAAAAGAAAAATTTAGAGTATAATTATATTAAAGAACAAAAAATGATTGATGATATAATATTTCGCTATTATGCTGAAAGATTTAAACTATCTAGTGATTTAAAGAAAAAATTAAATAATAAATATTCAATTTATCGAAATTAAATTTTTTCTCCCTTAATTTCTTCCTCATATTTTTTCCTTTTACTTGTTAGATAATCTGGAATGGGAACATCCCACCATCCCATTGCTGGGGATCCAGTGTAAGGATATTCCCTTTGAACTTTTATTTCTATGACTGCTGGCTTTTTCGATTTTGCAGCTTTTTCTAAAGCAGGAATAATTTCTTCTTTTTTGGAAATTTGTTCAGCATAACACCCAAATGCTTCTCCAATTCGAGCAAAATCAGGAGAGTAACTTTTACCATATTGATCTTCAAAAGTAGTTCCATACCCTCGATCTTCTCCAAAAGCAGCTTGTTGTAAATCCTTAATCGCAATCCACCCATGATTGTTAAGCACAATAAAGAAAATATTTTTCAATCCAAGTTGTACTGCCATAGATAATTCGGAAATGGTCATCATGAAATCTCCATCTCCAACAAGAGCAACCACTTGTTGATTTGGATTACCAATATCAATAACACCTAACTTAGCCCCGATGGCCGCGGGAACACTATATCCCATGGTTGAAAAACCACCTGCGGTAAGACATGTTTTAGGTTTAAAAAATTCTAATTCCTGGAGCATCTGAGCTTGTACATTTCCAGAACTAGTAACAATAATTGTATCTTTTTCAAAAAACTTTCTAATTTCTTTTAATACAGTAGAAATCATTACTGGAACTTTAGTATCATCCCGATAATCTTCAAGAAATTTAAACCATTTATTTTTCTCTTCTTGAATTTCTTTAAAATAATCAGAGCTCTTATAATCCCTTGAATAATCGGATAATTCTTCTAAAATTTGAATTAAACAAGCTTTAGCATCTCCAACGATACCTACACTAATGGGGTAATTTTTTCCAATTTCGTGAGGGTCTATATCTATATGAATCAATTTCGTTGGCGGAATCGAAAAACTAACTCCTTCTTTATATGAACTCGCAGTTTCATCTGCAAATCTACAACCAACTGCGATAATAACATCAGCATTAGAGGTCATTTTCAATCCTACTGTCGTACCTTTCGAACCCGCTGACCAGCAATAAAGCGGATGAGTATTATCTATAATATCCTTTCCCATCATAGTAACCACTACAGCTGCCCCGACTTTTTCAGCTAATTCTTTAACTTCTTCACTAGCATTTGACGTGATTGCGCCTCCACCAATAAATAAAACTGGTCTTTTGGAATCCTTAATTAACTGTGCTGCTTTCTTTATAATCTCAGGATCTCCCCTTATACGTCCAATTGATCTTCTTTCTAAGGGTTCTGGAATTTGTATTTCGATAGCTTTCGCTTGGACATCCATAGGAAGATCGATATGAACAGGTCCTCTTCTTCCGGTTAACATTATATTAAAAGCTCTTTGGATAATTGTTGGTAATTGCTCTACAGTATCGACTTCGAAACTGCGTTTTACAATGGGTTCTAGAATTTTAGGCATACTAGAATCCTTTTTTCTTTCAATTTCTTGTAATACACCCTTCCCTCTCATATGAACATGTGTATCTCCAGTTATGACAAGACAAGGAAAAGAATCTACAAAGGCATCGGCAACACCGATTGCTGTATTAATTGCGCCAGGTCCGATTGATGTAAAAACGCATTGAGGTTGTCCGGTAATTCTATAATACCCCACAGCTAGATGAACCCCGGACATTTCTTGTTTAGGTTGGATTAATTGAATTTTATCTTTGTCTCTGAAGAATGCATCTACGAGAGGCAGATTTCCGTGGCCAGGAATTCCAATCACATATTTTACTCCTTCCTTTATTAAATATTTGGAGATTATCTCCCCACCAGTATATTTAGGCATTTTAGATTCTTTTAAATTTGTTTATTTTTATTAAATATAATCTGATAAAATAAAAATAGATTTAAGTTTGTTTATAAGTGGGATTTTTGATTAGATTATTTATTATGCATATAGAATTATTTTAAAAATTCTATATCCCCCTCCTTTTATAAGTTAAATATCAAGATTTAAACTTATATACCTAATTAGGTATTTTATTATACTTAGTTGATGGGTAAAGTGCCTTCTGTTTTAGAAAAGATACGTATTTTAGGAGAAAATTCAAAATATGATATATGTGCTAGCACAGCATCCAGTCGTACCGATAAATACCCAAAACTTTTTGAAGAATCAAAAAAATGGATTGGGGCTACTGAAAGCGGGGGTATTTGTCATAGCTATACTCCTGATGGGCGATGTATGAGTCTTTTTAAAACTCTTTATACAAATAAATGTATATATAATTGTAAATACTGTTTTTCTCATAATTGCAAGAAAAAATTGAGCTTTACACCAGAAGAATATGCACGTACATTTATGAAACTCTATTCAATGAATGTAGCTGAGGGTGTATTCATATCATCAGGAGTGTGTGGTAGCGCGGATGCAACAACAGAAGAAATGTTGGAAGCAATTCGGCTTCTTCGATTCAAATATAAATTTCAAGGGTATGTACATTTTAAGTGTCTACCAGGTGTAAGTCAATCTCTCCTTAAAGAGGCGGTTACTCTTTCTGATCGCATTTCAATAAATATGGAAGCTTCTTCTAAAACCCATCTCGCTGAGATTGCTGATCAAAAAGATTTTTATAATGATATAATAACTCGTCAGAGGTGGCTAAAGCAGATTCGGACTACACATAATGAAGAAACAATTAAACTCATGAAAGATTTAAAGCAAGATAAAAAGCTAAAATTCCAAGAGAAAATGATTAAAGATCGACGAGAAAATGGGTATAAAAAATTTAGGTGGGATGGAGCACCTATACTTAATAGTGGGCAAACAACTCAATTTGTATTAGGAGCTGCTGAAAATGAAACTGATTATGAACTACTTAAACGGATAGACTGGGGATATAAACAGATTGATCTAAGAAGAGCATACTTCTCATCATTTATACCTATTGAGGGGACTCCTTTAAGCAGTAAACAAGCAGCACCGTTAGCCAGAGAACATCAACTATATCAAAGCGATTGGTTATTACGAATTTATCATTATAGACTACAGGATCTTAAGGATATATTAAACGATGAAGGAAATTTACCATATGGTGATCCAAAAATGCACTTAGCGCGCAAATATTTTAAGGAACATAATCGTGTAAATCCTAATGAAGCATCTTATCATGAATTGTTAAAAGTTCCAGGAATTGGTCCAATTTCAGCAAAACGAATAATAAACTTAAGAGCTAAAAAATTTGTATTTAGGAAAAGAAAGGATCTTCAATCTGTTGGTGTTATATTAAAACGAGCAGACCCTTTTCTTAAAATTAACGGGAATTTACAAACAACGCTTCAAAAATTTTCATAATTATATCTATAACATTAAGCTAAAAGCCATGAAAAATAATTGTAAAAAAGATCCAATGGAAGTTATAGGAAGAGCTAAAGGATTTTCTCACGAAGAAATAATTCAAAATTTATCACGTCATAAAGATTTTTCTCCTTATCTTATTTCACAGGTAAAAAAAATACCAGAAGTAATTTTTCGTAATTCAGGATCATTATTTGCTAAAAAAATTAATCGAATGATGCGAGAAATCGGAACTGAAGCTTATCGTGCAAAACAATTCACTCGTACTGGAATTAATAATCGTGGCGTGTTGCATGGTGTGGTTTTACTTAGACATAGAGTCATGGATAGAGTTTTACACTACTTTCATGAAAGATGGCCACAATGTATAATATGTTTATATAATGAACATGATAAAAAGACTAGTATTATCAATGAAAGAGGAAAAATACATGAAATGGAATTATCACTAAAAGAAGTAGTTAGAAAAGTAAGCAAAAATAGGCCAATAGTTCCATATTTCGAAGATATCCAATTTTCTGGCGAAAAAATATTTGAAACTTTATATAATTCTCAGTTCATTTCTGAAAGAGAAAATCGTGAATTCTTCAAAAATATGATTCCAGATAAGTGTTTTGAACTACCAGGGATGAGAGGTGGTGTAGAAAAGCGTTTTCGAAATAAAAAAATTAATGATTATCTATAGAATCATAAGATTTCAATGAGTAGTTATTTTATGGATTAATAAGTTTTGCTTTGCTAAGTCAAATCTAAGAGATTTGTCCTAGATTAATTTTATAAATTTTTACTAATTAGGTAGGTTTTCTTTCCCAAATTTTTATCGATTCAAAAATAAATACAAAAGTGCTAAAAATCAGGAAAAATAATAAAAGTAAACTCCCTGGATTGGTAATAAACACATCACCATATATAAAAGCTAGAAATACGTATCCTACAACCCCCAGAATATTAACAATTAAGTATAAAGAATATCGGGGGATCATAAAAGGTCCTAAGCGAAAAAAGAAACCTAATACACCTTTTTTTACATCTTCTTTCACATAATATTTACCATCTTCATCATTTTTGGAAATTATCCCTGCCTTCATCAATTTATTTAATTGATAAGCTACCGTTCCAGAAGACAGTATTTTTAATGCCTTCTGAATTTCCCTAACTCCCGCGCGATTATGTGTCATAATATACCAATATACTTGGAGACTCCTACCTTGCAATACTTTTTTCCGATTACCTTCAATATTATTTGTTTCCATATCAGGATCTGACATTGTAAAGTAAAGTTCTATTTTTTTGATTTCGAGGACCTATATATAATTGTAAGTCCTTGCTTTTTATACTTTCTTCCTCTTCGTGTCATAAGAAATCTAAATCCTCTTGAGGTCTTTTAAATTTTTTAGCATTTTGATGTATCATAAATACAGAAACTCCAATGATGGTGATACTTATAATGAGAATAATTGAAAAGTAATTCAATGATGGCGCAAGTGTACAATCATTATCGTGAATTACGTTTCCTTGGCAATCTATTTCAATGATGCATTCATCATTTCCTATTACTTTATTTCCTGAAACGACGTTATTATAGCTATTATAAAGAATTATCCCCCACCGGTTATAATTTACAGTGTTTACTAAAATTGTGTTATAATTGCTATGGAAAAGGACTATCCCACATTCTCCATTATAAGTTGCTGTGTTTCCCGAGATGATATTATAACTACTATCTATTAGGCATATACCACTGAAATTATTGTTATTCATAATATTTCCCGAGATGGTATTGTTAAAACTTTCATCCATCCATAATCCTTGCATGTTATTATCGCTAATAATGTTTCCCGAGACGATAAGGTTATTATAACCACCACCTATATTTATCCCACACATTTTATTATGTTTCATAGTGTTTCCCGAGACGATGGTGTAATTACTGGCTATTAAATAGATCCCACTCCATGTATTGTTATTTGCAGTGTTACCCGAGAGGGTATTATTATAGCTATCTAATAAATATATCCCACCCCTATTGTTATTTACGATATTTCCAGTTATTGTGTTGTTATTACAACCCCCACTATAATCCCTAACATCACCTAATACTATCCCCAACTGACTATATGAACAATCATTACCAATCAATTGGGAATTATTAACATTCAGTAGTCGGATTCCAGCATCTGCTCCCCATTCCACATTGTAGATGGAACAATTTTCGATTTTAAAATACACATTGGAATTTTCAATCGATATACCATATCCAGAACATCCACCATCTATTATCAAATCTTCTATAATATAAGGATCTGAATAAGTACCACTTCCTGTGCAATTTCCCGCATATCTAAAATCAACCCACCCAGAATTATTTATTATACGAATTTTTCCCGATAATGTTGCGATTTTTAGTTTTTTAACATCAAAATTAATTACATTATTGGTTCCCTTATTCAGACTTGAGTAAATGGTCATCATTGGGTCTAGAACGAAAAGGATTCCTAAAGTGATTAAAATTATTATTTGTAATTTTACATTTGATTTAATATTGGTTTCACCATTATAGGCAAAATTTAAAATTTGATTTGTAATACATATTTGTCAAATAATCAATTATTTCGATATCTTAAATAAGTATTTTTTGAACACTTTGTTCAGAGATCTGAACAATTCAAAATTATCTTATGATTTTTTATAAGAGCGGGTGCTTTCAAGCAAAGAAAGTTAAATTCCTTTTTCCTCAATAAAACTACAAGAAGAAAAATACCATAGAGTATACGAAGACCTAGTAGACCAGCAGGAAAGTGACAGAGTAAAATCGGAATTGTGTTATAAAATCAATTTTACCCTAATTTTTGTTCCATATACGATAGATTATGATGAGTTTTAGAATTATATCGTGGAAGAGTATGAAAAGTTTACAGGGAAGGAAATAAGAATCAGCCATAAATATGATTGGAAAACATTTAAGAAAGAAAACTTAGGTTTATCTGAGTTCTGATAGTATTTCTTATAAATCCTAAACAATAGAAGAAAATAATTGCTTTGCAGTTTTATATGCTTTAGTCTCTGTAGGTAGTTGCAGCAAATTTTCCCCCACAATATTCATTCTACTAATTTCATCACTGTTATCAATAAACCCAAGAAGCTTTACATGATCTTCTTTGATTGATAAAACTTCTTTTTGTAAAATGTCTCTTATGGAATTTTCTGGGAACCTGTTACCGAGTATCCAGATATTTTCAAATTGTAAATCAACTTCTTTAGTTATTTCTAATATGCGTTTCATAGTATGTATGCCCATCTTACTCGGATCAGATACTATTACTAAATCCGTTACCTTTTGGCCCGTTTTCCGAGAAAAATATTCAAGCCCCGCTGGAGCATCAATGAGAACGAAGTTATAGTTTTTCGCTAATATGTCAATAATATGTTTCAAATAATTGTTAATACTGCAATAGCATCCCTCTCCTTCCGCTCGACCCATTTCTAAAATATCAAAGTGATCCATTTCGATTAATGAATCAAAAACCTCGGATTCAACGATTTGATCCTTAGATACGTCGAGAGGTATTAATCTTTTTTGGATTTTATGCTTAAACTCAGCCATTTTTCCGCCAATGGTTTCTTTAAAGTGGATTTCTTTGCCGATTATATCCCCAATATTCGCATCAGGATCGGCATCTATTACGAGAATGTCGAGATTTTTTGATTTTTCAAGGAGATATTTCAGCATTAAGACGAGGAGTGTAGATTTCCCTACCCCACCTTTACCAGAAAAAGATATTATTTTTTTCATTAGAATAGATTTAAATTAATGTTTTATCCTCAAGTAATGAAAATTGAATTAAGAATAAAAATTTATTATAAATAATTCAAAAGGCAAAGGAGGTTTCTTTTAAAATGTTGAAATCTTATTGCGAAAGAAATTAATATTTAATAATCTATTAAAAGTAATGGTGAATTCTATCAAGATTAAGGGACTGATTAAATCATATAAAAGGGGGAAAATAAATGGAGAAAACCAATCTTATTAAAATTAAATCTTCAAGATCTCATGGAATTTAGAAAATAAAAGTGATAATTTTGAAAGAGGAATATATAACAAAATTAAAGAGATTCATTCCTTTTCTAATTTTAGACAGTTTGATTGCGACTGGAAGTTTTTTGATGGCTTTTTTTGTAATTATAAATAAAATCTATATAATTAACATAATATTCATTGTTATTTTTATCGCTTCTTCTTTTGGTTTCGGATTGATTATTACCGCTGATGCTGTTATTATTAAAGGAAAAATAGGAAATTGGTATAAAAATGTGCTTTTTGGTTTCATGTTAATTGGTGGAATCTTCTTTTTTGTTTTGCTTTTAGAAATTTTCGCGCCAAATTTTATATTTGAATTTCCATATGGAGGGGCCTTCTCTCTAGAATACATATATTTTGATTTCATGGGATTTATCTCTGTTTTGATAGTATTTGGAGTAGGAACTTTATCAATTTGTTTAGGTAAACTTATACAAATGAAATTTATTAAAAAAAATTGATTTTTTAAAAAATTGATAAATAAAAGAACAATTAAAGAAAGAAATTACATCTATGAGGAATTTTCTATAAATATTTCTTATAAAAAAGTTCTAAGAGCACTCATCCTACCTAAGAGAGAGAATAATTAATAGACTTTAATTAGGTAAATATTTTAATTCGATATAATTATTGGTCTTGCCGATATACAGGAACAATATTAGAAGTAAATTCGTCTAACGTATATGGAAATTCTTCTTCGCTCGATATTTTACCCAGATCTAACATTATCTGTCTTGCTAAAAGCCAAAATGCTAAACCTAATGCTTTTTTGCCTCGATTATTTGCTGGAACTGCAAGATCAATTCCATCAAGTGTATCATCAGTATCAAATAAAGACACAACAGGGATTCGAGCTAATTTCGCTTCTCGTAAAATGACTTTATCAGCATGAGGATCTACAATTAAAACTACACTTGCATCTTTAATATAAGTATCAATTATAGGATTTGTAAGGGAGCCCGGTATAAATCTCGAAGTGACTGCTCTACATCCTAATACTTCACAAAATTTTTTTACAGGTTCTTTCCCATATCGTCGAACCGAAGTAACAATGACTCTATCACTTCCTTCTTCAACATATTTACTCAAAAATTTTGCTGCAATCTTAAGTCGATCATCTGTTTGAGTTAAATCAATAACGTATAGTCCATAATTGGTTTGTCTATAAATAAATCGTCTTGCATCACCAGTTAATAATTTTGTGCCTATATGAATACCACAGCTTAAGTAAAGTTGTTTTCTTTCTTCATCTTTATCAATTAATTTATCCTTTAATTCAAGCCCCGCTTCAATATCTTCTGTATCTAATAGGTCAAGTTCTTCTTCCAAATCAAGATCTTCTTCAAAATCAATATCAAGATCTTCGGGAAAGTCCTCTAAATCCTCGAGTTTTTTGTTGTCTTCCGCTTCTTCGGTCTTCTTTTTCTTTCGAGCCAATATTGTAGCCTTATTTTTTATTCTGACGTAGATATAATTAAAATATTTTAGAATTCAAAGAATTCAAGAATATAATATTGAATACATGATAACTTTAATATTTTATTGAGTGGATTTTTGTAAAACCTTAAGAACTAAAGTATTAATATAGCAAAATAATTTTTATTATTAATAAAAAGCGTAGACTATAATTATTAAATATTAATTATAAAGTGGCTTAGATAATGGCTTCTTATCGATTAGTTATTAGCATTATTGTAGGGGTTATATTAAGTTTTTTTACTGTATTTTTCTTTAATATGATGGTTATTTTAAATCAAATTGAATTAGAGGCTGGAAGTAATTTACTAAGAATAGCTTCTTTACTAGTTGGTGCAAATTTCGATTTTGATATGATTTCGTTTATTATTGGTTCGCCTTCAGTACTTGGTTTTTTTGCCCCAGAGATCTTAGCTTGGGTTTTTATTAGCTATATTTCTGGTACAATAGCAAAGGGTTTCAGAAGAGGTGTAATCGCCAGTATACTAGTTGTTGTAATAGTTTTATTAATTTGGATTCTATTAAGCATATTTTCTGGAGAGGATTTAATGGCGTTATTTCAAGGAAATCAATTAATTGAGACATTAGGGGGTATAATTAGTGCATTTGTAGGGGGATTGATAGGTGGAACAATTGGTGGCCTAATAAGTGGCCCTTATGAGGAATTCTATTAATATACTTCCTTCTTTTCTTTTCAATTTATATTTTTTTAGCCTTAATTATTGTAGAGCTCTCGATAAGATTTGCTTTACAATAATTATACTAATATCTAAAACTTAAAGTTAATTGGTTAATTATAAAAACTAATGGCTAATAAAGAAGAATTTTTACCCGATCGAGAGTTTGCATTAGATCTATTAAAGAAAATGAAAATTCCGCTTTCGATTAGACGGCATTCAGAAAAAGTTGCTGAAAAAGCTCTAGAGATAGCACATAAAATAAAAAAAGCTAAAGTAGATATGAATTTAATTGAAATCGGTGCTTTATTGCATGATATTGGACGAACTAGAACACATGATTTTAAACATGCATTAATAGGAGGTAAAATCTTAAAACAAAGAGGTTTTTCAGATAAGCTTGCTAGAATATGTGAAACCCATATATTGGGTGGTTTAGATAATGAAGATGCAAAAAAAGTTGGTCTACCTGAAAAGGATTATTTGCCATTAACTTTAGAAGAAAAAATTATTTGTCTAGCAGATAAATGTATGGCTGGTACAAGAGAAGTTTCAATTCAAGAAAGATTTAATAGATGGTTTCGTAAATATGGTAAGAGTAAAATCTTATTAAAATCTAAGATAAGAATTGAAAGAATTCAAAAAGAAATCGAAGACTTAATGTAAAATCTAAGATTAATATATCCTTGATTAATTAACTAATCTCACAAATTAGTTCTTGATTTTTACATAATATTTCATAATCCGTATCCAAGGAAACTACGACCCTGTAAATTATTAAACAAGCTTCTAAAAGTACTTGAGGATCAACTTTATCAGGTTTATCAATCTTATTATGTGAAAATTTAGCTCCTGCTCTTGTTACAATATCAACAGAATCATAACCCCTTAAATGAAATGGAACAGAGTCAGTATGAGCTCCCGTTGATAAATGAAATCCTTTGATTTTCACATTTTCTTCAATTGCAGCCTTTTCTAAGTATTTACTAAGGAGTGGAGCAATTTTTTTCCGAGGTAGAATCCCATATGATTTTAGATATTCTACCTGATTTCTAGATTGATTTTTACAGGAAATCATATCTAAATTAATTTGAAATACTCTACCCTTGATAAATTCTTGTTCATGATCATTTACAAAGAATCTAGAACCCATTGTTCCTAATTCTTCAGCTGAAAATTGACAGATCCAGACATTAAAGTTATCAAGCGGCTTTTTTCTTAAGATTTCACTTAATTCAAAAACTATGGACATACCAGAAGCATTATCTAACGCTCCCGGAGAAAAATTATGAGTATTTAAAAATATTAGAAATAAATTTGAAATTGATATTATTATAGTAAAAATCCATATACCAAGCCCTAATATCAAGAGATCGATGTTTATTATAGTATAAGTATGAATAAATAGAGTAATCAAAAGCCCTGCTAAAAAAACTCCACTATATAGCCACATTTTATAAAAGAACACTCTCCAATAAGTTTTAAAAGTTTGTGATTTAGAATCTAAATGTGCTGAAATTATAATATTTCCTGCATTATCAGTCTTTAGTTTCTTTGCGGGTATCTTAACACAGACATTGGTAGCTGAAATAACCTTTCCATAATATTCTCCCCAAAAACCAGGAATTTCAGGATGTTTTAGCCCCTTAACTAATAAAAAAATGAAGATAAGCATTATTATACCTATAAAGATCGTAAGAAATAAATTTATATACACAAACATCAAGATAAATAAGGAAAAAGTTAAGTTAATGACCATTATTAACTTTATAAGAGTGGTAGAATAAAAATCAGAAAATTTAAAAGGTTGTTTTACAATTTGTTGCTCATTGAAACCAAGATCTTTAAACGTTTTTATAGTTAAATCAACAGCTTTTTCTTCTCCACTTGTCCCAACTAGGCGAGGAAAGCTAAAATTTTTGACATAATTATACAGTCTATCAACATTAAAAGAGTGATCTTGTGGGGAAATTTCAGTTCTCAATGTTGTAATAAAAAATATATGATTTCTGTTTAAATTTACTATATTTCAGTTATAGAATTAGTAATATAATGTTTTAAGATTTAAATCTATAATTAACCTATTTTTTTAATTTGGACATAATAATTTCTTGAATTCTCTCTTGAACAATTTCAATAATATCATCAGAGTTAATTATATAATAACCTTCTTCTTCAGCACGTTTAAGATAAAGATTCCTTACTTTATCTAAGAATGTAATATGCTCAAATTTTTCTAAATTTTCATTCTTTTTTCTAGCCAGCGCGATTTTTGGGTCAATGTCTAATATAATTGTTATATCAGGCAATTCTACAAACTTATTTATTTCTTTAACCCATTCAACTGAAATATCCTCTGATTGGGCTGATTGATATACTATTGAAGATTCTATGTATCTATCAGAAATAACTATAAAACCTTCCTCAAGTTTTTTTTTAATTTCATTGTTATAATGGAGGTTTCTATCAGCAGCGAATAATAAAGCATCTGTACTAGGTGGAATATCTTTATTTTTTAAAAACTCTCTTATGAGTTTTCCAATTTTGCTTTGTGAAGGTTCTTGAGTTAAATAGACTTTGAAACTTTTGCTTTCTAGAAAATCTTTAAGAAGAAGGCTATGAGTTGTTGTCCCTGCCGCATCTCCGCCTTCCAAAACAATAAAAAAAGGTTTTTGCATCAAATTAATCTTAAAATAAGATTTTTTATTAAAAAAATTACAACTTAAATTTATTAATAATTATCAATAAGGACTTATTTTTTTTATTTTTAATTAGTTTAAGTTATTAAATTTTTAACAAAATAAAGTAAAATGCAATATATTTATAAAAAATGATAAATACTTATCAGAAAATTTAAATTGACTAAATTATCTTATTTAAAATTAGAGGTATGAAGAAAAAATTCTTTTACTGTGAGAATTGCGAAAAGGAAATATTAAAGCCAAAGAGAAAGCCTATAGATAGTATGTATTATAACGTTTGGATTCTTACTATCATTTCTTCATTAGGTTTTGCATTAATTCCTTTTTTGATTTACCATTATTTAATCTTAAAAAGGAATCTTTGTCCTATTTGTCAACATAGATTAGAATTTTATAATTCCCGAGAGGAATTTCCAGAACCAAGAGCCCAAATAGCCCGAATCCTTCAATCAATTGAAGATGAGAAAGCTCGAGAAGAATTAAGAATAATTTGCCCTTATTGTCGAGAAGATGTAAATACCCAAGAATCTATATGCCCTAATTGTGGATCTACTATCAAAGAATAGAAAGATATAATAATTAATTTTAATTATTAATAGAAATAAATTAAGCTGTAGGAAATTTAAATGAATGATACTGCCTATTGCCCACGTTGTCAACAAAAAGTATTATTAACTCGTGAAAGGATTGACACTTGTCTAGCAATAATATTGTTAATTTTTACAGGAGGAATTGGGTTGATAATATATCTCGCTCTTCACTATAATAAACCTAAACAACACTGTGTTCATTGTGGGACTAAAATAACTACATTACAAACTTCAACGCCCTATGCTTATAATTCTCACCTTATGACACAAAATGCTTCAAATATTGCACCAATAAATACAACCGAAGAAGTAATGGGAATTATGCCTAATTATTGCGCATTTTGTGGGGAAAAAATAGAAGCTGGTACAAAATTTTGTCAGAACTGTGGAATTAAGGTAATTTAATTGCAAACTTTTTTTTTTCAATTTACCGAAATAGCACTAAAATTCATCGATTTTAAAAATCGGACTCCACATTTTTTTAATTCATGTAAAATCTTCTTATATTTAAATAAAAATTAAATAATTTGGAGTGTAATAAAATGTATTGTCCTACATGTAATATGAATGTGTATACGAAACCTAACGATTTCAATATTGGTTTAGCAATTATTCTAGCTATTTTCACTGGTGGTATCGGATTATTAATTTATGTTGCTATTTATTTAGATAAATCACAAAAACCACGTTGCATTCACTGTAATTCAATTTGTTATAGTCAGAAGGAAGATAAGGAATCTATTTCAAAATATCAAATAATTGATGCTATAAATCAACCACAGAGTAAAGAAATTAGTAGAAAACAACAACAGATTGAAGAAAAGCCACTATTTTGTTTTAATTGTGGATCTGAATTAGATAATAGTGCAAATGCTAAATTTTGCGCACTTTGTGGAACTTCAATTCAATAATATATTAATTGCTTTTATTTTTTTTAAAAAACTAATATTTTTTCTTACTTAGAAATTCGATAATTTTGTTCTTCATTAAATTCACATTTGGTTTTTTATTAGTCCACCACTCAAATGCATAAGCACCTTGATTAACTAGCATATCTAGTCCACCTAATGTTTTACATCCTTTTTTAGTGGCATCTTTAATTAATTTAGTCTCTAGTGGGTTATAGACTACATCAAAAACGAATAAGTCTTCGTGCAAAAATTCTCCAGGTATTGGTGATTTATCAATATTGGGAAACATACCTATAGGAGTTGTATTGATTAACATATCAGCTTTCTTTGATTCTTCTTTTAAGATGTTTTTACTAAATATCTTCGGCTCAGCTTTTATTCCAAAGCTTTGTTTCAAATCATTTATAAGCTTTTCTGCTTTTTTTTCAGTTCTACTTGCTAGTACAATTTTACTTGCATCATTAGCGATGCTGTAACTTAATGCTCTTGCTGCGCCACCAGCTCCTAATAATAAGACATTCTTTCCAGAAATGTCATAACCTGCATTCATTATTGCTTTTTTCGCCCCTTCTGCATCTGTATTTCTACCAATTAAGCATCCATTATCATTTTTTATAGTATTTATTGCGCCGATTTTCTGTGCAACTTTGTCAATTTCATCTAAGTATTTCATAATTTCTTGCTTGAAAGGGATAGTTACATTGATTCCTTTAAAATTTAATGCTCTAAATGCTTTTACTGCAACTTCCAAATTTTCAGGAATGATTTTGAATGCTAAATAAATAAAATTAAGCTTTAAGTCTTTGATAGCAGCATTGTGCATTATTGGACTTACAGAATGCCCAATAGGATAACCAATAATACATAAGATTTTTGTATGAGCGGTGACAAAATTGATATTATTCATTTTAGCAAATAAGATTTTTATTTGTCTTAACCTATTATCTCATCATTAAAATGGCTCTCAAATTCTTTTGATCTTACCTTTGTAGCTTGTCTATACCTTTCAAAGCGATTTTCCCAATTTGCATCAATATTAAATGCCACTTTCGCAAATTCAAGTGATTTAATTGCTTTAGCTAATGCTTCTTGATCTTTTGGACGATATATTTTGATAGGATCTCCAAGAGCAATGTTATTCGGAGGAATAAAAGAATTTGCTGGAACAATTGTATTTGCATGGACAAATGCTCCGACTGCAACTGCAGCACCAGATTGTATAATAGCACCTTGCAAAATAGTAACACCTGTCGCTATATATGAATTTGATTCAACTTTACACCCTATCAGAGTTGATTGGGGTGAAATAAAGACATGATCACCAATAATTACAGGATGTTCACGATTTCCTGATGCGCTAGCTCTGAGAACTGCATTTTCACATATTATCGAACATGTACCAATTTCAATCTTAGACCCCTCTGAATTAAGAACAGATCCATACATTATTCTTGTATCTTTACCAATTGAAACTTTACCGATAACTGCCGCTGTAGGAGCTATAAATACAGAGGAATCAAATTTGGGTTCGAACCCCCGATGTTTTATTATTATTATATTTCACCTAATTATTTTTACAAACGTGTTGATTATTATATCAATTCTTCATAATTTAATAGTTTTATAGGAAAATATGAGATTGATCAAATTAAAATTATTTACTAAATTAAAATTAAAATAAACAATGATTCAAACGAAGATTAACTAATAAAAAGATATAAAAATGAAAAAAATAGATTTAAGCCCAAAAATTTCAACTTTTCCGATGCCTACGGCAGTTATTTCTGTAGGTACGGGAGAAGAAGCAAACTTAATAACCTTAGCATACGTAGGAAAGGTTTGTTTTGATCCTCCGATAATTGCTGTGTCTATACAACCTAAGCGACATTCTTATAAATTAATTGAAAAACTCGGTGAATTTGTACTTAATTATCCAACTGTAGATCAATTGAAAGAAACTGATTATATTGGTACACGTTCAGGGAGAGATGTAAATAAATGGAAAATATTGAATTTAACTAAAGAAAAAGCTTCTTTGGTGCAAGTTCCAATGATAAAAGAATTTCCATGGAACATGGAATGTAAAGTAGTAAAAAGGGTCGAATTTGGTTCACACATATGTTATTTTGGGGAAGTAGTTGCAACACATTCTGATCCGTATTATGTAAAAAATGAAGTATTAGACCCAGAAAAATTCAACTTTCCAGCATATATAGCAGGTAATTATCTCGAATTAAATAGAGGTGCTTTAGCAAGACATGGTTTTACGGTAGAATAATCCCCGAAAAGAAAAAATGAGTAAATAATTAACAAAACTTTTAAACAAATTTAAAATGTCTAAAGATTCAATTGCTCTTATTGGTTTTATGGGAACAGGAAAAACAACTGTTGCTAAGGGTTTAGTTAAACTTCTTGGAAGCGAATATAATTTAATAGAAACAGATGAGTTAATAATTCAAGAAGTTGGTAAATCTATTCCCGAAATTTTCGAGGAGGAGGGAGAAGCTAAATTTCGGGAATATGAAATTTCAGTTTGTGATAAAGTCTCAAAATTAAACAAAGTGGTTATTTCTTGTGGGGGAGGAATTGTATTAAATCCAGTAAATATTGATAATTTAAGAAGAAATTGTCATATTATATTATTAACTGCATCTATTGAAGAAATATACAAACGTATAATGAAAAATGGAGAAAAATTTCGACCTTTAATAAAAAAAGAAGAGCCTTTGGAAGAGATTAAAAAGATTTTGGCTTATAGACAACCTTTATATGAGTCTTCTGCAGATATTATTGTTGATACTTCAGGAAAATTAATAAGTAAAATTGTAACTATGATCTTATTTGAACTGAAAAAACTTGATTAATATTGATAATTTTTATAAAATTTTATTGATACAAATTTCTAATTAAAGCCATATTTGAAAAATTAAATTATTAATGTTATGAAAATCATTAACAAAGAAATTGCAGTAATTAAAACTATCCATGACATATGATATTCTTTTTGCAGCCTTTTTCTCTGCGTACGGTCAATCTTACCTCCTTTTATATAGGTGGGTGTATCAGTACCTGGTTCTACAATTTTCCAAACACGTCCCGCGGATATACCTAATCTGGCTAATGAACTTGCTGAGCCTTTTATCATATCAGCGACGTATATAATATCTAAGATACCAATAATAAGAAATCCTGACCATAATAAAGACCCATGGACCTCCGGTAAGGTTAATAATCCGAAAGAGAGTACTAAACCAAACAATACAATTCCATAACCTGGTGAAATATAATAAGGATTTTTTCTTAAAAATATAATTATTAATAATCCCACAAGTACTGCAATAAAAATATGGTTAATAATACTTAGAATAATATTACTAGCAACAACCCAAGCCGCAAAAATCAATACAAAAACGTTTAAAATAGCAATAGAAATATCTATATATTGAATAAAAGCTCTTCTTTTTATACCAGATGCCAATTTTCATTCACCTACTATATACAATAAATTTCATAATAAAAATCTTTTGATTGAAATCCTAATTTTAAATACTTAAAAAAATATAAAATGTGTTTAAGTTTTTGAAAGTTGTACTAATGAAAATAACTTTTGATAAAGAAATTGAGAAGATAGTTCGGGAGCTTGCTATATATACCCATTTAAAAACCTATATTTAAATTTGCCAACTCTATTAAATATTTATAATAACAATAACAGAGTTAAGGATTATGACAGAATATAAAAGAGCAAAATGTCCCCAATGTGGCAATGAGAACCCACGCAAGCTTCATGAAGAACCGGATAAAAATAATGTGCTATACTACAGCATAGGTAAAGCTATTTCAGCATACCGCTGAGGCAGGGCACTCCGGTTTATGCAAAATTTAAATTTACATAAAATTTAGAGGCAACATCCATGAAATGCGGGGATTGCGGGAGTCTGTTCAAGAAGAACTAAATTGTAAAAGTTATAATTTAATTTTTTATTTTTATAATTTTTATGTTAGGTAGTTTCATTTATTATCCAATTTCATTATTTCTTATATTAGATTAAAGATAAAACTATTTTATTTTGAGCTTTCAACATATCTTCCATAATAAGTTCCATCGCATCTTTGATATCCGGATTATTATCAGGAATACTACGTTTAGCATTCACACTTGCCATAAGGACTTCATTTAGTCCACGTAAAATCATATCTGGGCTATACCAAGGTCTTTGTGAAGCCCACCATTGTTGACATGAGTGAATTCCGCGATCTAACAAATTTCTTGCGTTATCAAAGATCCTTTTCTTTTCATTATCCATTCCATCTCGATATTTTGATGCTAAATGAATTAAGGTGAGGGCATACATAAAAAATCTATGTTGTTCAATATGTATTTCATTTTGCGGGTTGAACCATAATGGGAAAGGCACGTCAGTAGCAATGTCATATGGCATTGTTGACCAACTTGAATCACGTGGAATTTGAGTAAACCCTTTAGGAAATCTATCTACTATTTCTGATAAAGTAGATATTTTTATATCATGTCGATGAGGGAGTGCTTGAAACAATGGGATTAAAAAGTTACTTATTGCATGTTTAACATGGTGTCCAAAAGTTTCACCATCCATAGCTAGTATAACATAATAGTCTTGAGATGTTTGCTTGTAATATAGACGTTTAATAAATGAATCTATATTATTAATTTTATCAAAAGCGCAGTCAATTGAAATATAATCATCCCTAAAAAGTAGCTTAAGTCCATTAGGATGGACTGATATATAATTCGTAGGAAATTCTGCGGATGTGTTAGCAATTCCACTCATAATTATCCAATCAAAACCAGCTTTTTTCACGATTTTGAATACTTCTTCAGATACAGCCATTTCAGGAGGAAAAAATCCACGAGGATTATAAAGCTTCCCAAAGAAATGTCTATTAGTATCATTATTTAAAATTATTTGGCGCTTAACTTCGGGTTCTGGGATTAAAGGAAGCAGAGGATGAAACTTTCCAGACCCAGTAAATTCAATTTGTCCTTTAGAGGCTAAAGTAATAATTGCTCCAATTAAATCGTCATATCCAAAATCATGTAATTGTTCGGTTAATGTTCCATTAATGTTTAAAGTAATTTTCGCCAGAGGGTTATCCCTTAATGCATCGATTATTGGCTTATAGGATTCATTTACTATTTGTTTGATTACTATTGGGATTTGAACTGGAGGTTGATAAATATGAAATAAAAAGGCAAAATAAACGACCATATAATAAATTAAAAAATCCACTTTTTTTAATCTTCATAATTCTTACGCGTAATGATCATAAAATTATTTTAAAATTAGATCATAGATTTCTCTCATCCTTTCGACACTAATTTGCCCTTCTGCTGTCTTTTCTTCTAAGAAAGCATAAGTCAAATGAGAACCTACAATAATACAATTAATTCTAGAGAAAATCCCTAATTCTCCCATACAGAATGAGATAATTCTTTTATTAGAACTAGAGAATTCTTTACATAGTCTCAAAGGAATTAGATTATCGTCAAAGGTTTGAGCCGTAAAAACAATTTTATAGATGCTGTCTCTAATTAAATTTAGATCTAGGTTTAACTCTTGAGTCAGCTTTTTATTGAAATTGTCTATATATTTTGTTGTTTCATCAAAGGATAATGTCCTTTCGAAATTGTGGTATGAAAAAATCAATTTAACTCCGTTTTGATAAGCCAAATTGATTATTTCAACTAAAAATTTGTCTTCAGTATTCATTTCAAAGTCAACATAATTAGGTCTAGCAAAAATAAACATTTTATAAATTTTGAATCGATCGTCTTGTTTTAATTGAATTTGACCTCCTTCAGATATATTTCTGAGGGTAAAGATAACTGAAGCATGGGGGTGAATTATAATCAATAAATTTCTTATGAACTCCATTGAAATGCTTTCAATATTTTGAATATAATCAAATCTCAATTCAATTAGATTAACTTTTGATTTTATTGCTTTATCAATTACTGGTTTCAGTTCTTTAATACTTGAATATCTAATTGGAATTGGAATACATAGATTATATTTCATGATTTAGAATAAATAAAAAAGAAATTTTATATTCCTATTATTTTTTTTATATCATCATTTGTAAAACTCAATGTATCTTTAGCATCAACTTTTTTCAGTTTTCCTCTTTTTTTATAATATTTAATGATTGGTTTGGCATTTTTTTCATAAGCGTCTAATCTACTTTTTAGTGTTTCTTCATTGTCATCACTTCTTTGTTCAAATTTAATCTCAGCACCACATTTATCACAAATACCTTCAACTCTAGTGGGGAGAGTATATTTGTTATAGATTTCTCCACAGTTCTTACAGCTAAATCGACCTAAAATTCTTTTAAATATAATATCTCTAGACACATGTAATAATAGAAGCAAATCTATTTCTGTTATATCTGATAATGCTTCGGCTTGATGTAATGTTCGAGGAAATCCATCAAGGATAAATCCATTTTTTTTAACATCTTCTTTATTCAATCTATCCCGTACCATTTCTATAGTTACGTCATCAGGGACTAATTCTCCCTTATCCATATAACTTTTTGCTTTCATTCCCAAAGTCGTTTCGCTTTTTAAATTTTCTCGAAATATATCTCCAGTACTAATATGTACAATTTCTGGTACTACTTTTTTTATCTGCCCTGAAAAAGTGCCTTTTCCTGCTCCTGGTGGGCCAAATAAGATTAATTTTTTCATGATTATTCAAAGTTTTTTTTATTTGTAGATAAGTTAATAGGACATTAGTTAAAATCATTTTGTCCCACAGTATTTTAATATTTCTATCCTGTAAAAAGTGAATATTCTATTTTTTTAGTTAAATAGTCAACTATTCTCTTTTCTCTTAAGCCAAATACGTTGGAAAAATCGTTTTTTATAGAAGAACCATAGTAAGAATTACCAAAAAATGTTTTTGATCTCTTTATTGATTCTAATAGTAGTTTTTTATTTCCTATGTGAAGATAAATTGATATATCATTAATAATTAAAATCTTTGTTGGATTTTCAGTAAAAATTTTTAATACTTTAAAAGTTTTTTTAAAATTATTACAAGCAATTTCATAAAGTTCTTTTTTATTTCGTGCTTTAAGTCGAGGGGGAATAATTCCTCCTTCAAGAGATATATTATTACAAATAATAGAATTTTCGTAGAAATCTATTATCTTACCTCCAATTTTAACATTATTAATTAGTTCTTTTACAGGGGCAAAATCTAGAATACTTATTTCCTTTGGGTTGAATTTTTTTGTTTCTATGAGAAATTGGACAAATTTAGCAGTATAATATGTCTTTTTTGTATCAGTTTCTCCATATAAGAGAGTCTTACTACCAATAAAATTTTCAAAGCTAAAATTATTTTGAGATAACATAAGTTAATTAAATTATTTTTGAAAGAAATCTTTCCATGAAATCCCTTGATGTTTCAATAATTTTAACATTAGAAATCCTAAAATAGATCCAGGTATACTAGCAGCAGCGAATACTCCCCACCAGTAAAATAGAGTGACTGGTGAAATAAAATTGGCGATAGTTGCTGCGATAAATACAGTGCCTATGGGATCTGTTAAGGCGGCATATTCCACGTATTGGGGCTTTTTTTTTCGCAAAATATAGGCTGTGATTCCAACGATAAAAGCACCTGAAATACCTCCATGAAAAGCATGGATTGAGCCAATTCCTAGAGGATATCTAAAAATTGCGATACCTAGGGAAGTTGTGCAAGCAAATGATACCCCTATTAGAACTCCCGTCATTCCATTAATAAAATGGGCCATGGGAAAAATTTTTGGACCTCCTAAAATCTCAACAAATGCAAAGGGATTGAAAAGGGCTAAAACAATGCCAATACATATAAAAATAGCACTTGTGGCTACCCTTTTCGTAAGGTTAGCTTGAATTAAATATTTCTCTTTTTCTTCACTAAGTTTTAAGTCAGAATTTGATTCATTCATTTTTTTAGATTCTTTAAGATATCTATTTTAATATTTAGGTTACAATAATCTGAAAGATAAATTTCTTTAAAGTTTAATCATATTTTAAATTAATTTATAAATCATTGATAAGAAAGATAAAGACTATGAAGCTTGGAGATAATAGTATAGAACCAACAAAAATTTTATGTTTAGGGCGTAATTATTTGGAACATGCAAAGGAAATGAAAGCAATGATTCCAAAGGAGCCAGTATTTTTTGTCAAAACGTTAAATACATTAGTAACTGATGGGAATCCGATAATATACCCGAAAATATTGTACGAGAATCAAGAGTACAATCAAGTAGATCATGAAGTAGAATTGGCATTTATAATATCTCAGACTTGTAAAAATATTCAAGCTGAGAACGCCTATAAATATATCGAAGGTTATACAATTTTTCTTGACATTACTGCTAGAAAAATGCAGATAAGTGATAGAAGTATTAATTTACCATGGTATAGAAGCAAAAATTTCGATACTTTTGGACCTATTGGCCCAAGAATAACTCCTTGTGCCAACATAGTAGATCCTCATAATTTAGAAATTCAATTAATGATCAATGGAAATATTCGTCAAAAATCAAATACAAAAAATATGATCTTCAAAATCCCTAAAATCTTAGCATTTCTATCTAAATTTATTACTTTGGTTCCCGGGGATATTATCGCAACAGGTACTCCAAGTGGAGTTGGACCTATCCAACCAGGAGATATTATTGAAGCTTCTATAGAAAAAATAGGAAAAATTATACATAGCGTTATTCTGGAAGAATAATTTGAAGCACATATTGTTTAAATTAGTTTAATTCTAATTTGGCATTATTTTCTGTTGATAAAAATAAGAAAATAATACCAAAAAGTGCATTAATAGCTTCTGAATCCTATAAAATTATTGATGAAATCATAAAATTCGCGACTTAAAATTTATTAAGAAAAATCAATACTAAAACATAATGAATATAGAAGTTAGTGAAGATACTAAGAAAAAAATCTGTGAATTGATCTCGATACCTGGGATTGAAATCGAGGAAATTGTTAAAAAAGTAAATTTAGATTATGATACCATAATAGAGATTTTATCTGAGGAGTATTTTAGATGTAATCTCGACCATGGACGCAGACTTTGTTGTAGATTTTAAAATCATCCTTTTTCTCCCACATGAACTTGGAGGAATGACATAATTAGATTATCAAATAGTTTTAAACATATAAGGATATGATATTTTGTTTTAGATATTACATATGAATGATTTTAATAAAATTTTTTAATATTGTTATATTCTAAATCACACTAAGTTTAAAATATATTTTTCTAAGAAACTTAGGACGCAAATTAAAGCGGTTTCAATATATAATAGATATTGAATAAGTAATTCACGATAATTACGCGTTCTTGATCTTAGGAATATTTTTTAAATTATAATGAGAAAAATAAAACGGTGAGTTTATGTGAGTGAAAAAGGAAAAATAATTGTAAAGGCCCTTGTGACAGGTGGGAGAGTATAAATTATCAATCACATCGATTAAGCCCCGAATGCGTCAGGAGGACCTCCTATTGGCCCAGCTGTTGGCCCGACAGGGATAAATATTAAAGATGTAGTTGATGAGATCAACAAGCAAACTACTGTCTTTAAGGGACTAACGGTACCAGTTAGAATTGAATGTGACGCAGAAACAAAACAGTTTGAAATTTTTATTGAAACACCATCTACAGCATCACTTTTACTTAAAGAAGTTGGTGCCGAAAAAGGAAGTTCTGCTGCTTCAGAACAAAAAATTGGTAATTTAACGCTTGAACAAATTCAAAACGTTGTTGATGGTAAAAAAGAGAAATTTTTAGAAAAGACTTATAAAGCTGCTATAAAATCAGTGTTAGGAACAGCATTATCTGTAGGTTTAACAGTTGAAGGAGAAGATCCTAGAATCATCCAAAAAAGAATTGAAAATGGAGAATACGATGATAAAATAAGAGGTGAATAATAGAATTTGAAAGTAGATGATAAATTGTTAAAAAAATCACTAAACGCTGCTATAGATTTTTCTATAGTCAAAAAAAAGGGTTTTAAAGATAAAATAAGAAAATTTGATGAATCTATTGATCTTATTATAAATATTAAAGATGTTAATTTAAATGATCCAAAAAACCGTATCGATAAGGAAATTATTTTATCGAATGAAATCATTGCAAATGATAAACCGAATATATGTGTGATTGCTTCTGACGAAATATTATTAGAAGCAAAAAAATTAGGGCTTGAAACAATCGATTCAGATGGTTTGGTAAAATTAAATAATGAGGAGAAAAAATATAAGAAAAAATTTGCGAAGAAATATGATTATTTTGTTGTAGAAGATAAAATGATGAGAGATGTGGCTCGATATTTAGCAAGATTTCTTGGACCTGTTGGTAAAATGCCAAAACCTTTCCCTACAGGATATGGTATTATTTCTAGTACAGAAGATTTAAAAACTGCTTACGAACGATATAAGAAAATTATTAGGATTCAAATGAAAAAACAACCTATTATCTTCGTTAAAATTGGGAAAAAATCGATGAACAAGGACAAATTGTTTGAAAATATGAAGACTGTAGTAAATTTTATAGCAGAACAAATGCCTCATAGGTTCAATAATTTTAAATCAATGTATCTTAAATCTACAATGGGGAAACCTGTTAAAGTAACAGAAGAATTCCTGAAAACTATTGAGGTGTGAAGTAATGATCAAAAATAAACATATACCCAAATGGAAAATAAATGAAATTAATAAATTAGTTGATTTGTTTAGAAATTACAAAAATGTTGTTGTTATTGAAGTTGCTCATATTAATGATATGCAAATTCAGACTATGCGTAAAATATTAAGAGGAAAAGCCGTATTTAGAATGTCTAAAAAATCCCTTCAGGTCCGTGCTATAGATGAATATAAAAGTGAAACCAAAAAGAAAAATTTGGATCAATTAGCAGATCACATCCCCGGTCAATCAAGTCTAGTTTTTACTAATCTTGACATTTTTGAATTAAAAAATATATTTTTAGAAAACGAGTGGATGGTTCCTGCCAAACCTAATGAAATCACTCCAGTAGATATCTGGGTTCCTGCTGGAGACACTGGATTACCAACGGGACAAGTTATTAGTGAACTAAATATGACACTACGTTTACCTACTAGAATTATGAATGATACTATATATATTCGAGAAGATACAAGAACACACAAAGCGGGTGATGTAGTGGATGTAAAGCAAGCAGCGGTGTTGAAAAAATTAGGAATTACACCAATAGAATCTTTGATTAAAATCCATTTTGCCTGGAGTGATGGAGAAATTATCCCCGAGGAAATATTATACATGAATATAGATCAATTTAATCAAGATTTTGCAAAGGCTTATAGAGAATCACTTGCAATTTTATTCGAAATGCCGTTCCTCGTTGAAGAAATGACAGAAGATTATGTTCAAAAAGCGGCTTCTGAAGCTAACATATTGAATTCTATCATTTTCGGGGAAGGACTTAAGGTACCAAAAAAAGAAGAACCCCTTAAAGAAGAAGAAAAAGAACCTGAAGAAAAAGAAGAAGAATCAGAAAGTGTGGGGATTGGTGGATTATTTGGATAAAAAATTAACAATTTTTTGAAATAAAAAAAAATTTATAAAAATAATGATTAAAAAAAGAGGTTAGATAAAATGGAAAGTATATATGCAGCTTTATTACTCCACAAAGCTGGAGGTAAAATTAACGAAGCAAATGTAGAAAAGGTATTGACAGCGGCAGGCGCTAAAGTTGATAAATCAGAAATCTCAAAGCTAATTGCTGGTTTAAAACAGACAAAGATTGAGGATATTATAAAATCTGCTAGCGCTATGCCCGCAATTGCTGCTCCAAAAGAAGCTCCAGCAGAGAAGAAAAAAGAGGAAAAGAAGAAAAAAGAAGAACCCGAGGAAGAAGAGCCCACAGGGATTGGAAGTTTGTTTTAGATTAATTTAATTCAGTAATTTATCCAAAAATTTAATGAATAGATTAAATAGAAGGAAAATTATTACGAATCAATTTCAAGATTAAATTAATCATATTAATTTCAATTTTCACCCCAAAAAAGATATAATTTTTTTACACACTTTTTTTTATATTTTTTAACAAATTTACTAGTCTAAATCAATGTTAAATCAAATGCTTTTCCAAATAGCAAACTTTTTTTAAAATTCTTTTTTTTTTTAAATTACATGTCAAATTTTAGAATTTGAAAAAATTTCAAGAAGAGCTAAAATAAGACAATCGAAAATATTAACAATTCTGATTAAAAATGGCTGGAAAGTTCCTTAAATTCTTCACTCCATTTGTAAAAGTAATGCCGGAAATTAAACAGCCGCAACGCGAAGTCAGTTTTAAAGAGAAATTTATCTGGACTGCTATAGTCTTATTAATTTATTTGATAATGAGTAATGTTCCTCTATATGGGATAAAAATTGAAGAATCAACAGATTATTTTTATTGGTTAAGAGTTATCCTGGCTAGTCAGAGGGGAATGTTAACAGAATTAGGTATTGGCCCAATAGTAACAGCTGGTCTTATTATGCAATTACTTCTTGGTTCCCGAATAATTAATGTAAATATGGCAGATCCATATGATAGAGCAATGTTTAGTGGAGCCCAAAAAGTCCTTGCTATCTTTTTAACAATTTTCAATTCTGTTGCTTATATTTTCGGCGGAGCATTTGGTCAATTAGGAATTGCAGAAGGCTTTTTTGTTTTTTTCCAATTATTGTTTGCAGGAATAATTATTATTTTACTTGATGAAGTCCTCCAGAAGGGTTGGGGGCTTGGAAGTGGCGTATCATTATTCATAGCTGCAGGTGTTGCTGGACAAATCTTTTGGAATTGTTTTAGTCTTATACCTACCCCCCCTCCGACTGATGGAGATGGGCTACCAAGAGGGATTGTTATAGCTTTCTTTTGGGCATTATTTGACAATAACCCTAGTACTGATGTGGGAGCGATTTTTTTCCGAAGTATTGGTCAGGGTAGTTACCCATCACTTTTAGGAATAATTACTACAGTAAGTATATTCTTGATCGTAATTTGGTTCGAATCTACACGTGTTGAGATACCGTTAGCATATCGGGGTAGTCGAGGCTTTAAAAGTAAATATCCAATGAAATTACTTTATGTTTCCAACATTCCTGTTATTTTAGTCAATGCGTTATATGCAAATATTTTATTCTTTGGCCAATTATTTGCTGGACCTGACTCTTGGTTGCGTTCAAAAAATGGTGGGCCTATCCCCGATTTCTGGGTTAATATAATAGGAGTGTTTGATTCTGTTGAAGGTGGAGCAGTTCAAGGCACTCAACTCGTCCCAACTGGGGGCTTGATATACTTACTCACCCCACCAACTTCTCTTGTACAATTGACATCAGATCCTCTCAGGGCAGTTATATATTTAGTGATATTTATATTTTTGTGCATATTGCTCGGCCGTGTCTGGGTCGAAGTCTCAGGTCTAGCGCCACGCGATATAGCTCAACAAATAATAGATTCAAAAATGCAAGTACCTGGATTTAGAAGCTCTGCAAAGATAATTGAAAGAATTCTTAAAAGATATATTCCAACCCTTGTTATATTAAACGGTTTTATCATAGCTTGCTTAAGTTTCGGAGCAGATACTTTAGGAGCGTTGACTTCAGGGACAGGTCTGCTTATAGCAATAGGCATTATCCACAACTATGCCGAAACTATTAGCAAAGAGCTAGCGGCATCACAATATCCCGGTTTAAGAGCAATGCTTGGAATGGATTGATGGAAGTCCAGATTTTGAATAATCTTATAAATTTAACTGTAATTTATATATAATTTGAAAATTTCTATTTATCATAACACTTTTTATTTATCATATTATAATTTTTAATCCCATGGAATATATGACTTCGAAATTTAATTTTGACCGAATAGTATATGAAAACTTTATAAAAATTTTAATATAAATAAATATAGAGATGTTGTTATTAATCTTTCAAAATGCCTTTTTAGATTTTATTACTAGACCTCCTGGTTCAATGCTTTTTGTTATACTATTAGCCTTAACCACAGCTTTAATTAGTGCAGGTTTAACTAAATTATTAGTAGACAGTGAGGAAATAAATCGTAAGCAAAAACAAATTAAATCACATGAAGAAGATAAAGAAAAGATAATAGCCTTAGCAGAGATTGACCCTGAACGTTATAGAAAGGCCCGAAAAAAATGGGAACGTAAAGATGCTATGTTTAAACAATCGCAACAAAGGATGTCTTTGCAAAGGATGAAACCAACCTGTATAACATTTCTTCCGATGATTATTATCTTTGGTATCGTGAATACAATGTTTGCTGGCAAACCGGTAGCGATGTCTCCTATGAACGCTAACGATGTTCCCTTAATTGGTGGCTTCATTGCAGCAGGTAATCTTTTCATAAATTTTACAGCATGGTATTTTCTTTGTTCATTGGGATTTAATACTCTTGTTCAAAGGATCCTTAAACTTCAAAGTCAAGCTTCGGGTGGTATGGGAGGTATGTTTGCGGGTCAAAAAGCAAAATCTTTAGAATTTCCAGATGTATAGCAAACTTAGTTTGTTTTAAAGAAAATACGCAACGGGAGGGATTTATTCTTATAAGAAGTATTTTCTTATACATTGAACCCCCGAGTGCATTCACACACCGGCTTTCTGGGATAGCATCCACTCCAAGCCGGCGCCGTACCGGGCTAGGCAACCGTTGCATACAAAAAATTATAAAGAGTAAAAAGATTATTTAAGATTTTACAGATATAAACTATTTTATTGGAATTGACAGTATTTCTTTCATTTTTTTTTCTAATTTAGCTTTTTTAATTGCAGCTTCGACTTCTTCATGTTTAGCCCCTTTTTTAATTTCTATTGTTTCTGTGATTGGTTCTACATGCTTATAATTTACTCGCCTTCTACGAATTTTTAAACCATCGATAAGTAAGTAATTTTTATCAATTATATCAACTATAATACAATAATGTCCTGCTTCTCTTCCCATAGTTTTTACACATAATCTTCCAATATCATAAACGCTCATATAATTTGTCACCAAATCATTTTTTATTATTTTATAATTACTGGTTGTTTCATATATCCAGTAACCATTTCTAATTTTTAGTAATTTTTAAAATCAATATAAGCATAAAATTTTTTCGATTTTATAGATATAAAATTAATTATGGTTTATTTAGAAAAGAAATAATTTGTTCTAAAATTTCTTCAACTGTAAGATATTCTGTATTTATAATTAAGTCAAATATTTGATTTGATTGCTCTTGAACACTTAAATCAATATTATAAAGACGTTTAAACCGCTGTAATTCTGATTTTTCTCTCAATAAAGTCTCCGTTAACTTCTCTTCATAGTCACTATCATCTCTTTCTAACATACGTTTTACTCGGGTTTCTAAAGAACAAGTTAATAATATATTGAAATCGGCTATAGTCTTGAGAAGATATCCACTTAGTTGACTATCGATAATAATATTTCCTTGTCGAGCAATTTCAATAATTTTATTATCTAATTTTTTATCAATTTCAGGGTTTTTTTCTACATATTTTGTAAATTCCTTAAGAGTCATATTCATTTCTGACGCTAGATCTCTAAAAATTTGGCCAGTACTATAATATTGAAGCTTAAGTTTTTCAGCAATTAATTTTGCAATGGTAGATTTGCCAGTTCCGTGGAGTCCTGAAATAGTTATAATCATTTTATATTAATATTTTAAAGTGTAATAATTCAATTAAGATTTGATGTATTTATGATTATTACTTTTAGAAACAAATAATTATAGTAATATTCTATGATGTCTTTTGACTCCAAACACTCTCTTTTATTAAAGTTTGAAGACATTTCGCACAATATCTCCCACTTTCCACTCTATTTGCCCTTCTTGATGTAATATGAGTTTTAGTCATTTTAGAAGGTCTTAATCTTGGAATAGACTGAAGAGGTTTTTTACATATTGCACAGTTTGCTCTCTTAGGTTTTTTTCTCCAATAGTGGGTAACATTTCTGTTCCCTGGTGTGCTGACAGATTTTCTTGCTTGAGTTTTAGAACGTAAACCTGGTCGTGGAATTATAATTACCTTTTATATTATTGTTTGAGAGAATATTATTAATTTATATTAATTTAAATTACTGAAAAAATATTAATTTTATTATTTTGTTTAAGGTTTAAGATTTAATTTGTTTTGAAATTCTTTAAACATTTGATATAAATCTTCTATTAATTTTTCTCTGAATTTTGCATTTGAAAACAATTGATCAGTTTGATTTAGAGCATTTGTTTGAATTGATTTAACCTTGGATAAGATGTTATCTAATCCTGGAAACTTATCCAAATTATTGGTTAACTCTTCAAATAGATTAAAAATCAGGTCATTTTTTGTTAAACCATTCAAAGTTAAAGCATCCATAAGTGTTATAAACGAAGTGGTTATTTCAGAAGTAATTCCAGGCAATTCTAAAAATGTGCGATTTTTTGTTGCTATGCTATTATCTGATAAATTTAAGGATGAAACTCGATTAATGATGTCTATAGCAGAGTTATAATCATGAGTCAAATCCATTCTATTCAGAAGATCTGAAAGTTGAAGTTTATTTTCTTTCAAAGTAAAATTTAATTTCAATAAGTTATTCATAGTTGTTTTTAATGCCTTTTTAAAGAAATTTTGATTTACTATCCCTTTTTGATACTTAATGTTCAAATTTGTTATTGATTTTACCAATGCAAATAATTCAGATTCAATTTTGGATTCAATGTCAGGATTATTATAATCTTCTGTCATATCGCGCTTTATTAAATAAAAATTTCAGAATTTTTATATAACGTTGGGATTGAGAGCTAATAAATTTAACCAAATAATGTTGGGCGTAGGAAATAGAATAATATAGCGACTACTATACCAATAATAATATTAGGTATTAATACTCGGGTTGTTGAAGAATTACTTAATTCTCTAATAGCGAGAGTCATTAAAATAGGTACCCATGTGGCTAGGGTTATTGCATCGATTATATCTAAAGTAGCCCAAGTTGGTGCATCAAATATTTGATCTATATTAATTACATCTACAGTTGGAAACCCAAAGACTACAATAAAGATCTTGATAGCATTTATTATTAGAAATGGAGTAAACGCACATAACATCATTCTGAATTTATATGCGCCTTCTAATTGTAGCATTGTACCGCCTTTATATATACTAAATGGACTTACATCAGTTTCCTTATATTTTTCTCTTTGTTCTTTAAGTCCTCCAAAACGTGTTTCCAACTTTTCTGTAAACCCTACAGCATAATTAGCTCCCTTACTAAATAACCATATTAAGAACCAAAACAAAAGTAATTGAAAACAAAATCCAAATAGAAAAAATGTGCTAAAAAAACTTAAACCATATAAAAAGTGACCAAGTGAATATGGTGGAAGACCGGGAAAATTGAAATGTGAAAAGAATGCTAAGCCCATTAATCCATATAATAAAGAACAAAATAGTAAAATTAACCATCCAGGAGCCTTACTTCTTTTATGATTAATATCGTGAAAAGCCTTTGGAGCATTTACAAAAAGATAAAAGATCTTCATATACCATCGATATGGGCTCGTCCATTCTGCCTCATATCTCCTAAAAAACCTAATATTTTCAATTCTTTCTATTTTTAATCTAAAACCACAGAAATTACAAGCATAACTATCAGCTGTATTCTCATTTCCACACCTAGGACACCGCTGAAATGCGGCAACTGTCTGAGACATTATTATATGAATATTTTAATAATTTTTATAATAAACATATAATAAAATAATCTTATAAAAATTTCTTCTAATCTTCACATGAATTCTTAATGAATTCTTCCTTTATATAAGAGATTTTTATTAACTATATAAATTCAATTATAGAATGTGATTTCTTATTTTCGACTTGATAGTCTCTTTCTAAAAATAATTTAATCAATTCAAGATTAGTTTTAGTGTGATTTGTTATTTCAAGTACTTTTATTCTTGAAGGCTTTTTAATATAAGCCATGAAAGGAATTAATTGATCACTTAAATAATTATCAACGGGAATTTGTTTTTTAATATAGGTTATAAGTTTATTAGCTGCTATAATTCCTAAATCTTCGGAAGTAATATTTCTCTCACCTAATATTGTTCCAGAAGAAATTATAGCTCCTGTATCTGAATTTGCCCATAAACAAAGCCCTACTCCTGGACTTAGGGATTGTACATACTTATAAGTAATATTAGCTTCAATTCTTAAGCTTCTTTTTATTTGAAGAATTACCGTTTTTTTTATTCTTTCACATACTTTTTTATTAATTAGATGATTAGTACAGATAATTTCACCTTGAATTAAATCAATATCTCCTAATTCTGTTAAATTAAGTGATTTAAGCTTATTTTTAGGAGGATGTATAATACATTTTGTGACAGCCCCGCCTTTAGGATAAAAACCATGTTTTAAAATATTTAAGTCAATATCAAAACCATGAGTTCTAAATATATTATATGTTACATGTTGAAGATAGTTAAGACCTGGGGCATATTTACCAAATGTCCCCCCACCATTTACGAGAATTTCAATTTTTTCTACTCTATTAAAACCCAGACTTGCGATCTGAATGGGTTGGATTAATAACCCTATATTTCCTGCAGTTCCAACATCTACTTCAATTCTAGTTTTTATTTTTTCTTTAGGGTATAATGTGATTTCTTTGGTCCCAACTTGACAATCAGATAATGAACTATCTGTCAGGATAGCCAAGGTCTCCAAGCCTTTTAGGTGTTGTAGACGTAAACCGGGCTTAGACCTATTTGCTCTTATATTCTTTATTCTAATTGGGCGTTTGCATAATATTGAAAATCCTGCTCCTATTCGAACTATAGCACCTCCACCTTCACCAAAAGCTCCATCTATTTCCAAGATTTTATCTGAGGTGATGAATTATCCCCTTATTTTATTGTTTTTATTCTATTTACTCCATTGAATTCTTCCATAAGGTTAATAACTTCATTAGGTACTAAATTTTTCCACTTTTTATCATTCCTTAGAATTAAATTTCTAATATTATTTCCATTGAATTTTTTTTTAAAAATGGTTATTTTCTTTTCAACTTTAATTCCTTTATTAGTAAATAATTCTCTTACCCAATCACTATTTGAATAGACTGAATCAAGTTCCCCTACTTTTGAGAGTACGTGATCTACCCATTCATTTGCATTAAAAATATCAGGGATATTATAAATTTGATATACCTTTGAGGAGATGCCTCTTTTTTCTAAAGCAGCGATTATAAATTTTTTTCTTTCATCACTCGTAAATGGATCATTTATAGTATGTGATAATTGAGAACTTCCTATAGCAATTTTAATTTTTTTATAAGATTTTAAGATTTGTTTAATAACATATATATGACCATGATGAAGAGGTTGAAATCTTCCAATAAATAGAGCAGTCTCGTTTTCACGTTCAATTGATTGTTCTATTTTTTTCTCGAAGATTGAATAAACGTTTGTATTTAAAAGTTTTTCCCAAATCTTTTTAGAATAATCTATATATTTTTCATTTTCTAACAATTTTTCAAGTTCAGCTTTATTATAGAATCTACTATATCTAGGGTCTAATTCATTTAAATTTGGAATTAACGCAACTGAATATTCTACGCATCCGATAAAAATATATGCTATTTCATTGCCTTCTGAATTTAAATCATAAAATCGGACTTTTTTAACTTTATTTCGAGGAATCCCAAATTCTTCTTCAAGTTCTCTCAAAGCATTATTCTTAATTTTATTTAGATTTAATTTTTTTTCCCAATTTATATGTCCTGAAGATGAATCTGTAAAATAATCTGGGAATGCTTTTTTATTTTTTCCACGTTTTTGGACTAAAAATAATGTAGAGCCATCTGGAGCTACTGATAGTATAAAAAGTCGCGTAATTAGATGACTAATATTTTTCTTGTGGGCTTCAATTCTTTCCATTGGAAAAATATATTTAGAAATCTGCCCCGATTGTAAATATTTTTTATTTTTTTTATCAATACAAGCTAAAATTTCTCTTTCCATATCTACGCACTTTTTTCTATAATTCTATAGTTATAGTATCCCCTATTTTAAATCCCAATTCCTTAGATGCATTTCCTTGATTGATTGATAACTCAAGAAAACCAGTTGAACCAACAAGAAACAAAATTGATCCAATAGGGAGACTTGAGAAGCTTAATGTAAAAAAAATTTTATATTTTTTATCGTTTATCTTGACTAAAATTTCTGAATCTTCGTTTATGATAATGTCACTATTCTTAATTATATTACCTACCATTTTTATATTAGTTGTTCCATTTCCAAAAGAATCTATATACTGAATTGAACATTGGACAACTTTTTTTTCAAAATCAATATCATAAATAATCTGGGATTCTTTTAAATTATTAAGGTTAAACTTAGGTCCAAAACTCCTTAATGGAATACCAGATACTAAGTGTGCCGCAACTGGTGCCATAATATCCCTTCCATGAAATGTATTTGAAATAGGTATATTAAAGAATTCATTGTTTTGTATTTCAAAACATTCTTCTATATTAATAGTAGAAATTCCAGAAAAGATTCCATTATTAGGCCCAATAAAATAATGGTTTGATTTAGTTTTTAATAATAAAATTTCTCGAGAGCCTCCAACACCAGGATCTACTACGATTATAAAAGTTGTTCCTTTAGGAAAGTATATATATGTGGTTTCTAATATATATGATGCTTCAATTATAGAAAAAGGGGTAATGTTATGGGTGATATCTATTATTCTTATATTAGGGTTAATCTTTAAAATTACACCTTTCATACTAGCTACATAATGTTGACCTTTTAAGCCAAAATCAGTAAGTAAGCATATTAATTTTTGATTAAAATCCGCCATTTCAGAAAGCAAACAAGTAATTTAATGGATAATATTTATGAAAAATAAAGCAAGAGATGTTTATTTATTTTTTCTATATTTTTCATCGATTTTATAAAAATCTTCCAAAGCTTTTGATTTTAGCCTATATTCCTCTTCTTTATCAAATTGAACTAATTTTTTAGAAATCTCACTTGCTCTTCTATATGAGGTGTAAGCTGTATGGAAATCCTCATTTCTAAGTGCATTTCTAGCTTCTTGTACAATTTTATCTCTCTCTCTTGATAGTTCGGGAATTTGCTCAGAGAAATTTCCCTTTTCTTTAAGAGAAGCCGCTATATCCATTATATATAGACCTTCTGCGATTTCTGCTGCTTTAGTATAAAATTTTGCTGCTTTCTCATAGTCTAAAGATTTCATTGCGCTTTCAGCGGTATTATAATATTCTGATATTTTATCATGTTCTCCGTTTTCGACTTTTTCTAAAAGATCCTGAGCAATTTTTCTTTCTTTTTTTCCGCCGCTAAGCATAAATTTAGTAATGTTAATAATACTACTTTTCAATGCTTCAGGCTGAAGTATATCAATTAAAGGCTCTAGATGTTCTAAATATATATCCTTTAATAATACTTCAAATTCTTCCTTCGTTTTCTTAAGAATGTTAAGGCTTGGAATCTCAAAGGCTTCTGCTGCTTCTTTTAGGGATGAGCGAAATTTCTCTGGTTTGTCATTCTCATTTAATAACATACCTATTATTATCCCCGATGCGTTTCGAATAAGCTTTCCTGTAAATTTATGAATATATGAAAAAATTTGAAGATTTTTAACTTTTAATAAATTATACTCATTTCTGGAGTGGTCAAGATTTAATCTTAGAAATAAATCATTTGTAATATCAAAAACAGCTGTACCCTCTTTAAAATAATATCCCAAAATCTTGTAATCTGAATCTGTAGGAAGTAATATAACAAAACAGCCTTCTGGCATTTAAGTTTTTACACCTTTTAGATAAATATTTTTAAGCTAAATTAAGACTAAATTCAATTAGACTAAAAATTTTTTATTGACTAGCACTAATGATTCTATTTGTCTCTTCTCTTATACTTTGGATTATATTCAGTAATTGTGCAAAATAGAGATTGTCAGTTACCGCCTTAGATGCTTTTTTTATTATGTCAATTGCTTTCTTTTCTTCTTCTGTTATCGCTTCAATAGATTTCTTATCCCATAGTTCTTTTAGTTTTTGATTAAAATCATCAGACAAGTCTGTAAGACTTTTTGTTGACTGCACCCTGAATTGCTTTAAAACTTCTACTATTAATCTAATATTTTCTGTCATAGCTACTGTTTGTTCAGAAAAATTTTGACTCATTTGATTTATTGCACCCCTCATTTGATTAATCTGAGCTATCGTTCCATCTAAAGAAGCCATAATTTGATTTATTTTTTGAATCATCTCATCCAATAACTTCTCTGCCATTATTCTAATACCTCTTCTTCTTTAATAGATTTTTTAAGAATTTTAACAGAATCAATTGCTTCTGATAACAATAAATTTACAGTATCCTGATTGAGAACTCCTTCTGAAAGCTTAGAGAAATCTTCAAGTTTCTTTATAAGATTTTTAAGCGCATCTAAACCTAAACCTTCTTGAATTACTTTTAATTCGGTTGTTGTTCCTGCTCCAATTTCCTTAACAACATCGATATGTTTAGTTTGAGTGACATTTATTTCATTTGAGAATTCCTCTAATTTTGCAGTTAAATTTGAAATCTTATTTTCAATATTTTGATTAAGGCTATCGATAGAAGTCTTTAGCTCTTGTATAGCTTGACCTAGTTGTGCTATTCTTTTATAAATATTCTGAAGGAGATCTGTTAACATTTCAGCCATTGCATATCAACTTATTCAATAATTTTTTATTAATTAACTAAAGTCTCTTTTTATTATTTCAATTATAAATTAAAAAGATAAAAATTTTTATCTTTTTTCTGATTTAATTAGTTTATAATAATTAATCATTTTCAATTTACTTGGGCCATTAGCTCAGATTGGTTAACAAGTTTTTATATGCTTGGTCAACAAGCGCAGGTCTTATAAATGACTATCGGACATACAGTAAATAGAACTGTCCGATAAAGTAAAAACCTGAGATCCGGGGTTCAAATCCCCGATGGCCCATTTTCAATAGATTTTTTAAGAAATAATTTTGATATTTAGACTAATATTCGTGAAACATCTATTTTACGCTTATTCATATATACCTTAAGGATATGTCTAGATATATTTGCATAATATTATTGATTAAAATTAGGAGTAAAAATATTAGAAAGAAGTTTTATTTATCTAAATTTGAACTGATTAAATCAAGAAGCCATTTTTTTATTTGTGTAAGATTTTTAAGAATTCCAGGTACAAGATTATCAGGAAAAGTGTGTTCTTGTTCCAATCTTTGAGCAGTTTCCATCCACTTATTTAGAGCTAATTGTACTAAGCTAGCACCCTCAGCTTCCATAAATATTGGGACAACAGCTGCAGATTCTCTAGCATCACCTATAGCAAAATAAATTTTTCTATTTATTCCTTTTAACATCACTAAGTTAGCACATTCATCAAGTTTTCTTTCAACTAATATGCTTTTTAAAATCTGATTTTTTAATTGAGTGTCCTTCTTAGTGAATAGATTTTTGCGCTTTTTTAGTAACGGTTGAATTTCTGATATTACTTTATCACCAGTGGTTCCCTCACTAAAATATTTAGTGATTTTTAAAGATTTATCTAAAGCTTCTATAGAAATGAATTTTTTGCTATTTGAATAAAATACTGCTTTAGATCCACCCTCATCTTCACTTGAAGATAGTTTTATATAGATATTTCTCATAGTTACTGAATTACATGTATGATAGGCTAATTCAAATAACTCTCGAGGAATTAGAGCCTCATATTCTTCTTCTATTTTTTTAGAAAGCCATTGAGAAGTAATAACATTATTAAATTGGGTTAAAAGCCTGTTTTCCATTACAAACCCCAACGCACGATTTTGAATCCTTCAAATAATTTTTATTTAAATATAATACTTCTAGTTTTTATTTATTTTTATTTCTGTTCAAATAGAATATTGAAAAATGTGAAATATTTTTATTTTTTGACTATTTGATTATAAGCTTTTTCAAATCTCTCCACGGCAGAAACGATATTTTTTTCAGTTGCTCCAATTGCAGCGTTCATTACAATATAAGGGGTTGGATAATTTTTACAACATGTCCCAAATACATTTTCTTTTGGATTGTATACTCTTGGTCCGGTGACTCGTAAATTATATAATGCTCCGCCAAGAGCGTATAATTGTTCTTTTTTCAAATTATTTAATGATAATGCTACAGCTACTGGATTATAAATATCAAGAACTTTTTCATTTATTTTTTCAGCAACTTCTCTGAGTTTCACATCTAAAATTTTCCGGTTTTTCTGTTGTTCTACAATTAATTTTTGATAACCAGAAATACCCAAAGACAACATTGAAATTAAAAAGTTCACAACTGGTGTAGCTGAGGCACGACCGGCATATGCTTGGCTGATTTTTTTTATATTTTCTTTTAAAGGGGATGCTATAACTGCCCCGCCGACAGGTGTAAGAAAATTCTTATCTGTCGATTGAATAATAGCATCTATTCTTCCTGCATCAATTCCAGATCGAATTATTTTCATCCATTCTGGACTTTGGACGCCATATGCGTTTATAACGATGTGAACGAGGTTATTCTCTTTTGCAAATTTACTTATTTCTTTAATATTATCATGTTCTCGTGGTGGAAAAAAGCTAGTAATTGAAATTATGCCAAAACAATCACTATCCAAAGTATTTTTTATATCCTCAATCGGTATTCTAACGGCGTCTCCAAAAATCTGTCCTGGAACAATTTTAGCATTAAATCCCATGAGAGCAATTGATTTTAAAAGAGATTTATGATCAATCTGAGGAACTAAGACTGTTCGTTTATCAGTCGAATTCTTCTCACTCTGATTTGGCCTTAACGCGCCTAATGCTAAGGATAATGACATTCCTGTGCATAATGGGACTACAATTGCATCCTCTATGTTAGGTAACCCAGCATTTCTTAAGATACTTCGAGCTAAATAGTTGGATATTTCATACATTATAGATCCTCCTGGTGCTTTTGGTTGAGGAGCTGTTAAAAAGCCGCTTCTTCCAACACCATGACAAAACCCGGCAGAAGTCTTTAAATGTAGTTTTGATGCGATTCTCGCTTCTCTTTCGCCTACTCTAGCGGCATTATAATCTTTATCCGTATCCATATTCGAAAGGGTTTGAAGCAGAAACTCAATTTGTTCATCAGTCCAAGGTTCAATAGGTACAGATCTTTGCTCAAAAAGGATTTTAATAGGTTTCAAGAACTCATTTAAAACAAGTTGACCCCTATTCAGCATATTTTCAGGAATATTTGAATTTTCAAAAAAATCTATAATTTTGTTAAAATCAACCATTAAAAACACTTTATCTATAATTTGGCGGCCCTCGAGGGGAATCGAACCCCTACCCCTCCGCAGGATAACTGGGTTTGAAGCCCAGCGTCAGAGACCACTCCAACCGTCAAGGGCCATAAAAACTTCTTGCTGCTAATTCAATTTATTTATCTTTTTAAAATAAGTTTTTGGTTATATATAATCATAATTTAAAAAAATTCTGAGATATCTTTTCCTTCTTCAAAGATAGCATTAATTTTCTCCATAAAATTAGGAATGTCTATTTGTTGAGGACATTTATCGAGACATTCACCACATTTTGTACATAAATTAGCAGCTCCATCTGCTTCATCTCCATCAGACAACATTGTTTCCAAATCTTCTGAGGTTTTTGCCATCCTATTGTAAAAGAACATAAGTCTCTCTTTACGCTCATTACCCCAATAACCTATTTCATTTAGTAATCTGAACACCCATGGAATTGAAACCCCATTTGGACAGGGTATACAATATTTGCACCCAGTACAAGGTACAAGGTTGTATTTTCTATATGCTTTACGTAATTCAGTAATTGTTTTTAATTCTTTTTCAGTTAAATGTTTTATCCCTGATCGATCTGCCGATTCTATATTTTCTTTTACCTGTTGCATTTTACTCATGCCACTTAGGACAACTGAAACTTCAGGATGACTCCAAACGAATTGTAAGGCTAATTCAGCCATTGTTCTCTCAGTTTTATTCTTTTTTAGAATTTCGTTAATTTCAGGTTTTGAATCTAATTTTTCTACAGGAATAGCTAACTGGCCTCCTCGAATCGGCTCCATAATAATTAATGCTATATTCTTTTCACCAGCATATTTTACTCCTTTTATTCCTGCTTGATATTCAACATCTAAATAATTAAATTGGATTTGACAGCAGTCCCATTTATAAAAATCAATAGCCTCTTTGAACACTTCAAATGTATCATGAAATGAAAAACCTACATACTTAATCAATCCACTATTCCTTGCTTCTTCCATTTTCTCGATTAATTTGAATTTTTTGATCTTTTCTAATCGTTCTTTATTTAACCCATGGAATAGATATATATCAGGTTTGGATTGTAATCTTTCAATTTGTTCATGTAAGAATTCATCAAAATCCTCTCTTTTTTTAACTAACCACAAAGGTAATTTTGTTGTAAGATGAACTTTCTCACGATACCCCTCTTGGAGTGCTTTTCCCACAATTACTTCACTCTGCCCATTGTGGTAAGGATATGCTGTGTCGATATAATTTATCCCATTATCAATAGCGTAACGAAGCATTTTAATTGCCTGTTCTTCATCAACAGTCTTTTGATCCACTATAGGAAATCTCATTGCTCCGAATCCAAGAACAGATACATCCCAGTTAAGAGAACCCATTCTTCTATATTTCATATTAATCCTATAATTTTTATGATAGATATTCTAAAGTAAAAATAATAATTGAAATTTTTTATTATTTTCAATCTAGAATCAAATTTTCATGTTTATTGAGAAAATTAGATCATATAGATAAAAGAAATTTTATTGAAATAACTATTTCAAAAGTCAAGTTTTTTTAATAATGAATTAGTAAATTTTGACTGTTTTTCTCTTTATAAATATGTAACTGTTATCTATTTAAAAGAAAGTTATAAAAAAGTGAAATTTTATGAGTAGCGAAGGAGAATTCTTAATCAAATTACAATTAATCGAATGCCCTTTTTTTCCATCATGTAGACTTCCAAAAATACAATTTTTATGTAAAATCCCAGAATGTAAAAACTGTCCTGATTATATTTCTAAACTACAAAAAATTAGGACATAAAAAACTAAAATTTACTAGTAATTTGGTTTCTATATTTAATATATTCCTTCAGATGTTTAATTTTTTCAAGTTTAAAGCGTTTTATTCCCAATTCTGACATTGTAATATCATAAATCTTTTCAATAAAAGTAACAATTAGGAATGCTGTAGCACCCCATACAGTGTATTTCTGAGTATTTTCATTGTCTATGTAATTAAAATAAAAAATTGGAAACTTCCTGTTTTCTATATCTACAGCTTGTTCTCTAAAATTAATTTTACTTGTGAAAAAGTTAATTGGAATTTTTAAGATTCTCTGAACTTCTCTGTCATCTTTTACTAAAACTTGATCTTTATCAATAACTCCTAAAAATGGGGTTATAATATATCGTGTCATTGTGGGAAAATCATCTAAGCATCCCAAAATACTAATATTTTTCCTATGTACTCCAATTTCTTCTTCTGTTTCCCTTAATACGGTATCTTTTAAATGTTTATCAAGCTTAGGGTCAAATTTTCCTCCAGGAAATGACATTTCCCCACTATGCCTTGTTCCTTTTTCTGAACGATGAATTAAAACTAATTCATACGGTTTATCTCGATAGGGAATTATTGTAAAAAGAACAGCAGAACTAGTAAAAAAAGCATCTTTAATAGAGACTCTTAATGGAGAATCACAAGGATATAGAGCTTTTCTAATTAAATCTCTATCAAAAATAAAGGTTGCTGTATCCATTTCTTTTAGCAAAAATTTTAAGATATTATGTATTTAAAAAACATAATATTCTATTCTAATAAAGTTTTTACAAGTGTTTAGCTATGAAACTTCCGAAGGAGATTAAAGATAAAAAAGAATTAACTAGATTAACTAAAAGTAAAAAGTGCTCTATAAAAGGTTGCGGAGAAATTGCCATACGTTCACTTTCAGAAAATACTTGGAAAAATTACATTGAAAAAGCAGGTCTACAATTTAATAACAATTCTTTTCATAAGATTTATTTATGTAAAGCCCATTATAATCAATCCAATAAATATAGGAAATCACAAGAAAAGATTTTTCAGAAAAAAGGATTTTTAGATAATTCAGAAGCAGCAAAAAAAGGAAAATGGGATTATTAAGGAATTAATGCCATTTCTTCATAAATAGAATTTAACAATAGATGTTGTCCTTGAATTATTCCTATCACCAAAAGTGATAATGCAACTAGAAAGATTATAATTGCAATTAGTTTATTTCTCATCTTTATCAAGTTTTAAAATATTTGATAATAAAATATTTTTACGAAAAAACTTACTTTGTCAAATCTTCTAAAGTTTTAATTTTGGTTTCAATTTTTTTTAATCTTAAATCAAATTCTTTATCCTTTTCTTCGTATTCATCTTCGCTTATTTCTTTTGCGTGAAATCTCCCTTTACTAAGTTTTCGTTCACTGTTGACCTCAGCTTTTTCCAATTTTAAATCTTGAATCCAAAGTTTCATTCCAGCTATTAAATCATCTTTTTCTTTTTCTAAATCAGATTTTTCTTGTTTATATTTATCTCTTAGTTTTTCAAAAGTTTCATCATCAACTTTGTGCAATTTATGTTCTTTTGATAGATTTTCTAGTTGAAATACTTTAGTCTCAATATCACTTGTGATCCTTTGAACTATAAAAGGTTCCTCTAAATTTTGCTTAATAACACTCTCCTTTTGTTTCAATTCGTTTATAAGAGTTTTTAAAGCTTCCAATTTTAGAGTTATTTCTTTTTTAAAATTAGGGTCGTATTCATATTTAGGATCTTTCGTAGATTTAGAAAGTTCAGTTAATTTCTCAATAAGAACTTTTTTATTTAGTTGAATGTCATTGTATTCAATGTAATAAACCATTTGTTCCTTCACTTCTTCTGGTAGTGGTTTAAAATCTCCAGTTTCTTTTGATTTCGTGAATAATTTTTTCTTTATATATTTTGGTTCTTCATCAAAACCTTCTTCAATCCTTTCTTCTTTTACTTCTTCAGCTTTCTTTTCAACTTGTTTAACTTTTTCTTCTTTAACAGGTTCTGGACGTTTTGGTTTTACTTCTCTCTTAGAAATATCAGTGAGTAGGGGCTTTCCACAAATTATGCAGTATTTATCATTCTCTTTTACAGGATTCCCACAATAGGGACAAAATTTACTCATAAGTTCATCAATTTATAGATGTTTTAATATCCTTTAACTAAAATAAATGAAACTTTAATTATAAGTCTATTAGAGTCCAATATTTAAAAGAATTATTATGTTAATCCTTATGTTGCTTTCTTTTTAGATTGTTAAAAAAGCTAGAAAAGCCATAAAAAGTAAATAATCTCTTGAAAAAAGTAAAATTATTTATTATATTCAATAAAAATGTATAAATTTTGTAGATTTTTTTAGATATTAGATATGGAAATTGAAAAGAAAATCCCAATTCACATTGGTTTATTTGGACATATTGACTCTGGGAAGACAAAAATAGCAGAAGGACTCAGTCAAATCATTTCCACTGCAGGTATTGACGCACATCCTCAAAGCAAAGAACGAGGTATTACAATTGATTTAGGTTTTACTAGTTTTTTACTTGATAAATACCTGGTAACATTAGTTGATGGCCCAGGTCATGCTGATTTAATAAAGATCAGTGCTTCCTCTGTAGAAATAATAGATTGTGGTTTAATTGTTATCGATATTAATAAAGGTCCTCAAGTTCAAACTGGAGAACATCTAATTATGATTGAATCTCTCAAGATAAATAAACTCATTGTAGTTCTCAATAAAATTGATCTATATAGTGGTAGCATTGAAGAAGAAATAAAAAAAACAAGAGAATTTTTTAACTCAACCTCTTTTGGCTATGATGTGCCTATTTTTGCTGTTTCTGCTAAAAAAAAGATCGGATTTGAAGAATTGAAAGAAGGAATTCTAAAAACTATAGATTCATTAAAAATTGAGAGAAATATAGAAGGAGATCTCATTATTCCAGTTGATCACCATTTTCCTATTAGAGGTATGGGTGTGATATTAACTGGCACTATACTGAATGGCTCTCTGAAAAGGAATCAAAATTTAGATATATTACCGATAAAAGTCTCAGGTAGAGTTAAAAATATTCAGATTTTTCACCAAGATGTTCATTCAGCAAAAGCAGGTGATAGGGTTGGGATTAATCTAAGGGGAATTGATTGGAAAAAAATTTTTCGGGGATGTTATGTTACTTCTAATCCTAAAACTTTTGAAAATTGTAATATAATCGAAGTTAAAGTAAATAATAATCCATTATTTAAACCTAAAACAAGTTTCGGAACTCAAATGCACATTACTATTGGAATGTTTACTTCTACCGGAAATATTTATCCTTATTATGAATTGGATGGAAAACGGATACAAACAACAGTATCCAACAAAGATCAAGGGTTTAAAGCAATAATCTTATTCAAAGAAAAAGTCTTAATCAGGAAAAAGAATTTGATTATGTTACTCAGCCGATTGGATTTACCTCCAACTACTTTAAGAATATTGGGATCAGCAGAATTATTAAAAATATATGATGAACCACCAATATTTTATAAATATAAAACCAAAAAAGGAATTATTAAAAATCCAGATCACCCCGAAGGAATTATATGTACTGGTTTAGCACAAAGTGCTATTGGCGCAAAAAAACTCATTGGGAAAGTTTTAGAACCACCGTTTACAAAAATTTTAAATACTTTTGGGACCAAAGGTGCTGTGATAATTGGTTCTAAAGAACAAAAAAAAAGGGCAAAGAGAGGAGATTCAGTATATCTCAAAGAATTAAGAAGTTTTAAACTAAAAAACATTTAAATTTTTGAAAATTAATATTATCTTAAGTGAGGTGTTTAAATTGGAAAAAGCAAAAGAATCTGAAATTAATATCAGCCAAGAAATACTAGATGAGTTGATGCGGAGTCTAGAAAATTTAGAAGCATCAACAGACTTAGAAGGAACCGCAGTAGTTTCAAAAACCGGGTTACGTATTGCAAGTTCTGAAACTGCTGATGTTGTATGGGATATTTATAGCGCCAGTCCAGCTACATTAATCTCTTTAGGAGAGAAGATTAGTCAAGGGTTAGAACAAGGAGAGTTAAGAGATATTGTAATTAGAGGAACTAAAGGCTACACTATTATTCTGGTTGGATCTGCTGATAATAATTTCATGTTATTTACAAATTGCAAAAAAGGGTATAAACTAGGTTATTATTTTCATAAAATTAGGAAAGCCTTTAGAGAAATGGAATCTGTTCTGAAAAAAATTGAAACAAAAGAATTGAGATATTAAAATTAATTATTATGTTTCATACTAAAATTCATGAAGGGTAAAGAAAAACATTTTCTTTATCCATAAATCCATTTTACTATATCTTGATTTTGTAAATTATATTTATTAGCTGAAACACCGGGAAATTTTGCGTTGATTGAATAACGCCAATTTCCTACTATATTATCAACAGATTCTACTAGGACTCCCATATCTCCATAATCAGTATATTCTATATTACACCACCTTTGTAAAGCATCAAAAGCAGTAGTATTATAGTTGCTCAATTCAAAGTTTTCCCACGTTCTTATTGTACCATTTCCATAGTCAACAATTAATGAAATATCTTGAACATTTCTCAAAGGATCATTTATTTCTCCTATTTCAATACTAAATGTAAAGACCAATAATGAAGTAAAGCTAGCACCTGCCAATATTGCGATCAAGGCAAATTTATTAAATTTCTTGAATTTTGTATTTACCCTTGAAATAATTATTGATGTTGCCATTAAGATCATGCTAATTGAAGAGATAATTATGTAGGGAATAGCCTTTAACAGGAGATTATTTGGAGCTCCATTATTTTCTCCTTCAGACTCCCAAGGTGTATAATCACCAATAGCCATCTCTATTAGATAGCTCCCCACAAATGTTTCTACCCAGAGTAAAATTCCTGTTCTTTTTTCATAAATAATATAAGTACCTTGACCTCCTCCATTTTGATCAAATGTAATTTTAATAGTTAATTCTGTTTCTTCAACTGTAACTAATCCATTAACGAATCCTGATGCTTCTTCTAAGGCTAATTTCTTTACTCGAGTCAAGTTATTAATGATATGAAGGAGAAAACCTGGTTGAAAATTGTTATAACCAAGAGTAAGAGCCCAACTTAACTCACTATTTGATCTATTGCTAAGTGTAAAATTTGTTAATAAGATACTGGAAATGTTTTCAACTATTTCAATATCAAACCATGGAATGGGATCATCAATAATATTACCCCAATCGTTCGGATCTTTGTTGTAATAACCTGTAAATTTCACAATTATTTGTCCTCCGGAATTAGTTTTCCAATCACCTTCATATGAATTTCCTGGCCATTGTGTAAAATTATACCATCCAACTGCTCCACCAAAATTATCTACATTATAAATGAAGCTTGACGTATAATCACTGGTAAAGTTTAAGGATTGAATTTCAAGTAAGTATCCAAAAATACTCGTTTTTGCCCAGACTAACAGCCCAGAGCTTTTATCATATATTAAATCAGTCTGTTGACCATCACCTATTTGGCTAAAACCAATATATAGGAAATTGTAAGTTTCTTCTATTTCAATTTCACCAACAATATCATATAATCCCCCTGGATCGGCTTGCTGTGTTGCCAATTCTTTAATTTGTGTGAGGTTCTCATTTGGGATTAAAAAACCCGATTGAAAACTATTAAAACCAAGAGTTAATGCGCGTGCGACTTCACTATTGGATCTATTATTTAAAGTGAAGTTTAAATTAAGAATGCCTAGGTTGTTTTCTAATATACAAATATCGTACCAAGGGATAGGATCTTCAAACACACTCCCCCAGTCATTTAAATCCTTTTCATAAAATCCAGTTAGATTAATCCGTATTTGACCATCAATATTAGACTTCCAGTTTCCTTCATAGGAATTACTAGGCCAGGGGGTGAAGTTGTACCACCCCACTGAATCTCCGAATTGTGATACTTTATATACGTATGTACGATTAAAATCAAGATTTTGATTGTATGATTCTACGATAATATCATCAGCTTTAACAATTGGGACGGACGCTGAAAAGATTAATTGAATCAAAACTAATGTGGCAATTAAACATATAATTTTTCTTAAATTCTTCATAGTTTTAGAGTCATTTAGAGTATTATTTTTAATATTAAAGTTGTGTTAGGATAAATTACCTTATTATCCTAGATATAGATTTGTGAAGGAAACACATTATTTAAAGATATGGTAAATTATCCTATGGAGTTCCAACCTTCTACTTATAAAAAAATGAGTCTAGGAGTGATGAGAATCTTCATGAGTTAAAATTAGAAATGAGTGATAAATCGACCCAATAATAAAAAATAAGAAAATGAAAAATATGAAATTATTATTGTATGGTATTTTTAACTTTTTGTTTTAACCCTTGTAAAGCTTTAGACCAAGCGTTTTCAAAATAGCTACGTGCTTCTTGCCAATCATCATTATTTCTCCAACCTGTATGGAATAAATGTATTATAGTTTTTGTTAGATCATTATTTTTTCTAGAAAAAAATACAATTATGTGAGTAAGAGGATCAGCTGTATTCATAAAGTGTTGAAATTCAACTGGACCTTTCCAGTCAAATGAAATAAATCTATTTCTCTCAATTCCAGTAATTTTGCACCCAATTGTGCTGTTTATTTGTTTATTCTCTGGATCCCAAAAAAGTTCAAATTTACCTCCAAGTTTAGGATCCACATTAGCTTCTTCAGTTAACCATTTTTCTAATGAAGTGTTAACCGTAAACATTTTATAGGCGATGTCAACACCACATTCTAATTCTTCTTTAATTAAAATTATGTTTTCCATTTTAAATTACCGGTTAAGCAATTATTTGATTCTATAACATTATGTTATAAAGTATTAAAAAGTAACAAATATTTATAATATTTAAACTAAATAGTAACCAATTTGTAATATTGTGAGGAAATTGGAAGTCTGGGAAGATCTGAGTAATATGAAAAGTTGCCCGATTGAAATAGCACTAAATTATTTAGGCAAGAAATGGACGATGCAAATAATAAGAGATTTTTTTAAAGGGAAAAAAAGGTTTTCAGAATTTTTAAAATCAAATCCTCAAATTAGTACTAAGATGTTATCACTACGTTTAAAAGAATTACTTGAATCAGATCTGATTGAAAAGAAGGTAATTTCAACTACACCTGTGAGAGTTGAGTATTGCTTAACTACGAAAGGAAGAGCTCTTAATAAAGTTCTCTTCCAATTAGCTGAATTTTCTCTTAGAAATTACCCAAATGAGGTTTACTTTAACAAACCTAAATCATTAAACTCAGATATCTCAAATCTAAAAGATTTCTTTTCAATTTAATATTTTGGACAAATTTGTCATAGGATAAGTTATCCTACATATTTTTATATCCCCTATCATTTATAATCATAATTAGTATTCAAATATTTTAAATGAAGAATATTGGAGTTAGAATCTGAGATAAAAAAAGCTAGTGAAACAGTTGAAATAATAAAGACTGAACAAGAGAAGGTGAATCATTCAATATGGTTGGAAAGAAGTTCTTTTCGAATTGTTCTAATTAGTATTTTCACGGCATTAGCCATAAATTTGGGTTATTTATTAATACACTTTACTAATATAGAGTTATTTACTCTCACGATTTTCTTATCGGGTTTTACATTAGGTAAAAGAGATGGGATGATAGTAGGATTTCTAAGTTCATTAATATTTTGTTTTTTCAACCCATATGGCGCTTACTTACCTTTATTAGCATTTCAATTAATACATTATACATTAACAGGATTATTAGGAGCACTTACTAAGCAACTTTTAAGAGATCGAAAGGTGATAAGAGATAAAAAGGAATTCTATACAGTTTCAATGATGATCCTTTTCGGTGCTCTGGGTGCTATCATAACTATTAACTTTCAAGTTTTTGCATCTTTAGTGGATGTTCTAATTAAATATGGGACAATTGAAGCATTTGTACCTTATTTTTTTAATCCTTCTGCATTCCCATTTACAATAATCCATATTATAGGTAACACACTTGGATTTATATTTATATTACCTGGTTTAATACAGCTAATAAATAAATTGCTTGATTAGGAGCAGCTTTAAGTATTAAAAAATAGATAGAAATGCTAATGTAGAAGGGACCATCAATACAATAATCAAAATAATACTAATTATTAAACAAACATTTTTCTTTTTTCTCTGAGTATCAGAGTCTTCATTATCATTGTCATCGATATTTACTCCTTCCATTTTATATTCTCCTTAGGAGTAACTAAAAAATTTGAAGAAAGAATAAGAAAAAATTTTATGTTTATTCTACTTGTGTTAATAAAGTTATTTTACCACCAGCAGCTTGAACTTTTTCAATCGCTTTTTTAGAAGCTTTATTCACAGATATATTGATGACTTTATTTATTTCTCCTCGTCCAAGTACTTTTTGAATGTTTATTTCATTCAGATTAATACTGTAGGAGTTTCCAGATTTATTAGCTTTTTTTTCCAATACTAAATTATCAATTTTGTTATCTAACTCTTTAATATTAATTGTATTAATCTTATAGATTCTGGTAATATCTTGAGGTCTCTTAAAACCTTTCTTCCCTAAATCCCAATCTGGATCTGGAAATCCGAGTTCTTTCTGTTTTAAGTAGTAACTCTTTTTACTTTTTTTCCATTGAGTAGTTTTTCCCCTACCAGCTCTTTGTCCCGTTTTTCTGTGCTGACCTACTCTCCCATACCCATGTGTACGTCTACCTCTCATTTTTCGGACTTTTTTAGGAAATTTTCTGGTAATATTAATCACCTTATAATTATAACATTTTATGAATTAATTCATTAATGTAAATACCAACATTACCTAATGACCCCCCTTCATTGTAATGTTTCTTTATTGTCCCTCGGTGTCCTTTTCTAGGAGGATGCAATCGGAAAACTGGTTTAATCTTAAGAATATCTTTTTCTCGATATTGGATTTCTCCATTCAATAAAGCTTTTGCTAATTCTCTAAAATTTTTATATTTAGTGAGATTTTTAATATATTCCTCAGTTAAAGTATGATTACCTTCTATTTTTCCTCTTACTCTTAGTAATCTAATCAATGTCTTTTCATCGATTTCTCCATATGAAATATAATCTTTACATTTTAAAAGCATGCCTTCAAATGATGGGGTCCCCCAAATAAGTACACCATGATTTAATTTATGCATTCTCAGCATTTTTAATGTATCTGACACCTTACTCCTCATCCCTGGAGCCCCTCGGATACGCACTGCAAAATATAATTTCGAAGTTGAATCCGCTTTATTTATTCTTGGATTTTTTTTTGCCATAGCCATATATACACCACTTTTCTTTATAAATTAAAGTTATATTTATGTGCATTTTTTAGAGCATCAAATGTAGCTTTCACTAAATTTTCGCTTGTTCTTGTATCACCAAATGTTTTACTCCAAATATCTTCAATTCCGCATAATTTTAATACTTGTTTTACTTTATCTGCGGATGCCAATCCTACCCCTGCTGGAGCAGGAATTAATCGAATCTTCACTGAACCACATTTTCCTTCTACTTTGAATGGAATACTATGTGTCCCTCCACATCCACATTCTCCACTTCCACAACCTCTCATAATAGGAACTACAGATAATTTTGCTTTGTCAATTGCCTTTCTAATAGCTGGCCCAACTTCCTTACTTTTTGAGGCCCCAACACCTAAAAATCCGTCTGCTCCTACAATTACAACTGCTTTAAATCGACTTCTTTGACCACTAGCGGTCATTTTTTGAACCATTTTAATAGTGATTACATCTTCACGTAATTGTGGTAATAGAATATCTATTATCTCTTTTTCCTTAACCACAAGATTATTTTGAAAGATTTTATCAAGAGTGATAAGTCCTTGTTTTACAAGTTCACCCAATTTGGTTTTGGGAAACCATTCTTCTTCAATGCTCCTTAATCGACTCATTCTTTTACACTTTTTTAAGATTTGTTTTCAATTAATTTTAATGAATTGGAAAATATTTGGCCAATTTTCAGGGGATTAACCTTTTTCTTATTTAAATAGCCAGAGAATATCTGATCATACTTTTCTGGCTCATTTGATTTTAAAATTTTTGCGTAATCTTCAATATGTATACCTTTAATTCTATCTTCTAATTCTTCTGGAAAAAATTCTTCCCGGTAAGGAATTTTTATTCCTGAATCTATTACACCTTTACATGCTGCTAGTACTCGATTTCTATGGTAGAAAATTCCTAAATCAAAAATTGCTTCTTGAATATTTTTTGTTTTTGCTCTTCTTCCAGCTAAATAACCTGTTAAGTACGCTGCTGGGATATTTCCTGTATTTGCATTCCAGTTGTACTTTAAAGGTAATTCCTTGGAAAACGCAGATACTAAAATTTTATCTCCTCCTAATTTTGATTGAATTATTTGAACTCTCATATGATTATTTGTTGCTCGAATCGTAACTCTCAATTTTCTAGATTTAAGTAATTTTAGCCTTTTATGATAATCTGTTTTACCTTCATCGCGGCGTCTTAATGCCTTTTTATACTTTGGACCTCTTGCCATTCTTATCTACCTCTTCCCCGTCTTATTAATTCTTTCTCTTTAATATATCTATTCAATTGCGCTACACTGGTGAACATTCCACCTTTAGCATTCTTATATAGTTTGCGATAATTAGCAGGAGTAATTAGTTTTCTATCTCTAAGTTTTTTCAACTCTCTTCGAATGGGGCGTATACGTCTAATCCATGTTCTTTTCTTAGGCGTTCTTGCATATTTTGTCCCCTTTCTTTTACCTAATCCTCTCGCTCTTCCTCTCTTCTTTCTTTCATGTCTAAGATTTTTTCTGTATTTAGAGATACCTTGTTTGTACTTTTTCTGAATTGCTCCTTGCTTTATTAAATTACGAACATCCTCACGGGTGATAGCTAACGAGATATCTTCAATTAGATATGGATCAAAATAAACTCGATTCTCACCACATTTGAGAATATCAGCAGCCATCCTTTTTTGTGGTTTTAAATTCATATCATTCTCCCTCTAAGGCATCCTCTAATTCATCAATATCTAAAAATTCTTCATCTTCTATATCTGCCAACGAAGATTCCGCTATTGCTTCTAACCTTTCAAGCTCTTTTTGTGAAATTCCAAGGTTTAATATTTTAAAACCTCTTTTTTGACAATAATCAATAAGAGCAACACGTTTTTTAGACCCTAGCTTGCTAGAAATTTTGATTGCTTGACGGTTTTTATTTATATTCTTTAAATCTTGAATTGTAGTTACACGAACTTCTTCATAACCAGAAGGGTGTAAACCCCGTACTTTTTTTGGATTTCTATATCCTACAGTGGGAGATTTAACACCTGATTTCTTCTTTTTCCTAGTCTGGGAATCAATACCTCTAGCTTTTCTCCATGAATCTGAAACTCTTTTATACCTCCAAGATTCAACCCTTCTAAATGAAGGTCTTTTTTTATTTATCTTATTTCGAAGTTCTATCAATCTTTTATCTTGTTTCATAGTAATAACCTCAATCTAGTGTATTTCCCAGATTACTTCCTCTCCCAGCATTTTCTTATATAAATAAACTCCATCTTGAAAAACACGTGGGTCCTTTTTTCTAATACGGCAAGCTCTTTTAACATTTGCAGCAGCTTGCCCCAATAATTCTCTATCCGGCCCGATAAAATACACGTCTTCTCCTTTTACTTCAACTTCTACACTTTCTGGATAACTTGCCTTTCTTGGAGCTCTTTCACCTAAGAAGTTAATTATATGAATCTCCCTTTTATCTGTTTTCACTTCACAATTACAAGGGAAATGTGAATAACAAATTTTTGATACATATTTATAATTAGTTTGAACACCAACGATTAGATTATTAACAATACTAACGACAGTTTTAATTAAAGCGACAGTTCCACTTTTTGGAAAGTTAGTTGTAAAAATTATTTTATTCCCTTCGATGGAGACTTTAATACCTCTTACGTGCGAAAAGTCTTTCATGATATCTCCATTGGGCCCTTTTACTCGGATATGATGCCCTCCTTCAAGAGAAACTTTTACTCCCTTAGGAATTTCCAATTCTTCTTTGAAAAATGCTATTTTAACCATTTGATATTCACTTCATACAAAATCAATAGATATAACATAATGTGTGACCACCTATATTCTTTTCTTCTGCCTCACTCATAGTCATAATTCCTTGATTTGTGGTCAATATTATTAATCCTAATCCAGGTGCCGGTAGTAATTTTCTTTCCAATAACTCAAATTGAGAAATTTTATAATTTAACCTTATCAATCCCGCACACTCATTAATTTTACCTAAAAGGGCAATTTTGAATTTTCCCTGTCGTCCATCATCATACCTTTCGAATTCTCCAATATAGGCATGTCTCTGAAATATTCGAAATATTTGCTGTAAAACTTTAGACGCTGGGCTAATAACCACTTCTTTTTTACGTGCTTTTTCAGCGTTTTTAAGAGCACAGCATGCATCTGCTATCGTATTTGTCATCAATTCTCACTTTTTTTAATATAATTTATATAATATTCATTCAAATCTTTTAAATCCAATATCTTTTCCTATTTCATAGAAGCATCTTCGGCATATATATAGACCATAACGTCTAATTATACCTCTATGAGTATGACAACGTCTACACTCACGAACTCCTTTCCCATAATGCTTTCCTTGTGGTATTTTATTTCACCTTAATTAATCATATATATTCCAAATCTAACTTTTGTACGATTTCAACACCAAAATTTTGTTTTAAAAAATATTGGGTCTCCTCTCGGGATACATAATGATGATTTGGTACCTTAGTGCGTGATTTTCTTCTACTCTTAATTCTCATTCCTGGTTTTATTACTCTACCTGCACAATCTAATCCCCATATTCCAATTCTATTGTCATATTCAATACCGGGAATAGATATATGTTCAGTAATTCCAAAACCAAAATTTCCATAATTATCAAAACTTCTATTAAGTATTTTATTATTATTTACAATTAATAATTTTTTAAGCAATTTTTCAGCATTTTGGCCCCTGACAGTTACTTTTGCTCCAATTGGGCGCCCTTTTCTTAGATTAAACTCTTTTACATTTGTTTTAGAGAGTGTTTTAATTGCCTTTTGATCTGCGATTGTTTCTAAAACAGCTACTGCTTTCTCTAGCTCCTCACCTCCCGCTCCAACACCAATATTTAAAACTATCTTTTCTAAGTATGGCTTTTTCATAGGATTCTTCCAATTCTCTTCAAAATGCTTAGAAAGATTCTCTTTTAATTTTATTTTTGTTTTACTTGACAAATTTTTCTCACTCGTGTTATTCTAATTAATTTCCTATTTTAGGCAAATTGATTTCAGAATTTTCTTCTCCTATAATAAATGTATAATCATATAATGTTTCTGTATGTTCACCATTATGCTGAATTGACACTGTACTTGCTTTGGGACCATATCTTTTCAATATACTGATAATTTTTCCAACTTGTCCAATATTTTTTCCAGAAATAATGATGGCAATGTTATTTTCTTTAAATTTTAATATTTTTTGAATTTCTTGATCAGGAATAGAAATTTTCAAAACATCCATTCTCTTAAATTTATCTTCTTTAGGTTTTCTCGGATCTTGAACTTTAACTAATATATTTCTCCCATCATGAAGATTTAATTGAACGTGACCTCCTTTGGTGGTAATTTTATTGTTTATTCTGCATAATTTGAAATTGCTTTCTCCTTCAGTTATTTCATGAAGAATTAAACCATGATGCGAATCTGGTAAAATTCTATAATATTTATTCATCTTTTCAATTGATAATACATCCATAAGTCCTATAGGGTAAGATTTATCCCTAATTACTTTTCCATCGACTTTAAAATATCCTAATCCAATTAATTTTTTAGCTTCCTTATGTGTATTAACAATCGTGAGTAGATCTCTTACAATATGAAGAAGCGGTAAACAGAATCTGCTAGGATGAGGTCCTGGAGTCGGATTTACAAAAAACGTCCCTTGTTTCCTTTTAATTTGTAGATGAGCAGGAGTATTAAGTCTTTTTAATGTCTTTTGACCACCATGCCGAGTCATATTTTATTTTTCCACCTCTTTCCCTTTTTTTGGGCCTTTTAATTCTTCATCATAAAAGCCATATAAAGCCTTTCTTTCAATCATACTTGCTCGCCAGGGATCCATTTTCTTCTCTTTAGTTAATTTCGTTATGAGTAGATTCGATATATGAATCGGAGGGTTAAATTGTGTACCATCAGTCTTCTCGAATTGAGCTTCTTTAATCTTAGCTCGCTGATTTTTAGTAATTTCAATAACTTCTCCTTCAAAATCAGTAAATTCTCCACTAATTATTCTTACATGGTCCCCAACTCTAAGGGGGAGTCTCTTAATGCCATATTCATCACGGAGAAAATCAGCTACCCTTGTACTAAGCAATTTGGAACGTTGATGATTGCTATAATTGTACAAAGCTTTTCTTTGTTTTCTTGCTTTTTGTGATTTTACTTTCATTTTGAATCTTCCTTTTATATTATTAATGATGAAATTGAAGCTAATCTCGGGAACAATTCTGCTGCTTCTCTTGCGATGGGCCCTCTTATTTCTGTTGCTTTTGGTTCTCCTTCTTTCGTCACAATCACTCCCGCATTATCTTCAAAACAAAGTCTAGTTCCGTCTAATCGTCTGAAAATCATTTTTTGTCTAACAATAACGGCTTTTACTATATTTCCTCTTAATTCAGGTTTACCCTTTTTTATTGTGACGGTGCAAACACTTCCAACTGATGCTTTTGGTAATCTTCTTAATCTGGTTTTAAAACCATCTACGTTAATAATTTGAGCTATTTTCGCTCCTGAATTATCTGTTATGAGAATCCTGGATCCATTACATAAACCATAACTTGTTCGAGTTTTAGTATAGGTTTTCCTTCCCAGTTTTCTTCTAGTGCCCATTTATACCACTCTCCCTGCGATTTTTCCTAGTACTATAAATGCTTTTGTTTTAGAAACTTTTCTCGATTCTCCTACTCTTACTAAATCTCCTATTTCAATCTCATGAACTAAACAATCTGGTAAATGACAAGCCAACCTCGTATTTCGGCGTTCATATCTTTGATATTTTTTAATAAATTGGACATAATCACGTCTAATAATTATAGTGTTTTTTGATTTTTTACTTACTACAACTCCTTTTGTAATTTTCCCTCTTATTCTCGTAGTCCCATGAAAGGGGCAAGACTGATCTTTACAATCTTCAGCTTTGCTTTTAGGAGGAACTACACCAGGAATTCCAATATTTCTACTCATTTTTTAAACCTTCTTTTTTTCTTTAAACTCCTTAATCTATTTACAGGAAGCCCAATAATCTTATTCCCTTGTACTTCTAAATAATAATCCTCTTTTTCATTCCTAACGTTTGGAATTTCAAACCTAAATATATAATCTTTTTTGACATATTTCTTTAATTCATCATTTTTTTCTGTAATTAGCATATCTCTTGTTTCATCAATCACAACTCCTATTGATGAGAAATTTTTTTCACTTAATCTTGATATGGGTTTAGCAAAAGCATAAAACCCAATTAAATCATGGTATATTAAAAATTTTGGATCTATCATAATTTTTCTTCATTCATCACGGTAAGTAATCTGGCAATTTGCTTTCTTAATAATTTTGCTTTAGCAGGGTTATCCGATAGCCCTCCACCAGTTTGCATTGAATATAAAACCATTAACTCTTCTCTCAAATTAATTAAAGCTCTTTTCCTTTCTCTATCATCCATTTCGCGTATTCTCTTGGCTGTTAAGATATCCATATACCACACATCTTTATTATTATATTATTATTTCTTTTCTGATTTCTGCTTTTTATTTTCTTTATCAGGAGTCAAAGATATTTCTGAAATTTCTTTTTCATCTACTTCATCAAGAAGTTTTTTATCATCAGCATCTATAACTCCTTCTTCCGCCTCAATTACATATTCTGCTCGTGTTTTCGTTAATTTTTTTTCCTTTTCTGCTTGAGCTTTTATTAAAAGATTATCCTTGATAATAATATCATCCCCCATTTTCGTATTTGCTCGCATAATTTTTACAATTACTCCTAAAACCCCTGACTTCTGAATACACTGAGCAACACCCTTATCTACTCCTTCTTGGGCAGGTTGGCCACTTTTAGACATAGTACCCGCACGAAAGATTTGTGTTCTTGCTCTTTGAGACGTAACTTTTCCTGAGATGATAATCTCAACTCCTCGTGCACCAGCATCCATTACCTTTCTCAAAATATAATAACCCGCTCTTCTATAGTGCCTTCCCCTATCTAAACTATATGCTAATCTTTCTGCCATAATTTGGGCATCAAGATCAGGTTCTGCAACCTCCTCAACTTCAATCTGAGGCATCTCAAGCCCAAATTGATCTTGAAGTACGTCTGTTATTTCTTGAATACGTTTACCACCTTTACCAATTACTAGCCCTGGACGTGAAGTCTTTAATGTTATTCTTACTCCAAGTGGTGTACGCTGTAGCTCTACTCCTGCAAATCCTGCACGAATTAACTCTGAACGCAAATACTCATTTATTTGCATCAACTTAATTCCTTGTTCAATAAAATTTTTTACTAATGGGCTCATATCTTCTCAATTATTTTCAATTTTACATGTTATTCTTATAATTAATTCATTTAACTTGGGAATTCATAAATGACAATTTCTACATGGGATAAATGTTTAAATTTTGCAGTACTACGTCCGTGAGCACGTGGAATGTATCTTTTTATTATTCTTCCCCTATGGGTTGCAGCATGAATAATTCTGCAGAGATCGATGTCTAAACCTTTATATTCTGCATTTGATTCTACAGATGTGAGAATTTCATATATTCTAGCTGCTGCTTTTTGAGGATAGCGCCCAGCATACCATTTAAACTGCTTTAAGTCAGCTTTATGAGCTACTTTTTTTTTATGTCGTCTAAATGGGACTGATTGTTCTAAACGAATAACTTTTTCTAAATAAGTTTTTGCTTGATCTACTTTCATTCCTTTTATTACAGCACAAATTTCCCTTGCTTGTTTTGGTTTAATTCTAATATCCCGTCCTGCTGCTTTTGCTATTCTATCTGCATCATATTTCTGTTCTGTAAATGAATAACCCCAAGTTGGCACGATTTATCATCTCTATTTTTTTGATTTTATTTCAATGGAACATATTTTGAACTCCTTGTGGCTCCTATACCAGGTGAGCCATGCTGTACTCGTTTTCTAGTTAATGAAAACTCTCCGAGATAATGCCCCACCATTTCTGGCTTTATTTCGACAACTTCAAAAATTCGACCATTATACACACCGATTTTAAGGCCAACCATTTCGGGAAAAATTATCATATCCCTTACATGAGTTCTTGTAAGAAGATCCTTACCCCTTTTTTTAGCTCGATATGCACGTCTCAACCTCTCGAGTAATTTCTTTTGTCTAGGAGGTAATCCTCGTTTTAATGATCGTCTTGCTCTAGCTGGTAATAATTGTATAAATTGATCCATATTCATTTTCTTTAATTCTTCAAGAGTAAATCCTCTATATTTGAATCTTAATCGATCCAACTCTGCTTCAGTGTCTAATTCTCCTTTCTTTGGGAAATCTTCTTCAAACTCATCCTCAGTTTCATTTTCAGCCTCTTTCTCTGAATCTGAGTCATTTTCTAATTCATTCTGAAGCTCTTCATCCATTTCTTCTGATCTATTTTCATCAGAATTTTCATCTGGAGCCATTTTATAACCAATCTGTTTGTTCCATTTATATTATTCTGTTATTTTTTCTTTTATATTATATTACGGTAAGGTTTTAAGTGTATAATAGAATTTTAACTTTTAGGTTAAGCTAGTAAAAATCATAAAACTTATAAGTGTAGGTTGAATTTTTGAAGAGAATCTCAGTTGCCTTTCTGTTATAATTTATGGAGAGTTTATTGTCTACTTTTTGTAAGATTAAAAAAAAGTTATAGGTAATGATTTGGATTAAAAACTCTCTCTATGTCATTCTCATCAAATTTTCCTTCCCATCTTTCTATGATAATAGCAAACTCATCTACTCCTTTATTAGGATTAATAATGGAATGATACGTATTTACTGGGCTATTAAAAATTGTATTATTCTCTACAAAATAATGTACTTTATTGTTATTGATAATTATTGGCTTTCCTTTAAGGATTTCCCAATTTTCATTTCTGTATTTGTGAGTTTGAATTGAAAGTCCAAATTCAGGTCTAACAAAAATTAAATTATACTCTAGATAGCTAAATTTAAAACTATACCATTTAGGAAGCGTGTCAATATACCCTTCAGGGATATTATAAATTTTTTTTAAGAGTTCGGGGTTAAGTTTAACCTTCTTAGACAACTCAAATTTATAAGGATCATAAATAACTTCATGGTTGGAAATATCTTGATTATATTTAAGATTTAAAACTTTATTTCCTTTATTTATTACCATATAATAAGAATCCGGAGCGATTAATAAATCTGAATATGATATTCCCTTAACTTTAAAGGAATTTCCATTGATAAGATAAATATCTTTTAATTTACTCTTATTTATCTTAATCATCAATTTCTGAGAACTATTTTTTCTTAATAATGTGCCTTTTTGACTAGGAATGTTTTCTTGATACAAATTAGTAACTCCTTTCAAACACCTTACTCATATAACTGTTTAAATTTTTCTTGAATTTCGTTTAGAAAAGGCATTGATTCTTGCGGTCCTTTTCTGGTAACTGCAATTGAAGCCGCTATAGTTGCAAACTTAACTGCAGTTAAAATTTTTTCACCTCTAGTTAACATACTTGCTAATACTCCTATAAAACAATCTCCTGCTCCAACAGTATCAATAGGTTGAACTTCGGGGGGAGAAATTTCGAAAATTTCATTTTCTTTCCCCTGGAATAGTGCGCAACCTTTTTTTCCCAATGTAGTGATAATATATCTTACACCTAAACTTGAAATGTCTTTTGCTGCTTGCATAATCTTTTGCATCCCTTGTCTATTTATTTTTTTAAAATCTAAAAGTGAATGTAATCTATAGAGTTCACCTTCATTGGGAATAATTATATCTACATTCTTAAAAATATCTATAGGAATTTGTTTCAAAGGAGCTGGATTTAAAATTTTAATAGCTTTTCCTTTAGAAGCTATTTTAAATATTTGCTGGATAGTATCAATCGGAATCTCCATCTGGACAACAATTGTTTTTGCGTTTTTAATTATCTCATGTCTATCATCAATATCTTTAGAACTTAATTTTGAGTTAGCACCTGGCGCTACACTTATCATATTTTCTCCGTTTTGATCAATTAATATAAAGGCTACTCCACTAGGATTCTGAGGATCTCTAACGACAAAATCCATATTAATACCTTCATCTTTTAGTCGAGAAACCATCTGATCGCCAAATAAATCATTTCCAATCTTTCCTATAAAAATAGTTTTAGCTCCCGATCGTACCGAAGCAACTGCTTGGTTGGCTCCTTTTCCTCCTAAAAATTGTTTAAACTTTCCCCCTGTAACCGTTTCTCCGGGATTAGGAAAACGTTGAGAATAAATATTTAAGTCCATATTACTAGACCCAATTATTAATACATATTCAGCTTGCAGAGTCATAGAAATTTCACAACGTTTTGAATATCTTTATAGTTATTTTTGTTTATATATGTTCTATTTATGGATCCTCATAAAATTTTATTTTCGATCAACTGTCTTTGATCGAATGGTTTTAATTGAATAATTTTTTAAAGATTATATTAATAAAAAATATTAATCAACTATATATTTAATTTGAATTAAGTAACTCAAAACTTAAATAAAATTAAGGAGTTGAACCACAATAGCGAAAGATAAGATAATAGGGGCTATTGTCATGATTGTAGGAATTTTAATTGCTATAATCTATACAATGGGCTCTATCCTAGATTTATTATTTAATACAATTTGGGCTCCGGCTACAGGTGAGTGGGATTCATGGCTGCATCTTTTTGGCGTTGATTGGCTTGACTGGAGACTTTTTGTTGTTGCCCCTATGTGGCTATTAGTAATACTCATCTCGATAATTGCTATCTGGATAGGATATAGCATGTTAACCACCCCAGCCCCTGTTCCACTCGAGGAATTGGAAGAGGAGCTAGCTTCTGAAGAAGAATAATCAAATAAATTTTTTATTTTTTTTTTCCATTTTAAAAATGATTTTTAATTTTCTATTTCCTCAAATTTATATGAAATAATAGTACCATCGTCATAACCGCAAAATAGCATTTTTTTTTCTGTAGAAAATTGAATGGAATTTAAACAAGAATTATAAATTTCTTTGAATAGGATTCTTCCTGTTTTTTCTTCAAATATAATAAGCTCTCCTTTAGTAGTACCCCCACAAATAAGAAATTTATCATGAATTTCTATAATATTCAAACACTCAATGTTAAATCCTTTTACTTCCCATTTTACTTCCATAGCTTCATTTAAACAGATAATTTTTGATGAAAAATCTCTATTTTCAAGAGCTATTGAATTATCAAAATAATCAAATGAATAAGAACTAATAATAGCATTATTTAGTATTGGATGTGGATAAGAAAAGCATTTCCATATATAATCTTCAAATTCTATTGTTTTAAATTCAGTCTGAGTCTCTTTATTTATAAAATGTAATTTCTTATCATCACCACCACATAATACCACCAATCCTTTAATTGAGTTTAAATAAGAAACACATCGAATTTTATTAGAAAATCCTTTAAACCACAGCAAATTTCCATCCATACCATTAAAGGTTCGTATTGTACCATCATTTCCCCCAGCTAATATAATTTTTTTGTCGTTTGAAAAAATAGTTGCATCTCCAATCCCATCTTCAAAAACTTGGCCCCAAATTAAACTTCCATCTAATGAATTTAAAACTCTTATTGTTTTATCAAGTGAGTATACAATTAATTCACTCAAGTTATCATTATTAATGTCCTCTATAAGGAACCCACTAATAGAACTGTTAAACTTATGATTCCATAATTTTTTTAAATTATAGACTAAATTACACTTAAATATCCTTAATATTCCATCCATTCCGCCAAGAATTAATTCATTGTTTCTATCATTATTGATATCATAAATCCTTAAATGCCAGATTGGTACATCTTTTGAAATCAGTTCTTGATGTATTACCTCACCTTTTTGAGATAAAATCACTAATGTTCCAGTACGACTAATCGCAACTATTTCAAAATCTCCATTATTATTAATGTCTCCTAATTCAATATCCAGTAAAGACTCCTTATATCTAAAATTCCAAAATTCTTTAATTTGCACAGTGAAATGATCAAATATTGTTAAAAAGTTACAGTTTAAACTTAAAAAATAATAAATAATTGATAACTTTTCCCAATAAAAACGAAATTTATATTTTTTATATTATTATCTAAGTTAGGATTATTATAAAATAATCATAATATGGAAATTAAGAAATAACAGAAAGGAGTCAGAAAATAATGTCCTTTGATATAAAAATAGATAAAGATGCTTGCACCGGTTGCGGTACATGTTATGAAGTATGCCCTTCTGAATGCTTTGGTGAACCTGAAGGAGGAAAGGTAAACATCCTGGAAGAAAATAGAGAAGATTGCGTTGGTTGTAGGGCATGTGAAACTCAGTGTCCTGAAGAGGCAATAGAGATTATAGAAAACTAACTTTAAGAAAAAGTAATTATATATTCTTTTTTTTATCTTTTATTTGCTGCTTTTTTTTTTTAAATCATTATCTACCATAATAGTATTCTACCACATTTTTTGCAGATACCCTCAGTAACTTGTGTGTTGATACAATTTTCATGGTAAGGAGCCTTACATGCTTGACATAGATAAATTTTTCCTTTATATTCTGTAAAGTCGTACCCACAATAAACACACTTACTTGCATAAGAGAAGTCAGTACTGTTGATATTCGCTTCCATAATCTGAGAAGTTTCTGTTAAACCACTCTCTCCAAGAGAAGGTGTCAAATAATTTTCTTGTGAGTTTGGTGAAATCCATTGTTCTTCTAAAGGTGTTTGATAATGTTGTTGAGGTTGAGCCTGATTTGTTTGCCAATCAGAAACATATCCTGGTGTTGGTTTTTTTGAAATGCCCATTTTTTGTGATACCTTCTCATCTAGAATATTGGTAAGAATTAGAGCAGAGGCATATTTACCTTTAGCGCCTCCTTTTTGTAAATGAGTATGGCTAATCATATGAATAACTCGGCCTCCCATCTTCCCATAGTCAAACTCTACAAGTACAGGTGATTCACCCCATTTATTTTGAATCTCCCAAGAGCCAATTAGCACTCTAACAGCTTGTGGGTTTATAATTTGTATAGGAAAAGATCTAGTCTCTAACCACCAGCGAAATTCACTTTTTTTAGTGTTTTTGATAGCTTGTTTTTGCCATTTGCTTTGCTGGATTTCACTTAAAACACCATCTAAAAAGGGATGATTGGGGTTAATAATTTGACACGCAACTACAGCATCGGCTGTTCTTGCACGGTTCCATCGAATAAATCCAGGGAATATATTTTCAATAATGCTTTGTATCGCCCAATCAGTTGTGATTAACCATCCACCATTCATTACAAAATCTTTCACTTTTGGATAAGCTGCATGTGGTATATCGCTTCCAGGACATCCAATTAGTACAACATCATATTGAGATAATTTTTCTTTCATAATGTCTTTTTCTCTAATTACATTTTTTAATGATGCGTACATATGCTCTATCACTTTTTTAGGTTTTTCATATCTTCCATTAACTGCTAAAATTTTCCCATGTTTTTCAACGGCTTGCACAACATCCTTTTTATCAAGGGCTTCCATTTTACGTTTCTTTACTTCCGAATAAAGGTCCTTCCAACTCATTTGATCAGCCTTTAAATAAAGTTATAAGGAATTTAGTGTTATTTTATAATTATTATAAATGAATTAATATATATATTTTGATTAAAGGGGATAATTTTGATAAATTTAAAAGATTTAGGACAACCTTTTGAATTTTGGGAATATTTCGAAAAAGTTTCTAAAATACCTCGATGCTCTGAGCATGAAGATAAAATTAGAGCCTTTATAAAAGAAGAATCAGAGAAAATGGGTTTTAAAAACAAGGTTGATTCCGTTGGAAATCTTTTAATCCGTATTCCTGCTAAAGTAAAAGAAACAAAAAAATGTGTCCTGCAATGTCATATGGACATGGTTTGCGAAAAAAATGAGTCTGTAACTCATGATTTTTCAAAAGATCCATTAAAGTTAAGAATTGAACAACTAAATGATGAAAAATGGATCACAGCTGAAGGTACTACTTTAGGTGCAGATAATGGAGTAGGAATTTGCTATATATTAACTCTAATGAAAAAAATTCAGAGAGGAGAATTAATTTTTGACACATTAGGATTTGATTTATTATTTACAATAGATGAAGAACAAGGCTTAAGAGGCGCTTTTGCGGTTGAAAAAGATTTCATTGAAGGTTCTTTTCTTATTAATCTTGATTCTGAAGAGGATAACTCTGTAACCATAGGATGTGCAGGTGGTCTTGTTCACATAATAGAAATAAAAAAAGAATTAGAAAACATTAATGTTCAAGATAATAAGTATATACCAATAACACTTTTTATCTCTGGGTTATTAGGAGGGCATTCTGGTGTAGATATTCATTTAGGAAGAGGAAATGCTTTAAAAATAATAGCACAAATTCTCTGGGAATTAAATGACAAATATTCGATTCACATTTGTTCAATTGATGGAGGTAATCGAACTAATGCAATCCCTAGAGAAGCAAGTTCTATCTTTTATATTGAAAAAAGTAAATTATCAGAGATTATTAGTTTTATAAATGAAATTTTTAATGAAATAAAATTACTATTCGATGATATTGAACCAGATTTAGGATTAACCATCAAAGAATTAGAAAACTACACTAATTCAACTATTTTGTTAAAAGATGTCCAAGATAATTTATTAAATATTATACACCTAATACATAACGGCCCCTTCTCAATGCACCCTCGAATAAAGGATTTAGTTTTTACATCATCTAATTTTGGTGTTATATCAACTAGAGATGAATATATAGTAATCAAATTAAGCCAAAGAAGTTTAAGTGAATATTTTAAATATGTAATCTGGGAAAAGACTAGGGTTTTGCTGGAGTTGAGCGATTTAAAAATTAACATAAAAAAAGATGCTGATTATCCTGGTTGGACCCCAAATTTTCAGTCAAGACTGTTATCAATATATAAACAAGTATATAAAGAAATGTTTAAAGAAGATATAAAAATTAAAGCTATTCATGCTGGTTTAGAATGTGGAATTCTAAAACAAAAGTTTCCTCAAATGGAAATGATTTCGATTGGACCTATGAATGAAGGAGCTCATTCTCCAGAAGAAAAAGTAAGTATTAAATCTGTTGAAAAGGTTTGGAAACTATTACTTAATTTACTCAAAAAATTAAGTTAGAAAATTATATTTTGTCAAAATTTAATTAAAAAAATTAATAAATCTAATTTAATAATTAATTCATAATTTATGCAAAAAAACACATCAAAGAAAGAGGAAATTATTGGTTCTGAAACAGTTATAGAAAAAATCAGAACTAAAACTCCTTGGATTTTTGGCAATTCACTAAGAAAACCTAAAATTAGTTTTCCAGAAATGAAATCCCCAAGAATTTCCCTTCCAATGCCATCAAGATCATTAAGTATTGTTGCCATCCTTATAATTTTATTTATTCTTCAGATGGGGGTAGTTTATTTATTAGTAAGAAGACCAGCAGCACTTGGGGCGACTCAACAAGGAGATCCTATATTCATATATGTTGATGTTAATGAAAGCTTTATTATTGAGAGCATGACTGCATCTATATTAATTTTCTTTTGTTCAACAGGATTTATATTATTATATCAAGCATCTAAATATGTATATAATAAAAAAATGGCTGTCTGGATTTTGGTAATTGGGCTTTTAATGATAATTACTACGTTTATATTGCTTCAATATATGATTGGAGTTAAAGCAGGAACGATTTAATAATCTTATTTATTAATGCATCTGTTTAACTTAACTTGTTTGTTGTGAACAAAAAAAAGAAAAATTATATTTAAAAAATTTAAAGTTAAATATTTTAATATTACCCTATAAATGCTTTATAACCTGATTCATCTAATAGATTAGTCTTTTCTGCATCCCAATTTGATGGTTCAATTTTATAAAGCCAGGCTCCAAATGCATCTTCATTAATTTTTTCTGGTTCGTCCATTAAATCTGAATTAATTGCAGTGACAGTGCCGCTTACGGGTGAATAAATATCACCAACTGCTTTACTTGATTCAACCGTACAATCAATTGGATCACTTGAAGGCTCGTCTCCATCCATTTTTACTTGTTCAAGCTCAGCCCCTTCAAGACCTTCCACATCAATAAAACTTATTTCTCCAAGTTGTTCTGCAGCATAAGGGGTAATTCCAACCATTTTGGTTCCATCGTCAAACCATTGATGAGTTTTTGTAAACCATTTAGTCATTTTTATCTAACTCTTTTTTACTTAATTATGAATTCTAATAATATTGAATTAAATAGTATGTTTTTATTAATTAAGGTAATAATTTAAAATTTTATTATTGAGATTTTTATTTAAATGATCTAAAAAGATGGATTCTAAATTAAAGGATCTATTAGATTTTTACAGTGAATTTGAAAATTGGTATTTTCAAATAATAGATGACTTTAAATTTAGTCATCAAAAGGACTGTGAAGCTCGAGATTATTTATCATTTTTATTATCTAAAAAGAACCAGAATTGGAATTTAAACAAAGTTATAAATTTATTTAGAGAAAAATTATCATCTAAAAAGATTATATTAGTCTATGGATGTGGTCCTTCATTAGAACCAACCATTGATATTATTTTGAAAAGAAAAGGGTTAAAATATTTCAGCAGATTTATGAATTTAACTGCAGATGGTGCTTCAGTTCTATTAAGAGAAAAAGGGATTAAAATTGATGCGATTTTTACTGATCTGGATGGCATAACAAAAAATGAATTCCACTTTAGTATTTTTAATATAGTACATGCACATGGAGATAATATTAATAGATTAAAATTCTTTGAGAATGAAATCATCAAATTTGAAAACATCATAGGAACTACCCAAGTAAAACCAGTAGCAAATCTAATAAATACTGGAGGATTTACTGATGGGGACCGAATTCTTTTTTTTTTACGTCCCTTATTATCTGCATTTCATAAAATTTTTCTTATTGGGATGGATTTTGGAGCGAGGGTTGGCAGATATTCAAAATTGGGCATAAATGAAAGCCAAATGGGAAACCCTGAAAAGATTAAAAAACTCAATTATGCTATTCAATTAATAAAATGGTTAAAAAATAAGATTAAAAATGAAATTTATTTTGTAAACTCTGAGTACAAATCTAAAGATTTTATAAATCTTTCTATTGAAGAGTTTTTAAAATTCTAATAAATTAAATTTTATAATCTTGAATTCCTTTTGATGTAATTTTATAGAGCAATCTTTTTTCAGGTAATCTTAAGGAATTTACTAATTGAACATACCTTTTATCTTGTTCTTTAATGTCCAAATATATATATTCCGAGAAGTATTGATTCAATAATAGATTCCCAACTGGTAAAGCTCGAACTGAGGTTTCTTGATTTATATTTGATGTTACTTGAGCTGTTGTTATAGTAATTAAATTATAATCTTTAGTAACTTGATTGAGCTTATCAAGAACCTTCAGAAAAGTTGTTTTAGTTCTATTTATAGAAATTGTTTTATTTGCTAATTCCGAATTATAATGGTTGTTTATTGTATCTATAATTAAGACAGAAGTGTAATTCATTTCCAAGTATTTCTCGAGCTCATTTAATGATAAAAGTAAAGCAGAATTACTCATAACTTTTGATACAAGAATATTTCTAAGTAATTCATTATAATTGAGGTCATTATTTAGGGCTATTTGCTTTATTCGTTCAGGGCGAAAGGTATTTTCTGTGTCAAAATAAAATATGAATTGACGTTTTTTTGGTTTATAAGTTTTGAAAATCTCCGAGAATTGGAGATATGCTTGGACACATAATTGATGACATAACTGGGTTTTTCCAGTGTTATTTGCTCCAAAAATCAAATATTTCGTTTGTGAATGAAAACCACCTCCCAAAGTTTCATCATAATTTTTCGCTCCTGTACGTAAAGTATATTTTTGTTTACCTAATCTTTCAAATTCATCAATAATTTCTTTTTTTTTAATTATTTGTAGATTTTTAATAGATAATATTTCACTAATCGTCATAATTATTTATTATTGAAATCTAGAGTATAAAAAAACTTTGATTTTCCTAATGTAAGGAAAGCTAAAGACATATAAGAAATTTGAAAAAATCGAAAGATTAATTTTAAAATATTCATAAACATTATATCATAGTTCTTTTAATTATATTAATTTGCAATTAAATATCAGAAAATTACGTCATTTTTAAATAGATATGGCAAAGAAGAAAAAAGAAACATGTCCTTATTGTGGAAAGAGTTTTGCTTATTTATCTCGTCACAAATGTAAAATTAAAGAGCGTGTTGAGGGACCTTTAGAAGAGAAATCGGATGTTGAAAGAAGAATTGAAAGAATAGAAGAAAAGAAGAAGGAATTCAACCGAAATTTACGTAAAGATGAAAAAGCAATTCTTACTATAATAAATCGAGAAAGAGATATATTATTTGATAGGCTAATGGAGCTAAGTAATAAAAAACGAAATGATCTTGAAGAGATATTAGAATTTTTAGCATTACAATCAAAAATAAAAATGAAACGGGAGCTAGTTGATGCTTCATGGACAAAACATATCTATGCTCTTGAGGAAATTGAGGTTAAAGTTCAAGATCTGAAAATCAATATAAAAAGAAAAGATTTTATTTGGGATATGTTTTCAAAACAACCATGTTTTATTTGCCCTTTTCGGGATAAATGCAATGATACTAACTTAGACCAATTTAATCCTCAACACTGTCCATGGTTAACCGAATGGATTGAAATTGCTTCAAAAGGAGAAGATTATAAGATTAATTTTGATGAGATTGAGTCGCGTATGCAAAATATATAATTATTTTTTGTTTAAACCTATTAGAAAAATTTCATTACTTTTTTTTTTAGAGGATTTTGGTTTATAAGATTTTAAAAATCTGAACATATGTTTTACTTTTATAGTAAAGTTTTCAAAATCAGAACCTTGAAAAGCTTTAATAACTAAATTACCATTAAATTTAAGGTGCCTTTCTACTATTTTTAATATTTCAGTACAGAGTCTTATTTGCTTAATATGATCTGTGAATTTATTACCTGTTTTTTTTATTGATGCATCTGATATGATTAAATCTATTTCATTTTTAAAGAAAGCATCAATTTTTTCATCATTTCCGATTTTGGTTAGATCGGCATTAACAATTTTTATATTTTCAATTGGAGATACTTTTTTTATATCAATCCCCATAATTTTATAATGATCTCGATGATAAAATTGATCTTTATACTTTTCTAAATTTTCTTCAGCAAATTTTTTAGCTACTTGTAACCATGAACCAGGAGCGCATCCTAAATCTAAAATATAAAATGCTCTTTTAAAGACATTAAATCTTTTTTGAATATCTAATAATTTATATGCAGATCTTGCCCGATAACCTTCTTTTTTTGCTTTTCTGTAAAATGATTCTTGATTATGCAAATCTCTACTATTTAGTTGTTTAAAATTGTATATTTAATTTTGTATTTCAAACAAAATATTTTTTATTTTAGGTAAATCTAAATCACTTTTTATTGATAAAAAATCAAAATGTGTTCTTGAAGCTTTATATCCCAATTTTTTAATTTCCTTAATAATTTCATTAATTTTTGGAACAGATTGCAGTTTTAATTTTTGACAAAGCTTATGTATATTATAATAAGAAATTGGCATATCATTTTCTTCAAGAATATAATTTAAGAGTTTTTCTATTCGTTTCTTATTGGAGGATTGAGATCTGTTATTTAAAGAAAATATTTTATTTACCAAATTTACATCATGAAGTTTCCCATTCCATAAAGGCCCAGCATAATCAAGGGTTCCTATGTTATCACATACCGGGCAATCTTTAGGCAAATTTAAGATATTATTACTATAGGCAGATCTATATCCACAAATTTTACAATGTATAATAAATCCAAATTTATCATAAAATTTTGAAATATCCTTCTTATTTTTAAATGATAAACAGAATAATCTAATAAAATGGCTAGAATAGAAAGTTAAGAGGGGAATTATTCCTAGATTGTTTATATTTGCTATTCGAGAAGCGAAGTATATTAAAATACGTGCACCGATTTCTTTGCAATACTCAGTATGAAGGGGTTTAGATAAATATTTCCTTATACAAGCATCTGGTCTTACTCCAAATAAAACTGCCGTATCAGTAGCTGTAACGCACATCAAGCCATTGTCTTTTTGTAATGTTTTAAAGGCAGAATCTAAGTAAAGATTAGGTGTTCCAAATGGATCAATTGAAATAATATTTGGTTTTTTTTCTCCTAAACTAGCAATCTCAGAAAAAAGGAGATTTGCATCCTTGTGTGTAACTACAGATTGAATAAAATGTTTATCTAAATTATTTAAAACCATATTTTTCTTAATAAGTTCAACAGCTTCGGGATTAATATCATTGATATAAATCTTTTTTATGCTAGCACACTCTTTTATCATTCTAATAGCACTTACACCTGATGCCGCCATAGAATCTACAATGATTAATTCTTCTTGATTAAATAAATCCTTATAAGCATTTATACATAAATTTGAAATATCACGATTAATCTCCATACTTCTATTATAAAAAACATTCATTGATTTCGAAGGTGTTGATTCCTTATCAACTTTATATATGTAAAATTCTGCCGAGCCTTCTCTAATTAAAGTTAAATCTTTTTGGACCATTATATTATATTAAATAAATATATTGAAAAGATTAAACTTTGTATACTTTTTAGAATTAGTTCAAAAAAATCTAAAAGATATAATACAATTTTTATGATACTTTACATCATACAAATCCTTTTTCTGTCAAACTAGATATGAATTCAAAAGTATAGTTTTCAGGAATATTTGTAAAATAAAATTTTCTCTCATTTAATTTATTAGTCTTTTTAATTTTTAAATTGAAATTTATCCAAAATTTCATAACATTTCCCCCACTTTGAGTTTCGATTATTTGATCATCAAGCTTTTTTTTGCTTATTTCATTTATTACTAAAATTTCAATATCATAATTTTGATTTAGATAAGTTAAATTAGCCAGCATTTGATTCAACTGGTAATTTAGATTATAATTTTTCTCTTTCTTCTCTTTATTTAATTCTATTCGATATAAATTAGTTATTGAATCTAGTATTATTAGTTCCAATTTGGGCTTATTATTTTTTAGATAATTTAAAATCAAAAATTCAAGATTGAAAATGAGTGTATTTAATTCATAAAAGCTGGTAGTTTGAATAAATAAGATATTATCCAGATTATCATTAGAATCCTTATTAATAATTACTACTTTTTCAGAGGGAAATTTGGGTTTGGTATATATATATATTATGAATTTTTTATATTTTGCAGAATTGATTGCTGTTTGGAGTGCAAAGGTTGTTTTTCCAACTCCAAAATCTCCAAATACAGAAAAAATTCCCTTTAAAGTATTAAAAGAATTAAAATATTTATTTAATTCTAAGGTTGGAAATTTCATATAATTAAAAATTATTAATTTTATCTAATATTAATAATTATAATTTGAGAAATAAAATTTTATATATTAGAACAGAAAATTTAAATTTCTTTTATAGGATAAATAGGGAACTTACACGATTAAATATTAAGTTCGAAGTTCTAAATATAAGAGATAAATTACCAAACGTCCCTTCTATAATTCTAACAACTGTAGGAGAAATTCACAAATTTAAAAATTCTTATGAAAATTTAATAATTCTTAGTTATTCTTACGAAGAAAATTTCCAACATTATGTTCTAAAAGTATTAGCTGCATATAAAATAGAATACAAGGATTTTTATTCAGATTTAATGTTTTCTATAGACCCAGGAACCAAACAAATTGGAATTGCCATATTTTTAGACGATCTATTTTTAATTTCTCATACTATTTATGATAAGAGAGAATTCATTGAATTTATCGACGATAAAGTGAATTGTTTCCAAGAAAATAATCCATTTTTGATGAAACTAGAATTTAAATTCGGAAGTGGTGTTTTACCTTTAACAATTGAGCTTTTAAAAGAGGTTTATGATCATTTTGGAATGAATAAAAACAAAAAAATATTTTTAATTGATGAGTCTAAATCATCAAAGACTAAAATTAAAGATAAGAAAAAAAGAGTAAGAACTAAACATGAAATTTCAGCTTTAATTTTAGCCTTGCGAAGGGGGAAGGAAATAACTCAATTTAATTATACTAAAATTTTCAAACAGATTAAATTACAGGAGCAAAATCTTAACAAAGACTCCAATAAGAATATTGTAGAACTTGATGAATCATTGGATAATTTAAAACAATTAATAGATAAAATATTAAATAATGAAATATCTCTAAGTCTTTCCTCTAAAATTCTATATGGAAATATCACAGAATAATATTGAATAATTTAGTATTATAACCCTTGATTTTACAAATTAAGTTTTGAAAATAGACCTAATTGAGAAATTTATGAAGAGAATAAAGAGCATCGACATTTTTAGGGGATTAGGGATGGTTTATATCATGGTAGGACACATGATTGATTGGTGGTCTCGTCCTATAGATGATTGGTTATTTTATGTGTATGTGTCTCTTTTTTCAGCAATAGGTGCTGCTGGTTTTGTTTTTATATCTGGTGTAAGCACGATGATTTCTTATAGAAACAGAATTGAAAAAGCTAAAAATTCCAAAGATTATGATATAAAAACTGTTAGAAAAGAATATTATATTCGGGCAATATTGATATTCGGTCTTGCATTGGTTTACAATTTGATTGTAGCGCTTGAATTTTTTGATCCATCTATAATTTGGAAATGGTTTATTATTCTAACAGTCGCAGGGTGTCTATTATTAGCTTGGCCATTGTTGAGAACCTCAAAATTAGTAAGAATTTTTATTGGAATATTAATATGGTTTGTTAATCAGATTTTACTATTTATTTTATTGCCATTTGAAGCACAAGGTAATTTACAAGGAATCATTTTCTATATTTTTTATAATTCTTTAGATCAAAATCCCATTTTATCATTTTTTACATTTTTTCTAATTGGGACAGTCTTAGGGGATATTATTTATGATTTTTCGTTAATAGAAAATGAGAGCGAAAGAAAAAGTTTTTTTAAAAAAAAAATATTGTTTCCAATTTTACTAATTAGTTTAATTCTAATTTTTATTAGTATTTGGTTTCTATATCCAAATTTGTTTTCGGAAAGAATTTTGACAATAAATACGAATTTATGGTGGTTAATTTATACTTTAGGTTTAGACCTGATAATACTATTACTGTTTTTATTTTTTGAAGTACATGGATTTATGAATACCAAGAAAAGCTATAGGTTTCTATTCTACTTTTCATACTATTCACTGAGTCTCTTTATTTTACAAAATATAAATTTCTTTTTATTCTATGATTTATTGAATAGGTATAACATTTGGTTATTTATCATTTTAACAGTGATTCTATATGGACTATTATTAAGATTTTTATATATGAGATTAGAGCGAAAATTTTCACTAAAAATTCAAATTGGCAGATTAGCTGTATCATTCGCTAAAAAAAATAAAAGACATTGATAAAAATTGGACAAAATAATGATATAAGAATTTTATAGTAAATAAAAACTGATTTTAAAATGAAACTTCAAAGAATTAAAAGCATTGACATTTTTCGTGGATTATGCATGGCTTGGATGGTCTTAAACCATTTAATCGATTGGTGGTTGTCAAGCGATTTTACTTGGTTGCATAATCTTACTATAATGATTTTAGATCCAATTGGAGCATCTGGATTTTTATTTATATCTGGTGTAAGTATTTCTATGTCTTATAGGAGGAGACAGATTCAAGCAAAGAAATCGGAAGAAATGAATATGAGAGTAGTTAAGTATTCATATTTTTTTCGATCTCTTTTTATTTTCACTATAGCGTTATTTTACAACATTCCTATTGCAATAGTTTTAAGCAATCCTTCTTATATATGGACTTGGTTTGTTCTATTAACAGCAGCAGTATCCATGTTTATAGTGTGGCCTCTTTTATATTGTACAAAAATTATTAGAAGCATTATTGGAATAATCATAATAATTGCTAATCAATACTTGTTGATTATCTTATTGCCTTATCAGGGTGAATTCAGTATAAATGGAATTCTGTATCATATTTTTTATCATAATATTTTTCAAGATCCGATATTATCTTTTTTCCCATTTTTTTTATTAGGAACCGTTTTTGGGGATATTCTGTTTGATGCATATTTAAATAATAAATCTAAGAATAAAAAAGTAGATTTAAAGAATAGGCTCTTATTTCCTTCAATTATAACAGGGATTATATTAATTAGTATTGGAATTCTAACTAAATTTCCTGAATTTTTGACTAGACAGAGTTTTTCATGGATTATATATTCCATAGGTTTAGATACTTTCTTGCTTTCAGTATTTTTATTTTTTGAAAAGTTTATAGTAAAACCACTAAAAAAAAGTTATAAGTTATTGTTTTATTATTCCTATTATTCTCTTACTGTTTATTTAAGCCATTATCTATTATATTTTATATTTTTAGAAAGCCTAAATCCCTATAATATTTGGTTTTTTATATTGGCCACATTCATCCTCTTAGGTTTATTACTCAGATTAATTTATAAAAAATTTCAAAGTAATGCATCTATAAAAATACAAATTAGTAGACTAAGTCTAAGAATTGCATTCAAAATTGAAGAAAGAAAGCAAAAAAAAGTAATACAATGAAAGAAAGAATAGATATTCTATTAGTAGAAAGAAAGTTAGCTGAAAGTAGAGTTAAAGCGCAATGGCTCATTAAGAATGGTTATGTTTTTGTTAATGAAAGAAAGATTATAAAACCGAGTAAAACAATTGATAAAACACTTGATATCAATCTAATAAAAGAATTCCCTTATGTCGGCAGGGGTGGGATTAAATTAGAAGCCGCAATAAAAGAATTTTCAATTTCAGTTAAGGGGAAGATTTGTGTTGATATTGGGGCATCTATAGGGGGATTTACAGATTGTTTAATAAAACATGGAGCTTCAAAAGTGTATGCAATCGATACTGCTACTAATTTACTTCACCCTTCACTGATAAGCGAAGAAATGAAAGAAAAAGTAATTCCAATGTTAGGTGTTGATGCTCGGAAATATATATCTCTTGAAAAAATAATTGACATCTGCACTATAGATGTAACCTTCACGTCATTGTCAGCAGTTTTACCAAATGTTAAAAAATATCTAAAAAAAGATGGAGATATTATTGCATTGGTAAAACCCATTTTTGAAACCGAATTTCATAAAGTACCTAAGTTTGAAATAGTACAAGATAGAGCCCAACTTTTCGAAATTATTAATAAATTGATACAATGGAACAAAGAAAATCAAATTTTCACTTTTGGGATAATTAAATCACCAATATCATGCAAAGAAGGTTCTAAAGAATTTTTTATTCACTTAAAATTGAAAAAAAATAATTTAAATATAGATTACAATGAAATCATTTATGACATTTTAAGATAAATTGTTTTAATTTAATAAGATACTAATTGCATAAAAATAACATTATTTTTTTGGGTAATTATTGAATACCTTACCCCATTCTGTATGGTAGAATTCTTTAATTCTACGTTTTCCAATAGTAGGATACCAAAACATATCATGATATATCATAGAAGCATAGGTTGGTCCTAGAAAGAAGAGTTCGCTTTTAAATAATGGATAGAGAAATTGCAAAGGTCCTTTCCGCACCATTTGGTCTCCCCAAATCACTATGCTGCGCTTAACCTTAAAATTCCAGTTTATTTGGGATATATCTTCGCCAATAATTTCAATTTGATCAAAATCTCCACACCCTAAGCCTTCTTCATGAGCTAATTTTATCGCGGGTAATTTTAAAGGTTCAAATCCCATCATTTTAGCAACAATTGCATCCACAGCAACTTGATCATATCCTGCTAAAATATAATTTTTAATGCGAGGGATCATTGTTCTTGGTCCAGCCCCATCACCACATACAGTTCCATCCACAATTGCTAAAATATTAGGGTGAATTTGTTTTTGAATAATTAGTAAATCCACTAATACTTCAGACATATATTGATGTGAAAAATGTCTTCTTTTTGTTAAAAGCCCTCCAAAAGCATTTTTCATAGCACAGGTTATACCACCATGCTTCATTTCTCCTTCTGTTTTTTTTAATGAGCCGCCAATAGCTCCTGTATGCCCATGGGTTTTCATGGTTGGGAGGTGTATTATGGGTTTTCCTACATAGAATTTTGGAATAAGAAATCCCTCTGGAAAAATTTTTGAATCTAAAACGTGTAAAGTTTTACTTTTTAGCTTTAAAAATTGAGATCTTAAAGATTCATACGGAACAAAGGGGATTCGAGTTAGAGGTACAAACCATACTCCATATTTCTTGAAAATTGGACCCCATTTGTTCCCCTTTAAACCTTTTTCTATATTTGTAACTACAGTTCTATTTTCGGCAGTAAATAACTTTTTAGGATTATAACCATCTTCAATCATAGTTTTTAAAATTCCTTCTAATTGCCAAGGAGGGCTAGAACAGGCTGGAAAGAATTTTGACCAACTAAGATTTAATTTAAGAATGATTTTTTGATTTTTTTTAAAATATTTTAGATATTCAGCCAAATGCATTAATTTTTGATAATCTTCAATTATAGTGTGAGGTTTAGTCTTGAGTATAAAAACTTGGGTATTTTTAGATATCATTATATGGGAAAAATCATATTCGTTTAACTTAATTTCTAAAAATTAATAAATTAATTACTTTAGATAAAAAGATTGGTTTAAAAAAAATAGAATAGAAAAAATTTTAGTATAAAATATTTTTAGTCAGAGACAAATTCCATTCCTTTATAGGATTTTTCCTCTTTTTTAAATGGCAAGCACATCATATAATGGGTTCCTCCAAGTGGAATTTTTGTTGGATTGTCAATACCACACCCTACGTGTTCACCTTTTTCTTGACATCTAGGGTGAAATGCACATCCCGCTGGTGGATTAATAGGACTTGGCACATCCCCTTCAAGAATAATTCTATTCCGCCTTGAACTAGGATCAAAGGTGGGACGAGCTGACAACAATGCTTTAGAATATGGATGTGTAGGATTATAAAAAACTTCATCAATAGTACCACCTTCAACAAATTTTCCTAAATACATAACTCGAATATCATCAGCAATGTGTTGTACTACACTTAAATCATGTGTTATAAAGAGATAAGATAGACCAAATTTTTGTTGTAATTCCTTTAACAAATTTAAAATCTGAGCTTGAACAGATACATCGAGAGCGGAAGTAGGTTCATCTAGTACAATAATTTCTGGATTACATGCTAAAGCTCTTGCTATAACTATTCTTTGCTTCTGTCCACCAGAAAATTCATGAGGGTATCTATCTAAATGTTCCGCTTTCATGGAAACCGTTTCTAGAAGCTCAAGAACACGTTGTCTAACTTGAGATTTTTTACCTATACCTTCTAAAATACGGAGGGGTTCACCTATAATATTAACTATCCTCCAACGAGGATTTAAAGATGAATCTGGGTCTTGAAAAACCATTTGTACTTTCTTTCTAAAAAACTGGTTCAAGGTGAAATCCTTAAAGATTTCTCTTCCTCTTCGTATTGCTCTTTTATAAAGTTTCCTTGTCCATCGGGGTGTTCTAGCCATAAAGTTGTCAACTTTTCTTTTTCTCTGTTTGAATATGTTTGTTACACCTGCAAGATATAATCTTTGTACCTTTTTGATAAGGGTTTCCCATAATCCTCGAATTCTTCCTACATCAACTCGTCTATTTCCATAATATATTTCACCTTCAGTATTTGGAACAAGATTTAAGATTGTATTGCCAATTGTTGTTTTCCCGCAACCGCTTTCTCCTACCAAGCCTAGGGTTTTTCTTTTGTATAGTTTAAATGATACCCCATCAACAGCTTTGACTTCTCCAATTTTTCGTTTAAATAATCCTCCCACAATTGGGTAATATGTCTTAAGATTTTTTACCTCTAATATTGGTATTTCTTCTTTTTTGGATCTCCTACCGCTTCCTGTTTTAAAACTTTTAATTTCTTCTTCTCCAATTGTCATTTTTTATACACACCTTTAAAATTTTGATATTGTTATATTTTATAGGATTCATCCTCTATATGAGCCCAATCAAATTTTGGTGAATCTTTATATTTAGGATCGAAAAGATGACAGGCAACATAATATTTATCTCCTATCTCCGTTAATATTGGCTTTATTTTATCACAAATTTCTAATCTATAATCGCATCTTGGATGAAATCTACATCCAGAGGGAGGATATATTAAATTAGGAACCATTCCTCGGATAGTTTCTAATTCTTGGTCTCTTTTTTCAATACTCGGAATAGCACCAATTAAGCCTTTTGTGTATGGATGACGAGGATTTTTAAACAAATCTATAGCTGTAGCATATTCGACAATATTTCCACTGTACATAACCGCAATTCTGTCACATAATTCTGCTATTATCCCTAAATCATGAGTTATTAAAAGAATTGAAGTTTTAAACCTCACTTTTAAATCTTTCATTAAATCGAGAATTTGAGCCTGAATTGTAACATCCAATGCAGTTGTTGGTTCATCAGCAATTAATAATGCAGGATTGCACGAGAGTGCCATTGCAATCATTACTCTTTGCCTCATACCACCACTCAATTCATGTGGATATCTTTTTAAAATATCTTCCGCATCTGCAATTCCTACTTCTTTTATAATTCGACTTGCCTTTTGTAATGCAACATCCTTTATTGTTGGAATATGTGCTGTTCCTTTTTTAAATTCTACAATTTCTTTGTGAATTTGTTCTGTTTCTTCTTCTGACAGTGTTATTTCTTTATTATTTAGCTTATTTTTGAGTTCTGTTATTTTCTCTAAGTTCTTTTTCCTTTCTAAAATTTTTTTATCGAGGATTTGTTTCATTTCCTCTTTTTGATGTAGAAAGAATACTTCTGAGATTTGCTTGCCGACAGACATAACGGGATTAAGTGAATTTAGTGGATCTTGAAAAATCATAGTAATTTCTTTTCCCCGAAAACTCCTCATATCTTTTTCAGTTAAATCTAAAAGATCTCTCATTTTAAATTTAACTGAACCCTCAAGTATTTTACCTGGTACTCTTACCAAGCGTAATATTGAAAGTGCTGTAACAGATTTGCCACAACCCGTTTCACCAACAAGTCCAAGAGTTTCATCTTCATACATATCAAATGATACGCCATCAACGGCCTTAACTACACCTTCTTCAGTATAAAAATATGTTTTAAGATTTTTAATTTGAAGTAACGGCTTACTTCCTCCTTTTAAATCTTTCTGTCCAGAATCTACTTCTTGCATATAACTAAAAGTTTCGGTATCTTTTACTTGTTTCATTTTTCTTACTGTTAAAGTTAATTAATCTAATTTTAATTCAAAAGTTTCATAAGTTTTTTAATCTAGGGTCTAACGCATCTCTTAACCCATCACCGAGGAGCATGAACCCTAATACTGTGATTAGGATCATAAACCCAGGCCACAATGATGCCCATGGTGCGGAATAGAGATTGGTTCGTGCAAAGTTGATGTCATTTCCCCATTCTATCATGTTGGGGTCGCTAAAACCTAAATACGAGAGCGCTGCTAAACCTAAGACCCAGGAGCCAACGTCAAACGTAAATGAAATGATAATTGGTTGGATGACATTTGGTAGTATATGTCGAAACATTATTCTCCAATTTCCCGCACCAGACACCCTTGCTGCTTGAATATAAGGCAATTCTCGTGCTTGTAGGACATTTCCTCTAATTAATCGTGAATAATATGGTATTCCTAAAATTCCCCATACAATCATGATATATTGAATTTGTTGTCCTACAATAGAAATCACTACTAAAGCAAGAATCAGTCCTGGAAAAGCTAGTAGAATATCACAAATTCTCATTAATAATGAATCAATCCATCCTCTATAATACGCTGCTATCACACCAATTGCTATCCCACCAATAACACTCAACATTATTGCAGGTAAAGCAACAGATAATGAAGAAAATGCTCCAAATATTAACCTTGCTAACACATCTCTTCCTAATTCTGTTTGGCCTAGAGGATGAACCGGAGAAGGTTGGTTCCATGCACCAGGAAATATCCCTCTAGCATGTTCAAAGGTATATGGAGAAATCCAATGGCAGAACACTGCAAAAGAAATTACTGTAAATACGATTAATATTCCAGTGATGGTTAATACAGATTTAAACCTTCGAATGAATTTTCTCTTGCCTCGTACTCTTTCAAATTCGATTTCCCGTTGTGTTAAATCTTCTAATCTAGATCCAGGCAGTAAAAGAAATTTATAATTCTTAAATACCCATGAAATTACGTTTTTTGAAACTCTCTCTTCTTCCTTTACTTCTTCAGGTTCTAGTGCTAATTCCATTTCATAAGTTTTTTCCATTTTTTTTTATCACATCAAAATTTTTTTTTATTAAATATTAAAATCTTATTCGTGGATCTAATATTCCATATAATAGATCTGTAATTAATGTAGCCATAACAAATATAATTGTTACTACAAACACTACTGCGTTGATTAACCAGTAATCTACAAGTCCAATTGCTTCAACGAGTAATGAGCCCATACCATTTAAGCCAAAAGTGGTTTCAGTAAGGACTGCCCCTGCTAATAACCCCGCTACATT
>JBHLNS010000082.1:0-9497 GCA_048941285.1 Promethearchaeota archaeon
GCAAAGGCAATATCATCTCCATCATTTTGTACATCATAGTGTAAATCTTCATCGAGAAGTGATATTAAAAGAGGAAAATTAATATGACTTCCTATTCCATTAATTTTTGTATGATCAATAGTAATTACCTTGTAATAGTTGAAAAATTTAGTATTTACAGGATTTGCTAAGACATGTTGTTCTGAACCAATTGTATAGAATGAAGTTGGATCATTTTGGTTATTAAATTCAGTCAATATCCAATCACTTGATCGCTCTATATTAGAAACTCTTATTTCATCAAAAATTCCTTGAAACTGACTACCACTTGCAATATTATTTCCACCCCATAACCAATCATCTAGATTTGCTAATTGAGTCCAATAGGTTGGGACATTTTCTGTAAAAAGACTTAAAGATGTTCCATTTAAATAAAGTTCTACTGTTCGTGTTGAATATTTAAGAGTTAAAACAACATAATGCCAATAACTATTAGCAAAAGGGTTAATCGCTAGATTATAATCAAGACTATTTCCTCCCCAAGGATAAAAAAAATGATCTCCATCAGGTTGTACTGCCCATTCAAAACCATCACTTTGGATTACTGTAGGTGGAGGAGTAGGGTTGGCTAGAAACCGATTACTGGTAGTCATAATACGTTGATATCTCCCTGCAGTTGGATCAACCCATTTTAACCATATTGATAAGGTACTCTCATCACTAGTTGAATCCAAACTTGCACTTTCAGAAACACTAATTATATCATCAATCCCATCTAATTCGAAGCCCTTCCCAATTTTACTTGATATTAGATCTAAAGAGTTCATAGACCCAAGAGAAATACCGTCATTAGAGTAAGATGTGCTATCAAATACAGTTCCTGATGGGTCTTCATTTAAATGCAATACATTTACATAATTTGAACTCCAAACCCCACTTGGATTTTCTCTAGAACTCATTGTAGAATTTCCATAATACATCGTAATTATTGTATTTACACTTGTTGATAAAAATGGAACTTGAACCCACACTATGAGTTGAGCATGAGTGGTTGTATAGGATTGATTAAAAAGTTCGATTTCGTGACTGAGCCAATCGCCTCCAAACGAAAAAGCAATATCATCCCCATCTGGTTGTGCATGATATCGTAAATTTTCATCAATTAAAGAAATTAATACAGGAAAATTTATATGACTCCCTGTTCCTGAAACCATATTATGATCAATTAATATGAGTTTGTAATAAGTAAAAAAATGAGCATTTGGGGGTTCTGAAGCTACAATTTGTTCGGATCCAACTAAATAGAACGAATCTGGATCATTTTGATTACTAAATTCAGTATTTATCCAACCTGCTGAGCGTTGTATACTGCAAATTCTTATTTCATCCATCATACCGTTTAATTCATATACTGCATGGGGTGTTAAAAGTGGTCTATTATTATTTATATTGCCTATACCTACTATGCTACTTCCAGAGCCTACTTGTAAACCATTTTTAAAGATTCGGATACGATTTAACGCCCTATCAACAACTCCGGTCACATACATCCAACTATCAATGTCGATATCTAGATACGGTGAATCTATAACGTTACTACCATCAGAAATGCGAAAAGAGAGAACAGTTGCACTTGGATCTGTTTCAAAATCATATCCTACTTCACTGCTAGTTGTAGCACCCTTATACAACGGAAGTTGATAATTAGAGGTGCTATCATCGAAATTTATCCAAAAACTAATAGTGAAGCTTCCTGTCCCGAAATCTAAATGTCCATCAGCAGGATCACCAAAATTGATTTGGCCAACAGTTCCAAAATCATATACGCCATCAATTTTCCCTGTCAAACCTCTGGAAACAGTCCCTGAGACAATACCAGAGGTACCGTATGATGTGGAATCTATTGTGTTCCCAGAAGATTCCGAGAGATGCCAAACTCCTCTATAATTATTACTCCATAAACCACCTGGGTTTTCACTCGAACTCATAGTGAAATTGCCATAATACATTCTAATTATTGTATTAAACGATCCATATAATATAGGTATTCGAACCCAAGCAATCAATTGAGCGTGTGTTCCATTATATGTTTGATCGAATAATTCAATTTCATGATCTAACCAAATATTTTCGGAGGAAAAAGCAATATCATCTCCATCTGGTTGAGTCTTAGATCTTAAATCTGTATCTTTAATTGAAATTAGAACTGGGAAATCTGTATAAGTACCTGTTCCCGCGACTTTATTATGATCAATCGTGATATCTTTATAGAAAGAAAAATAATGCGCGTTAGATGGTGCATTCAATTTTGGAGTACCAATTTCTTCATTTTCCTCATTTATTTGGGCGTTTTGAAACCTAAATAAAGGTGTACTAAGAATTGCTGGAATAATTAGAAAAATTAGTAAAATCGTTAATGATTTTATTTTACATCTTAATTTTTTTCTGTAGATTTTCATTTTATAAATTATTATGTTATTAGTAAAATTGAATAAACACAAAACAACTTTAATAAAGAGATAGATATTATAAGTATTTATATTTAGAGGATCTTTAGTGTATAGAAACCAATTTGCTTGAGAATTAATATATAAAACATAAAAATATTTTTATCACTAAAAAAAAAACATAAACCTTTTTTTTAGCAATTAGGATTAAATTATTTATTAAGACTAAATGGAAAAAATAAATTATTCTTTCAAAAATAATATATTAATATTAATACATATAATAATTTAAAAGTGGAAATTTTTGGTGTTTTATAATTTTACAAGAAGTGTATATATATAAAGATAAAAATCTAATTTATAAGAAACATTTTGGAATCGCTTTAGATAATTTAATGTATGAAGAATTAATTAAACCGCTTATAGACCAGTCTTTTTCGACTGAAATTGAAGATGTTCAATATAAAGATTACTATAAATTTAGGTTTTCATATTCTTTGAAAAATGATTATTTTTTCTTATTCATAAACAGTATCAATGATGTTTTTGAAAAAGTCAAAAAGGAATTCAACCATTTTAAAGAAGAATTTTTTGAATTAGTTGAAACAAATTCCTTTACTTTTGATAATGAAAAAAATATCGAGAAAATTGAAAGATTAATATATATAATTCAAAATAAATTTCCTCCTATAATATCTTTAGTTGGATATTCAGGAGTAGGAAAAACTACGATTACAAATCTTCTTAGAACAAAAGAAATTGCTATAGAACCTGATCCTAAAATTTCAGCAGAAGTTGTTACACTCAAAGTAGGGCCCTTATATTTTTTTATACGAGATTTTGCTGATGACGAGAAAATTGGCTTTTTATGGAATAATTTTATTAGAGATAGTGATGCTGTATTTATCATTACAGATTCTACTCTAAAAAACGTAGAAGCTTCTAAATTATTCTTAAAAAAAATAGAAGAGGAAGTTCCATATGCCTATACAATTGGGATCGCGAATAAACAAGATTTAGAAAACGCTATTCTTGTATCAAGAGTACAAGAAATTTTAGAAATTGACTCGTATCCAGTCATTGCGATAGATCCCAATTACAAACATAATTTGATACTTATTATCTCAGAGATTCTGAAGATGAAACAAAATATTTTACCATTAATAGATTCATTTTTTGAAAAAGAGAAACTCATTAATGAACTAGAAGATACAATAAAGAACGAGAATCTTGAAGATATCGATACTCTTTTAAAAAAATTAATTAATCTATCTTCAAAATTGGGAGATAATGTGGAGCCATTTTATAGATTGCAATTGAAAATGAAAGAAGGAATTAAGAAGATTGAATCAACCGATATCAGATCTACATTAGGTAGTCAAACTTTAACCCAAGAAAATCAATATAAAGGGTTATCATACCTAGAAACTAGTTTAAAAATGCTAATAAGAAATTTTATGGATGAACTTGAAGGTATAATTGCAATAATTATATGTGATAGAGAAGGACTAATTATCACTTCAGAGAGTAAAGGAGAGGCAGGAGATGAATCTGTACTAGGTGCAATAGCAGCTTCTGTTGATAGTTATATAGATAGAATTAAAAAAGAATTTGAAGAACAAACAACCTTTTTTAATATTACAACTATTAGTGATAAGAAGTTCTCCTATTGTTCAATGGGATTAAAATCAATTTTATTAACAATTTCTGATTTAACAAGCTCAGATACCGAACTAAGGGTTTTCTCCGAACATATAGCAGGAAAAGTTGAAATGATCCTCGAAGGGAATGAAAATGTATCTCTTGAAATACCTGAAATAGTAAAAACTTTATCTAAAACCAAGGATGGAAAGATACCTACAGGTGATTACTCTTTAAAGCTGATAATTGTAGGAGATTATAAAGTAGGGAAAACATCTTTAATATTTCGCTTCGTAAAAAATCTTTTTAAAGAAAGTTATCATAGTACTGTAGGAGTAGAAATTTCTAAAAAAACTGTTGAATTAGCTAAAAATACAAAAGTGAACTTTGCGATATGGGATGTTGGAGGACAAATCACTCAAATGAGTCCCTATAGAAAGAGATTTTATGAAGGGGCTAATGCAGCGTTTATAGTTATAGATAGGACCAAACAGGATAGTTTAGATTCATTTCAGAAATGGTATAATGAAATAACTAGATTTATTGGAAAGAAAGTTAATACTATCATAGTAGGAAATAAGTCTGATTTGGAAGATAAAATTATTATCAGTGAAGAGCAAATTAAAAAATTAGCAAATCACCATAACTTTCATTATATTCTTACATCTGCTAAAACGGGTGAAAATGTTAATGAATCCTTCTTTTATATTGCTTATAGGTTTTTAGCATCTACATCATAATAATAATTAAATGAATTTTTCAACATTAAGCTTAATCAGGCCTTAAATATCTAAATAACCTAGCTCGTAAAAAAAAAGATCCTATGAATTTTAAAAAATATCAATTCACTACAATGAAAAAAGATTAAGCGATCTAATCTAATAAATTAAATTTTAATATATGTATTAGGATAATTTAGTTAGAATAAAAAATAAATTTGGAGATTCTTTAAAAATTGACAGAAGATTTATCTGATAATAATGAGGGTTCTGACAATGAAATTAAAGCTTTGAAAGCCCGAATTAACGAACTTGAAGCAGAGCTTAATAAGAAAGAAAATGAAATTTCTGAATATCTAGACAAAATAGAAAATTTAGAAGATGTTATTATGAAACTAGAATCATTGATTCCAGATGAAGAGGAAGATAATAAGAGCAAGAAACAGAAATTAATAGAATCTAAAATGGCTTTAGAAATAGAAGAAAAAGAAAAAGAAATAAGGGATTTAAAGAATAGAATGGGTTTCTTAAGGAAAGAAAAAGTACAACTCCAACAAGAACTTGAAAAAATAAACAAAAAGAAAAGTAGTACATCGATTGTAATTAATACAGAGGATTTGAAAGAACGTCAACCACTGGAAGTCTTAGTAAAGGAACTTCAGGACAAAGTAAACAAACAAAAATCAATAATACACAATATAAAAAGACAGTATATGGATATTAATGAATTTAATGATAAGTTAAAAGAACAAGAAAAAGTTATTGAAAAGAAGTTAGCTTTTTCAATGCAAAAACAAATAGATGATCAAAAAGAAATAATAGAAACTCACAAAAAAACTATTGAAGATTCACACAAAGAAAATCAAAACCTAAAAAAAAGGATTGATACATTAGAAATTCAAATAAAAATAAAAGACCAAAGAATTGAAGAATTCAAAAGCCAAATGAACCCACAAGGCAAAAGAAGATAAGTTGTAAAAATATTTAGTCAATTATTTTTATTATAAAATAATTTAATTGGTTTAAAAATACCTAATAATAATAGTGAAACTCAAATTTAGTAATGATAAATTACTTTGAAATATATTTTACAAGATCTTTTATTATCGAATATTTATCTTTTCTAACTTTTTCATCTTCTAAAGTTTCTTCAATTTTGGCAATTTCTTTTGAAAAATCAAATACAGAAAATTCTCTTATATCCTCTTCTGTTATACTTTCATTTAATTTCTTTAAAAATAAACTGATACTAGGCATAAATTTTGCTAAATTTACATTTAGATCTAATTTGGAAATCAATATTAATTCTTTACTGAAAGTAAATAAATAATTATATTTTTGTGCCTCTAATGCAAAACTATTTATCTTTTTCAAATTTAATCCATTCGCAATTTCTTTAGAATTTGCAATTAAGGATAAAATCGCTTGAGGAATTACCTTTCCTTTAGCAAATTCTTTTATTAATGACCCCAATATAATTCCATATTTATTTGCTATAGCACATTCAGCTCTCAAATCAGACTTTAATTGTGAGATAATTTCCTCGTAGTTAATTTGATTCATCTTTAGGTGATATTAGTTTTGAATTAATAATGAAAATATATTTATTTATATTTGTTTAGTTATTAGACACCTTAAGCTAGTAATTTTATAAAATTTTAAAAATTTGATTTGAAAACCTACAAAACACATCTTTCAGAAAAAGAATCTGATATTACTATTATTTCTGATTCAAAAATGGCAATCCTTAAGGCAAAAGAGAGCTTTTTTTTCCATCGAAAGAATTTAGAGAGATATGTGGCAAAAAATAAAGATTTTCTTAATTCTTTCTCTCCAATCAGAGTAAATACAGAATTTCAGATTGTAAATATTATGGCAGAAGCAGCAGAGATATGCGATGTTGGACCTATGGCTTCTGTAGCAGGAGCATTAGCAGATTTAATGTGTAATTCAATGAAGAACCCCGGAGATAGCGAGAATTTTGACTCTTATCCATGTAAAATTGCTTTAGTCGAAAATGGAGGTGAAATATCAATAGATAGCGAAGAACCGTTGACTATTGCATTATATGCTGGAGAGAATGAATTAAACTTAAATTTAGGGTTTTTAATAAAAAAGGAAGATTGCCCAATAGGTATAGCAACAAGCTCAGCAACTATAGGCCATGCGATTAGTTTTGGACAAGCTGATGCAGTAACAATTTTTGCAAAAAATGCCGCTTTAGCAGATGCTGCAGCTACCAAAATATGTAATTTAGTTAAAGGAAAAGATGTCGAAAAATCTATAAATTTAGGATTAGATGCTATAGATAATATTGAGGGTGTTCATGGTGCGTTAATTTCTAGAGAAGATAGGGTAGGAAAGACAGGTAAATTACCGAAATTAATTAAAATTGAAGGACATAAGATTAATCTTTTAAAAAGAACGAAAAGTATTTCATTTGTCGGAGAAAATGAAATTTTTAAATGACCCAATATAGTGGAACTTCGATACCATCCACGGTCTTAGTTGAGCATACTTTATTTAAATAATTAAGGGTATAATACATTTCCATCTCTTCCTGGGTTAAGCGACCAAATAATTCTAAACTTGATATTAGGAGATAACTATTTGTTAAAATTACATACACATCTTTTTCTAAATCCTTTTTGAGATCAACTAGAATATTTGTATTATTTTGAATATGAAAATTAGGATTCAGAAATTCATTTGAAGCAGATAAAAAAACCATGACTGAGTTGAGTGGAAGGCTAGCATTATTATCTTCAAAAGGGTAATCATAATAAATTATTATTGAACTCCATCCAAATTCTCCGATTACAACATTGTGATAGGGTGAATAATCTGAATACCATTGAATTGAGCCTACTTCTCTCCTTTTTACACTATAAAATTCAATTGAAGAATACATTTCTAAATTTGTCGCTATTAGGGAAAAGGATACAATAAATATCATAAATATTTTAATCCGCAAATGATGGATAGATTTAGTCTTCATCAATTTATAAAAATACGATACAAATCCAATTGAAATTAATATTGATGATAAATAAAAAATCCTAGAAGAAAATGTAAAAGTGCCTGTAAAAAAGTCAAATAAAATTCCAGCCATTAGAATAATACCAAATGCAAATCCCCATAATAACAATGGTTTGCCACGAGGTTTATATTGAAATAATATTACCCCCCATATTGCGAATGAACAAATAATAATTATTTCAAACCCTGTGAAAACAGCAATAAAATCAAATTTAAACAAATAAAAATTAGTTATACCAAACGTGAAAGTTAAAATTAGAGCAACTATAAAAATAAGTGGAAACAAGTATTTTTTTTCAATTTTTTTAAAAATATTACTTTTTTTTTCAGATAAAATTAAAGAAAGTCTTCCTTTAGTGAAAATCATCGATTTACGATAATGTAAAAGTATTAAACCTTCAAATAGTCCAAACACAATAATTCCCAATAAAAAAAAATACCATGGTAGAGAACCTAACCTTCTAAAAACAATCAAATGTCCTGTACTTATACCTAGAAAATAGAATATAACGAAAATACAAAGACATATTGAGATTAGCATAAAATCAAAACCTCTTTTATAACTTTTGACAAAATAAATCGAATAGACCCATAAAAACGATATTAGAAAAATCATGGCGATTAGTGAATGAACTAATATACAACTAATAAAAATAGAAGCGAATAATATATAATAAAAAAAGATTTTTGAGAGAATTTGTTTCTTGCTTGGCTCCTTTTCTTGAATAAAAGATTCTAACCGTAGATATAAAAGAAAAAAAAGTGTTACTCCTTGAATTAAGGCTAGACTGGAAGGCCAAAACTGAAACATTAAATTTAAGAATCCTAATGATGAAAATCCTAAGACAAAAATTCCCAATATGGCTAAGTTTTTGTTCCTAAAAATCCTCATGAATAAGTTGTATAATATTAAAGCCGTTATTGGTAATATATAAAATATGAAAAATTTAGGTATCAAGATAATCTCCATACCTGAGAAAAAATTGAGCAAAGCTCCAATAATATGAAACCCAAAAGTTCCAAAATAATCACCTAAAGGTAAATAGTTAATTTCAGTTATAAATTTAATAATTGAAATATGCATCCAAGGGTCTGTACCAATAAATATGCTGGTACCAAAAACACTATAAGTACAGAGTAGAAAGATAAATACACATAATAGAACTGAATTCGAAAATCGAAATTCTTTTATGAGTCTTAAAATTGAAAAATTGTGAATAAAATTTTCCTTATTCTCCAAAGATATATCAAATTTAAATATATTAAATCTACCTTTTTTAATGTCGATAACTAGAATCCAAAAAACGAAAATTATGAATGTTACCACCAATATTATAAAGAAAAACCATTTTGTCAAAGCAAATCCCAAATAAAATCCACTAATTCCTACTATGATATAAAAAGACAAATTTGTGACTATTGTTAGAGATAACTTTTCTAAAAAATTCAAATTTTTTTCTTTAAATATGACAAAAATGAGGGGGTATAACGGTAAAAATAAAAGAGTAAAGAGTGTGCTGATATAAACTATAAAATGAAAAAAAAAATTCAAAAAAGGAATTTCTGTAATTCTTAAGATAATATTAAAATTAATAATTTTGAGAAAAATGAAAAATAAGGATAAGAATGAGATGATTATTAATAATAATTTAATTCTTACTTTTATGTAAAA
>JBHLNS010000033.1:0-39619 GCA_048941285.1 Promethearchaeota archaeon
TAACTAAATTAATTATTCCGGAATCTGCATTATAAACAAAAACTAATTTTTTTTCATTCTTTTCTTTCATTACAATAACACCCCGTATTATATAATACTTAACTTAGGCATTTTAATATCTTCACTATCTTTCATAAATGTTTCATTATTCTTTTAGAAGAAAAAAACAGGAAATCAATAAAAAACCATTAAAATATTAATTATATTCAAAAAATGCTGTATCCATTTTTAACTAAACAAAAATAGTTTTCGAATATTTTCCATTCTTTTCCTATTTGTATTCCAGTCATATCCGCCTATACGAGATTGAGACCTAAAGTGAATTAATTTTTCAATATCATCAAATAGAAATTCTACATCATCTTTAAATCTAAACAACTTCGTTGTAAACATAAAATGTAGATAATTTCCCTCTTCTTTAAGAAGATTTGTTCTTTTAAGACTATTGATTATATTCTTTAATTTATTTATTGCCTCTTCCATTGATGTATTATATTTAATAGGATCAATATAGTTAAGTTCATCCGCTTTATCACTCTGAGATGACACACAATAATGTCTTTTTGGGCATGGATAAAGTTTTGCATTTATTAATCCAACTTTTTTTTCTTTTATTGGCAAAACCAGTACCTTTTCAAATGATTAATTAGTATTATAAAACAATTTTGTTATAAAATCCATTCTTTTCCTATTAACTCCTAAATCAGTATATCCAAGTCTAGCTGCGGAGCGAAAATGTATAATTTTTTCTGTATCATCAAAATAAAACTCTACGTCATCTACAAATCTAAAGATAGCCGTTCTGAATTCAACGTGAATATAATTATCTGTCTCAGTTTTAATTCTTGTTCTCTTCAGGGATTTAACTATATCTAAAATCTTCAATTTGGCTTGTTCTAGTGATGCATTATATTTTATTGGAATCATTTTATGTTTTTCATCATTACTTTGAGTTGAAACACAATTAGGAGAATTTGGGCAAGGATGGAACCTACCATTAGTAATTCCAATAGGTTTTTTTGTCATTTCTAAAAGAAACACCTTATTTAGTTAACTTTTATTGTTTAATATGATACCACTTGAGAATAAATATATATTGTTTATAATTATAAAAAGAAATTTGAAACATTATAGTAATTCATAGTTTTAAATTACAAAAGATTATGGAATTTATAGATCGAGTATATCTTTTATATCTGAAATTATTTTTTCTGTATCAAAATAAGTGATATTACTGGTTTCATTAAATTTGTTTATTTCTTCTTTATATCTATCTTCAAAATCTTGTAAAAAATAAGCTAACCGCTCTTTTAACCCTTTTTTAGCAGGTTCTGAAAGGAATAATGCCAATTTAATCCATTGACCATAAACAGCATGTATATAAAGCCCTCTATATTTAATTTCATCCATTCCTTCTGCTCCACTGATTTCAGATACAAAAGAATCCATAGCACTTAAAAAACCGGACACCAGATCTTGATTTACTTTTAAATCTTCACGTGAATAGTCTATTAAAGGAAGACCAGATGATTTATCAATAATTATTAATGTTCTGAAATTATCTCTATATCTTGGCTTTCTAACTAATGATTTTTCTCGTTCTAATGCTTCTTGTTTTGGTAAAATTTCATACATAACAAATTTTTTAGGATTATACGAATCTGATTCGTTAAATTCATAATTTGATATCTTAGATATTCTGGATTGAGCTCTTATTGGCTCACGTGGAAGTTTTTTTATATAATCATCTCGCTTATCTGTATCATGATCTTTAGATTTTTTCCCTTTTGTAATTCCTAACACTATCTGATGAATAGGATCAACGATGTACAACCAAACATTTAATTTCTCCATATCAGAAATTAGTCTACCTAAACCTATTTTATATACTCCTCTCGGTGTTGTTACAAAAACTGTCCAAGCTGCAATTTTCGAAGCTTCATTTAATAAGTAAAATGTATTTTTATAATCCTCTTCAGTCATTTGCGGTCCTGTTCGCACAAAAACAGCTTCAGTTCTTAGTAGAGGTTTTTTCTTTATTAAATATAAATCTAGATTATATTTTGAATCATCAATATTGGAAGTATTATAAACATCAATCCCTAAATCGGCACAATAATCTGCAAACACATCAATTAATTCATGCTTTGCAATGAAATCAAATCTAGATAAATATTTTTTAATTCTATCATCCTTAAAGAGCATATCCGCGATAAATGCTAAACATGTAGGATAGATTTTTTTAAGTTCTGGAATATTTTTATACTTATCATAAAAATGCATACTAATATAATCTAGGTAATCCAATTTCGTTAAATTTTCAGTTTGTGTAATAGGGATTCTATTAGTTTCAATAAAATTCTCTAATTCTTTAAAACGAGTTCTAACAATTAAACAGTTTAAGCAAATTACCCCTATTTTGCCTTCATTTTCTTGTAAGATAATGTTAAGAATCTCTTGAGGCTCTTGAGAGGTCATAATGAAAATAATAATTATTACATTTTAAAAGATTGTTATAATATATTATGAACTGATTTTATTATTAATATTAACTCAAGATTTTAAAATGAGATAAGCATCTCTTAGTCTTAAAATTGCTGTAAAAAATACTAATCCCGCAAAAGTCCATAACAATAGAAAACGCAATGAAACAAAAATTGTAATAGATAAAAGAAATAAAAAAGTTTCAGAACGTTCCATAAGTCCTGGGCGATAATATATTACTTTTTTTATCTCATCCAATTCAATTTCCTTTAAAACCGCTCCTAAGAGTAAAAACATTGATAAACATAAAATTATTGCTCCAAGCGAAAATACTCCAGGCCATATTAATGCCAAAGGGTCAGTAGAGATGAGAGAAATAATTATAGCTACTTCAACAGTTCTATCGCTAAAAATATCCAAAATACCTCCAAAAGCCGAAGGATTTCCTAGTCTCGCTAATGCTCCGTCCAAGGCGTCAAAGAAAAAGGATATAAACATTAAAATAGCCGCACATAAAATTAGTGGAATTTCCCATATTAAGATTTTACTTAAAAAGATACTTAAAGAACTTAATAATCCTAAAATTAAAGCTATTAAGGTAAGTTGATTAGCAGAAATTCTTTGGTAAAATAGTTTTTTAACTAATTTTTCAATTAAATTATTTAACTTAGTTTTTGAAAGCCATTTATCTATCATTGAATCAATTATTCAATATACGACTTGAAATATAAAAATTAAGATGTATTTGTTGAAAAAAAATTTATTGATAAAAGCTACAATCTATCTGTAATTATTGAATAAATTTGTTCAGCTGTAAATCCTTTAATATCTATTGCAGAGCATCTACAATTACCTGAACAAGCTCCACATCCTTTGCAAAGAGCCTCATTAATTTTCGCTACAGTTCCAAACCATCGGTCTTCAACAAGCTCAATAGCGCCATAGGCACAATTCTCAACACACATTCCGCATCCAATACATCTTTCTGGGTGAACAATCCCAAAGAATGGTTCTACTTCTACTTCACCCTTAGCCATTAAGACAGCTGCACTAGATGCTGCTCCTTTAGCTTGAGCTACAGCATCTGGAATATCTTTTGGGCCTTGGGCGACTCCCGCAATGAAGATACCATCTGTTAAAGTATCAACTGGCCTTAATTTTGGATGTGCTTCTAAAAAGAAACCATCCGCAGATTTTTGAATTCTTAATAAAGAAGTGATAATATCTGCATCTGCTCTTGGTTCTAAGCCACATGATAACACAAATAATTCAACTTTCAATTCAACTGGTTGCTGAAGTAATGTGTCTTCAGATCGAATAATTATATTATGATCTTCGTCTTCACTAACCTCGGCAATTCTACCTCTCATATAACTAATTCCATAATTTCGACCGGCAGATTCGTAAAATTCTTCATAGCCTTTTCCAAAAGCGCGGACATCCATATAAAAAATGTATACGTCGGCGTCTGGATGCTTTTCTTTATATTGACGAGCCTGTTTTGTCGCATACATGCAACATACACGCGAACAATATTGGTTACCTCCTTCTCTAAAATTTCTACTTCCTACGCATTGAAGAAAGGCAATACTATGAGGTTCTTTTAAATCGGATGGTCGTACTGGTCTTCCTATAACTGGTCCAAAAGAGCTTAATAATCGCTCCATCTGAAGTCCAGTAATTACATTAGGAAATTTTCCATATCCATATTGTTTTAATTCTGTAGGATCGTATAAATCCCAACCAGTTGCGACGATTATTGTTCCTGCCTTGATTTTTATATATTCTGGTTTATCATCATAATTTATAGCTTCCGGTTCACATACATCTGTTCTTGCACAGATACCACAGTTGATACAATTATCCATATCTATTGTATATTGACCGGGAACAGCTTGGGGAAACGGAATATAAATTGCTTTTCGTGTAGCTAATCCCAAATCAAACTCATTCCCCACAATCACAGGACAATAATCTACACAAATTCCACATCCCGTACATTTTTCTTGATCTACATAATGTGGCTTTTTTAAGATCGTCACTTCAAAATTACCGATATACCCAGAAACCTCTACAACTTCAGAGTAAGTTAAAAGTTCAATATTCTTTTCTCGAGAGACCTCCGACATTTTTGGTGTGAGAATACAACTACTACAATCCATTGTGGGAAAAGTTTTATCAAGTTGAGCCATATGACCGCCAATTGTAGGACTTTTTTCAACAAGATAGACTTTATAACCTTCAGCTGCAAGATCTAAAGCAGCATTCATACCTGCAATTCCTCCTCCAATTATCAGACAAGAAGGTTCTACTTTTACTTTCTGAACTTCTAATGGTACTAATTCCCTAGCTTTTGCTATAGCCATCCTAATATGGTCTTTCGCTGTTTCATATGCTCCTTTTGGTTCTTTCATGTGCACCCAAGTAGAATGCTCTCGAATATTTGCCATCTCAAATAAGAATTGGTTTAATCCAGCTTCCTTACAAGCAATTCTAAAAGTAGGTTCGTGCATTCGTGGAGAGCATGCAGCAACTACTACTCTATTTACTAAACCTGCTTCAATATCTTCTTTAATCATTTTTTGCCCAACATCAGAACAAAAGAATTTATACTCACGAGCAATTTCTACATTTGGGAGTGTTTTTGAATATTCAATCAGATCTGGAACTGAAACTACACCACCAATATTTACGCCACAATGGCAGATATATACTCCAATTTTAGGTCTTTCATTTCCAGTAATTTCAATTTCTTTTTTAATTTCAGTCACTTTACACCCTCCTAAGTTAATTGTCCCTTAACTATGTTTAAAAATGGATCTATTGAAATAAACGGTGGAACACCCGTTAAACTATGGTTTTTAATCAATCCTAGCAGATTTGGATCAATTCCAAAAACAAGCCCTAATAATTGTGTTAAATAAACTACAGGAATTTTAAATGGTTCACCAATCTCATTTTTAAATAAATTATTCACCTCAAATTGCCCTAAATCTAATTGGAGATGACAGAAAGGGCATATATCAACAATAATATCAACTCCTGCATCTCTCATATTGGTAAGCTTCTCTCTTGTGAAATCTGCAGCCACTTCTTTAACAGCGGTCCTAACAGCTCCGCCAGCTCCACAACACATATATTTATCTTTATAGTATATACTTTTTGCTCCTGTGATTTCAATAATTTCGTCAAGAAATTTAGGTTCCTCGTATTCTCCATTCCAAGGTCTTTTATCACTTGGTTTTACGATATGACACCCATAGTGTGCAGCGACTTTTAAATCTGAAAACTTAAATTTAATATAATCCTTTAAATAATCTAAACCCATATCGAGATACAATGCTTGAATAACATGTTTAGGTTCAAGATTGCCATTATAAGTTCTACCAATCTTAGCAAGATATTTATTCACTTCTTTTTTCAATTCATATTCATGTTCCAGTTCATACCATGCATCTCTAAGAGTTCCATAACAACCGTTGCATCCAGTAAGGGGAGATACTCCAATCTGTTCTGCTATTGAAATATTTCTAGCAGCAATAACTAACCATGTAGGTATGTGAAATGCTCTAAAGACACCCGGAGCAGGGCAACAAGAAGCACCAGGTAAATCTAAAAGCTCAGCACCTAAATGATCAAAAACATTTCGTATTGAAGCTTCAATCATCGGATAACGGTTAGGAATAACACAACCTAAAAATAATCCATAATGCCATCTATAATCTTCATTCATAATTATTCCTCCTTATCATTTAACTCTTTTTTTGCTCGTTCTTCTTTTAATTTTCCCGCATTGTCCATTAATTTTTTAAATCCAACAGCTTTCATTAATTCTTGACATTCTTTAACAGCTTCAGGATATGAATGAACTGTTGGAGGTAATGGGGGTAAGCCATATGACTCTCTTAAATCTCTCCACTTTTTATTCGCTTCTCCATCGGCAGGAACTCCATGGCCGGTAGTATAAAAAATATTATTTGCTAATCCAAAATGAGCATCTAAAATGAAGCCTTCTTCAACGGCAATATTTCTAAGTTTAATTATCATATCAGTAACCGGAATATTACGTGGACAGCGTTCATAACAATAATAACAAGTCGAACATAACCAAATATCAATATCTTTTAGAACTGATTCATCACCAGTTAACGCTCGGCGAATTGCAGAACGAGTTCTATATGCCGTACGACGTCCTGAAGGACATCCCCCAGTACAAGTCCCACAATTAATACATGCTCTAATTCTTTCTAAACCCGCATCAACGAATTTTTGGGCAATTCTTGAATTTGTTGCTTTATAGACTTTTCTTTTTATATATTTTTCTACATTTTCGCTCATAATTCCTTCGAATCTCGTATACGATTTAAAAAATGATTTGCAATTTTGTAAAAAAACAAAGCATTTGCTTTTATATGTTTGATCAAACAAATAAATTGATAATCTTAAGAAGGAAAAAGTAGTTTTCTTAAAAAAATTTGTTATCGATAATTCATAACTAAATCTAAGAGAACAGTTATTTCTTATATTTTACATTTTTATAAGTAAAAAAAGCATATGTGTTTAGACTTTTAACTAAATTAGAAAGAATTTTAATTTTAATATCAATTTAATTATGGTCTTCTAAATGAATTAATTCATCTAAATATTCGATTTGTTTATCTCTTGGTAGAAACGCTAATTCTTTTTTTATCCTTTTCTTCTTTTCTTTTGATACTTTTAAATCTTTTAATTTTTCTCTAATTTCTTTTGATAAAATCGTATAAATTCGTGAAAAATATTTTTTAACTTCAGGTATATCCTCTAGATCTCCTTTTTCTGCCAATTTTTTCATTTCTCCTATCTAATTCATGTTTTTGCCAAATTTTTGACAAACTCTTTTAGTTAAATATTATTATAAGTTTTTAATAAAAAATTAGGAGTCCAGTTCTTCTATTATTTCAAAAAATCACACTTTAGAGAAATTAACTATATAAAAGAAATATCAATTTGTATTGGTTATTTTAATATTGGAATTGAGAAATAAAATGTAGTTCCCTTATTTCTTCCTTCAGATTCTAACCAAATTTTTCCTCCATGTAATTCTACAAGTTTTTTCGTAATATAGAGTCCTAGTCCTGTACCATCAGCAGCAATATCCCACCCTTGTCCATACCTTTCAATTTTCCCAAATTGTCTAAAAACTTGAATTTTTTCTTCTTCAGTAAATCCAATTCCATTATCTTTAACTGAAACCTCATATGAATCTTCATTTATCTTGGATTCAATTACAATTTTTCCTCCGGGAGGTGTGTATTTAATTGCATTTACTACTAAGTTTGACATCACTTCATAAATTCTTTCTTTATCAAATTTTGTCTTTAATTTTTCTTGCAGTTTAAGCGAAATAGTTTGATCTCTTAATTTAGCCAAACCCTGCAGTTCTTTGACACAAAATCTAATTAGAAAGGCTAAATCTTCATCAAGTAGGTTCAATGATAATTGTCCGGCCTCTAATTTAGTACTATCTAAAAGTAAATTAATTATCTTTTCGAGTCGATTACTCCCTTCACTGATTTCTTTTAAAATTGAAATAATTTCAGGATCCAATTTTGGCTTATAAAGGGTTAGCAAAAGTTCTGTGAATCCTTTGATTGAAATTAGAGGAGTTTTCAATTCATGTGAAGTTCTTGAAAACAACTCCGATTTTAACTTATTTATTTTATTTAAAGTAATATTTTGCTTTTCTAAATCTTTTTGAACTTGCCAGCGACGCTGTTCAATTTCAATTGCATCACAAATTAGAAAGAGCACTAATTTATCTATTCCACTAATTACTGGATTATTTCTATAGAAGATACATACTGCACCATTAGGACCTTCATGAGATTTAATAATTTTTCCAAAACATCCTTTAAATTTATGTTCTATTAAAAAAGGATCAGATTTGGCGTATATGATCTGGTCAATGTCAGTAAAAGTTTGAGGAAAATCATGTTCCTCTTGAAACAAAACGCTTATAAAGAGTTGATGGAATTCTTGTGAGGAATAATTAAAAATTTTCTTTTCAGATGTTATTATTTGATAAATTTCTTGTTCATCTGAAATTAATTTATGGACATATAAAAGAAACCGCCCTTCTAATAATTTTAGGCATGTATCCAAGAGTAGATCAATATTTTTTCGAATATCAGTTGTAAAATTTAAAAAATTTATATTTAATTCATAAATTAAATTTTCATACATTTTTTTTTCTGTGATATCATCAACCCAAACTCTAATACTATTAATTTCTCCACTTTCATTATAGTGAGGTATTCTCTTACCTGCTAACCATTTCAATTTACCCTGCTTATCTTTAACTTGAAATTCTAATTCTTCTTCCTCATTACATTTTAAAAGTTTAGTTAAATCTTTTGGATGAATAATATAGTGTCGAAAGACATCTTCATTTAATTCGTCTTTACTAAAACCGACAATATTTAACAATTTTGGATTAATGTATAGAAGCTTATTATTAACAATATCAAGTTCCATAACCCCAACTGATGATGTTTCTAAAATATCTCGGAATTTACTTTCATTTTTTCTTACTGCTTCTTCAACTTCTTTTAATGCAGTTATATCATGAATTACTGCAAGAATGTATGTTTTTCCTTTCATATTTATCAATGTTGCAGTAATTCTCACCCAATTGATTTTATTGCTTTTGGTTTTAATTGGAAATTCTGTAGGGTCTAAAATATTTTCATTAAGTAAATCTTCATAAACTTCCAATAATACTTCATGGGCATTTTCATAATAAATGTCTAAATTAATAAAATTTTTTCCAAGAAATTCTTTGGGTGAATAGCCAGTTATGTTTTTTAGGGCAGAGTTTACTTCTAAGATAATCCCATTTAAATCAGTAAGAACAACTCCATCAGGAGAAGTTTCAAATAATTTATGATATTTCTTTTCGGATTCTTTTAAATTTTCTTCTACCTTTTTTCTTTCACTTATATTTTCAATCATTATTTGAATTATTTTCTCATTTTCAATAGTAATTATTGATGCTTGATAGGAAACCCAAACATGTCTTTTATCATTAGTGTAAAGCTGAATTTCTTTTGGCTCTATTATTCCTTTCTTGAGTAATGCTTTAAAATCTTGTACAACAGTATAAATATATTCTCTTGGAATAAAATTTGTATTGGCAAAATTCTTCCCAATAAGTTCTTTTTTTTTAAATCCTGATAATAATTCAGCAGCTACATTATTATCAATTATTTCTCCATTCAGATCAACCAAAAGTATCGCAAACGGTGATTTTTCATAAAGATGACGATACTTTTCTTCAGATGCACTTAATTTTTGTTCTGCTAAAATTTTATCAGTTATATCAATTTGAGTAAGAAAATCTGCATGTTTCCCTTGATAAATTATATTTTTTGAATAATTTTCAACCCATCTTGTTTTTCCATCTTTTCTAATGATTTTAGCAATGTAATGAGCAGAAACATTACCCAAACCTTTTTGTTTTTTTTTAATTTGATCGATTACCATTTCCTTATAATCAGGATGTATTACTTTTATAAATTCACTAGGCTTCCATTCTTTAATTTCATCTAGAGAATATCCGTAAATATCTGCCATTTGTTGATTTAAATATTTGATTTCAAAATTCTGTAGAATACACATTCCAATTAGGGATTGTTCTGCTATTGTTCTGAATTTATCTTCAGATTCTTTTAACTTTTGCTCAGCCTTTTTATTATCAGTAATATCTACGGTAGTTATCAAGTCTGCATACTTTCCGTTAAATAGGATTGTTTTGGAATAAGTTTGAATCCACATTGTTTCTCCATTCTTTTTGAGACATCTACACTCGTATCCTGAAATTTTAGTATCAAGCCCTAATTGTCGCTTTTTTGATTGTTCAATAACTCTACTTCTATCTTCAGGATGTACGATAGCAAGATATTCTCTTGGTCCCCAATTTCTCACTTCATCAACAGTTCGCCCACCCATATTAGCAAATTTTTGATTAAGATACTTGAATCTATCATCTTGCATTATTGCTATTCCCAATAATGATTGTTCTGAAATTTTACTGAATTGTTCTTTGGATTCTTCTAATTCTTTTTCTTTTAAAACTATATCATTGACATCCATTATAGTACCCCTTATCCCTACAACCTTACTGTCTTTAAAAATTGGTCGTGAATGAATTCTCGCAAAGAATGTGCTTCCATCTTTTTTACGCAATATATATTGCTCTGGCTTAGTTGGATTTCCTTCTAACAAGGACTTAATTTGAATCATCGCTTTTTTTATAGAAGAAGGATCAAGAAAATCTGTAATTTTAATTCCAGTTTCTAAATCTTCAAAGGTATAACCAAATTTATGAAATGCTACACTATTAGCATATGTTAAATACAAATCTAAATTTGCTTCATAGATGATATCCGGTAACATTTCAATGGTATCTTTATATTTTTCTTCAGATTCTTGAAGTTTTTGTTCAACTTTTTTACTATCTGTAATATCGATATTAATCCCTATGATATATTCAATTTCATTATTTACATATACGGGACTTATGATATTATAGTAATAATGCAGCATTCCATTCATTGAAAAACTTACCTCACCCTTTACGGTTTCTCCAGAAAAGGCTTTTGAATTATTATTTCTCCATATCGCAAGAGTGTCTTCATTATTTGCCACATCCTCAGGTTTCTTTCCGATTAAGTCTCCCCAATGTTGCTTACATGTTGAATTTTGCGTGACATAATAGCCGTCTTTGTTAATTATAAAAACATCAAAAGGTAAGCTCTCAATTGATGTTTTGAAAATGGCTTCACTTTCATTAAGAGCTAAACTATTGTATTTCTTTTTTTCATCTTGAAGCATATAAAGAGCACCAATCTTTTATTAAATTTGGTCTTTATCGAATTCGATTATCTTATGATAACTATATTCACTTAATAAGAGTTAATTTATTTATATCTTCCTTTATCTATACATTTTCATATTGTGAATATACATAAACCTTGTTATCATCTATAAAATGTATTTTTTTAAGTTTTCATCATTTTTGATTTTAACATTCATTTCATTATTCAATTTGCTATAATCTGTTCCATATTTTACTTTACCTTGTGGTTTATTTAAATCAGAATATCGTAAAGTCAATTTAGTCGCATAAATCAATGATTCTTCATCAAAATCTCCTTGTATTATGGTAGTAGGTCCGGGAACATCTTTAACTTCAATTATTAAATCATTTGGTTTTCTGAAATGAAGTAACATTTTGTTTTCAGATTCATCCCTGCCCACAATAATTTTAACATTTTTATATCGGAAATGGCGTCCATATTTTAAAATATGAACATCCTCCATTTTCAAATCTTTGTTATATTTTAAATAATCTCTCATTCGTTTAGCAAAATTAGCATCTGTTAAAAGGCAACCTCCGCAGGCATAATAATTCTCCAATAGTAAATATTTTCTAGCTAATTCCAATTGAATTTTCCTACTCCTTCCATTTATCCCTAATAATTTTTTTCTATCTATAAGCCCTTGCTCCTCATATATTGTAGGACTTAATTGAAGGGCTGATAAAGGTCTTAGAAGTTTCCCTTCAAGCCCAGATTCTTTTTCTACTATCTTAAGCGCTTTCATATGTTGAGATTTTGGCCGTTGATTAAGAACTTCTCCGGTAAATATAAAATCAGCTCCTACTTTATCTTTAAACTCTTTAGCTTTTTTTAAAATATAAATTCTGCAATCAATACAAGGATTTAGATTCTTTCCATATCCAAATTTAGGATTCCGAATAAGATCCAAATATTCATCTCCCTTAGGTAGAGTATAAACTTTTATTCCTAATTTATCATGGAATAAATTTAGTCCACAATCAGAGTGACTAAGTACTTTGTCACATAAGCAAAAGGGGGATTTGAAATTCAATCCAATTATTTCAATTCCTTGAAGTTGCAGCAATAGACAAGCAGTTAAACTGTCTAATCCACCAGATACTAGTCCAAGTCCGATTGTTTTACCTTTATTTTCCACTTTTTTATCCTGCAATGTATCAAATAGTTAAGAATATAATCAAAATTAATTAAAAGCTCGATATCTTTTATTTTTTTCTTTAATTAAAAATAACTCTCGTATTTTGAAAAATTAGTTTAATAGTAATCCCTTATCATCGCCCAATTAATTACATTAGTGTCTGGTATTCGATATTCTTCCAGAATTTTAAACCCAAAGCGCTTATATATATGCAAATTTCTCTCATTATTAGTATCTAGAAAACAAGGTAGTTTCTCTTTATCAATTTGATTAATCATAGAATTAAATAATATGCGCGACAATCCTTTTCCTTGAAAGAGTGGATTTATAGCTATGATCGATAAATACCAATGAGGAGAAGGCATGAGCTTTATGTGTCTCGAAAGAATGTATTTGTATAATTTATTTTGTTTTTTAACAGATTTACTACCAAGTTTAAAAAAATAAGGAATTCCACCATTAAGAATACCCATCAATGGTGTTATTTTCACTTTATGAGATGGAAACCATATAGCGATTCCTTCTAATTTTGATGATGTGGCATTTACTACACCATAATTTATACCTATGCGAATCAACAATTCCATCATTGATTTTAATTTCCTTTTTCTCTCTTTATGCTTTGGAAATAAAAATAGCATTAATGGATCATTAAAAAATGCTTCACTAACAGCATCACTTGCTGGTTTTATTTGATTTTTTGCCAATAAAATAAGATTACTCAAAGTATTCCCTTAATTTAAAAAAAATTCTCTTATACCTTAATATCCCTAAATATATAATATGGTTCGATAATTTAAATTCGTTGAGAATTACAAATTCTTTGAAAGAATTATTTGAAATTATTAAAATCTGGATTTTGAATCTCTATAATAGAAAACCTAAAAAAAAATCAAAAATACATTTCTTTATAAGAAAAATATAAATTTTAAATAAAAATAAACAACTTAATATTTGTAAGCCAGTGTTGCCGAGTCGTAAGGCGATGGCCTGCAGGCTCCTTTTTTAAGGAAGATAGCCATTTATCATGGGTTCAAATCCCATCACTGGCTCCATTTTTGTTTCTGTATTACATTTTTAAATATTATACCCTCTCAGTATATCCAATAAAACCAGCAAGTAATATCAAGATTCCTCCAATTAAGCTATCAAAAATAAGCAGAACAAGACCTATCACGACACAAATTATCCAATTTAATTCAATAAATTTGTGTGGGATAATTACACTAATTAAAATGATAGCTGCTAAAATTATGAATATAATTAGCAAAATAACTCGTGTAGCTTCAATATTCCTGTCATTAAATCCCATAATTGCTTCTATTATTGCTACAACTGCTCCAATAACTGCTAATAATTTCATTATATCTTCATTTTGCATATTTAACATCCATATCTGTTATTAATCTTAAAAAATATAATATTTGAACTATCATGATTTAGCATAATTAATTTTTGTATATTTTTAAATAAAAAAATATAATATATATTTTCTAAAAAATATTACATGTATTACTGAAATTAGCAAAAACAAATGCGTGACAAATTTTATGCTAACAAGTGAAATTGTTGAAGATGAGAGAATACGCGATATTATTAATTCAGACTACAAGAATAACGATTTTGTGGAATTAATGCGAGTAATTACACAAGAAGGGATTCAATCTAATGCGTATTATAAAGAACATGCTAACAAGGAAAACTTTAATCTAGATGATTTAAATAAAATTGAGGATTTAGCTTTAATTCCATATATCTCAGCTCCTCTTTTCAAAGAATCAGCTGGAATGTTTGAGAAACTCTTAAAAATTCCTCGAAAATCTCCTGAGTTTGAGCTATGGAACGTTTCTTCTTGCACTTCGGGTGATCCATCTTTAGTGGGGCGTTCTAAAGAGGATATCGAACTTTTAGCAAGTATGACTATCAAATGTATTTATGAATTCATTCCAATTCCCAAGGATGAATGGTTTAATACTATCTCATTTGATTTTGCTCCAAATGTCACATTCTTAAATAGAATTGCTATGAGATACACAAAAGTTAGACCTATCAAATTATATGGAAGTATATTGCACGAAATTTCAACGAGAATGTCAAATCCGAAATTTCTAATTAAATTTTTTATTCTTAAAGCGTTCAAAGAAATTATTAAAAAACGGAGTCTTGTAGGTGCATTTGGAATAAATACCAAATATGTATTTAATCAAGTGAGAAAAAACTCGGAAAAACCGTTGGATAAACAGAAACATATCTCATTTGGAGGAAGTATTCAACTTCTAAACACCTTTATGAACAAAATCATGAAAGAAAAAAATATAAAATTTGACTTACCAAATAGCGTTGTGAATTTTGGTGGTGGCGGATGGGATGGGCATAAATCTCAATTAAAATACCCTCCAATCGATAAAGTTAAATTTGTTTCTGATTGTATAGAGTCATTTGGCACTAAATCTGATAGAATCACGGATATGTATGGTTTTACGGAGACCCCAATAACTTTTGGGAGTCATTGGTCTGAGAAACATCAAGATTTTATATTCCATTGCCCCTCTCAAGCGAGAATATTAATTAGAGATTTAAATAGTCTTGATCCTTTAAACCAAAAGGGTGATAGGGGACTTTTGGAAGTCCTAACACCTTTTGGTGTGGCTGCTTCTGTAAATCACGCTATAATTGTAGATGATTTAGTAGAGATAGTATCAAAGAATAAATGTACTGAGTGTGGATATGAAGGTGATACATTTATAGTGCATGGTAGGATTGAAAATAAACAAGGCTTAGGATGTTCTTCAATATTAGAATGGATATAATCATTTAAGAAATAAAATGGCCCTTTTTCACAAATCATTTTTTTAAATTGAATTATAGCATCGTAAAAATTTGAAAAATCGGACTATATATCTTTTATAGCTTTTTTTTACCACTTTTTAATTAATAAAAAAAAAATATATCGATAATAAAGCTATAAGTGTGAAAAAATGAGGAAAGGACCTGTTTGTTATATATATTATGCTATAAAAAATAAACGTGAGTTAAAATTAGAACAAGAAAAAAGAACCTCAGAAAATAAAGATTTAATCTCTCAAACTGAACTTTACAGCTCACACCAATAACTTTTTTTTTCTAATAAACAAAATTCTTCTAAAATTTCATAGAAAAATTAAATAAATTTAGACTCCGTTCACAATTTTAACTTTTGGAGTATAATAATTGCCAATTTCATAATTATTAAAATTAATGCTATAATGATTGCGCCAATGAGTTTTTACATCTTCAAGCATAGCATCCATAACACTGTCTTTAACTTTTCCCTCAGCACATAACGTAGTTCCCATGGGAGTTGCTATAATTTCACCATCTTTTACAACAATTTGTCCTTCTTTTATTGTATAAGCCGCTAATGAAAATGCTTTTTCTATCGCATTGCCATCATACTTTTTAGGATCTATATTGTATATTGCCACATCACCAATTGCTCCTATACCTAAATGCCCTCTATCGGTCATTCCTAAGCATTTAGCAGTCCCTGCCCGTGAAATAGTAGCAATTTCATATAAATTCAATTCACGATCAATGTCTTTTAATTCTGTTTTCTCTGATGCTTTTTTAGAACATTGATTTAAAAGAACATCATCCCTAGATTTTTTGTCCATTAACCATCGAATTATTTGAGGATAAGATGTAAATGGACCTCCATTTGGATGATCTGTAGTCATAAATACCTGCCATGGATTCTTAGTTAGTAATACTAATTCTAGCCCAACACACCATTGAATTGCATTAACTGCAACTTTTGGACTAAATTGATAAGGTACAATACCAGACCCTGATTCTCCTTCAACTTGCCCATTAATCCATTTAATTCCAGGCTTTACGCCCCATGGCGAACTGCCACCAATATGATGAAGGGCAAACTCCCAAGGACCATCTGCAGTCATAGTCGTAGTGGCAGCTTTACCAAAAATCACTTGACCTGCGTCTATAGTTAAATGATCATGTGAATTTAAATATTCAGCAATGTCAGCTGCACCAGATTCGAAATCTCCCCAGTTTGTACCACCATATGCATTAAATTGACAATGAGTTAAATGAAAAGCTGATTTTCTTCCATCTTTTGGTTTAATCTTCTCAACAGCTTTGAAAGTTTCAATAGTATGTTCTTTATTCCCGGGATGTCCTAAATTGTTAGCATGGACATGAATAGTATGTGGTAATTTTAAAATTTCATTAACTTTTGCTAAACTTTCTAAAATTTCTCTCGGAGTTACCTCGAAATGAAATACAGGTGAATCAAGGCTATCAACATTTTTTCCCCATGCCCAATTTTCGACACCTCCGGGATTTACTATTTTTACGGCATATCCTTTGGTTGCTTTTAAGATCCAAGCAATATATGCTGCTAGTTTTTCATAATCTTTCTGTTTAATATATTCCATCACGAACCAATTGTTACCAAACAATGGAAATGCACAAGTGTCAATTATTGGTGTATCTAAAAATTCTTCATGAGTATGTCGGGCTTTTAAAAGAGGCATTGCAGGTTCAACAACCGTCGTATATCCCAACCTAGCGTATCGATATCCAGTTGCCCATGTCGATGGTACTGCCCAACCGGTTCCACTTCGAGTTAATTTAGTACGTTTTTCATTACATTCTTCAGGTTTATCATCGGGGCGAAATGACCGTCCAGCATTTACTTTTGTTCCTGCTATATGCGAATGAATGTCAACTCCTCCCGGCATGATTATCATTCCAGAAACATCAATTACTTTCGCATCATTATTCACTTTTTCTACGATAGTACCATCTTTAATATGGATCTCTTTCTTTTCACCATCAATATTGTTTATTGGGTCATATACAATGCCGTTTTTAATAATCAAATCTTTCATTGTAATAGTCCTTATGCTGTTATTTCTAAATATTTTGTACTAATAATCTTTTGGAATAAATCCAATATTTTAAAGAATCTATTATTTTTATAAAGATTTATTATAAATTTTAAACAAATCAGTGAAATGCATTATACCCTATATTTGTTTATAATATACAATTTTTCTTATTATGTCTAAACTTAAATAATAGTTCTTTTTCTTTTAGATTGTTCTAAAAAAAGTAGTAATGGGATATTAATGCTAGGAGAATTCAGTACATAGGCATTTATTAAAGCTTTCTGGGTATTTCCTCATGATAAAGATTTTTGTCGTTGATGATGATCAATCTCTTCAGAGACTTTATAGTATAATCTTAACTGAAGCTGGTTTTGAGATTATTGGGACTGCTATAAATGGGAAAGATGCAATTGAGAAATATAACGACTTAGAAGTAAAACCAGATATTATCCTAATGGATCATAGGATGCCAATAAAAAATGGACTTGACACTATGGCCGAAATTTTCAAGATTAACAAGAATGAGAAAATTATTTTCGCAAGTGCTGATGCTACTGTAAAAAAGAAAGCGAAATCTATTGGAGCATGCGCGTTTCTAGATAAACCATTCAAAATTCAGGAACTACTGTTAATAATTCACCAAATCATAAATGGTTTATTTGTTGAGTATTAATTTGTTTGTTATTGATAATAACTGAAAATTGTTATTCTATATAAAATTAAAATAAAAAACTCAAATTGGGGCAAATTATATTACTTACACATTGTTTGAATTAATAATTAGGTTCTAATCCCAAATTATTATGTAATACCTTTTTGTTAAAATTAGATTAATATTATATATGTGTATTATTCTAGTTAATTATAAAAAAAACTTAAATTAAAATAAATAAAAAAGTGTAATTTTATGGGTGCTGGTAAAGTATTATGTATTATAGGAGGGATCGTAACACTCTTAGCTACTTTCTTGTTTTCATTTGTTACTAATTTCTTCGGCATTGGATTTATTATGAATATTCCTGCTTTATTCTCAACTGGAGATGTACTGGTAATAATTATGGCAATCGTCTTTATTATCTTTTTATTGGCAGGCCTTTTTATTATATTAGGTCTTAAGAGTCGAGCATTAGCCATAATAGGAGCTATTCTTGCAATTGTAGTAGGTGTTTATTTCATGTTATCCTTTGTGGGAGTTTTACCATTCACAATCTCTCAATTCGCCATCATGTTTGCCCACCTACCATTAGTTGCAAACATTATCCCTATAGATCTAATGTTGGGACCCTATGGACTTGGGACTTATCTCTTAATTGCTGGGGGAGTTTTAGGTTTAATTGGTGGGATTATGGGTCCTGATGGCTTTTAAATTAAAATAAATTTTCTTTTTTTTTTCTTTCCTTTTTCAAGATAATTTAAAGGAATTTATTTAAATTTAGTTTTAAACATTTCTAACTCAGATAGGTTATTAATATTAAAAAAAGAAAGTAAATGTGGATCTAAAGGCAGGATTGAATTCTCTATTGAGATATGATTGATCCTCCAATCTTTTACTAAAAGTTCCGTTAGTTTGTAGTGATTTCCCATTAACATTTCCTTAGATTTTTCAAGAGCTTTCTTAATCGGATATATCGCTATGAGAGGTTCAAATAATCCATTATTCCATAATGGGATACAACAATCATATCCTATGGATTCTTTAATCAATAGACTTATTACATTTTTTTGAATTAAAGGAGTGTCACAGGGTAATACTAATGTTTTTTCGTAACCTAATTTATTTAATTCTTTAAAAGCAGAATATAGCCCAATTATTGGGGTTCTTATGTTACGTTTATCAAGTAGTGAATAGTCATCAATAATAAATGCCATTAGTTGTCCAATATCAATTTTGCCCAAATAATTGTTAACTTGTTTAATAGAATGAGCTACCAAAAATATATTATATTCAAGTTGTGTTAAGGTTTCAAGTTCATATGATATTAAAGGCTTATCAAGAATCTGGAAAAGACCCTTATCACTTCCGAAACGTGTACTCTTTCCGCCTATTAAAATAGTAACTGCTAGATATTTAGATATTATACTTATATCTGACACTTTTTTCAAATAAATTGTTAATATTCTATTAAACTAATAATTAAAAATTATATATGATTTAAATTTCTTGAAGATAATAAATTAGTTTCTCTCATATTAACGAAAATTATGTTTCTAAAAAGAAAAAAAATAAAGAAGAGAGAAAAGCCTCGAGAAAATTGTGCTATTTTTGGTGTTACTAGTGATGATCTAGGTTATTCTGTATCAAAGTTATTATATCAAGGTTTGATTGCTCTGCAGCATCGGGGTCAAGAATCTACAGGGATTTCTATATTGAAAACTGGAGGGAAAATTTACACTTATAAAAGGAGCGGATTAGTTACAAAAGTATTAGAAGATAAGATTATTTCGCAATATTGGGGTAATGTAGGGATCGGTCATAATCGTTATGCCACTACAGGAGCAGTAGGATATAAATCAACAGATTATATGCAACCCTTTCATTTTAAAAACAATGAAATTGAATTTTCTATGGCTTTTAACGGTACAATAGCGAATTTTGATGAAATTAAAAAGAAAATGGATAACATGGGACGCGTCTTCATAACTGATACAGACACCGAAGTTATGGCACAATTAATCGGATCACTTGCATTAGGGACAGAAGATTGGCCAGAAATTTTAAAGTTAGCAAGTCGATTATTAGATGGGTCTTATTCTCTAATTCTTATGACTGCTGGAGGAGATATTTATGCTATAAGAGATCCTATGGGATTTAAGCCGCTGTGTATCGGTGAATTGAAATCTGAACAAAGAAATATATATTTTGTCTCATCTGAATCATGTGCGATAGATGTTGTTGGAGGAAAACTTTTAAGAGATGTAAAACCGGGAGAAATTGTGCATTTAAGTCATCAAAAAGATATTCATTCAGAACTAGAAATTAAATCACATAAAACAGCAATTTGTCAATTTGAATATGTATACTTCGCAAGACCAGATTCAGTTATCGATGGTGTTTCTGTTGCTGAAGCTAGATTGAGGTTAGGAATGCATTTGGCTAAAAATGATCCTATTTTAAATAATCCTGAAATTAGAGAAAATGCAATAGTAGTTCCTGTCCCGGATTCAGGACGTAGTGTCGCTGTAGGATATGCGAAAGAGGCTAGACTTCCTTATTTGGAGGGTTTAATGAAGAATAGGTATGTACATAGAACTTTTATTATGCCTGGTCAACTAAAGCGCAAAATTGCTGTAAGAGAAAAATTAAATCCCATAAAAAGTGTGGTTAAAGATAAAGATGTAATTTTATTAGACGATTCTATTGTAAGAGGAACAACAACACAGCAAATTGTATCATTATTAAGAGAAAAAGGAGAAGCTAGGCGAGTTCATTTGAGAGTCAGCTGTCCACCTATAGTTAGTCCATGTTATATGGGAATCGATTTTCCTACTAGAAATGAATTAATTGCTGGGCGATTTCAAAATGTTTATGGTGAAAGGTATTTGGAAGAAATTCAAAGAGAGATCGGATGTGATACTTTATTATATCAAACGATTGAAGATCTTACTACAGCTATTGGAAAAAATAAGAATCAATTATGTATGGCTTGTTTAACAGGAAATTATCCATTAAAATCTGTTCAAAAATTAGCTGAATTAGAAAAATCTATAGTAAAGAGTAGAGCTTAAATGCTTTTCAGTTTATTCTACTCCATCCCAACAATATGTACAGATCTTCTCTTTGGGTAATCCAATAGCTTTAACTAAATCTTCAAGTCTCTGATATTGTAAACTTGTTAATTGTAGCTTTTTTCGAATTACATCAACCATAGCCTTATACTTATCAGATTCTGGATTAGTATATTCTGCGGGATCTTCAATATTGCTACCAATTAGTTCTTTTATAGCCCATCGCCCAGCTAAATCCAGTTCAGAGCGGGACCTAGAAAAGTTAAGAAATTTGCAACTATATACAAGTGGAGGGCAAGCAGGCCTCATATGGACTTCCTTAGCTCCATTTTCATATAATCTTTGAATTGTCTTTCGAAGTTGAGTTCCTCTTACAATAGAATCTTCACAGAAGAGCAATCTTTTATCATTGATAAGTTCTTTAATGGGGATAAGTTTCATCTTGGCCACTTCATCTCTAATATTCTGATCTTGAGGCATAAAACTTCGAGGCCAAGTTGGAGAGTATTTTACAAAGGGCCTTGAAAAAGGAATTTTTGCTTTACTTGCATACCCTAAACCATGTCCTGTACCAGAATCGGGGATTCCTGCGACGAGATCAATTTCTACTTTATCATTATTTGCCAATGAAGAGCCACATTTATAGCGAACAACCTCTACATTAATATTTTCATAACTTGATGCAGGATATCCATAATAAACCCATAAAAATCCACAAATTTGCATTCTCTGACTAGGTTTGATTTTTTCTTCGAGACCATTTTCATTTATATAAATAACTTCTCCAGGTCCAAGGTATTTTTTTATTTTATATCCAAGATTTGGAAAAGCACAAGTTTCCATTGTCACGGCATAAGATCCAGATTTTTCACCTATTATAAGAGGTGTTCTTCCAAGTTTATCGCGTGCGGCATAAATACCTTCCGTTGTTAGGATAAGCATAGTACAGGACCCATCAATCATATTTTGAGCTTCTTGAATTCCCTCTTCAAAGGTATTACCTTGGCTTATTATCGTTGCTACTAATTCTGTGGGATTGATTTCACCTCCATGCATCTCTGAAAAATGGGATCCGTTCTTTAACGCTTCTTTTGCTAGAATCTCTATGTTATTAATTCTTGCTACAGTACAAATAGCAAATACGCCTAAATGAGAGCTAATTATTAATGGTTGATCATCATAATCACTAATTACTCCAATACCTTTATTTCCATGCATTTTCTTAATATCTTTTTCAAATTTTGACCTAAATTGAGCTGTTGTGATATTTTTTATGAATCTTTGAAAACCCCCTGAATTTTTTACGGCTAACCCTCCTCTTCTAGTTCCTAAATGAGAATGATAGTCAGTCCCATAAAAAAGATCCTCTAAACAATCAGCATTTGAAATTACTCCAAAAAGACCTCCCATTATAAATTCACATTATATTTAAACGCAAAAAAACTATTAAATAAGATTATTAATCCAATATGATTTGAATAAGCTAAGATGTACTTAAACAAAATAGATAAAAATGTATAATTAATTTTTGATTATGGCTCCAGGTATTTCTTCTCTTTCAAATCTTTTCATGATTATTGCGTTGTTTGAGCATGTTACAGCACATAATCCACATCCTACACATTGTTCTGAATCTACATCAGCATATTTATTGATTGTTATTGCTCCAAATTTACATCTTTCTACACAAGTTCCACAAGCAAGACAATTCTCTATAACTATATAAGAGATGAAATTTGCTTTAGCAATAGCTCTAGGATTATCTAATTTAGTTAAACCTCTCAACATTCCACAGCAACATTCACAACAAGCGCATAATATTGTACAATTTTCCGCTCTATTATCAGTACAGTGAACCAATCCTAATTCTGCTGCTGTTTTAGTAATTTCTATTATCTCATTTTTAGAAGCAGATTTTATTATAGGATCTCCCATTTCTAATACAGCTTTAGCATTAGGACCAAATAGTATACAATTATGAATAGGATATTTTCCTTTGCATTCTCTTATCCCTTCTATTTCAGCTCTGTTTCTACAAGGGCATGGAATTATTGCAAAATCATCCCACTTATCAATAATGCTATAGACTTCTTCAATTGGAATAATTTCTCGACTCGGTTTAACCTGTTCGCTAACAGTAAGTACTCTAAATCTGGGAACTCCCTTTTTACTATTTTGCCAAATTTTATAATAACCTTCTTCAGTGAAGAATTTTCGACTTAAATATGCAGCCTTCTTAGTTTCATCTTTATGATCATCGTAATTTATTTTTAAAATAAATGGTATATCATAAACAAATAAAGGCATCAATTGCGCATAACTTCTACCTAATTTTATGATGAAACCTCTTTTAGCAGGAATCTCAAGTTTTTTTGTTATTGTATTCTTGTCTAATCTAGTTAATTTAGCAAGTCGAACTATAGAAATTGTTTCTGGAAAAACTGGTAATGGGATAACTAACTCTGCTACTTCGGGATCATACATTAAACTAAGATATTCTAAGTATGTCTCGGTAGGTTCTCCATTCTCATCCTTAGGAAATGATTGACTTTTTTTTTCTAATTTTTTTGCTATTTTAATTAAATCTTCTTTATGTTTATTAGATACAATCATAATTCTGGAAATATAAAATATTAATTTGTAATTAAATTTTCAACTGATTAATTAGTATTAAGATGCTTAAACAAACCTCCAATCAATTGCCCAGTACTTATACCAGCATCTCCAGGAGCAACCAGATTATGCTCTAAGAAAGTAAAACCTGCTAATTCAATATCTTTTTTAATTGTTTTTGCGAATGAATAATTATACGCGACACCTCCAGTTAAACCTATTTTATTAATTCCATGTGTTTCAGCTATTTCTTTAGCAACTTCAGCAAACGCCATTGCTAATTCTATTTGAAATTTTGCAGCAATATCTCTTGGATTATTTTTCTTGTTTTTAAATAAATCTATAATATCCAGTATAAGTTTTGAGCTATTTATTATTGAGATTCCATTATTTTTACTTATATTAATTTTCAATTCGATATTACTAGGATTACCATATGAAGCTAATCCCTCAAGCTTCATTGCTGGTTCTCCTCTATATGTTTTGATATTACTTATTCCTAAAATATAAGAAACTACATCAAAAATTCTGCCCGTAGAACTTGTAAGTGAAATATTTTTAAATGGTAATTGATTTTTTGCTTCTCGAAATTGAGAAATGAGGGCTTTTAACTCTGTTTCTTTATATTCTAAATCATTCTGTAGTTTCAGAGAGTCAAAGAGTATTGACGCTTCTTCAATTCCAAGTTTTTTTAATAATATAGAAGCTAACATTCGAGCTGGATATTTAGTAGAGCGATCCCCCCCTATCATTGGTTGATATTCTAAATGACCCAATCGCTTATATTCATTATAACTATTCAATAAGATCTCTCCCCCCCATACATTTCCATCATCACCATAGCCTACACCATCTGTACTTATCCCTATGATTTTTTCTTCAGACTTTACTTTATTTTCTGCCATTAATCCTAAAATATGCGCAAAATGATGTTGGATTAGATAAAGGGGAACTTGCAATTGGGTAGATAATTCCTTTCCAAATTTAGTACTAATGAATTCTGGATGTAGATCACATGCTATAAATCCGATTTCAGAATCATTAATCTGAAGTAAATTGCTCATATGAAAAAGTGAATTTTTTAAGAATTCATAAGTCTCTAGATGAGTTAGATTCCCAATGTGTTGAGTAGGGAAAATTCTATTAAATCTTAAGACTGCTCCCGTTGTACTTAATTCTGGGCCTGTAGCAAGAGCTCCTTTAATGTCTACCTTAAATGGTAATGGTAAATATTCCGGAACAAATCCCCTTGAACGTCTAATTAATTTGATTTTATTATCATGAACTCTTAAAACACTATCATCGGCTCTTTGATATATTTTTCTGTTATGCAAGAGATATGCATCAGCTAATTCTTTAAGTTGATCAAATATTTTCTGATTTTCTATAGCCATAGGGATATAAGATTTGTTTCCACTAGTGTATATTAAAGGCTTTTCTCCAATAAAATCAAATAATAAATAATGGATTCCTGAATATGGGAGCATTACTCCAACATTATTTAATCCAGGTGCTACTTGGTTACAAATTAATGAATAATTAATAGGTTGTTTTCGTTCTAAAAGTACGATTGGTTTACGAAACGAATTTAAAGTTTTTCTTTCTAAATTTGAGATCTTCAGTTCATTTTCAATTACTTTCAAATTAGGGACCATTAGAGCAAATGGTTTATTTTTTCTTCCTCCTTTCCTTGTGCGCATTCTTAATATTATCTCATCCTCCACTAGACTGACTAAATGAGTTCCTCCAATACCTTTAATAGCAATAATACCTCCTTCATTGATCATTTTGGCTGCTTTTTGCAAAATTAAAGTTATTGAATTATTATTAATGAGTTTTCCATCTTTATCATAAAGAGTATAATACGGACCACATACTGAACAAGCAAAAGTTTGGGCATGAAATCTTCTATTATTAAAATCGGAGTATTCTTGAATACAAGATTTGGGTTCAGCATGTTGACAAAAAGGAAATTCAACCATAGTACTTCTCTCTCTGTCATATGGAAGTTTTGTAACTGTAGTAAATCTTGGTCCACAAACTGCACATGCGATAAATGGATATTTATAATATTTTTTATAAGATGGATTGCGCATATCTTTCAGGCAATCTTCGCAAATTGCAATATCTGGTGGAAGCGATTGACTAATACCTCTTGCTTCTTCACTTTTCATTATTTCTAGAATTTTGTATTCTTTATGAGTATCTAAATAAGTAATTTCAACGTGTTCTATAAACGAAATTTCTGGTTTCTTTATCTTGATATCTTCTATAAAATTTTTAATATTTTGAGAATTACCTTGTAACTTTAATCTAACGCCAGCATTTCCTCTATTTAATATATATCCATTGAGATTTAAGGTGCGGGCTAAATTAAATAAGAAAGGTCTAAATCCCACTCCTTGTACGATTCCTGTGATCTCAATTTCTACTGTTTTGTAATCGCTCAACTAACTATTTCAAGTATTTTACTTTTTTTATAGATCTAAATAATTAAATAATCGTTAAAATTAAAGATTAATATTTTATTATGAAAATGCTTAATAAAATAAGATTTTTTTTTAAAATAAAATAAACACTTAAGTTTTTATAACTTCATAATGGCAGTAAAAATAGAGTTATGGGATATTCCTTTTAATAAAGCATTTTTCAAGACAAGTCATAATTCTTACGAACACTCTATAAGAGAACAACTCAATAAAGGCGTAAGGGGACTTGAGTATGATATACATGATGATAAAATACAAGAATTAAACGATTTTGAAGTATACCATTTGCAAAATCATATTGATTGTCTACTTAATGTAGATGGTAATCCCAGCGACCTTCTCCTCTCTAAATGGCTTAAGGTGTTAGATGATTGGTCTAGTGAGAAAAATAAAGAACATGCTCCAATTACCCTATTTATTGAGTTAAAGAATTCCATTATTGATTCCAACAATGAACCTGAAGAACTTTACGGAATTAAGAAGTTAAATAATATTATAGTTAGCTCATTTAGACCCAATACTCTCTTTACATTTAAAGATTTTAGAGAAAATGATTTTAAATGGCCAACAGTAAGAGAATTAAAAGGACGTATTTTAATTGTGCTTGTAAGTTATTGGGGAGGATATTGGGCCGCTAGTGAAGGGGGGTTTGATTCGAGGTTAAAATACTTAGAAAATGATCTAAATGGCATAGATGATGTTTGCTTTGTTTCTTGGGTTCAAGAAGATCAAGGTGATAAATCTTCATATCTTAAAAAAGAAACCCATTTTTGGAAATGTAGTCTTGAATATAGTACCATGCACTTTTCAAAAAATTCTAAAGCCCAAAGATCAACTCGAGCTGATTTTGATAAAATAGTCTGGGGTATGCATATAGAAACTTATTATAACAAGAGTTATCAAAATGGATATCGTTGTAACTTTCCTGCTACTGACGCTTGGAGAACTGATAAATATAATTTGTGTTTTCCGTGGTCAATTTAAGAATTTTCTTCGCTATGATATTTGTAATAAATACTACATGTTCCTTCCATAGAAACCATACATGGACCTATAGGATTAATAGGAGTACATTCTTTTCTAAATAATTTACATTCATAAGGATAGAGTTTACCGACCATTACAAGGTGGCATGAACATCCTGGAGGAATATCTTGAGATTTCTGAATTTTAATATCAAATTTTTTATCTGCGTCAAATATTTGATATTTATCTCTTATCATTAAACCTCCATCATAAATTCTTCCGATTCCTCTCCATGGAGAAGAAACAGGTTCAAAAACATCATTTATAATTTTTTGGGCAATTATATTACCTTCTGGTTTAACAATCCTAGAATATTCATTTAAGGTTTCATATTTTTTGTCTCTTAATTGTTTTAATAACATCAATATAGAAAGTAGTACATCATTTGGTTCAAAACCAGAAATTACATTTGGAATTTTATAACCTTGAGAAAAGATTTCATAGGGTTTTAATCCTATAATCGTTGAAACATGACCAGGAGATATAAACCCGTCAATTTTTAATTGCGATTGGCTCATTAAAAGTTCCAAAGCTGCTGGTATTAGCTTATGTGCACAAATTACGGAAAAATTAGAGGGGGGGATAGATTGTAATTCATAACCAATTAATGGAGCTGTAGTTTCAAATCCTATAGCGAAAAAGATAACTTCTTTATCAGGATTTTCTCTTGCAATTTTAACTGCATCATTTGGCCCATATACAATTCTTATATCTGCACCTTTAGCCTTTAATTCAGCAAGCGAAATATTAGTTGCAGGTACACGTATCATATCTCCAAAAGTTGTTATTATAGTGTCGTGTCGCTTTCCAAGCTCTACTGCTTTATCAATATCTGCAGCAGGGCATATACAAACTGGACACCCAGGACCAGATAATACTTCAATTTCTTTAGGTAATAGAGTTCTTAATCCATATTTTGAAATAGTATGTTCATGAGTTCCGCAAACATGCATTAATTTAACTGGTCGAGCTAATTGTTTAACTATTTTATTGATTGTCTTAATAATACTATTTGTAAATTCTCTACTTCTTAAAATCTTTATTCCAGGTATATCCATATTTTCACCTGTTAACAAATTCGAGGTATTGGTTCTCCTAAGGGCATATCCACAAACCTAGTCCCACCAACAATAGTCTTTAGAAGGACTTGTTTTGGATTTTCAGCTCTTACTTCACCAATGATTTCTGCCTCTTTTCCGATCTGTGTAGATTTTATTTTATTTAATATAATTTCAGAGTGATTAGGATCTACTGATAAGAGAGCTCTACCCTCACTAGCAATGTTGTAAGGATCTAATCCCAGCATATCACATATAGCAACAACTTGTTTTTTGATGGGAACTTTTTCTTCTTCAATCCAAATACTTACGTTCGACTTTCTTGCCCAATCATTTAAAGCCGCTGAAATTCCTCCACGTGTTGGATCTTTCATCGCATGGACGTAATTACTTTTTATTTCTGATTTAATTTTTTCATAAACCTCAAGTAAAAGTGAGATATCTGATTTTAAATCTGTTGAAATATTTAAACCTTCTCGAGAAGCCATTAAAGCAGTTCCATGATCCCCAATACTACCAGTCAATATAATCTTATCTCCAATCTTTAATCCATTATCTAAAATCTTAATTGATTTATCTTTTATACCAATACCCGTTGTAGAGATTATTAATTCATTTAAAGTACCACGTGGCATGACTTTAGTGTCTCCAGCAATAATAGCGACTTTCGCTTCCTTTGCTTTTAAATTCATAGAATTCGTTATTTTTTCTAGTTTAGCAAATTCAAATCCTTCTTCAATGATTATCATAGACGTTAAAGCTAATGGTTCGGCGCCCATCATTATAAGATCATTTATAGTTCCACAAATACTTAGAGTTCCAAGGTCTCCTCCAGGGAAGAAAAGAGGAAAAACTGTATGTCCATCTGCTGTAATTACAAATTCTTTTTCGTAGTCCTTAATAGGGATTGTCGCTCCATCATCTAATTCTTCAAGACCTATCCCGTTATTTACATTCTTAAAAGGAATATCTTTAGTGATAAATTTTATTAATTCTTCTTGTAAAACTCCACCAGCTCCATGAGCTAAACGGATAACCTGTGAGCTCTCTTTTTTTTCACTCATATTAGATAAAAAGAATAATTAATTAAAAGAGTTTATGTTGTACCTATTTTTGTATCAAAGAGATACTTTTTTTATTCTTAAAATAAATATATTTTTGAACGCAAATTAGTTTTTTTGTTTATCACTAAAAGTATAATAGCTGCTGATAAAGGGAAAATTATCCCCATAGTTAACATCGCTAAAATTCCCAGAGAATTAAAAATTAATCCAGATATCGGAGCACCTCCTGCTATTCCCGCTACAACTAAGGCATAAAATGTACCTGTTGCAATTCCACGATTATTTTCCTTTGTATTATTTCTTACGAGTCCTGCTGATGTCGGAAATATCATACCATGACCAATACCAAAAATTATCATTCCCAAAATTGGTATTGGAAAGGATATAGAAATTGTCAATATTAGAAAACTAAGTGAAACGACTATTAAACCTATGTTCATTATATTTGTTTTTCCTTTCTTATCACTTAATATACCGGCAGGATATTGAATTAAGATTGATAATATCACTAAAATTCCAAAAATCATCCCGATTTGAGCATCATTGTAACTAGCATCCTTTAATAAAACAGAATATGTTGCTGTGATAATCCCTAAATTAAAATTTAAAGCTAGTATGCCTAAAAATGGCGTAATCATCTTCCGCGAAACAATGACTTCTCTAAAAACTAAAAATTCTTTCTTAAAACTTAATTTCTCTTTAACAGGATGGTATATAGTTGGTAAAATAAAAGATACCCCTGCCATAAAAAATATTGCTATTGAGACAATAAGAAATAAATTTTTATATCCAATTATTTGTGAGCCAACTCCTCCTAACATAAATCCAAATAGAAGAGCAAAACCAAAAGAAATCCCATAGAAAGCCATAGTTCTTCCACTCTTTTCTTTTGGAGTTGTGTCAGATAGATATGCCATTGTTCCCGGACCACCAAAACCTCCTCCTATCCCATGAATAATTCTTGCAAGAAGTAAAAAATATGGATTTTGTGCTATTGAATATAACAAAATTGAAAGACCATCTAAGATCACTCCCACTGAGATTAAAAATTTTCTCCCTATTTTATCAACTAATCTACCTGATATTATATTAGAGGGAATATGAACTATTGAGTATGCTCCAACAATAAATGATGCAAGGATTATGGATGCTCCTAAACTAATAGCATAATTCGAAATAATTGGAATTACAACAGTGCTATCAAAATTTACAATAAATGTTAAAAAAAGTACTAAAAAATAATGTTTCTTTCTGAATAATGACGATTTTTGATTATTGCGTTCCATATTATTTCTATTATATAATATATGTGGGTTATCAAATTATCTTTATTTTAAATTTAACTTTTTTAATTGAATAAATTATATTTATGAATTAAAAGTGTCAAACTAAAATAGAATCAATTTTTTAGATATATTGGAATTTTTAGATTCCAGTAAATTATTATTTAATAATAATTGTAATTATATTTTTCGATGTCATAATGAATTCGTCCATAAATCGCTTAGTTAAAGAAAAAAAAACAATAAAAACGATGATTCAGATGTATTGCAAAAATAATCATGATCCTAACGGAGAATTTTGCGAAAATTGTTCAGTACTCTATAATTACGCTATTACAAAGCTAAATTATTGTCAATTTGGTGAGAATAAACCCACATGTGAAAAATGTCCAATCCATTGTTATAAATCAGATATGAGAGAAAGAATTCGAGAAGTTATGCGATATTCAGGTCCTCGAATGATATATACACATCCAATTATGGGATTTCGACATCTTTTTAAAAAATTAAAAAAATTTAGTAATTTTAATTAATAGAATTCTATATTATTGTTTATAATTACGCACCATTCGTATTATCAAGGTATTTATGTTTTAAGATGCTATCCGCCAGTGTAAATCTATTAAATAGGCCAGCTGGATCTTTAATAAAATTTGCAATTTCATCAGGTTTAAGATCCTTGCATAAAGATCCTAAGGTACTTATAAATTTTACACCTTGATCTTTTATTCCAACGGGAGGACCATAACAACCTAAGCAAGGGGCATTTGCTTTGTTTGGACAAATAGTCCCACAACCAGCATGAGTTACTAAACCTAAACAAATGTAGCCTTGTTCTAAGAAACATTTGTCAGTCTTAGATAATCCCTCGTAATCCCTCTTCAATTCTGTAGGAACCTTATCAACTATAAGTCGATCACAATGACTACAAACAGTTTTAGAGCTAAATTTGAAATTAGGGTCATTTTTTAAAAGAAATAATATTACACCGATAATGTCATCATTAACAGCAACTCCAGTAGGATTAACGTTCAATAATGATATTAAACCATCTTCAGTTGTTTTTTCTTTTTGTATATAGCTTTCAGGTTCATATGCCAATCGCTGCAACAAGTCATTACGAAAATAAAAGCTTGTTATATTAGAAACTCCTAAATAAGATGTCAAAAAATGTAGTAAATCCCTTCTTAATTCGTCATTTAAATCATCTATATAATATAATTTTTTTTTTAAAACTTCGATTTTTTCACTAGGATTAATTGTATATTCATAACATCCATAACATATGTCAGAATTATGTGGACACATTAACTTGCATCCTGAGGCAGTTATAGGCCCAAAACATAGTCTACCTTGATCTAAGAAGCAACCATTAAAATATAAAACACAATCGTCGCAAACTGATTTCATTCTGTCACGAGATTTTGGCCCACTAGTTAATTGAGTTATTAAATAAAATAACATGGCTGTGATATTTTCTGTTTTTGGAGGACAACCCGGAATGAATAAATCTACATGTATTAAATCTTTGACATTATATATGAAATCCTCAAATTTTGGCAAATTAAGTGTTGGTTCCTCTGAATTTGGTTCAACAATAGATTCTATTTCTATGAATTTTCTTTTCACCAATTCATCCTTCTCATATAAATTAGCTAAACCTGCTATACTTCCATAACAAGCACACGCTCCAAATGCAACAATAACATCACATTTTTGCCTCATAAGCTTAACTTTAATTTTATCTTCTTCTGTCCTCACAACCCCCTCAATAAAACCAATTTTTATTTTTCCTTTATCTCTTTCTATTAATGAATTGTTTTTAATGTCAAATATTGTGGGCCAATAGATAATTTGTAATTTTGAAAGAACAGGAAGCATTTCAAAATGTGCATTTAATAAACTTTGATGGCAACCCCAACAAGAACTAAGTTGCATAAAAACAACTGGTAGTGTCATTTTTTTATACTTTTAAATTCTAATTAGTTTTTTTAAAAAAGTATGATTAGGTTATGATTCAAAGTTATTTAAAAATGCTGTTTATAATAATTAAAAAAAAGCTCGTTTAACTATTTAAGTCTACTTATACATATGAATGACATTTATTTATAAAGAAGTTTCAAATTTAAAATTTGAATTAAAGATTGTTGAAAGTTGAAACTATAAGCAAGAAAGTAGTTTAGATTTTCTAAAACTATTAGATGTAAAGGGAAAACTTATATATTAGTTAAATGTTTATTTTCCTAAAGGTTAATAACATTTTAACTGTTTTAATCCTTTTTAGAGGAACAATAATTAAAACCTCAATTAAAACGGTATTTAAATAAAGCTTGAAGAAGGAAAGTAAAAAATGCTAGATTATGAGCCAAATGTTATAACTAATTTTACAAATAAGTTAGTAGATTCTTTAAAAGAAGCAGGTTATTCAGAAGTTGATGCGTGTATTCAGTGTGGAACATGCTCCGGCGGATGTCCTTCAGGAAGAAGAACTGCTTTAAGAGTTAGAACAATTATAAGGAAAGTTCAATTAGGTATTGATGATGTACTTTCAGAAAATGATATTTGGTACTGCTCAACATGTTATACATGCCTTGAAAGATGTCCTCGTAAATTACCCATTACAGATATGATAATCTATTTGAGGAATTTAGCCGTTCAGAAAGGTTTCATGCATGAAAACCATCTTGATTTATGTAAAAAATTGCTTTTTTCTGGACATGGAGTTCCAATAGACAATAGAAAATGGAAAGATTTAAGAGAATATTATGGCCTAGATCGAATTCCTCCCACTGTCCACTCCCACAAAAAAGATTTAGATGAAGTGAAAAGACTTCTTATAAGTTCAAAATTCAATGAATTGGTTGGTGTAGATTCAGATGAGCTAGAGATAGAGAGCATAATTAAAACTTCAAAAGCTGAAGAAACTATTGCCAATTATATAATTGAAGAAAAGAAGTTAAAAACTTCGGAGATTAAAGAATAAAATAAAAATTTATTGATTAAAAAACAGAAAAAGTACAAATCTATTGCTAAAAATGATACCAAAAAAAAAATATTCATTATTTCTTGGATGCGTAATTCCAAATAGATATCCCTTTATTGAATCAGCAACTAAAAAGGTATTTCAAAAATTAGGTATAGAATTTGTTGAAATAGAAGGTGCTTCTTGTTGCCCCGCACCAGGGGTTTTTCGAGGATTTGATGTAGATTCATGGTTAATCATTGGAGCTAGAAATATAACGATTGCAGAACAAAATAATTTTGACATTGCCACAATGTGCAATGGATGTTATGGTAGTCTGCTTGAAGCCGATCATCAATTAAAATCTGATTCTAAAAAGCGAGAAATGGTCAATTATCATCTTGCTAAGATTAATAGAGAATATAAAGGAAGTATTAAGGTAAAACATATAATAGAAGTACTGTATAAAGACATTGGATTAGAAAATATATACAATAAAGTAAAATATGGACGTAAAAAAAAGTTAGATCTTAAAGTTGCGGTACATTATGGATGCCATATCCTAAAACCAGCGGAAATTAGACCTTGGGGGAATAATTCTGAGACACCAAGCTTTTTAGATGAATTGGTTGAAATTACTGGATGTAAAAGTATAGATTATCTCGATAAAACCATGTGTTGTGGTGCAGCTGGAGCCGTAAGAAGTGCCTTTAAAGAAATATCCTTAGATTTTACAAGAGAAAAACTTATAAATATGAGGGCAGCAGGTGCAGAAGCTATAATAACAGTATGTCCTTTTTGTCATCTCCAGTTCGATCTCGGTCAAATTGAAATAAATAACATTTTTAAAGATAGTATTAAAACTCCTTTTAATATTCCTGTAATATATTATACCCAATTATTAGGTCTTGCCCTTGGTATGAGCCCTAAAGAAGTTGGACTAGTTAAAAATAAACAATTATCTGGTGTACCACCATTTATCTCAGTAGAACCTTTTTTAACTAAAATAGGTGAGAAAATTGAAGGATAAAGCAAAAATTGGAGTATTCATTTGCCATTGTGGTAATAATATAGCTGGAGTCATAGATGTTGAAAATTTAACTAAATATGCAAAAAATCTTCCAAATGTAGTTGAAGCGAACAATTATAAATTTATGTGTTCAGAAATTGGACAGGAGTTAATAAAAGAAAAAATTAGAAATGGTGAGATTAATAGAGTAGTTGTTGCTGCTTGTTCACCTCGAATGCATGAACTTACATTTAGAAAAGTATGTGAAGAAGCTGGATTAAATCAATTTTTATATGAACAAGCAAATATTAGGGAGCATTGTACTTGGGTTAATCTAAAGGATATTCAAGGTGCTTTTGAAATTGCAAAATCTCACGTCAGAATGGCTGTTGCAAAAGCTAATAACTTGGAACCATTAGAAAAATTCAGTGTTGATGTCGAACCCGCTTGTTTAGTCGTAGGAGGAGGAATCGCGGGAATGAGCGCAGCACTAGATTTAGCGAATTGTGGTTATAAAGTTTATCTTGTTGAAAAGACATCTACAATTGGCGGTCATATGGCACAATTAGATAAAACATTTCCAACATTAGACTGTTCATCTTGTGTGATCACTCCTAAAATGTCTGAAGTTTTAAAAGCTGAAAATATAGAATTGATGACTTATAGTGAAATTACTAATATTTCTGGTTATGTGGGAAATTTTAATGTTACTGTAAAAAAGAAACCACACTATATCGATCAAAAAAAATGCACAGGTTGTGGAACATGTGCCCAAGAATGCATAGTTATTGCTGCTAATGAATTTGATTTGGGGATGAAAAAAAGAAAAGCGGTATACATTCCTTTTCCTCAGGCTGTCCCTGGAAAGTATACAATTGATATGGATCATTGCATTAAGTGTGGAGTCTGTGCTGAAATATGTCCTGTTCAAGCTGTTAATTATGATGATGAACCAGAGTATGTGGATTTTAAGGTAGGATCTATTATTTTATCAACAGGGTATGATCTTTATGATCCAACGGTTTTAGCTCAATATGGTTATGGTAGGTATCCAAATGTCATTACAGGCTTAGAAATGGAGCGATTAATGAGTTCCTTTGGCCCAACAGAAGGAAAAGTAAAAAGACCCTCAGATTTAAAAGAACCATTAACACTAGTTTTTCTTCAATGTGTAGGAAGTAGAGACTTTACAGAGAAAGGTAACAAATATTGTTCTCGAGTTTGTTGTATGTATTCAGCAAAACAAGCTCGACTTTTTAAAGAGAAACATCCTAATGCAAAAATTTTTATATTTTATATCGATATAAGAGCGTTTGGTAAAGGTTATGAGGAATTTTATGACTCAACTGGCAGAAAATTTAATATTAAATTTATCAGAGGAAGGATTGCAGAAGTTGTTGAAGATAAAAGTCATAACATTATTGTTAGGGGAGAAGATACTCTTTTACAGAGATTGATTGAAATTAAGGCAGATATGTTCGTTTTAGCAGTTGGACTAGAACCAAGGCATGATTCTAATGATATCACAAGGTTATTTAATGTGCAACGATCAGAAGATGGATTTTTAATGGAGGCCCATCCCAAACTTCGTCCAGTAGAAACATTAACTGATGGTATTTTCATTGCAGGAGCTGTTCAAGGTCCAAAAGACATCCCCGATGCTATTGCTCAAGCAAAAGCAGCTGCACTTCAAGCAGCATTACTAATGGCTAAAGGAAAAGTAGAAATCGACCCAATTTTTTCAATAGTACTTGATCATAAATGTGCTGGTTGTAAAAGCTGTTTGAGTATCTGTCCATTTAATGCAATAACATTTAATGAATTCAAAAAAACAGCAGAGATAAATAAAATTTTGTGTAAGGGATGTGGTACCTGTGTAGCGACATGTCCCTCTTCAGCAATCATTCAAAATCAATTTGGAGATGCTCAATTATTTCCAATGATCCATAATACTATTCAAAAATTTGATAAAATAGAGGGGTGACCTATATTTCTGCAGAGACTGAACAGTTCAATCCATCAATTTTAGGCATTTTTTGTAATTGGTGTTCATATGCAGGTGCTGATCAAGCAGGAACATCTCGTATACAACGAAATGCAAATTTAAGAATTATGAGAGTAATGTGCGGGGGAAGAATTGACCCTGAATTTATACTTACTGCATTGAAAGATGGACTTGATGGGATTTTAATATCACATTGTCATCCAGGAGATTGTCATTATGTTGAAGGTAATTATAAAACTATCAGAAGATTGCCATTACTCCACTCATATTTAAGACAATTTGGCATTCATCCAAAAAGAGTGAAATATGTCTTTATTTCCGCTTCTGAGGGTGCCAAATTAACTGAAATTGTAAACGAATTTGTTTCAGAATTAAAAGATTTGGGACCAAGCCCATTAAATAATAACATATGAATTTTTGAACAAATAAAATAATTAAAAAAAATTAAAGAGTAATAGAAATGAAAAGTACAATGTTTGAACCATTACCTGATACCGATTTTTCCATTCATTTAATGAATGATTTGGAATTAGAGGCTTCAGGAAATGAAGTTGAGAATATATTAAGCCAAATTAGAGATTTACATGTTAATTTCGCTACTATAGATTTAGGTAATACTACGCTAAGAGAATTTGAAAATACGCCTTTAGCGATGAGTTTAAAAAAATTGAATATTCCATATTTTACAATAGAATTACCCTATTATGTAAAAGACTATTTTACAAAGGAAATCAATGAAATAAGAGAGAAATACTATGAATTAAAAGCTACATATGATATTTTAGAGTATAAGAATAATCCCACTGCTCAAGAGCTTAACAATTTACTTAAATATTATTCAAAAGAGATTAACGAGCTAAATAATTATATAAACATTGAAGTGCGAACTAAATTGATCTTTAAAAAGATTTTAAGCCTTATATCAGGAAAAAGTAATAAAAACCTAACATTTGTCCATTTTGGTGAAAGAAATTTCTTTATGGGAATATTCAATCTAATAGAAAGCATCAGAAATAAAAATCAATTTCTAAATCAAAAGTGAATAAAATTTGTATCCAAGGGTTAGTAAAGTTATAACAAAAGAATTCAATGAGACTATTCTAAATTTTTTTACAGAAAATTATACATTTAAGGTTGATACTGAAAGATGTATCGGATGCGGATTATGTATTAAAGCTTGCCCGAATAATGCATTTTTGAATCCAACTTTAGAAGGAAAAATTAGAATTAAAACTCATGATTTAATACCAGATGTACCTGATCCACTCAAATGCTCATATTGTGGAACTTGTGCATATATCTGTCCAATGTCAGCGATATCGTTAAAATATAATAATAAATCATTAGAACATAGTGATTTAGGGATTGTAACCAAAAAAGTAGTCCCAAAATTAAATTATAAACTAATAATGTGTAATAATCCAAAAATTGAAGCTAGGGTGTATTTAGATGGGAAAATTGATGTAAACTGGGATAAATGCATTTCATGTATGTCATGTGTAGATGTGTGTCCTTCGAATGCTTTTTTTAAGTCAGAAAAACAGACGAATAAAAATTCAATAAATAGAAAAGTATCATTTAATCAACTTAAATGTATTAAATGTGGAACTTGTGTAAGAGCATGTTCAAAAAAGGCAATTAGTATAAAAATAGATAAGGTTAATTATTCAGGCGATTATAAAAAGATTTTTTGGGAATCCCTACTCAATCGAATTGCAGCTTAGTTTTTTTAAATCTATATTTAATTTTAAAATAATTAGAAGCTTATAGTTTAAGCATTTTGTATTAATGTATGAAAAATTACTTTTATCTTATAAAGAATTAAATTTAGTTTTTAATATGGAATATTAGATATTGATCATATTTTACTGAAAAGTGCAAAAATTCAATCACGATTCCATTAAAAAATTATGAAAAAGCATAAATCGAAAATTACAAAATTTTCAGATTTAAACTTTTAAAGATAATCTTGTGTTAAATTTAAACTGGACCTCGTTGCGTTGTTTAAATTAGCGGTTAAGCGATAAATTTATATATTATCGCCTTGATTTTAAATTTAGAAAAAAATATTAAATGTAAATTAAAAATAAAAAGTTGAAAATGTATGGTTGAAGTAACATTAGTTGAAGTAAAACACGAAGAAAAATTATCCTTACCTGAATTTGAAATTGAAGGCAAAGAAAATATCGATCAATATTTTAAACTACTACTAGCTGGAACACCACGATTAAGGTTTTCCATTGTAGACAAAAAAGGAAACGAAATTTATTCTAATCTGCTTAATGTTGAAATGCGGTAAGAATATAAAAAGTATACTGTTGAATTTACTTTAAATTAAATTAAAATCATTTTTGCATGGAATTTGAGTTTTAAATGAAGATGAGGCTGATAAAGGCATTTTAAATTTTGGAAAAATGAACCAAGAAGATATTTTTCGAGAATATAATAAATTGAAAGATAGACCATTACCAATTTGGGTCAAGGTTGCGTTGTTTAATGAGATATTACCGAAATATGTCCACGCTGTAATAATGTCTAATGAACATCAATTTGAAAAATCCAAACAATCATTCAAATTAATTTAAAATTAATTTATTTTAAAATGGAGTTAATTCCAAGGAAAATTTATGAAAATTTCATAAGTGAAAAAATAGGGAAAATTGAAACTGTAAATTTATTACTTACTCTAATTGAAAATATCGATGATGATGTTATTAGGAATGATTGTATTGATACTATAAATAAATTAGATTTTATAAATGTAGATGTTTTTAAAATTTTAGAAGATATTCTAATATCTGAACAAAACCAACGACTAAGATATTCCGCAGCCCAGGTTCTGAAACAAAAATTCATTAAAAAATGTCTAGACCCATTTATTTGGACTCTTCAACATGAAACTTCTTATGACGTTCTAATTACAGTGATTAAATCCTTAAAAGAAACCAATGATATTAGAATTTTCTCTGCATT
>JBHLNS010000083.1:0-9327 GCA_048941285.1 Promethearchaeota archaeon
GAAAAAGAAGTACAAGAAAGTCCTATGAAAGATATGCGTTCTCTTATTAATAACACTATTGATGAAACAATAAATCTTGCCTTGCTAAATGAAGTAAAAGATCGAGGTGCTCAACTTAAAATCACAAATGGATTTTCTTTTGGTAAGCTTTTCTGGAGATTAATCTTTCCTCTCGCCACCGCAGTAGGTATCGCAGGATTAAATTTCTTATTTCCTGATAAGATCCCTCCTGGAAGTTTACTTGTTAATGTAATCCAACAACCCGGTCTCCCCCCAATTGTAGACCCCATTGAACTAATTCAGTCTGTTCTCATTAATGGTGCAGTTTATGGAATTGGAGCCTTAATTTTGGTAGGCTTAATAATATTGATTAGAAGATAAGAATTCCGATCTACTAATGATTTAGACTAAATTTATTCAAATCCGATGGCCAATTACTTTCTCGAACCTTATAAATATAAAAATAAGATAATGGGTCACTGAAGTCAATGTCTTTATTTTAATGCATGTGGTGGTGGAAGTAAAGTTGTTTCTTATGCCTTAAAAAGCTCAATCTTTTAAACTGATCTTTTTACCCTTTCACTGAATAGAATATTAGAGATTAAAAAATTTTTTAACTTTTTAATATTCAGATATCTAATTAAATACTAGAATTAAAATAAAAAAAAGGGATATTGATATGGAAATAGGGGATGAAATTTATAAGAATCTTCACAAAGAAATAGATGAACGCATGCCTATTGGCTTCCCTACTCACGAAGCTGGATTAGAGATTGAAATTCTAAAGTGTCTTTTCACACCAGAAGAAGCTGAAATAGCTATTCATTTAAGTGCGTTACCAGAGCCTTTAGAAAAAATTCATAAAAGAGTTAGAAAAAGTGGAATTTCAATATCAAAACAAAGATTAGAAGAATTATTAAATAATCTTAATGAAAAAGGTGCTATCCAGGGAGGTGGCTCGGTTTATGATAAAAAACATAACAGAAAGCGTTATAGACTAGCTCAATGGGCTATTGGCATTTTTGAGTATCAATTAGGCAAATTCACTAAAGAATTTGCAGAACTCGCTAAAGATTACTCACTTGATGTATTTTATAAAGAATTCCATAAAAAAAACACTCCAGGACAAATGCGTACAATTCCAGTAGAAAAAAGCATTACATCTGAGTACACTGTAAGCACATATGATAATATACGAGACATTATTACGAATAAAGTTAATAAAATTGCGATAATAAATTGCGTATGTCGAGAACAACATGAAGTACTAGAGGAACCTTGTAACCTTTCAGATATTCGTAGATGTTGTGTTATGTTTAATGACGGAGCGAAGAGAAGGATTAAAGATGGATTAGGAAAAGAAGTTTCCAAAGAAGAGATATTTGAAATTCTAGAGAAATACCAAAAAGCAGGATTTGTATTACAACCTGAAAATAATCAAAACCCCTCTTTTATGTGTGTCTGTTGTGGGTGCTGTTGTGGAGTTTTAAAAATGGCAAAGCAGTTTCCGAAACCTGCCGAGTATTATTCTTCCAATTTTTATGCTAAGTCAGATCCAAATCTTTGTAATGGTTGTGAAACATGTGCTAAAAGATGTCAAATGGATGCTATTATTATGATGGATGAAAAAGCAATTGTAGACTTAGAAAGATGTATTGGATGTGGAAATTGTGTTCCAACATGTGGGATGAAAGCAATGAAACTCCATGAAAAAGGAAAGAAAGTCATTCCACCCGAGACTTCAACTAGAATGTATATGAAAATTATGATGAAGAAAAGAGGTTTCCTAGGAACACTTAAGATGGGCGTTAAGATTCTAACTGGAAAAAAAGTTTAAAATACTAAAGCTATTAAATATTCATTAGAATAATTGCTATATTCCTTTAAATCTAATTATTCTTTCTCATATTCTCAATACAACCATAACAATTATAAATTTTGATAGACCAATAACAGAACCTTGGAAAAATGGATTATTAAGAATGAAGTATAAATGCGGAATTGGGCGCCGCTAGAGATCACTTGTATAGGCATCCGCTCACTTGCAGTTATAAACCAGGTAATTAAGGCAATTTAATTATTTCAAAGAAAATTTATAACAATAGGCGGTTTTAGATTAAAATCATAAATCTAAGAAATAAAAAAATTATTTAGTTAAACTTATTCCAAAATCTTTACATTTTGATAAATCTTCCTCAACAATGGGACCTTTCATACCACCCACTTTTATCGATAACCCTGGAGATGCTTTTCTTAAATCTGGCATAATTTTGCTGACTTGTTTTTCAATTTTATTAACAACTTTCTCAAAATCCTTGGACATATACGTATCAAATGCAGCATAAGAATCGGCTTTCAAAGTTCCTTTTGAAAGGTTTTTAATAAATTTTTTTACTGAACTTACATGAGACCCAATTTGGTTTGGAGAGCCTATTAAAATCAAATCATATGTTTCCTCTTTATTCACATTAATATCTTTTACATTTTCAACTGTTACTTCATTTCCATCAATACTATTGATTCCTTCAGCAATTAACTCTGCTACCTTTTTAGTATTACCATATTTCGTATCATATGCAATTAGAACTTTCATATTAATCACTTAATTAAAGAATTCATTTTTGTATTTAAGAATATCTTGTTACTTTCTGGAAATAATTACGTTCAACCAACAAAAAAATAAACGCATATAATCCATATATCGCAAAGGAAGTTATAAACCATATCGGAAAGCCAAAAATATTTATCGCTGGTGGATTTTGATAATAATAAATTCCCAAAGCAGCTGCTGTCGGATCCATGAGGAATTGAAAACAAATTCCATATAATGATACAAGAATGGAAATAATTATAATATCTTTAATAGATATATCACTTCCTTTTGTTTTTCTGACAGAATACCGCGCTAACTCAAAAACAACAATAAATACGGTAAATATAGTAACTGAATCGTTAACCAAAAAAAAAATATTTCCTAGATCTAGATCCGTTCCCAAATCTGCCACGGCGTAAGAACCTGTGAAAAAAAGTATTAAAACCATAGATGATAGGCATAAATTGATAATAATTGTTGCTTTTATTCCATAAGTTTTAATACAATAATAGTAGACAATAATTAAAATATAAATATTAATTAGAAGATTGATGTAAAAATAAACAATACCAACCATATCAGTTCTTACTCCTTCGAATTAACGTCATAATTAATGGAATTAAAGCTAATGGCCCTGCAATTAAAAGAATATCAAATCTCTGAACTATGATGAGAAATATGAAATCCAAAAGAAGAATTAAAGCATACCCGACTATTATAAGGTCAATATTCTTCATAATTTGAACTAATAATAATATACAATTTGGATCGATTTAAATATTATTAACTACACCCACATGGTTCTGAATTATCGAAATTTTGGATTTCTGCTGAAAAATTCAATGAATTCGATATGAATTTATCCATATTTTTTATGGAGCTTAATCCAACTCTTTTTCCAATTTTAATTACTTGTTTAATTTCATTTTCATCAATATTATTTTTTCTTGCTAGACTTATAAAAAATTTTAAGCAGTTTTGGCATTTTGCTGCCACAGCTGCTCCCATTCCAATTAATATTTCTGTCTTAGAATCCATTTTTAGATTTCACCCCTAAGTTTTTTTCTTTAATTAATTCAATAGGTTCCATAAATCGATTGTACATCCCTTCAATAATAGCAGGGTCTCTTCCAGTTAAATTGGCTAATATTTGTAAAGTTGGAACTATCCAATGACTTTCACATTCTGCTAAAATATTACCTTTATAATCTTTAATATATGATATCGTTTTGACCTCTATATTGTTTTTCTCTACAATTTGTCCTTCAATACTGATAGCTATATTAACAAAAACCGGTTTATAATACTTTATTTTTGCCTCTTGAGTTATACACAACTTTTTAAGATGAACTACTAATGTCCAAGCACTTATTTCATCCAATAATGTAGCAATAATCCCACCGTGAACAATTCCATCAAATCCACAGAAATTTTCAGAGATACTAGTATACGAAATGCACCCTTGATTTGACATAAGGACTTTAAGTTTTAATCCATTTTCATTTCTAGGAGAACATCCAAAGCAGTTTCCTGGCCAATTATTAGGAAGTTCTATTAACCCATCTTCAAATGCATTATTACACCACATTTTTACCCTCTCAATTTTATTACTTTAAATCTTTAAATCCAAACTTGAATTTTTCTGGATTTAAAAGAAAATATCCCATTGATTCTTTCCACTTCCTTTCATCCCTTTTCTTTTGTATTGGATCTACCTTATATTTAAAAATTTTTATTAATTTTCCTTTTTTTCTTACAATGCCTTCATTTACTATTGGATATTCCATTGATTCCTCTGAAAATAAGGATGTGGTTCTTTTACTTTCAATCATTATAAGTACCTCCTTTAAATTTTGAGTTGTTTTTAAAAGATTAGTTTGTATCCAAACTATCTAAAAATAATAAATACTCATATAAAAAGTTTTGGTCCAAACTATCTCGGTTCAAACTATTTTTAAAATCTAAAAAATATAATAATTCAACACAAAACTAAGCATAATCAGTAAGTTTAAGATAAATTGAATTTTTGAATGAGGTAAAATAATTCCTTGTTTCTTAATCTGAATAAAGTTATTAGTAGCAGGTTTTCTGATTTATTCCTAAAAATTTATTACCTAAAAGAGTTTTCATTTAGTTAAAATACAAATTATTTTTATACAAACTATATTTTAAACAGAATGTTGATAAGAAAAATGACTGAAAATTTAACTAAAGATTACAAAAAATATAAAAATTCAGAGTTTCTTTCAGATACCTTTTATTTAATAAATAAGATTAATAAAAATTTTAAAGATTTACACGCAACGCTTATTCGTAAACACAATATTTCTCTTCCCCAATATTGTGTAATGAGGAATCTGGGCAAATTTGAGAGCCTCCAATTAAAGGAATTAGCAATAACCTGTAGCTTATCTCGCCCAACAATAACTGGAGTTATTGATACGATGGAAAAGAAAGGTTTGGTAACTCGTGAAATAAATTCTGAGGATAGACGTAGTTATTTAATACTATTAACTGAAAAAGGTAAAAAGTTATTTAAAATGCTTCCAAAGCAAGAATTAATCTTAAAAAATTGTTGTGATGCATTAAGCCCAACGGAGATTCAAGAAATTAATCAATTATTAGTAAAATTGTTAATTAATTTTAGCTAGAAAGTCCTAAATATTATCTAAAAATTAATTTAATATGTTTTTTATAAATTCCGACTATTTTCTCTTATTATAGCTTTTCTTATCTTCTCGGCAGATTCACCCGGATTTTTCGTACGTGTAATCCCTCCACCAACAATAATAATGTCAAGAGGATACTTCAATAACTGAGGTATATCCTCATCCCGAATCCCTCCCGCAATTGCTAATCGTGGGTGATCTCTTAAGCGCAATACTGACTCTAACTCATAAAATGGAGCGCGTCGTGAAGCTTGCCGATCTAATCCGCTATGTACGAGAGCATAATGTAATTTAAGGTTTTTATAATTAAGATCGATAATACTGGCTAATCTAATAACAGGTGCTCGAGACATTATGAGGTCTGCCATTATTTCTACATGAAAATCATGTGCTGCTCGTAAAGCCTCCTTGATTGTGACATTATAAGCATCTGCAAGTATGGTAACAATATCTGCTTTTGCTTTAGCTGCCATTTTTACTTCAAGAAATCCAGCATCTGCAGTTTTTAAGTCTGCACAAACCAACTTATCAGGATGGGCTTCTTTTAATGCTTGAATGGCTCGCACACCTTCAGACTTTATTAATGGTGTTCCTGCTTCTAAAATATCTACAAATGGAGAAACTTCTCTTGATATCGCTAATGTATCATCTATGTTTTCAAAATCAAGTGCAACTTGCAGCCGAGGATTACTAACCTCCATTTGATTAGTCGATAGCAAACTAATTACATCCTATTAATAAATTATATCTAATTTTAATTTGTAAATTTATTCTAATTAAGTTTTTTATTATAATTTCAGTAAAAAATTACTATTTACTCAAAAAATGGCTATCGATTACAGAACATGTTCGAAATGATTTTTATTTACAATTATTAATTAAATTCATCAGAATTCAGATTATAAATTATGAGGTGCAATATAAAATGATGCCAATTGGGCCGTTAATGATAGAACATAGATTAATTGAAAAAATGATATTCCTTATGGAAAATGAGATTGAAAAAATGAAGAAATACAGTAAAGCTAATCCTTTATTCATTGATATCGCTGTTGATTTTATCAGAATGTATGCTGATAGAACCCATCATGGAAAAGAAGAAGATATTCTCTTTAGAGATCTAGCCAAGAAAGAACTTTCTCCTAATCATACAAAAATAATGGATGAGCTTGTAGAAGAACATATATGGGCTAGAAAAATGGTTGGTAAGCTGGTTGATGCTAAAAATCAATACGAGAGAGGAAATGTAAAATTGTTGAATGAAATAGTAAACTCGATGAGTGAATTGACCAAATTTTACCCAAAACACATAGAAAAGGAAGATAAACATTTTTTTATCCCAGTAATGAAATATTTCAATAAAGGGGAACAAGACAAGATGCTCCAAGAATTCTGGGAATTTGATAAAACCTTAATTCATGAAAAATATCAAAAAGTTATTGAAAATCTTCAGAATAAATGATAATTTGATATTTTAATTATATTTTATAGTGACAAAGAAAAAATTTTATGACGAAAATCATTTAAATATGGAAGAAAATGAAAATAATGACGTAAAAATGCCTGTGCTTTTCATAGCACATGGTTCTCCTATGAATATCATTTCTAATAATAAATTTACTCAAGATTTGACAAAATTAGGTAATAATTTACAAACACCAAAAGCAATATTAGTAATTTCTGCTCACTGGTTAACTTCTGGAACACGAGTATTATGCCCAAATAAACCGAGGATGATATATGATTTTTATGGATTTCCAAAGGAGATCTATGAAATTGACTATCCAAGTCCAGGTTTGCCAGAATTAGCCATTCAAATAAGTAATACACTTGCACCTTATGATGTGATATGTGATTATGATTGGGGATATGATCATGCCTCTTGGTCAATTCTCAAGCACATTTACCCATTGGCGAATATTCCAGTCGTAGAATTTAGTCTAGATTATGGTTTTAATAGATGGAACTTGAAACCGATCGAATATCATTATCAATTAGCAAAAAATTTATCATTCCTCCGTGAACAGGGAGTTTTAATCGTTGGGAGTGGAAATATCGTTCATAATCTAGGAATTATCAACTATAAAGTTGATGCTCCGATAATGGAATGGGCAAAACAACTTGACGAGACTGTAAAACAAAATTTACTTAATCATAATCACGAAAAATTGATAAATTTTGAAAAAATGGGTGAGGTGGCTAAATTGGGTATTCCTACTTGGGATCATTATCTTCCATTGATTTATACCATTGCTTTACAAAAAAAAGATGAAGAGGTAAAATTCATTCATGAAGGATTTCAACATGGCTCCGTTTCAATGAGATGCGTACAAATTGGATAAGTTTAAAAATTCCGGTATTTCTAACTTAAAATAAAAAGTCATTCTTATTATGGTAAAAAATTTAGATTTAATAATATGAAAATTATATTTTTAGGAACTAATGGTTGGTATGCGACAGTTTCAGGAAATACTACTTCTACCTTAATCTCAACTGATAATTTTTATATTTTATTAGATGCGGGTGATGGAATATATAAAATTGATCAATATATTGATGAAGAAAAGCCAATTATCATATTACTTAGTCATATTCATTTGGATCACATAATAGGATTTCATGCATTTGCAAAATTCCATTTCAATCAAAACATTAAGATTTATGGCTATAAAGGAACAATAAAAGCATTAAATTTAATTATCAATCATCCTTACTCATCCCCATTAGCAAGGTTACCAATAAGTATCCAAATTTTTGATATTGATGAAGGAAAGCATAATTTAGGGTTTCCAGTCACCTGTAAACTTCTTGTTCATGCAGATCCATGCTTAGGATATAGATTAGAGTTGGATAATAAAGTTATAACATATTGTACCGATACAGGCTTATGCCCAAATTTATTCGAACTTGCTAAAAATGCGGATATATTTATTACAGAATGTTCCTATAAACCTGGTCAAGAAGATTGGGGATGGCCACATCTTAAACCTGAAGAAGCTGCTGAAGTAGCAGTGAAATCTAAGGTAAAAAAATTAATTCTAACACATTTTGATGCAAGCTCTTACAAGACTGTTAACAATAGAAATCAAGCAGAAAGAAAGGCAAGAAATCAATTTCCTGAAACAATTGCTGCATTTGATGATTTAGAACTAACTATAGATTAACTATATTTTTAAAATTTAGATGATTTTTATTGAAAATTTATGTGTTATTAACAACATCTTCTTCTAAAACGAGTTGGATTAACATTTGCTTTCTCATCTTCCTTGGGTGTTTCAGAAGTAATAGTTAGTTCATTACCGCATAATTCACAAAATTTTTGATTATTATTGATTTCAGCACCACAATTTGGGCAATACACTTTAATCTACCTCTATTTTTTATTTTGATAATCTAATTCTTTATTACTCTAATTTCGTAATTAAGTAAAATCAAAAAATAATAATATATCTATAATATTTGATAAGCATATTTACTTTTTGACTTTATTTAGGTTAAACATTAATTTACTTTACACATTTAATTTTGAAGGGTTAATTATGCCAAACAAATCCCGTGCGAGCTTTTTCATAATTGGAACATGTCCTTCTGTTAAAATCTGACCCTCAACAATAATTGCTGGTGGAATTAAAGCACCAAATTTTTTTATACTCTCATTTGCATAAACATCCTCATAGCTCACTTCGATTTTTTCTTTAAATTCTGGTATTGATAAAAATATTCGCTCAATAATATTCATTGTTTTACAGCATTTAGCACAATAATTTTCCTCTTCACCCTTTAGTAAAACATGCATCACTAGCTTAGATATAATTTATCACTAAATCCTAAATTTTTCGATCTAACTTATGGTATAAAATAATTTATTTGATAAATGATTTTTGAAAAAAGGTCATTGAATAATCTTAAAGATTGAATAATAAACAATGAATTCCAAAATATCATTTTGCTATCATAAAAAAAAAATAGAAAGAAGAAGATTCTTCAATCCTATATTCAATAAATTCAACATTTTGCTTTGTGTAACTATAGTCCAAAACTGATCCATGACTTTCTATATGATAT
>JBHLNS010000084.1:0-9212 GCA_048941285.1 Promethearchaeota archaeon
GAGAAGAAATTTTTAAATTTATAAAGAAATGTGAAGTTCATCTTGATGAAAAAGTAGGATTCAAATTTTCACCATACTCTGACAAAATTCCAGACATTTATTCTACTTATTTAGCATTATCTTGTCTTAAAAATCTAGGATTATTAAATGAATACTTAATTTCTGATAAACAAACCCAAATTAAAGGAGAGATTAAAAATTTCGTTTTAGAACATAAGAAAGGTAATAATTTTTTACATTGTCTTGATAAAGATTGCGAAGAGTGTAAAAATTGGCATACTTTAAGAATCTTGTATTATGTTTTAGAAATCTTTTCATTTTTGGGAATTGACGTTCGTAATAGTAGAGATCAATTTCGGTCATTCATAAGTGATAGAAAAAAAGATTTTTCATCAGTGTTTAGACTTTTATGCCTTAAACACTTAGATCTTGATTCTGAAGTTAAAGAAAAAGAATTACAATTCCTTCAACAACACCAAAAAGAAAGTGGTGGATTTAGTTTTAATCAAGAAGCGGATATTAGTATAACTTTTTGGTTGGTATATATTCTTGAATTATATTCTTGGTTATTAGAATATAATCCTACGGGTATTTATTTTTATATAATTAAGAATATAGATGATTATTTATCAATACGAGAAAATTGGGATTTTATTAAATTATATGAAGTCTCAAAATTAATTATTACTTTATCTATAATTTGGCAGAAGTTTATTGATGAGATTGAGAGGGGAGTATTTAAGCAATTAGAAAAAGAAAAGTATATTGCTATTGATCAACTAAAAACTACTTATGGTTTTGGAGAAAATGTAGAAGATATTGTCTCTTACATTAACCTTAACTATAATTTCAATTTAATGATTATAGATAATGAAATTGAATTCAAGAATTATATAAATGAGTTTAGCCAAGGAAAAAAAAAGTTTTTAGAACTCTTCTATGATAAAGTTAAGAATAACAGTATTGTTTCTCTTACAGATCTTTTAAAGACATACAGGACTCTTAATTATGAGCCATTAAAATTAAGGGAAGAAATCTTTCCAATTATCAAAGTAATGGTTGATAGAAGGTTTTTTATTGGAAATATAAGAACAAAAAAGATATTTTTAGGGTTTAAAACAAAATATCTTTTTTATTTGAATTATCTTCATAGGAAAATAATTGTATCTGATATGGAATTGAATACTGAAAGATTATATTTTGAGAAGGAAAAACTTGAAGACATTAGGAATGATATATATAACATGACATTGAAATTACGCTATGTCACCTCTCAGATACGAGAAGAAATTGAAAGTTATCTTTTAATTGATGAGATCGATTATGCTAAAGAGAGGTTAAAATTTGTTTTAAGAGATGCATTAATGGAGGCTGACTTTCTAAATGAAAATATTGAAAGTTCTTTTAATGAAACTCTAAAATATGTTAACATTCAAGCAAGTTTAGGGGCAGAAATCTCTCAGTGGAATAAATTATACTCTATTTTACAAAAGAGGTTATCAGATGTAGGAGTTTACCTCCAAAGTAAAATTAAAGAAAAAGAAGATTTGATAAATTTAACGGATTTGTTAGAAAACCTGAGAGAGAAGGTTGATATTATAGAAGAAACATTGAATAAAAAGTTAGATTCTTTCAAAAAGCTCTTTTGCGATACTTTTGAGAATAGATATGAGGATGAAAAATTGGATCTTGTTATTCAAGTTTTAGATAATATATCTCAAAATGTAAGAAAATATGATGATATAATATATAATGTTTCTCAGCAAGTCACAACTAAAGAAAGGAAAATATTTAAGAAACATAAGAAGATTATTGATAATTGGGTAAAGATAAAAGAGAATTTCAATATTGAATTCAATTATTATACTGACGGATTCCAATTTTTCAACACTAGCATACAGAAGATTAAGGAAATAAGTGAACTAATAAAAACGGATATCAGAGAAATAAACGAGAAAGCAAAAAATAAAATTATGGAAAATGAATTTCATGACGCATTCGACATTACAAAAAAAGAAACTGATTTCTTATTAAATAAGAGATTAGATGAAATTAAGAAAATTGAATTAGCTCTAAAACAAGAAATAAAAAAAAGACAAAAGCTCTATATACTTTATAGGCATCTACAAGACAGATTAGATGCTTTAGAAAACAGTGTGATTGAATTATTCGCTGATCAGGTAAAGATTTTAAAGAATAAAATCATAGAAGAAAGAAATCGAAGTAAATTAGAAGATTTTGATAGTTTTGTTTCTCAGAAGAAAAACGATCTTAAATCTCAATTGATAGCTATAAAAAATGAATTAGATAAAGCTCCTAATATAACAATTGATGAAGTAATAAAGAATTTTAATACACTTAGAAGCGATTATGATAAAATAAATAAAACCTATGCAAAAAAATTAAATGACTGTACCAAAGATATAGACAATTTTGAGGAAAAATCAGAATTAAGTATCATCCAATGGGATAAATTCAGTGATTTCTTAATCAACGAAATTGCAGTTTTAAAGAATGAATTCACTAATAAAATTATTTCATCTAAATTAAACGTAATGGCCATTGAAAAAAAGACAAATAATATAAAATTAATTGATTTAAAAGATGAAGTAAAACTATCATGCAAAGTGCTCATTAATAGATTAAAGGATATGATTGATATTTCGAAAATTAATGCAGAACTCAATGAAGAAGAAAAAACAATCTTAGTTTACACGGATGATTATTATTTAAATAAAGAGCTTAACAATTATATTGATAATAATTTGTTAAAATTAAACAGGGAGAGAGTTGGCAAAATTTTATCTTTATATGATTCAAGCATAAGAAATCGGACTTTAAACATTAATATGTTGGAGCTTCAAAATAGAATCAGCGATCTAAGAATATTTAAGGATGTTCTCCCAAAACAATTCTATGAAAAAGCTAAAGAACTTAGAATTAATCAAGAGAGGAAAGAATTCATTGAAACAAAGAATAATTTTGAATATATTTTAGAAAATGAGAAATTGGCAATAAATACAATAAAAGAAAGTTTAGAAATATTTAATGAAATGCAGAGCTTCATCAGTCAACAGTTCAATGCTCTAAACGTAGGATTGAAAACCTATTCTAATAAAGTTTTCAAAGAAACTGATAACTATGATAATTATTTAAAAATTCAAGAAAATTTTGAAAGCAATAAGCTAAAAATCGACGAGGATTTGAAAAAATTTCAATATAAAATTGATGAAAAAATAAGATTATTATCTAATAAATCTGATGAATCAAGCAAATTAATCCCTGAAATTAGAGAGTTATATGTAAAAACAAAAAATGAATTTTCATATAATTTTAATAGTAAAATACAAAAAGTCAACGATCATGTAAATATGATGAAAAGTGAGTCATTTCGAGAGCAATTGGTTAATATTATCAATAGAAAAAAGATTCATTTAAGTCAATTACTTGGTAATTTAGAGAGAAAGGTAGAAGATAATATAGAAATTAAAGAATTCAAGAGAAGTAATATTTTAATCCAAAAAAGAGCAAAAAGTATCGATATAGAGATAAAAGAGATTACTAAATCGATTGATAATGCAAATAAAGAATTTATCAAACAATCAAAGAGTTTTAAACAAACTTCAAAATTTATTTTAGAAGATTTCAACAAATTTATTGATGAATATTCGGAGATTTTAACTGAAAAAGTTAAAGCATTAGAACGTTTAATATTAAAATCATATATAAATATGACTTTAAAAGCTGTAGCAAATGAATATCTAACGATTGGGTTTTTAAACAACGAATTAAAAATAAAAAAGCATAATCTCCAAGATCATTTATTATTTCTAATTAGTAGTGGAGAATTGAATGGGAAATATGATCCTAGATTTGCTATATATTATGAAAATCCAGAAATACTGGATGATTTAGATGAAACTGAATTAGAAGTCATAAAAAGCACTAATTTTAAAGTGAATATGATGTTACGCCATTTAAAAAATTTTGCTAGCCAATACGGAAGTATTATAGCGTTTTTTGCATCAGTTGTAACAATTTCATATTATTTATTCCTTTTTAGTGGTGGTAATCCTGCTGTACTCGCTTTACCCATAATAATTACAATACTTCTTATAACGTTTTATTTCTTAAGAAAAAGTAAAGATGAAAAGATTAAATAACTAGTAATTTCAATTTATTTCATTTTTTAATTCAATATATAAAGATTATTCATAATCCATGACAAAATGTACATGATTATCTAATTTTTTAAGATATCCTAGAAAGCACGCTTGATTAAAATGAATCCGGAATTTATTATCGATTATTTCTTCATCGCGAGCAAGTTCTTGAAGTTTCTCATAATCTAATGTTCCATCCATACCATATGTCTTGACAATATTAATTAGCGATTTTATATTTTGATTTAAATAAATTTTTTGTTCATTGATTTGCATTTTTTTTCCAGATTTCAGTTTAATAATTTTTTTTCTTAAGCTATATTCATCAAATTTTATTACATCTGAATAAAATGTCACACCACATTGTTTGAGATTCTTGTATTTTTCACTAATACAGAAATCATCTAATTGTGTTATAATTTCTTCTATAGATCGATTTGCTAATTGGAGTTGTTCTAATTTTTTCCTCTCTCTAAAATTTTCAACTAAATCCATTTCCGAAAATTGATTTTTTTGGCTAGGGAATTGAATTATTTTACGTTCTAAAGAGCTTATTACTCTCAATTGCTTAGGATCAGAGAGAACGATGTTCATTGATTTTTCTTTTCTCCGAGCGACAATAAAAAACGGAACATCAACAGTCTCTTCGGTAATAAGTAAATAACATCTGCCTGGAGCATATCTACCAGTTCTACCTCGTCTTTGAATCAACCTAATTTCTGAAGGAACAGGTTCAAAAAAAATAATGGCATCTACATTTGGAATATCTAAACCTTCTTCTGCGACACTCGTGGCTACTAATATATTTATCAATCCTTCTCTAAATCTTTCCAAGATTTCTATTTGTATATTTTGAGAAAATCCATTATCATCAATTTTACTTGCCTGACCAATGAATTTTTCAATTTTCAGTTGTTCTCTAAATTCATCTCTTAATTTATTTTTAAGAAATTCTGCCATTTCTCTAAATTGTGTAAAGATCAGTATTTTTTTATTGTTAAATTCTTCAATTTCTTCTTTAATAATAGATATAATCTTTTCTATTTTAGGATGGGAAAGTTTTGTATGATCTACACTTTCAATTACAGAATTTATATGGATAAAATGTTCTGAATTCACTATTCTTTTGGCAGATAAGATATCCTTATTTGCTTTAAAATTAATTTTGTCTAAAAATGATTTAAAAAGTGAAATATTTTGCGTCTCTAACAAATCTTTAGCATGGAGTATTGATATACAACTAGAACAATAAGAATATATAGAAGGGATATCCAATTGGTTGCTTTTGACAATATCAATGATCTTTGGAGACCTATAATACAAAGAGTCCATATATTCATCTTCAGTTAATTCTATACCCTCCCCTTTTTCATATCGTATAGATAGTGTTAAATCTCGAGCAATGCCTAAAAAATCCAATTTAGAGTAGTATGGCTTATTTGGAGCAATTAAATTATTTTTAACAAACCATTTTAGATAGATTTCAAATAAATTGTACCATACTGTACTTAATTCTCTCAATTCAAGAGGTAAATCTATTAAATGGATAAAAGTATCGATATCATGGATGTAATCTTTTACATCTTTATCTTCATAATTCTTAAAAACTATATTTTCAATAAATAAATTATCACAGATTAGTTGGATGTGTTCATAATTCTTTCCGGGGGAAGCTGTCAGCCCTAATATTAACGGGTCCGTGCACGTGTTAATATATTCTTCTGAAATAAAATTATATGCGTAATTTCCTTTAGTTTTATGAGCCTCATCAAAAATAATAAGTGAAACTTGAGCTAAATCATATCTTCCTCTTATTAAATCATTCTTTATAACTTGTGGTGTAGAAATTATGATGTTTGAATTATGAAATAATAAAATTCTTTTTTCTGGAGGGATTTTCCCTGTAAATAAGGCAATTCGATTTACTTCAATATCAAGAAATTTTTCACATGAAGCTTTATGCTGTGAAACTAATGGTCTTGTAGGTGCAAGAATAATTATTTTAGCTTTTGAATATTTTTTCAGACGATTTGCAATAATTAAGATACCAATTATAGTTTTTCCTAACCCGGTTGGTAAAACTACTAATGAATTTTTACTTTTACAACTATTTAAAATATTATTTTGATATTCTCTATATAAAACCTGGTTCTTTTTTAAGAATGATCCATCGAAATATAGTTTCAGTTCTTCTTTCATCTTTAAAATTACTGAAGTTTATTTCCTTTTAAAAATAACATCGCTGTAAGATTTTTATAATATTAAGACGATTTTTACCTAATTGAAGCTAATTATTAATTTAAGAATAAGTTAAAAAATTCCTTAGATTTGTAGCAAATTAGATAATTACTCATCATTTATAGGAAAAAATAAGATCTCTTTTTTAGAGTCTATACGTCTTATAAGGTTCTTATTTTCGAGCATTTTTAATGTTAATACAACCCAACCTCTAGCTACTTGATGAAGAAATCTGCTATTATTGGGATAAATAGCTTTAATTATTCCTTTTGGAGAAATTCCATTTTTTGAATTATTATAAATTATTTCCAAGACTTGGTTTTCTCTTTCTTTTCTATGTGCTAATATCTCTGTTATTCTTTCTTTGGGATTTTCTATAGGACTTCCATGTGCTGAGAGAATTAACTTAAGATTAGGTAAGTTTTCGATTTTTTTGATCGTGTCTATATATTCAGCTACATCAGAATTAGGAGGTCCAAGCCAAGTGGTTATAGATCTTAAGATGTTATCTCCAGAAAATAGTATTCCTTTTTCTTCATTGTAAAGAGAAATATGGTCTATAGCATGCCCCGGAGAGGGAATAATTTTCCATAATTCTCCATTAATTGAGATCTCAGTGGTATCTTCAATAATTTCTTCAGGATCTTCTATGTATGATACTCCAAATATTCTGTGATAAAATAATCTTGAGCCAACGTTCCTTAAAGAATTAATAATTTTACGAGATGCTTTTTTTCTAATTCTTAAATAATCTTCATAAGCATCTGTTTCAAATGTCTTCATAAAACTTTTCTTATCCTTAATAATTTCCTGACTTTTTTTTGTTAAGACAATCTTTAAACCTAAAGCCTTTCTAATGCGTTTTAAACCGCTAAAATGATCAGGATGGCAATGAGATACTAAAATTCGAGTGATTTTAAAATCATTATTTTGAACTTTGTAATGATTTTCAAGTTCTTTTAACTCTTTAATTAATTTTTTAACAGCTCTCCTTGTTCCATACCCGGCATCATAAATAATTCCATCTGAGCCAGCAAAAACATAGATATTTTCAGGGGGCTTTATCGCACCTAATCTTCCTTTTTCCTTTATTAAAAAAATATCAGGATAAACTTCTCTCATTCAATTTTTATAAATTTTCAAAATATTTATTACTTGGTCTTATAAAGATATTAATTATGCCGTATGCAATTGTACTTTCATTTGATGAAGAGAGCTCATTCCCGATACTTCAAATTTTTGAAAAATTTAAAGATGAAAAGATAGGTTCTATGCTGTACGATCCAAAAATGAAACCTCATATTACTTTAAGTACTTATGAAAATATTAATATTCAATATGCGAAAGAGAGATTATCTCTTTTCTCTGTTGAAAATAAACCTCTTAGAGTCCAGGTAAGTAGTATTGGATATTTTCCCGTTGAAAAGGGCGTAATTTTCTTGAATCCGAAAGCATCTAATGAGCTTTTAATTATTCAACAGAAAATATTTAGTCTTTTTAAGGATTTTGAAGGGGGAACATCTCCTTTAACCTGGGTTCCGCATTGCACACTTGGAATGTATCTCCAGAAGGAAGATATAACAAAAGCTATTGATATAATAAAAAAAGAAATTGTGATTACAGAAGAAAACCCATTTTATATCCAAACAAGATCAATTTCACTTGTTAAATTTGAACGAGATCCTTTAAAAATTGATTGGTGGTTAGATTATCAACTTAAAGGATGAAATTTCATTATAAAAAGTAAAAATAACAAGGGGAGAGGAATAAAATTATTCTTTATTAGCCCTTTTAATTTCCTTGTTTAAAATTTTGAGGAGTTTCTTTGTAGAGATAATATTTACAAAGAATAATTCCATACCTCTTAAGGCAGCACTATGTAGAGACGGAGACCATCCTGCACAGGCGTCACCTACTAGAAAAACGTTGAATCCTAAATCAAAAGCAATTCTTGCAGTATTCTCAACACAAATATGAGAAACTACTCCAACAATTATTACTGTATTCACATTTAAGTTTCTTAATTGATGTTCTAGATCTGTTGAACTAAATGTTCCATTGGTAGTTTTAATAATAATGATATCTTCTTCTTCCGGTTTAAGCTCAGGTATAATATTAGCAAGAGGATCTTGAACGGATGGAAAAATGTATTTACCGATCATCTTTTCGGACAACTCATTAATAACACGTATATTATTGGAATAATCTTTACGATCATTTCTATAGCAAGCGAATTTAGTATAAAATATCGGGATTTTATTTGCTCGAAAGAATTCTACTATTTGAATGATATTTGGATTTACCACATCCTTTATTTGATCGATAAAATATTGATATAAACCCGGGACTGAATTTTCAGCCCATTCTACTATAGGCGACGTTTCTTTCACTTGATAATTTTGCATATCAATAATTATAAGAGCACTTTCCTTAGGATTAACTGCGGGTGCCATGGCACGTTTAATTTTTAAATATTGGTCAATCTTATCTTCAATATCCAATTTTTATCACAAATTATTTATTGTAAATTATGTTATTTGGATAATTTTTTAATATTTCCATTTGCATTACCCTCTAATTACGATAAATATCTGACTTGATTAAGAAAAAGTAATATAAAAAAAAAGAAAAGATAGATTTAGTATATTGTGCTATTATTTAGAAGTATTTAATAGCTAAAAGGATGTCGTCCCGGGTTACTTTCTTTCTTTTGGCGTGCTTTGTTAATGATAAAGCAGTTTTTGTGATTTTAGTTGCTGATTGACCCATCCAATCAACTAATTCATCCACTGCATCACGAGCAACAATAAT
>JBHLNS010000085.1:0-9064 GCA_048941285.1 Promethearchaeota archaeon
TTGTATAATCCATATTAAATTAACTAAATTCTATAATTGATAATATACATAATGAAAATTACAGAAATAATAACTTTAAGGATTATAATTTAAAAAAAGTAAAATGAAAAACCAATTATTATTTTAAAATTCTATTCGATTTTCCTTAAAGAATTTTCATCAATAGAAATCTTTAATGAATCGTAAAAAATTGACGAATATTTTTGATAAAATTCTTTCTTCTTAGTTAAAATAAATTCTTTCTCTTCAGCTTTAAAACTACCATTTGACCAAAAAATTGAGCCATCTACATCTAAATTTATGTTTAATCCATTTTTAAGAATATTCCCTTCTTTAATAACGTATTCCAAATTGGATAAGGCTTTTTTGATATGATGTGGTTCCTTTGAAACGTCTAATTCATCAATTTTTATATTTAAGATATTAACATCTCCATCTGCACCAATACCTAGACTTCCTTTAATATTTCCTAACCCTAGTGATTTAGCTGGACTAGATCTGGTTATAGCAACAAATTCTGAAAATTCTAAAACTCTTTTATTATGTTGAAGAGAATTATTTTTTATAAATTCACTATTCATTCCTTTCATGAAATTCTGTCGAGACTCAGAGCTCAATAACCATGTGGCAATTTCAGGAATATCTGTGATATTAGCGTAATTTGGAAAGTTTAAGCTAAAACTTACTTGGAATTTATTTTTAACACCTAGTGCTAAATCAAGAGAATTAGCCCACATTATACAATCATGATAATTATTTTTATTGAAATTTCTCATCGAAACAAAAGAATCCCCTTCGAATTCTATAGCTGAACTTATCAATTTATGAGAATTCTCTAAAATATCTTCAGTTAACATTGAATTTATTAGTCTTCTATCTGAGGTTATTAGAGGATTAATTTGATTGAACCCTATAAATGCTAAATCAATATCAAAATGCTGGTTATTATCTAGAAAATCTATGAGTTTATTATTATCTCCATCCGGCATATATGTATTAGCATGAGTAATATGAAATATTTGGCTCCTTTTTACTTTTAAATCATTCTTTTGATTAGCTTTGAGGTTTAAAGAGTTCACCTTATCTAATATAGTGAAAAGATTATTTTTACCAACTTCAGTTTCATATCCTGCTATATGGGCATGAATTGAGTGAGGTAAGCCTAATCTTTCATTAGATTTAACTAGATTTTCATAGACATCTAAAGCGGAAAAATTGTGTAATCTCCCAGGCTGTGATATATCATCTTTTAATTCTCTAAAATTCCATGCTTCATTCTCAAAAGGATTATAAACTTTTAATCCAAAACCATATGTCTTTGATAGAAGATCTGATAGAAATACAACCATCTCATCAATTTTTCCTCTCTGAAATTCAAGCTCTAGAGGCCAAAAATTACTGATGTTTAATAACATTGCTTTATCGATAACTGGTAATTGTTTGAAGTTAAATATAGTTTGTTTCGCTAGGGATGGAAAAACATTTGCTTCAACAATAAGAGTATATCCATTAGAAATATAGTTCTTTGCGATATTCTTTAATGTTAAACCACTCCAAATTTCTTTAAACGAATCATATCTTGTGCCTAATAATCGAGCCCAATTAGTTTGTTGTGATGCTACATGGACATGTATATCTATAGCTGCGGGTATGACTGTTTTTCCTTTTGCATTAATTTCTTTTACATTTTTTTGATTACTGAACTTTTCTACAATTTTACCTGACTCTATAAGAATATCTTTTATTTCGTTTTCAATTTTATTAATAGGATCGACTACTAACCCATTTTTGATAATTAATTTATTCATTTCGTAGATTCCTAATTTGTTTTATTTTTTAATTTCTTTTAATAAATCTTCTAAGTTTAGCACTGGATCTGAAGTGCTTTCCATTGAAACGTTTATGTTCTTGTAAATCAATTCATTGTTTTCGACTTCCGTTATCTGATTTGCCCATATGGATACGGGCAAAATAATTGTTCCCGCTGGAACATCTTTTCCCTCTTTTGGTTTAATAACAACACTACCAGATTTATTTGTTAATTTAAGATTCAAACTTGAATTGATGTTGTATTTTTTAAAATCATCAGGATTAATGAATCCAATACCCAATTTTTCTTTCAAAGAATTATTGTCTCCAAAACTATATTCCCTTACTTGGTCGTTATCAACCATTCTTACGGTGTTAACTATCATTTCCATATCTTTCAAACCTCCTTCAATAAATCAATAATTTTACTTAGAATTTCCTCATCATTATGAATATTACTTGGAGGGTTCAATATTTTTTTTAATTCAATAGGCACATGATCAATTCGATATGCTAATCCTCCACATTCAATCCCAGTTATGGCTGATGGGATGATAATGTCAGCAATATATGAAGTTGCCGATTGTTTATTATCAATAAGAATCAAAGGTTTTTTCATTATTTTTTTACTTAGTCTAGAGGGAAAATGTGAAACTGGATCGGTTCCAATTATTATTGAACAATCAAAATCTTCTTTTTCAATTTTTGAAACAATTGTTTCGGTTGTTTCAATTAATCTATTATTTGAGAATTGTAAGCTGTGGTTTTTCCCGAAAGATGATAAGGCAATATGGTCAAATCCTGCCATATTATAATGACCCGCTAACATGATAACTGACATACGCCCTTTTTCTTGCTTTTCATTTATTAATTGGATTAATTCAAGCAATTCCTTAATAACATTTTCTCCAGATTGAGGCCTTAAAAGTCCTTGACCTATAAAAATAACTCCATTCTCAGCTCCAGTTAGATGAAGTAATAATCTCTTAAGATCATCTTTATCAATACCTGCAACTCCAGTATTTGGAATACTGTCTGCTTTACAGCACTCCTCTTTTAAAACATGAATTAAATCAATATCTTTTCCTGTTTTAATTTGAAGCGCTACATCTCTTACACCCATTACTCCAAATGAAGCTGTTTTTACAGGATCTATAACAATTAATGTTTTTATTTCTCTTCCAGTCATCCTAAATTTTCCCCTAGAAAAAAGAGCCTTGTTTAATAAACGTGGAATTGACTCTGCAGCGTTAGCACCCCATAAAATTAATAAATCAGCCTTATTAATAATTTCTGTGATTGTAGTCAAGGTAATCCCAGTTTCTTTCGATGTATTCAAAACTCTTCCCTGACAGATCACTGAATTAGAATCTATAAACCCATTAATTAATTCTGCCAGCTCAATTCCTTTTAACTGTGCTTCACAACTAACCGTTGAGAATCCATATAAGAGGGGATTAGAGGAGTTTTTAATAATATTTATGACTTTGTTTAAAGCTTCATTAAATGATACTTTCTCTAATACTCCATTTTTTCGAACTTGAGGGTTTAATATACGATTTTTTGCTATTACTTGATCAAATCTCTCTTTTCCTTTCAAACATGCCCCTAAAACTTCATCAATGTATAATCCATCACTTCTAACGATGATATCATCACATAAAAGCGAGCAACCCGAACATATTACTCGTTTACTACCCATTATTCTCTACACATATACAAATTTAAAATTTATACATAATCAATTTTAACAGCTTCACGAGGGCAATAAGTTTCACAAACACGACATTCTCTTTCTCGCCCTGCTGCTTCTATTCTCCGACAGTGTTCCAAATTTAATAATTCACATTTCCCGCTTTTAACTTGGAATAATTGATGTTTTTCTGGGGGGTAATCTGGTGCTTTTCCACTTAAAGTAGGAGGACAATACCGTGCATTCACAGGACATACAGTAACGCAAATACCACACCCATCACATAAATCCGTATCTACATCAATTCTAAGTTCTTTTTCCTTTCCCTCCTCAGTTCCTAATAGTTCCTTTAATTTATCATAATCTTTTTTATATTTCGGTTCTAAAAGTGGGGTGCAATCATCGACTTTTAATTTACCTTGCAGCAAATCTAATGCGAAAGCCATACAAGTTGGTTTCCCACACTTTTTACAATTGGTTTTAGGTAAGAATTTATATAACTCCATGAAATTACTTACGGGAATTGAACAACACCTTCAATATTTAATTATTCTTCGCTTTCGAGTAATGAATAATGTTTTGAAATTTATTAATTTCTTTAGTTTATTTATTATAAATGACCAATATTAGAAATTAAAAATATAAATAAAAACTAATAAAAGCTTCATAAATTATTAGCATTAAAATTAAAGGGATTTATTTCTTTCATAATTTAAAAATTAACTATTTAAAGAGATAAACCAAAATAGAAAGTGATCTATGAAAATGTCAGAAGAAATACCTGATATTGATTTAAAAGAAATGATGATGGATGATAGGACTAAAAACATAAAAAAAAATATGGATAAAATTAAACATAAAATCGTTATAATCTCAGGAAAAGGCGGTGTTGGCAAAACCACAGTAGCTATTAATCTTGCTATGAGCTTAGCTAGTATAGGATTAAGAGTTGGAATTCTTGATGTTGATATAACGGGACCTAATGTTATTAAAATGTTGGGTATTAGTTCAGAACTAAAACCAAGAGTTGATGTTGAAGCTAAGAAATTTTACCCCATTGATGGCCCTCTAAAACTTAAAGTTATGAGCATGGCATTTTTAACACTTACACCTGATGAGCCAGTAATTTGGAGAGGTCCGATGAAGATGAGTGCTGTAAGACAGTTTTTAGGAGATGCAGAATGGGGTGAACTTGATTATTTAATATGCGATTTACCTCCTGGTACTTCTGACGAGACTTTAGATATTTTACAATTAATCCCCGATGAAAATGTGATAGTTGTCACAACTCCTCAAGAAGTTGCCTTAATGGATGCGAGAAAAACGATTAAAATGGCTATGGTGATGGAAAGGAAAATCTTAGGGATAATAGAGAATATGTCTGGATTTAATTGTCCACATTGTGGAGAATATATAGATTTGTACCCACCTGGAGGAGCGGAAAAAGCAAGTACTGATTTTAATGTTCCTATATTAGGTAAGATTCCCTTTGAAATAGAAGTTAGCCAACAAGGCGATGAAGGCTTACCCTTCATTTTAAAATACCCTGAGAGTAAATCTGCTAAAGCTTTTAAAGAATCAGTTAAAAGGATAAGAAAGCTATTAGAAAAATAATCTTTTTCAATTTTCTTGTAATAATAAAATAAAATTCTTAAAAGCAATTGTTTTTAACTAATATATTTTAACGTTTTGAACCACATTTTTGACAAGCAATTTGGTCCACACTTGAAAATTCTTCACCACAATTAGTGCAAAATTTCTTTTTTTCGCTTAGAACATCTCGTAGGTGAGTTGACTGTGGTGCAGTTTTTATGTCCTTAATAACTTCATTGTAAACAGTTCCCCAAATTTTGTGTGGAGGTAAGCTAATTCCGTGAGTAGGACAAGATAAATTAATTAAGGTCCAAGGTCCTGAGAATTTCACATTAGCCTCTGTAGTTGCTTGCCCACATTTAAAACAAAGAAATATAGTATTCTGGAAGTAGGATATACTCTGATCTTTTAACCTTAAAGGAAGTCTAAAAAGTCTTCCTCCATGGGTTGGGCATCTTTGCTTTATTAAAATTTGATCTTTAACAAGTTTTATAAAATAAGTAGCACCCATAGTCCCACATTTAGAACATTCAAACATTTTAATTACATCCGATTGAGAAATCAAATTCAATTTCTTTCTTCTCTCACTTTTTATTGAAAAATCGATCGGAGAGGTTATACCTAAAACTATTCCCCCGCCAATAGCCATAATGGGTAACAAATAACCAAGACCACCCCCACCCCTCAAAATTCGAGGATCCCATCCAAATAGAATGTAGATTCCAATAAGGATTAAAATTACACTCAGTGCCAAACGATATATTAAAATATTACTATCTTTCATATGGTTTCACATTGATTTATTTTATTGGATAATATTATTATTATAATTACGCTTCCTCCTCTTACGTTTTAAAAAGAATTTGATCGGAGAGACAATAATTAAAGGAAATCCCACTATCAACATCCCTGCAGGGATATAACCACCCCCACCAAAATTCATCCATGTAGGGTCCCATGTGAGCAAAAAAAAGACGGCAAGAATGATTAAAACCATACCCACCACCATGCAGAATATTAAAACATAACTATCTTTCATTTGGAGTAATCACACCTCTATTTCTTTAGGAAATATAATTATTATTATTAATGAAATAGTATATAATAGTATCTTATAATTCGAGAGATTATAGACATTAATTTTTCTTTGTATGTGATAGGATCACGAATCTATGAAACTGTATAAAATTGATAATCAGACTATAAACCTAATTTCCAGATAATATATCCTATTATTAAAATTATAAATTAGATTATTTTATTAATATAAATAGACTTTAATTACTTAAGTACTAATAATAATAACAGGGATTATTATCACAGAGAATTTTAACCTTCTAAAAGGTATTGTTATTTGTAAAGAATCTGGGGAATATCTCCTTGATCTTATTTTGGATACAAAGATTAATCCTGTCTTATTATCGTCTTTTGTGGGAGCTTTAGGATTATTCGGTGAAAATCTAGGACAAATTGAAGAGATCAATATTAAAGGGCTCGATGTGGAGATGATAATAGTATATAAATATAATTTAATCTTTGTGGCAATTCTTGACAAGGAATTTATAAAACATGACATAAGAGAAGAAGCAGAAAAATCGTTGGATATGTTTTATTCACTATATCGTAAAGAAATTAATGAAAATTATAATGAAATCAGTCAGTTTACCTCGTTTAAGAATATTTTATTTTCTCAAATTGAAGAATATTTTAATAGAATTAAGGAATCACAAAAAACCCTTGAAATTGGGGATTTTGGATTCTTTACAGATGCTATAAAAAAATTGAGATCTAACTCTATTCAATAAAATTCTTTATCTTTTTTTGGAAACATAAATCTCTAAAAAAAAAAATTTTTAGATGTTATAATTCTTGAATTGCTTTTTTTCTTTCTAGTTCCTTTTCTTCTGTTAATTGAACTTCTCCGCGTTTAACAAAAAACATTAACACTAATGCTATGATTAAAAATATTGCACCATTTAAAACGAGAGAATAAGGTGGGCTTACAAATGGATTATTGAATAAGTCAGTTAGTCCTCCTAAGATATATGGTCCTGTGATGGCTGCTAAAAAACTAAAGAAGTAATAAATACCCGTATATGTTCCTATTTTTTCACTCGAAGGAGCTAACTCCCAAATTATTACAATTGAATTAACATTTACAAAAGACCAACCTATACCGGCAAAGACTAAAAGTATTATTGCTGGGATTAATCCCGCAGATCTCATAAATCCTACAAAGAACAATATGATTAGACATGCAATCATTATGATTAATCCTATTTTAATCGCGTTTCTCCTTCCAATTTTGCCTGCGATAATAGCAAATGGGTATGCAAAGATTATGATAGGTAAAGCTACAAAAAAAGCTAAAAATCCCGAAAAATCGTCTGACTGCAATAAAACATTAACACCATAAATAGTAAGTAAAGCTGCTAATCCCTGAAATGCGACAAACCAAGAGAAAATCGCAAAACCCATTATCAAAGTACTTTTATCTTTTTCTTTAAAGATATCCCTAAAACTTTCAATTAAACCTGGTTTTCCCTTTTCTACTTTAATTTTTCTCCCTTCTAGTTGTTCTTTCTCTAGTAATGCTTGATAACTATAGGAATCCTTCTCTTTTACTTTCCATATTAATACAAAGAGAGAAACTACCATTAAGACGGCAGCTATTATAAATGATCCTTGTAAAGTTATAATTCCTGCTATTAAGCTTAATCCATATCCTAATACTCCTCCAAGACCGCCCATCATATTAATTATTGCATTACCCTTACTCCTATTTACGGGTTTAATAAAATCTGGCATCAATGAAACCGCTTGTGATCTATAAAACCCCATAGATATGCTAAAGAAAAACATCCAAATGATTAATTGAAGTAAATTTTGTTGAGTTGGAATTAAAATGAAAAATACTGCTGCTGATGGTATTCCAATCATAATATATGGTATTCTCCTTCCTAATTTTGTACGTGTATTATCTGAAATCGATCCCATAATAGGTTGAAGAATAACTCCAATAAGATTATCAAGAGCCATCCATAATCCTACTAAACTTAATAAGACTAAATAATCCTCCAATAATCTGCTCACTCTGGCGTTGTATAAACTCCATGCTATTTCTGTAGTGAAAAATGCTAAACCTATGAAAAATATTAGACTAGTTTTCAGGTTTTTTTCTTCTCCCATATTTATCACTTAAATTATTTATTTCAAAAAAAAAATGATTTTAACAGTATGTTGTTTCTACTTATATAAATATATTTTATATTTTTTCACAAAAATCCTTTTGAATACTTAAAATAAAAAGAAAGAAAATTTACAAATTAATTTCGATTCTAATATATTCTATATTTTCAGGTAATCCCTTGGTAGTTTTTAGATAACCCAAAATAATATTTGCAAGCATATCCTGCATAAAATCTTTTAATGGTATTTTTCTTTCATTTACAGTTAGACTTGTGGTTGGCATATTTGAACTAAAATTGCAGCTGTTTTAAAATTTGTCATTATAATTTGAATATTATTAAACGAATTGTAAAATATAAAAATGAAGAATACCCATTTTCTGATGGTTCTTTGTATAAATTAGATTTTTTTAGCTGAGGTGAGTATTTCTATATCTGAGAAATCACTTTTTACCGATTATGAAAGAATATTTCTAAATAGAATGCGCGTAGCCCGTATTGCTACAATTGATCCAGAAGATAATTTTCCACATTTAGTCCCAATTTGTTATGTTCTTGATAATGATTTAGTTTACACATCATTAAGTAAAAATAGTAAAAGGTTAAGTAACCTCAATAAAACAAGTGAAGTATCACTATTATTCGATGAATATCAGGAAAAAAATGCAGTTTGGTTGGTCTTACGAGGAATTTTATTAAAAGCCAAAGTCGAAATTTTAAGTTATAATGAACACTCTGAAAATTTTATGAGAGGATGGACTAAATTGATTGAAAAGTATCC
>JBHLNS010000034.1:0-37943 GCA_048941285.1 Promethearchaeota archaeon
CGCACTATCAAATTCAAATCTACCTCTTACAAATGAAGAGGCAAAACCACCTGGGACATTATGTTTTTCTAGTAACAATACTTTTTTTCCTACTGAAGTAAGTTGACATGCCGCACCAAGGCCTCCAAGTCCAGCTCCAATAACAATAACAGGATAAGTATCTACTACTCTACTTTTATCATAAATACTATCATTCATAAAAAATAATTCTATTGGATAACTTTTAAAACTATAGATTTTAAACTATATTTTTAATAAATAAGAAAAAAGTAAAGAGAAATTTTTCATCTTCGTTAATAATCTTATTTAACGTCCTATAAATACAGGATCTCTCTTTTCTTTAACTGCTTTCATAAATTCATTGAAATCTTTTGAAGCAAATGTTTTTCTTAATCCTCTATTTTCTAAATCTAAGGTTCTTTCTAATATATCTCTAAAATATGCATGCATGGTCTTTTTTATCAATTTTAATGATAAAGTGGCACCTTTAGGTGGTATTAGTTTTAAGGCTTGTTCTTTCGTATATGGTATTAAATCTTCTGGTGGTAGAACTTTATTCACAAGATTAAGTTCAAGTGCTTTCTGTGCAGTTATTTTTTCACCAAAATAAATTATTTCTTTTGCTTTTTGAAAACCGACAAGTAAAGGTAAAAGAAATGAACAAGCGAATTCAGGGATAATCCCATTTCTTGAGAAGAAAAATCCTAACCATGCATCTTCTGACATGTAAATTAAATCAGCACATGCTAAAGGCATTGTAATACCTCCTCCAATAGCCATTCCATTAATGGCAGCTAAAACTGGTTTAGTAAAGTTCCAAAATTTCATGCATACCTTTTTTTGGGCAATATCCATAAGATCGATTTCAGGATATTTTTTCATTTTTTCCATCATTTCTGGTTTAAAATAACCTCCAGAAGTGAAAGCATTACCTTTAGGATCTCCCGTGATAATAAGTACTTTAGAACTTCTGTCTTTTTCCATATCTTCTAAAACATAAAATAATTCCAAGAAACTTATGTAAGTTACAGCATTTCTTGCATCCGGTCTCGAAATGGTGGCAGTACATATACCATTATCTTCCTTTTCATAAATAATATCTTCAAAATCTTGTATTTGCATAATTGAAGTTAAATTTTATTTTTAATATGAATAATCTAACGATTATTGAATATTTATACTTAAGCCTACAGCCAATTTAAAGAAATTAGATAAAAAAAATGTTTAATTAATAATATTATTATTTTTTTTCTTCTCGAAGTGCTTTTTTCAATACTTTACCCACCATAGTTAAAGGAAGTTCTTCCCGGAAATCCCAGATCTTAGGAACTTCATATTTTGAAAGATTTTCTTCAGCGTATTTTTTAATGCTATCTTTAACTTCTTCGGTTGCTTCAACTCCTTCTTTAAGCTGAATAACAGCCTTTACAATTTCTGCTCCAGGTCTATCAGGATTAGGTACTCCTATTATAGCGAGAATTTGAATATCAGGATGTTTTGTCATTACTTCTTCAACATGAACACTGTATACCTTAAAACCACTTACTATAAGCATATCTTTTGTACGGTCTACAATCTTTAAATAGCCATCTTCATCGAAAACACCAACATCGCCTGTGTGAACATAACCATCTTTGTCAAATGTTGCAGCTGTTGCTTCAGGCTTATTATGATATTGTTTAGCAACTGTAGGACCTTTTATCAAAATTTCACCTGGTTGTCCGATCTCTTTTATTTCAGCTCCAGATTCTGTATCTATTAGTTTAATCACTGTATCTGGCCAAGGCAATCCAACAGTTCCAATTTTTTTCTTACCGTACATTGGATTCGCAGTTATAACAACTGCAGTTTCAGTCATTCCATAAACTTCGACAAATTTGTTTTCCGTATGGAATTGTTTTTCAAATTCTTTTATTGCCTCTGGTGGAAAGGGTGCCGCACCGCTTACATACACAGAAATATTATCTAATACATCTGATGGGATTTTTTTTGACATTGGATTATTTTGAATCATTAGAAACAGAGTTGGGACGTTACCAAAACTACTTGGTTTTTTATCAATTATTTCCTTTATTATATGGTCAGTATCTCTAGGGTTTGCTATTAAGATTTGTGCTCCTCCTAAATAATTTAAAAAAAGTCCTATAAGGAATCCCGCAACATGAAAAAAGGGAAAAGCGGAGAGAAGTATTTCTTTACCTTTCTCTCTATTTAGCCAGACATCAAATTGATGAATATTTGCCATTAAATTAGTGTGGAGAATTTCTACACCTTTAGGAAGGCCTGTAGTGCCTCCAGTATATTGTATTAAGGCAATATCTTTTTTAGGGTCAATATTGACTTTCTTCAAGTCAATTTCAGTGTCTAATGCTTCTAGAAATGGCATAACAGTTTTCCCTGGCCAAGGGATAATCTTGCCCTTTGGGATTTTCTTTATTAATTTTCCCATAAATACTTTAAATCCCCCAAAACCCATAAATTCAGAAATATTTGTTGGTATTATTACTTTCAAATCATTTAAGCGATCATAAATTTTCGAAAAAACTTTTTCATGAAGTATATCCATAGTAATTAAAAACTTTGCTCCTGAATCTTTCATCTGATACACCATTTCTTCAGGGCTCAACAATGGGGATAATCCTGTGACAGCTCCCCCTGCTATATATGTAGCATATACAGAAAACAGGTATTGAGGGGAATTAGGTAGACAGATTGCAAGTACATCTCCCTTAGTTAACCCATTTTTCTGTAGACATGTTGCTAATTTTTGAGAATATTCTAATATCTCCTTGAATAGGAATGTGCGGTCCATAAAATAAAAACCAACTTTATCAGCATATTTAGTCATACTTTGAGTTAGCATAGTTCCTAAATCTTCAGTTGGATAGGTTAAAGTATGAGGTACATGTTTATCATAGGATTTTAACCAAAAATTTTCATTGATCATTTGTTGACTCATCTATTTTAATACTTTTTAGATGTTTTTTACATTAAAATTAAGTGATTAATTATTTACTATCTTCGCGAAAGCTTATAAAAATTGACATTTTTTTTGTGAGAATTAATGATTTGTGTCTCTTTTTTGAATTAAAATGAAAGTTTGTTAACTCTTTGGTTGAATTTGCATTTTTATTAATGTAAAACTGATTTAATAATGATTTTTAAAAAAAAAGAAGATATATTTAAAGTAATTTAAATAATTGCCTTAATGTTAAACTCATAATATATTGCTGAATTTGTCTAGTCCCGCCACCTATTTCTTGTATTCTAGTTACTCCTAATAAGTCGTGCATTAAAGTATTATCACAAACACCTGCACCACCCATTAGATTAGCACATTCGTATGCTGCTTTCTGACTTAATTTGGCACTTATAGATTTTAATTGAGCTGCTGTGGCTGCTAAGGCTAAGCTAAATTCTTTTGGCAGGGTTCCAAACTGTTCAACTTTTTTATCAATCATTTGGCATACGTTTAATGCTGATAAAGTGAGATTCATAGTTTCAGCCCATAAATCTGATAAGGGAAATCCAACTCCTTGATATTTTAAAATTTCTTGATCAAATTGCTTCCTCATATTCGCATATATAACTGCATGAGAAACTGCATTCCAAGCTTCAGATGCATTAAGAAGTACAATTCCTAGCCGTTCAATATTCAATCCTTCAAATAGGTATTCTCTCCCTTGTCCTGGTTTACCTAAAACATATTCTGGTGGGATTTTTAAATTTGTAAAAGTTTCTTTACCTAAGAAAATCCTAGGTGTCCACGGAATATTAATCCTCTCCACATTCCAACCTTCCCAAGAGGTATCAACTAAAAATTGACCCATTGTGTTTCCATTATTTTTTTCACTAACAGCATAAATTATTGCCCAATCTGCTTTTGGTCCATTTGTCTGGTAAATTTTTTCTCCATTCACAATAAAGCTTCCATCTTCTTGTTGATCGCAAGTTGTAAGCATATGAACTGCATCAGAACCTCTTTCAGGCTCTGTGATACAAATACACCCATTTTTTTGCCCCGTTACTAATTCTTTTAGTGCTTTTAAGCGAATGTCAATATCTTCATTATGTACAAGTAAAGGATTAATTGCTAAAACATTCGCACCCATCCCCATACAAAGTTGAGGATCAAAAAAATCACAAGCTAAAGTTCTCATAAATTCTGTAGTCATTCCGTGCGGCTCATAATTCAAATTAAGAAATTCAAATTTATGTAACCTCGTAATTAAACCTTCTTTACCAATCTCAGGTATCCAATCATAAAAATCTTCATTATGAGTTATATTATTGTTTTTTTCAAACCCAATAAAAAATTTTTGAGCTTTTTTAAGAAAATCAAGTTGTTCTTTCGGTAAATAAGACATCAAGTTAAAATTCAAAAATTTGTAACGATTCTTCAAAGAAAGTTTTTCAAGGATTTCATCATTAACGCATTGAACTTGTCCTTTTTTATTATCCAATCCAATCAACTCCTAAAATTTAAATTTATTCTTAAAATGGTAATGTTGAATTTTTTAAATATTCTTAGAAAAAAAAAGGTTATTTATATAGGAAACCTAGTTTAGAAATTTTTACTCAAACCAAATATGGATAAAATAAATTCACTGATGTGTCAGAAATAAAGAGAATTACATGTTTTCAAAATTATTTAAATGTTTAAATCATAATAATAATCATATTAAAATTAATATAAAAGAAAATTAAGATGAGTGAAGAGAAAATAGTTGTTGCGAATAAGGGGCTGATAAGGGCAGAATTTGCATTTTGGGTGGGTCAATATATGGATAGATTCTATGATGCTCTTGAAAATAAGAAAATTATTGGAAATAGATGCCCCAAGTGCGGAGATGTCTTTGTTCCACCAAGAAAAATATGTGGAAAGTGTAATGTAACGATTCCTTTAGATCAAAACTGGGTAGATTTACCAGATTCAGGAATACTTAAAAATTATACAATTACATACTACAAAATAAATGATAGATCAAGTCGAAAGGTCAAGAAACCTCAAATTATAGGGATGGTGCAAATAGATGGGAGCAATACAGTAATAATCTATCGGTTATTGGATATTGAACCAGAAGAAGTGACCATGGGAATGAAAGTGAAGATCCTATGGGAAGAAAAAACTAAGGGAGACCCTTCTGATATAAAGGGTTTCATTAGAGTATAGGGGGTGAAAAACGAGATGCAAAAAGTAGCAATAGTAGGATATAATCAAGTTAAATTATATTCTGATGCAAATTATGGAAGATATGAAATGGTATTTGAAGCTGTAAGAGGAGCTTTAGATAGTGCTGGGTTAAAAAAGAAAGATATAACAACAGTCATTTCTGCTACAAATGATTACTATGATGGAAGGACTATCTCAAATTCATTAACTGTAGAACCAGGAGGAGGTTATCTTGTAGATGAATCAAAAGTAGAAATGGATGGAGCACATGCCGTTTTATACGGATTAATGCGTATTTTATCAGGAAATCATAAACTAGCAGTTGTATGGGGCGGAAGTATGGTATCTTCTTTTCCTTATCATTCTACTCGTTTATATGAAACGGATCCAACATGGGAACGACCAAATACGTATGTTAATGATGTTACATCTGCTGGTTTTCAAATGAGAGCATACATGGAAAAATATGGAGTATCCACTGAAGAGATAGCAGAAGTAGCTGTAAAAAACAGAAAAAATGCTGCTAAAAACCCTTTAGCATTAGAAGAATCACAAAATCCTAATATAACTGTAAATGAAGTATTAGAATCTGAGTTATATTCTGATCCAGTAACAGATTTAATGGTAGCTCAACCCTGTGATGGTATGGCTGCGCTATTACTAGCTCCTGAAAAACAAGCAAAAAAAATTACTGACAATCCTGTTTGGATTACTGGTGTAGGTTTTAATCAAGAAACTTATTATCTAGGTGATCGAGATTTAACTACAAGTAGCTCTATGGATTTGGCTAGTAAAATGGCGTTTAAAGCTGCTGGAATAAAGGATCCAAAAAATCAAATTGATTTAGCTGAATTATTTGAAGCATTTGCACATGAAGAACTAATTTTTACTGAAGCCTTAGGATTTGCTGAGAAAGGTAAAGGTTCTGAGTTAAACACAGAAATTAAAGGAGATTTCCCTATTAATCCTTCTGGAGGGGCTTTAGGAGGAAATCCACCGTGTGCTACAGGTTTAATAAGGATTATCGAAGCTGCCAAACAATTAAAAGGGGAAGCAAAAGCATATCAAATTAAAGATGCGAAAAGAGCGATTGCTTCAGGTCAAATTGGAATGTGCGCTCAGAATAATATATTATATGTATTGGAGGGAGCTGAATAAAAATGGGAAGACAAGTATGTATAGCAAGCGCAGGTTTTAGTGAACATGCCTCAAAGCGCTCTGATGTAAGCATGCCAGAATTGATAAGCGAAGCAATCGAAGATTGTTTAAAAAAAGTACCTAGTATTGAAATAAATGATATTGATGCGTTTGTGAATGGAAATATGCCCGCATTTGAAGGATCAAACATTCCAGAATTATGGATGACTGATTGGATGGGAGCTAGGAATAAACCTTTAATGAGAGTAACAACAGGAGGCACTACAGGAGGATCTGTAGCTATAGCGGGATATTATACTGTCACTGCAGAGTTACAAGGCATTGATACAGTATTAGCAATTGCTTTTGAACAACAAAGCCAAGGTGACACAGCTACAGGACTTGCTAGTGTTGGATATGGCGAAATTTCAGTATTAAACTCATTAGGAATTCCTTATGAACAGCTAACACTCCTTTTATCTGGTGGAGCTGCGATAGGAATTGCCTCTTATCAAGCGGTAAATTACATGCGAAAAAGTAAAATAACCGAAGAAGATTTAGCTAGAGTTGTAGTTCAGAATAGACACAATGCCGCAAAAACATGGTGGGCTCACCTTAAGATGCCTGACCTTACAATTGAAGAAGTGCTTGATACTCCTTATATTTCATATCCTTTAAGATATGGAATGGTTTGCCCTGCCTCCGATGGAGCGTGTGCGATATTGTTTACAACTGAGGAGAAAGCTAAAGATCTGTGTGATATTCCTGTATATGTTAATGGTGTAGGCAGTGTTGCAAATGAAACTGCTCTTATTGGCTATGATGGCAGTGGTTCAGCACAATTAGATCTTTCTGAGCAACTTGGAGCTCAAATAACTTCTGATTTGGCATTTAAACAAGCAGGTATTTCTTTTCCAAGGAAGGAAATAGATTATGCCGAAGTATACGCCCCATTTCCTAATCAAGAACTTATGTGGGTTGAAAAATTGGGTCTATTCGAGGAAAATACAGCTTCAGAAATGTATGAAACCGGAGTAACAGCCTTAAATGGTGAATTACCAATATGTTGCTCTGGAGGTGTTAATTCCACTAATGCGATAGGAGCATCAGCAATGGAAAGACCCGCAGTTGCTGCCTTGCAGATAATGGGAAAGGCTAGTAATCAAGTTCCAAAGACTGTACATACATCACTAGGGCATGGTTGGGGTGGATATGTTAATTTTGTTACCATGATGGTAATGGCTGATGAACCAGCTAGAAAACTTAAATAAAAAATGGAGGTAATGTAAAATGTCTAAAAGAACGTTAAGAAAGTCAATGGAATATATTAAAAAGGATTATGTAAGGACGCGAACAATGCCAGCAAATTGGTATTTATCTAATTATAACTACAAATTTAATATTACTCACATGAAACCCTTCCTAGAAAAATTAAAACAAAAAAAACTAGTAGGACTCCAATGTTCAAGCTGTAATAGAATATTTTTTCCTCCTAGACTTGTATGTGGTAAATGTATGGTTAAACCTGATCGCTGGGTTGATTTACGTGAAACAGGGAAAGTTGCTTCATATACTATTACTTATTTAAAGGATCCCGAAACTGGAGAAGTTTTGGAACGTCCAATAGTTTGTGCTCAATTAGATGGAGCAGATACATCATATCCAGCACAATTAGCTCCTAATGTTGAATTTAAAGATGCTTACATAGGAATGCCAATAAGAGTGCACTGGGCAGAAAAAATACAGGGGGGATTGATGGACATTGAATATTATGATCCAATTGAAGATGATGCCAAAGATTTAGGGTTAAGGAAGGATTAAAATTTTTTTTTTTTCTTTATTTAAAAATATAGGAAAAACAAAAATTTAGTTTTATTTCATTTATTATTTAATAATTTACCCAGAGTATCACCTATTTTTTGCACAGAAAACTGAATATCATCTTCATTTATACCATAATGAGTTACAAATCTAATTTTTTCTTTACTAATATTGAAAGATAATATACCTTCTTTTCCAAGCTGATTTACTATTTTAAATATCCGAGTTTTTTGAAGAAGTTCAATAATAACAATATTGGTCTCTGGTTTATTTATTTTTATTGGTAAATCGTAAGATTGAATACCTTCAGCAAGTAACTTAGCGTTTTTATGATCCTCCGCAAGTCTATTAATCCAATTTGTTTCAAGAGCAATTAATCCAAAAGATGCAACTATCCCAGCTTGCCGCATTCCCCCGCCAAGCATTTTCCGATATTTTCTAGCTGCGGTAATGAATTCTTTTGAACCCGCAACAATTGAACCAACAGGGCATGATAAACCTTTCGATAAACAAAACATGATACTATCGACATGTTTAGTGAATTCTGTAACAGAAATTCCAAGACTAACTGCTGCATTGAATATCCTGGCTCCATCCAAGTGTAATTTTAAATTATTGTTGTCTGAGAAATTTCTCATGTCTTTAAATTTTACGGGGGGTATAATAACTCCTCCATGGTAATTATGAGTATTTTCTACAGAAAATAGGGTTGTAAATGGCTCATGGATATCCTCCTTATCACGAATAAATGATTGAAGTTGACCAAATGAGGGAATACCATTATTTGAGGGGTAAGTTCTTATCATTAATCCTCCAATTCGAGCTGCACTCCCTACTTCGTTTTTGTAAATGTGACTTAATTCTTCTAAAAGAATTTCATCACCAGGCTTAGTTTGAGAAAGAAGTGCCACTAAATTGCCTTGTGTTCCAGAAGTCACAAATAATGCTGCTTCCTTGCCAATAATTCTAGCTGCTTTTTCTTCCAATTCATTTACAGTTGGATCTTCCCCTTCGACATCATCTCCGAGATCAGAATTTTTTAATAACCTAAGCATTTCCCACATTTCTGGGCTTGGTTTAGTTACTGTATCAGAACGTAAATCAATGATCCTCAATTTCATCATGTATTTAATGATTTGTTAAATCTCAATAATGTTTCATTAAATTAAATACACATGATAATAAAAATTAAATTAAAATAAAGGAAGAACAGGGATTATTAAAAATACATGGAAAAGTCATAATCCAGGGATCGCTGTTCGCTTGTATAAAATATCTAAAAGTTTTGAGATAAAAGTAATTATAATTAAAAAAATAATACCCACAATAACATATGTAAGAATTATCGCAAATGTAGCAAAACTTATAACATACGCTCGAGCAAAGAGGTCTAAAACTGCTATAAAATATACCGCAACGGTATATTTCGGAAGATATACTGCTTCATTTGACCAAGCAGGAATAGCACGACGCAAAGCTTGTGGTAAAATCACACGCCTAATACCACCAAAACGAGACATCCCTAAAGATTGGGCTGCAATTAATTGCTCTGTTCCAATAGACATAATAGCCCCCCGAAGATATTCTGCTTGGTAAGCTGAACTATTAAGACCTAATGCGATAATAGCAATGAAAGTTCGATTGCTTATCAAACTGACAGAAGCCCGAGCTGTGATGTTAATACTTAGGCTCCACGGGATTTCTATTCCAATTGGAAGATTGTATAATAATAACAATTGTGCGAGCAAAGGTGTACCACGAATAATCTCGATATAACCCGTTGCAATACGCGAAAGAATTATTCCACCATACTGACGGAGAATCGCAAAAATAAGACCCAGGAAAAAACCTATTAAAAGTGCCCATAAGTATAACCACAATGTCATGATTAAACCTGAGAGAAGTAAATCCCAATTTTCCAAAATAGCTAGCAATTGTTCAAATATGTTCAGCTGGGTTTGAAATATCATTATTATACCTCCTTCTTTGACATTTTTAAAAGTTCTTCATGACTTCCATACAACATTTCAAGCTGCTTGAGAAACGTTTTGACTCGTTCAGATTTGGGTGATTCAAAGAAATGTTTTGGGGTTCCACGTTCTATAATTATACCATCTCCAAGAAAAATCATTTCCGATGCTACAGCTCTAGCAAATCCCATCTCGTGAGTTACAACTACCATTGTTGTGCCTGATTTTGCAATCTGTAACATTACTTGAAGTACTTCACCAATCAATTCTGGATCTAATGCAGAAGTCGGTTCATCAAACAAGATTACATCTGGTTCCATAGCCAAAGCACGCGCTATACCTACACGTTGCTGTTGACCACCTGATAATTCGGCAGGATAATGATCTGCCCATTTTGTCATTTTCACACTTTTTAATGTCTCATAAGCTTTTTCTCGGGCTTCTTCCTTTGACAAACCTTTAACACGGTGTAGTCCAATACTGACATTATCTATTGCTTTAAGGTGGGCAAATAAATTAAAATGCTGGAAAACCATTCCAATTCTAGCTCGCATTGCATTAATATTGACATCTGGATCCATAATATTCTGTCCACGGAGGTATACTTCACCTTTTTCTGGAGGATTAAGCATATTAATGCACCGAAGTAGCGTACTTTTACCAGAGCCACTTGGTCCAAAAACAACTTTAACTTCCCCTTCATTTACATCAAAAGAAACACCTTTAAGAACCTCAAGATCCTCATATGATTTCCATAAATCAACAACTCTTAACACAGGTAGACTTATGTTTAGCCACCTCCCATTCCTAATTTTTTTAGTTTTTTTGTTTGTCGTTCACCAATTAATTTTATAATAGGATAAGTAAAGAGAAAATAAATAATTGCAGCAACACCCAATGATAAAGAAAAAAGCTCTTTATAACTTACAGATACGTAATAAGCTGCCCTAGTCATTTCGATGACTCCAACCTCATACGCAAAGGCTGTATCCTTGAGGACCACTGCATATTCGTTAGACCAGCTCGGTATTGCTAGGCGTAATGCTTGGGGCATCAAAATATGTCGAAAAGCCTGAAATCTATTCATCCCTATTGTATAAGCAGCATCCATTTGTCCAGGGCTCACGGATAACATAGCACCACGGAAAATTTGAGATTGATAAGCTCCACTACGGAGTGCTAATGCAAAAACTATACTCTCAAGTGGTGGCAGAATAGTTCCGTATGCAAAGAGATAGATTAAAACCAGAAGTGGAACTCCCCGAAATAACTTCTCATAACCAGTTGCTAACCAACGAAGTTCTACACCACCATAAACTCGCATAATTGCTAAAATGATACCAATAAAAAATCCCCAAATTAACCCTAAAGCAGTGAGAACTAAAGTATTGGTTAATCCAACTATGATAATAAATAAAAAAATGTAAGGTGGGATTGAAATAAAAATAATTAATACAGCTAAAATAAGAGCAGATATGAAAAGAATTAGTTGAATTTTGATATTAAAATCAAATGCTTCTCCCAATTTTTTTTTATAAAATTTAGCAATTACTAGAGAACCAATAAAAACATCAAGAACAATGTAAATTTCAATATAAATGAAAATTCGTATTAGAAGAACTATATTATCAATAAAATAATAATTTAGCAAAAAATTAGTCACTATATTTACTAAAAACAAGATCAAATTTACTATAAAGGCTGGTTTGATTGATATATCCCACTCTTTCCTAAAATCTGTTTTCTTTTTCTTTGCACATCGTTTCATATAGAAAATTCCAATTACAAATGTGATAATTGAGGCAAAAATCCATTGGTTATTTTCTATAACTAAAGCGATATATTCTAAACTTATTTGAAAAAACATGATTATCACCCACTAAGGAAATATATTTTTTATTATTTGGGATATCTACAAGTTTATGATAAATTACTTATTTAATAGACTTTAAAATCAAATGAATTGATATAGAGATGTAAGCTTATTTTGAGCGAGAGATGAATTTAAAAAAAAAAGTTTTATAAATTTTAAACTTTCAATTATGTTGCTGTAATATTTAACCATTTTTCGACATTAGCATACATTCTTCCGTCTATAAAGCTGTCAAGAATAACGTTATTAATCTCATAAAGTAGTTCTGGTTCCCCGTATCTGGTCCATAATACAAATTCTTCAGTCCCAGTTTGAAGTATCATTTTGAGACCGTATGTTTTTGACCATACAAGAAAAACTGGTTCATCAATATATGCTGCTTCAACTCCTCCACCAATCAAATCTAGCATTAATGCATCAACCGTTATATGTGTTGTGATAGTTGTGACTCCAGCAGCAACTAAATCGTCATAAAGTGTAGTACCGGCTTGTACACCTGTATCAGTACCGTCAAGATCCGATAAACTTGAAATTGTAAGTGATGAAGAATTTTTTACGATAACAGCTTGACCTACTGTAATGTAGGTACTAGAAGCGGCAAGGTAAGTAGAGCGATTTACAGTATATGTCATTGCTGCGGCCACCATATCAACCTTACCTGCGGCACATGCAGCAATTAATCCACCAAAATTTCTGTCACTCCATTGAATTGTGACACCAATTTCATCCGCAATCCAACTACATAAATCCACGTCAAAACCTATAATTTCAGGTGGAATAGCAGAAGTGTTCACATACTCAAATGGCGCATAATCTGCACTTGTTCCTATAATAATATAACCTCTATTTTTAATAATCGATAATAAAGATGGACCTCGTCCACCCCCAATAAAAGGGGAAGGTATAAACCAGCCTCCTAGCAGCCCTACTGCTAGACAAACCACCATTCCAATTACGGCCATTTCTCTTTTCATTCTTTATACCTCATATTTTTGAATTTTTTTTAATAATAATTACATAATTTGTTTTTGGATAAATTCTAATGAGATTTAAATTCTTAAGTAGATATATAAATATTTCTATTGGCAAGTTGAAAATATAAGTTTTTCTTCTTGATTTAAGATTTTAAATATTGATTTAATGAAAAATGAAAATATCAATTTTTAAAGCCGTAATCACTACATCTTAATTCTTTTATATTAATTAGTGAAGATAAAAAAAAAGATTTAGAAAATATACAATATTAGAATTCATGTGGAAATTTTGATTTATCAAGGAGTTTGTAATAAAAAGATTAAAGGAATGTTATGAATTTAGATGTTAAGAATTATAAGAATTATAAAAAATGGTTCCTATCCCATCTATATAGGCAAAAATATTTAGTATTTTGCGTCATAATAGGGATAATTATTCTTACATTCACAAGAACTCTCATCCCAGTTGTAATTGGAGATATCATTGACAATTTACTAACAATTCAAGATGTGAATAATTTAATAATAATGGTTTCTATAGGTCTTTCACTTTATCTTTTTCGAAACGTTATGGATTATATTACCATGATGGCAGGACATTATCTTGGATTGAAAACAGAGCAAAATATGAGGAAAGAGTTTTTTGACACAATACAATTAAAACCATTGAGATATTATGATAATGCTCGAACTGGAGATCTACAAGCTCTTGCAACTAATGATTTGCGTATTGTAAATACAATGGTCTCTCATGGAAGTTTTTATATATATCCATTCTTTCAAGTAGTGATAACAGTATTTTTATTATTTAGCGTCCTTGATTTTAGACTAGCTTTAATTTCTATACCTTTTATTATTTTATACGTTTATTCTATTTTATATTATCGAAAAAAAATTTCTCCATATGCATCTGCAAGGTTATTAAAACACTCAAACTTAGCTGTAGTCTTACAAGATAGCATAACCGGTGCTGCTGTTGTTAGGTCTTTCATAGCTGAAAAAGTGGAACGAAAAAAGTTTAGTAAAGCAGTTTATGCGTTTAGAGATAATTGGATTGGAGAGACAAAAGTTCAATCTAAATATTATCCATTATTAATTTTATATTTCGTTATTGGAATTGTATTTTTAGTCAGTTGCATTTTTGTTTTCCAAAATACACTAAGTATTGGTGATCTAGCAGCAATAAATTTACTGTTATTAACACTTATCGATCCTACAAATACGATTTTCTGGGCAACAAATGATATGATGAGTGGTGTTGCAGCTTGTTCTCGCGTATTTAATGCTCTTTCCATAGAAGAGAGTGAACATATCATTGATAAAGTCAGTAATTGGCCTAAAAATCTCAAAGGAAGAATTGAATTAAAGGACGTTTCATTCGCCTATTTGAATGGAAATAATTCAAATTCTCCGATTCTTAAAAATATTTCTTTCGTAATTGAACCAAACCAAAGAGTTGCACTAGTGGGCCCTACAGGCTGTGGAAAAACAACTTTAATAAAGTTACTTTTGCGTCTTTATGAACCGCAGAAAGGAACAATATTAATAGATGGAATAGATATCCGAGAATATCCTCTTCAGATATTAAGAAAGCATATAGGATATATAGAACAAGATATTTATTTATTTTCACGCACAATTAATGAAAATATTGCTTTTGGCAAGCAAAAAGCAACACAAAAAGAGATAATTAATGTTGCTAGTCTTGCTCAAGTTGATGAATTTGTACAAGAGTTTCCCGAAAAATATAATACTATCGTAGGAGAAAGAGGAACACGGCTCTCGGGAGGAGAAAAACAAAGAGTTGCTATTGCTCGAGCATTTTTAACAGATCCTGAAATCCTTATCTTTGATGATTCTGTTTCAGCAATAGATAGTGAAACTGAAGAAAAAATAGGTATTGCTATGGAAAATGTTTTGAGAGATAGAACTACTATAATAATTACTCATCGTTTACACACAATAAGGACTTCAGATAAAATAATAGTTTTAAAGCATGGAAGTATTGTAGCTGAAGGTAGTCATAATGAACTACTAGTAAGTTCTGAGGATTATCGACGTATTTTTGGTAAGCATCTAGTCTTACCAGAATTAAGAATTAAAAAAAAAAAAAATTAGAGTATTAAAATGGGAATATATTCTGGAATATTTAGTGAGCAAACAATAAGAAAATATTCAGATCGTGAACTTTTTATTAGATATATAAAACGAGTTGCCCCGTTTAAAAAAAATATTATTCTAATTTCTTTATTTGTATTAGTATCAACTGTTGCTGAAATTATTAGTCCTCTATTAGTTGGATTTGTTATCGATGAATTAACTAGGATAAATCCAAATATGTTGTTAACATTTGTGGCGGGAATAGCTTATCTGATTTTATCAGTAATCATCTGGATAATGTTTTTCCTTCAAAGAAGAGAAATTGGTAAATTTGCACCTTTTTTTCTTGATAAACTCCGGATGGATATTTTTGATAAATTACAAGAACAAGACATGAGTTTTTTTGATAAACATGAAAGTGGTAGATTAAATTCAAGAGTCTCAAATGATGCACTAGATTTTGGAAATACAACAATCTTAATAACTGATACAGTGGGTAGTTTTCTTATAAGCATCTTGACCTTTGGAATTCTTTTATGGTTAAACGTAACGCTGGCTTTAATTACTTTAGCTTCCATACCAATTATAATTATATTGATGTTTTCTTTGAGGAGATTAGCTCGTATTGTAAGTAGAGCTTATAGGAGATCAATAGGGAATATCAATGCTGCAATGGTAGAATCAATTGAGGGGATACAAGTATGTAAAAGTTATGGACAAGAAGCTATAGTTTCTGAACAATTTGATCATGTAAATAAGGAATATTTTAAAACAGGATTTAAGTTAACAGGAACAACTCATATGTGGAGACCATTATTAGAAACTATAGCCGGAATCACATTAATTATAATAGTGTTTATTGGTAGCCAATTTGTATTCATTGGATATACTAATCCAGGAACGATCTTTATGTTTATCTTATATCTTCAAAGATTTTTCCGCCCAATCATGGTAGTTGCTCTTTTTTTCCCTCAATTAAGCGCTGGTATGGCAGCATATGAACGCATATTAGACATTCTTGATTCAGAGCCAAAAGTAAAACAAAATTCAAAAGCTTTTGAAATAAATAAATTGGAGGGAGATATTATCTTTGAGAATGTGGATTTCTCTTACAGAAATGGTGAATGGGTATTTAGAGATTTAAGCCTTAATATAAGAAGAGGAGAAAAACTTGCTATAGTAGGTCATACTGGAGCAGGAAAATCAAGTTTAGTGAATCTCTTATCCCGTTATTATGAATTCCAAGCAGGATCTATTAAAATTGACGGGATTGATATTAGAGATATAAAATTGGATTCATATCGTAGAAATATCGGGATGGTTCACCAAGATGTATTTTTATTTTCAGGTACAATAGAAGAAAACATCCGCTATGGAAGAAAAGATGCTTCAGAAGAAGATCTCTGGAAAGCCATTAGGACAGTACACGCTGAAGAATTAATAGAGTACTTACCAGAAGGATTACAAACGCATATTGGGGAAAGAGGAAGAGGTCTCTCAGCTGGGCAAAGACAACTAATAAGTTTTGCTCGAGCGCTTTTAATGGATCCTAAAATTCTTATTCTAGACGAAGCAACTTCAAGTGTAGATGCATATACAGAAGCAATAATTCAAGAAGCTCTTGAAGTTTTATTATTTAATAGGACAGCAATTGTAATCGCTCATAGATTATCAACTATTTTAAATGCAGATCGCATTATTGTAATGGAAAAAGGGAAAATTATTGAAGAAGGAACTCATGAATCTTTACTTGCAATGAGTGGTAAATATGGAAAACTCTATAAACAATATTTTGAACATCAAAGTTTGGATTGGTCTCCTGATCATATTATTTCCTCATCAAAAAGCGCTCAAAGATAGTTTTTTAAGTTAATTTTTCCATTTTTAGGTTAAATATTCCCAAATTTAAGAAAAATAAAAATGTAGTAGAAATTTTTTTATTTAATTTTTAGTACAATAGTAATTGCTCTTGTAAGACGGATGACATCCATTACTTTTCCTTTTTCAACAGTTATATGTTCCCTTGAGATTGCATGAGTAAAATCTCCTTTTCCCTTACAAATATTCATGAGAGCATCAGATTGTCCAGACAATACGATTATAGCATCTGACTTTATACCTTCAGTCAGTATAGCCTTACGATTTTTAATTTCTAAGAAAAAAGGATCTTCATTATTCAGTTTAAATTGAAAAGACATTTCCCAATCTACGTCTTTTCCTGCAATATTAGTTACAAAAACTTCTTGAGCTTTTGGAATCGTATTTAATTTTTGTATAATCTTGCTTAAGTTTTCTTTAGTCTTTCCCATTATTGTCTACCTCCTTCAAATTCAGGTTTTGATATCCAACTTTTATATTCATCCTCTGGAACAAAGAAGAAATCAGTCATTTTACCTTCTCTTTCTCTGTTAAATACTGCTCTAACCTTTTTACCCTTCTTTATTTTAGAAGGAACTAAATTCTCAGAGAATATTCCTTGAAGTAAAGCAGTTTCCGCATTATCAAGTTTTATAAATCCTATTCCATAAGGTATTGCTTTGATAAAAGCTGAAGTAGTATACCACACTATGGTGCTAACCTCTATTGTTCCAGTCTGTTTAAGTTCTACCCAATCTGCAGTAGTGTAACAATCAGAACAATTAATTCTTGGAGGCATCCATGTTTTACCACATTTGGTACATTTTGTACCCAATAACTTCTTATTCTTCATTAACTCAATAAAAAATTTGGATTGCCCTCCCATTGTATATTTATAGTTGATCTTTATTATATCTCTTATTTGATGGTTCTGAAATTCTTCATTCATAATTTTTTTCGTCCCTCCTCATTTGTCATTACAATAACAGCCGCATATGCTGCTCCAGGCCCTCCGATTGAATGTGAAATTGCTCGACCTTTTTCTATTGTAACTTGATGATCTCCTGCTTCAACCCTTAATTGAAGAGCAGCTTCTCCTGTACTCATTATCCCCGTTGCACCTACTGCATGCCCACAACCTATTAATCCTCCAGAAGGACAACAGGGTAATTCTCCTTCTAACCATGGACCCTCACCTTGCTTTTCAAATGAACTTTCAATCCATGGACCTCCTTCCCCAAAAGGAACAAAACCAAGTTCTTCATAACTAATAACTTCTTGTCCACTAAATGCATCGTGTAACTCTGCTAAGTCTATTTGTGTTTTTATTTTATTATAGTCTAATCCTGCCATTTTATAAGCTGCTTTTGCCGCAAAAATGTTTGAGTATAAGCGCCCCATATCTTCTCTATTTCCTATAAAGCAATCGGTATTTGCAGCAGCTACACCAGTGATCCAAATTGGCTTTTCTACCTTTAATTCTTTTACTTTTTCCTCACTTGCTAGAATCAGCGCAGCAGATGCTTCAGAATATAAACAACAATCTAATAATTTGAAAGGGTAACAAATTATTCTCGAATTCATGACATCCTCAACAGTTATCTTCATTGGAGATTGTGCTTTTGGATTTTTGATAGCATTTTCGTGGTTTTTAACGCTCACATAGGCCATTTGCTCTTCAGTGGGATTACCAAATTCTTCATAATGCGCATTGACCATCGATACATATGAACTTGCTGCCATCATTCCCATGGGATATTCATAAGTCATATCAGCGGAATAAGCAATAGCATTTAAAACTTCTGGGGTCGTCACACCCGTTTGTTCGTCATAACAATCATTGCATTTTTCAAGACCTATACAGAGGCATAAATCAGATAATCCCGATGCAACTTCTGCATATGCCATTCGAACTGTATATCCACCAGTAGCTCCACCTGAGGCAATTCTAGTACCTGGTTTATTGTTCATACCTAGATATGAATTAGTAAAAATATCTGGCATAAATTGACGTTCAAAAAGTTCATTATATATCCCATAAACAGTTGATTGAAGATCTTTATGCGTGATTTCAGCCCCATTTTTATTGGCATCTTCTAGTGCTATTTTTGTAGCATCAAAAGCTAATTCAAAGTAAGTCCTATCAAGATACCTTGCTTTAAAGGGTGTTATCCCTATACCTATTATAGCAACTTTTCGCATTATTTACTCCTTTATTAATTTTCTTTATTTTTTTTTTGATAATTATTAATTTGATTTTATTTTAATTAAATTTTAAAAAAATTTATACTAAATACATGATTGTATGTCAATATACCTATGATGGAAGCACTGATAACTGATGAGATTCCTAATATTTTTAAATTATTACAGTAAATAGCTCTGTTTAATATTGGTTTTTTATATGATAAAAACTAATAAAAAAATACTTGAATAAAATAGGTTTTTTGATAAGAAGTTTTAGAAACAATGAAGAATATTTAATATGTTAAAATTATTGGTATTTTCTCCGAATATACTAGAGTTTGGTCGAGGTGGAGAGATATCTTCAATGGAATTAGCTTCGGGGTTAAATAAGTATTATAATGTAAGCTTTATGGACACAAACATCTCTCCTGGTGACAAATTGTTATCAGTAAAAGCTATAAATAAAAAGCTTGGAAATATTAAAACTCGCAGTCAAATGAGATTTGCTATGCTGCATTTAGGCCATTTAACATTTACTTTTCCATATCCCTGGGAAATCTTAAAATTATTGAAGAAAATAAAAAATAATCGGATTATCTATATTTCGTATTCAGATTTTAAAACCAGTGTTCTTTTTATATTAGGAAATTTACTTTATAGAAAAACAAAATTAATAATAGGATACCGAAAACCTCTATATAGTCCAAAAATTATCTCACTTTATAATTTAAAATATAGAAGTTCGCTCCTTATACTTTCACTTTTCAAAAAGCGGATATATCATCATACTCTTTCTTATTATGCTAAAAAGTTTTTAGAAAATTTTTTTCCTCAAGAAAAAGTTATCCATATAATCCATGGTATTAACCTTGAAGATTTTATAGATAGTGATCTTACGAAGAAAGATAACGAGATCTTAAATTTTCTTTATGTGGGTGAATTAATAGAAATTCCCAAGGGATTTGGAGTTCTTATAAATGCAATTACCCAACTTTTAGAGGAGAATAAAAATTTAAAAGTACATTTTGAATTTTGTGGACTTGGTCCTCTTGAACATAAAATAAAAGAGTTAGAAAAAAAATTTCCAAATTATATTAAGTATCATGGATATGTGAGTAATGATTTAATCCCTGAAATTTACAAAAGAAATGATGTTTTCTTATTTTCTTCTCGTAGGGAACCTTTTCCTAGAGTGCTTATGGAAGCATTAGCAGGAAATTTAGTAATATTATGTAGTAAGACAATTGGTTCGATTGAATTATTAAAAGGAAAGGAGTTTGCGTTCTTTTTTCATGAATTAACGCCAAAAGAAATCAAAGAAAAGATTCTTAAGATTTATAGACTATGGGAAAATGACTACCTAACATTTTCAAGGTTACAAATTTCAGCGAAAAAATATGTCTTTAATAACTTCTCCCATGAAATTGAAATAAAAGGGTTTAGAACTCTAATAAATAATATCAATTAAGCAAGAAACTGATGGGAAAATCCTTAATGCTCTATTTGAAATTTCTTTTTTCTCTCAAAATTTCCTAAAATAAAAGCTTAAATATAAATTCTACTATAAAATTTGTGTAAAAATTCGTTCTAAATTGCTAATAATTTCAATTATTCAAATTCCGAGTTTTTACTATAATTATATTTACTACTTGAGATGAGGATGAGGTGTATTAGTCATTTCTCAAGATGAATTAAAAGATCTTACATCAGATTTAGACGACAAAGTTGTAAAAGCTCTACAAAATAAAGTTAGTACATACGAAGCAAATATCAACGAACTTAAAGAAATTATAGAGAAAAAAGATGAAGAAATAGAGAATTTAGGAAATCAATTAGAAGGATTACGAAATAAACTTTCTAGTTTAGACACTCAAACACATAATCTTGATAAATTGAACAGCGAAGTTTATGATTTAAAGAAAACGATTACTTTAAAAGATGAAAAAATCAATAAATTGAGGGCAGAAGTGGATGAATTCAAACCTAAAATAGCTGAATTAACCAAAAATAATGAAGAATTAAAGAAAAATTTAACAGAAAGAGAGAATAGGGTTAAAGAATTAAATGATAATCTTGTTGAAAAAGAAAAAGTATTAAGTGAACAAGCTAGCAAATTAGAAAAAGCGGAAACAGAATTATCCGCATTGAAACCAGCTACACCTGCTGTGTTTACGAGCGAAGAACGTCTAGTTTGTCATAATTGTGGGGCGAGAGGAAAAGATTTAAAAGTTGAAGAAGATAAGAGTAAAGTCCTCAGCTATGTTGGCCACAGCCCACTTTATGCTAAAGTAAATGTGTGTAAGAAATGTGGTTATAAATTTTAATTATTCTATTTTTATTCCTTTTCTATTTTTTATTTGTAATAATCCAAATTTGATTAACTAATAGATTCAATTTAGATAACTTTTTTACATCTAAAAAGCAAGTATAAACTATCATAATTTTAGCTTTCTATGTGAAAAAAAAGTTGATTAAAACAAGAATAACTGAAAATTTTGGGATAAAATATCCTATTATTAGTGCTCCGATGGGCCCTTTCTATACGACAAAATTAGCAATTGCAGTTTCAGAAGCAGGTGGATTAGGAGTTGTAAGTCATGCAACATTGCGAGGTAAAAATTCTGTTAAGGATTTTAAGGAACAATTGGACTATTTTGTAGAGCATTCTGATAAACCTTTTGGTATAAATGTGCGTGTTGCTCGAATCCAGACTGATCACCGGGTTTTATTAAGAAAAATTCCACAATGGCGTAAAGAGAACCCTAAATTAAGAGAGCAATTAGTTTACGCCTTAACCAGTGCTGGAGGTCCTCGAGTTGCAGGAAAAATGTGGAAGGAAAAAGCACCCGATATGTATCATTTTCATGTTGGTCCCGCTTTATGGCTTGTTGATAAAATAGTAGAATCAGGATGTGATGGGATAGTTGCTACAGGAACCGAAGGTGGTGGTCATCAAAGTTATGAAGAAGTTACAACATTGGTATTAATACAACAAGTTGCTCGAAAATATCCCGATAAAATGTTAGTTGGATGTGGAGGATTTGCAACCCCAGAGGGCATAGCTGCAGGATTAGCCATGGGTGCTGATGCTATTGCTATGGGTACACGATTTATTGCTTCTACTGAGAGCGAATTTCATCAAAATTATAAAAATCTTATTCCTCCTGCTACAGCTCAAGATACTATGCTTACAACTGGAGGATTTGGCCCAATTAGATTATTGAAGAATAAATTTTGTTTAGAACATGGTAAAGTGATGACCAGAGATGAAAAAATATCTCAAGAATTAGCCTATGATATGGATGAATATCTTTCAGACCTAATTGCATATGAGCTAGTCTATACCAAGGGGGATACTGTAGATGGAGCAGTCCCGGTAGGCCAGACTGTTGGGTTAATTGATTCAATTTTGGATGTTGAGGATATTGTTTCAGGATTCACAAATAAAGCAGAAAAAATATTGAAGAATTTATGTTCAAGAATTTCATAAATAATTACTAATTTTCATTTCTTTATTTTTTAAAATAAGATACTTATTTCACAATTAGATATAAAATTAAAAAGAAAATTAATTATTCAGTTTCTTTTCTTAATTCTCGTCTTAAAATTTTACCTATGATAGATTTTGGTAATTCAGGAACAATCTCGATCATTCGTGGAAATTTATAAGGACTGATATTAGTTTGACACCATTCCAAGAGTTCTTCTTTGGTAATTTTACCTTTATATTCTGGTTTAAGTGAAATAAATGCTTTTATTTCTTGTCCGGTTTCTGGATCTGGGACTCCAATGACTCCAACTTCACTTACAGCTTCATGCATGTATATTAAATCCTCAACTTCTCTTGGAAAGACACCATGGCCTTTTCTTTTAATCATATCTCTTTTTCTATCTTTAATATGTAAATAACCATCTTTATCTATACATCCAATATCAGCAGTATAATACCATTTAACACCTTGAGAATCCTTTCTTAATGCATAATTAGTATCCTCTTTCCTACCTAAGTATCCATTCATAACTTGTGGACCAGTGCAACATATTTCTCCAATATATTGGAACTCATCCTCACCACAATTCTCACAACTTTCATTTGGACAGTGAGATAGTAATTTTGTACCATTATCAGCATCTACTATTTTGAGTAACGTATCAGATAGAGGAAATCCGACTGTATTAACTTTTTGAAGTATTTTTTTGAATGGATTCAAAGAAACTACAGGAGAACATTCTGACATTCCATATCCTTCTACAATACTTACACCAGTTAATTTTTCAAATTCATTTTTAACCTCTTCAGCTATTGCTGAAGCAGCACTTATACAAGCTATAAGTGAATTCAATTTGCCTTTATATTTACTGGAATTAGGATCTTCATTAATTTTTATATAAAGTGTAGGGACTCCTGGCATGTATGTAGCTTTCTCCTTCATCATTATTTTTAAAATATTTGATATTTTTTCTGGCGGTCGGGGTAACAAGATCATTTTCCAGCCCTCAAGTACCGACACAGTCATACCAATATTGCCAAAGGCATGTGCAAGTGGAATTACTAACATCATTGCTCCTTTTCCTTTCAAATCATTCATTTCTGGTAATTGCGTTGAAGCCCACATATCAGTTTGAAGTACATTAACAACCATTGAGTAGTGAGAGGTCATTACTCCTTTTGGAACTCCAGTTGTACCTCCTGTATATATTAAAACAGATATATCTTTTTTAAGATCTAAGTTTACTTTTGGTACATTTATTGGAAGTCCATCATCTAAAATTTCTTGGAATTTATGGAATGTTATTTTTCCAATTTTTTCTGGCCATTCTTTCATTCTTGGAACTTTACCTAATGCAGTTCCTAGCTTTGCTTTCAGTGGTGGTAAGTATTCTGCTAATCCCGTCAAAATTATATGTTTTAACGTAGGCATTTTGCCTAAATCCTTATCAAGAAGGTATTCTTCATACAAATAATCAAGAATTACTAATGTATTAGCTTTTGAATCATTTACTTGATGAACAATCTCAACAAAGCGATTTACAGGTAATATTGGATTAGATGTTGCACCAATTCTTACTACTGCCCAGTGAGCTATAACATATTGGGGAATATTTGGCAGATCAATACATATAACATCTCCTTTTTTTATTCCTAATTTAGATAAAGCTGTAGCAAATTGATCTACTAGAGTATCTAATTCTAGATATGTCATTCTAAAACCTTCAAAAAAAATTGCTTCAGAATCTGGAAACTTTAAAGCTGTTCTACTTAAAAGTTGTCCTAAGGGAATAGCATCATATTCAATATGTCTAGGTGTTTCTTTTGGCCATTTCTTATCAATTCCGTAAAATTTTATAAGATCTTCTTTGCTCATTTGTATATTCACTATCTTTTACATTTTTTAGAAATATGTGATATTATTCATTTCGATATTATTTAAAAGTTTTAATAAATAAGTAAAGAAGGATTATTTTTTTATTACATTTCAACAGACAAATTAGCTTAAATTCTTAATTTGTATAAATCTTTATCTGGAACATAACTCATCATAATTAGGTCATCTCTGATCTCCCAATCCAAATTGAGATAGAACTGAACAACTTCTTTATTATATTTTTCAATAAATAAATGAACTTTATGGACTCCCATTTTACGAAATCTTACATCCAATTCATCTATAATCATTTTTCCATATCCCATTTTTTGATAATCTGGATCTATGGCAAGGTGATGAACGTATCCTCTCCTCCCATCGAAGCCTCCCATAACCACACCTATTAACTTTTGATTTATTTTTCCTATTAAGAAAAGCTGAGGATTTCGTTTAAGCATTCTTTCAATTTCTTCTTTCGTGTCAGTGGATCCTACATTAATTCCAGTTTTTCTCCAAAGTGCAATAATTTCATCGTAAGATTCCATTGAGAATTCTTCGATCTTCATATTTAATAAAAAACCACAAGGATTTTGAAATTATGTAATTTTCATCATAATTTGGAAATCCTTACGAAAGATTAAAAGATAGGAATCTTCTCTAGGAGCATAAAATTTGTGAATAGAATGTAAAAAAAAATGAAATTGTTGTTGTGTCTTCCACGGGTCCTTTTTTTTGTTAATTTATCCCATGAACTAAAAGGTAAAAATGTTGAACCCGGAATGCTAGTAGCATTAAATTAAAGAACATTTGACGTGAATTAAATATTACCTATACCTAGCGAACAATTAAAGAAAGTAAAAGAATTAATTTTTTTAACAGAACTTACTTTAAAAAAGGAATAAATAATTAATCGTACAAGTAATCTAATGTTAGATTTCGAATTTGATTGCGAATTTTCTTTTTTTCCTCTATAATATTTCTCATTTGTCTCGAGATGTCTACTCTTTTATTGATATTAGAAGGAATTGGTAGAACTACTTCCATTATTCTATTTCCAATGGTAGCAATAGTTCCTTGCACAAAAGTAATTGCTTGTATTTGTTTTTGGACGATGTCTAAATTTAATAGATATAAAAGGAGGTAAGAATCTATAAATTCATCATTTTTTATAGCTTTGATTTGAAAGATATGACTTTGAATAATAATAGAAGTATCTAAATCTGTTATATATGCTGTTTTCCCAATCAAGTTTGGACCACCATCTTTGACTAATAGAATATCACCTTCTTCAACATTTTGTTTTAGTTTATACTGTTCATATACTTCCTTGCTTGTTTTTTTATACGAGTCCAAATTTATTTCCCAGTTATTTAAGTCACTAGTTCTTATAAAGGGAACATCTCCTAAACCGTAAACATGAGAACCAATTTCATCTCCTCGAGGAAGATATCCCCCCTTATTAGTATAAATTACTTTTTTTTCTGCAAGATCTTTAATTGTGTAAAGATTGAAATTTTTATCATTAGAAAGCTTTTTTAAAGTCTTTTCAACCCCTGTATAATAATTTGGGATGAAAATTTTGTCCTTAATTTGGCTTAATTTTATTTTGAAGACTTTTTGTTCCTTTAAATAATCGATGAATTCAGCTTCTTTAATTTTTAGATGTAAATTTATTAGATCGTCATTCAGGATCGGGTCTCCATTAGAATCCAACTTTTTGCTACCATCCTTTTTTAATTTATGTAAAACCTTCCCGTCTTTATCATGCCCCACATTTTCAACAATTGCAAAATCAATTACATAATCTTTTGGTGTATTTTTTAACTTTTCAAAAAATAAGATACTGGTTTTATTGCACGTATAAGGCTGAAAAGTATTTTGATCCAATGAAATAATTCCCAAAATTTTACCATTAGAAATTAAATATTCCCATATATATCGATCTGTTGGATTTCCGAAAATACCTTCCGGTAAAACTATAGCTAATTTTCCTCCATTATTAAGTAACTGAATACATCTTTCAATGAATAATACTTGAGGTGCTTGTTGTTTTAATAATTTATTTTGAATTTTCCATTTATCATCAATATTCTTCCAAATATGTCCTAATTGAAAATTTGAAAGAACATCTTTTTTATTAATTGGAATTTTAACTCCAAAAGGAGGATTGGTAAAAATATAGTCAAAAGAGTCATTTTTTATTATCGCACTTGTTTGAGATTTAAAGCTCTTTGGATCCAAGGAGTCTTCACAAAAAATATTAGATTTTCCATTGCTTAATATTTCCAAATATAATTTACTGATTTTTGCCAAGAATAAATCCTTATCTATGCCAAAAAGATTTGAAATTGATGCAATTCTTTTATTTTCTGAGACAATTTTTGACCATAAGACATCTTTTGCTTCAAGCAGGAACCCTCCATGGCCACATGCAGGATCTAAAACTTTTGAATCGACTTCAGGATCTAAATAATTAACCATAAATTTTACAATATTATGTGGAGTAAAAAATTGTCCTGCTTCATCTTTTAATATCTTACTAACGAATATTTCAAAGGCATCACTTAAAATGTCTTTGGATGACTGAAGTAGAGAAATATACTCTAATTCTCTTACTATTAAATAAAGAAGTTCCTTATTCAATGCGATCTGCTCATTTTCATCGATAATATCTTTATACTTTTCCCTTACATTCACATTAAAAAAAGTTTGAAATCGCCTGTATAATTCTTTATCAGTTTCGCTATCTTTAATACAAAAATCTACTTCGTCCTCAGGTTTCTTATTAATTTCATCAACCAATTTGCAGAGAAGTAGATTAATAATCTGCTTAGAACGTGTCCTAGTATCAGTATCGATATATTTTAATTTTCCATATAAATGTTGGTTAATTGTTGTAAAAACCTGCTTTAAGTTTAGTGATTTTTTTAAATCTTTCTTCTTTATAGGGCTAGATTTTTCCTCTAAAAATTCAGTTATGTGAACTGGCATTTATATTTATTTAAAAATTCCCTTACAATTTATCATCTATTAATACTCTATAATTCATTTATAATGAAGCAATTTATTATTGTTTTTTATTAATTGAAAATTAATGTAAATTATGTCTTCAAACAATTTACAATTTGGAGAATATATTGATTTTACAATCAAAAAGCGATTTGGTATTATTACTCTTAATAGAGTTCATAGATCAAACGCTTTTGACATTACCCAATTTGAAAATTTAAAAAAAGCTATTAATTATTGCCAGAATAATCAGAAAATTCGAGGCTTAATTTTAACTAATAATGGAGATTCTTTTAGTACAGGTGTGGATTTAGGAGCTATCAATGGGAGTGATCATAAAGCAGTAAAATATTTGGAAAAAACTGCTGCAGATATTTGTAAATTAATTTATAATGGAAAACCAGCTATTTCTGCTATTAATGGAAGGACGCTGGGAGAAGGGGTTGTGTATGTAGTGTGCTGTGATTATCGAATTGCTACAAAAGAAAGTTTTTTTCAAATGCCAGAAATCTTTTCAGGGATCTTTACTGGTACAGGATGTTTAGTTTTATTTTCAAAAATTTTAGGAATTCCTTGGACTAAAAAATTATGCATGTTTTCTGAGAAAATTGGGGTAGAAAAAGCACAAGAAATTGGATTAATAGATCAAATTGTAAATGATAGAGAGGATTTAATTAAAGCTGCCCTAAACAAAGCCAAGTTTCTTTTTACTAAAAATCAAACCGTTTTGAACGCAATTAAGCTATGTAGCAATCATTTAGCAGATAAATCATATAGTATTGCTTATGAATTAGAGAAATTTGGCTCAAACTGGTATGAGTTTGAAGATAAAGAAGAGTTTGTAAAGGAATTTAGAATAAAATTTGAATAGAAAAATACAAAGAAAATATAATGTTATCAGAAAATTTAGATTTTGGAGAATTTATTGAATTTTCAATAAAAAAAAAGTTTGGAATTATTCATTTGAACCGAACTTATAGAGGAAACGCAATTACGATTGAAATGGCAAAAAATTTGAAAAGAGTTATCGAATTTTGTCAAATTTCAGAAAAAATAAGAGGTATTATATTAACTGGATATGGAACATCTTTTACTACGGGCATGGATATTGATGGGATTGATGGTAGCAATCATGACGCGGTAAAAGAATATGAACAAACAGCAGCAACTATTCAAAACTTGCTGTATTATGGAAAACCTGTCATTTGTGCTATAAATGGTAAAGCAATGGGAGATGGTGTAGCGTATGCATTATCTTCTGATTATAGAATAGCAGTTAAAGATTGCTATTTTATGATGCCTGAGATAAATTTAGGTGTCTTTCCTGGTACAGGGATAATAGTGTTAATGACAAGAGTTATTGGAATTCCCTGGGCTAAAAAAATCCTCATGTTTGCTGAAAAAGTAAGTGCTGAAAAAGCACTAGAAATAGGATTAATTGATCAAATAGTAGAAAATCAAGACGATTTAATGAAAGTTGCTTTCGATAGAGCAAAATTTCTCTTTACTAAAAATCAAACAGTTTTAAATGCGATTAAGCTATGTAGCAATCATTTAGCAGATAAATCATATAATGATGCCTATGAATTAGAGAAGATTGGCTCAGCATGGTACGAATTTGAAGATAAGGAGCAATACATTAAGGATTTTAGAAAAAAATTTTTTTAAATTATCGTTTTCTTATTCAATCAACTTTATTAATTTACTCTAACCTACTTTTTGTTTTAGTTTTTACTAATTAATTAATCTAATAAATTAGAGAAAACAAAAATAAATTGCATAACATTAAAATCTAAACTTAGTTTATTACACATAGTTATCTATAGATGATTAACCTAAGATAATCTGCAATTAAGGAAAACAAAAGAACCTAACTAAAAAAAAGAAATATTTAATATAACTAGCGATAAGGTGATAATTTTTGGCTAAAAAAGAAGATGATTCAAAAGTATTTATTGGCAGAAAGAAATCGATGGCTTATGTGATGGCTGCTATGGTCGTTTTAAACGATAAACCAGTGAGATTATTAGCTCGAGGTAGGTCTATTTCTCGAGCAGTAGATGTAGCTGAAATTTTAATAAACAAGTTTGTATCAGGAAGCAGCTATGGTGAAATTCTGATTGGGACTGAGACGATTACAAATAGGGATGGAACTAATAGCAATGTCTCATCTATCGAGATAGAAATCCTTCCGCCAAAAAGGAAATAAAGTAATAACTAAATATTATCAGGAGAAAATCAGGAGACTTTCTCGCTTCTTTTTTTTTATTTTATTTTTAAATATCGATATAATTTCATAATAATTTTGATTTACGTCAAGATTGTATTTTTTAAGATATTTTATTTGAAGTTGGATTAATTAAATCTGTAAATAAAGACCAATGTTTTATTTCCTTCTTCTATGAAGAATTTACTTAATTTCAATTCATCAGTTTATTGGCAATGGAAACCAAGAGGAGTAGTTTAAACTTAAATATCTAATTATTTCCTAATTTTTTGACTTCGGTTAAAAGGTTAGCAAAACTATAAATAGATAACTATAATTTTTACAAAGATGACAGTTAAAAAATCTTTACTGTTAATTCTAACTATTTTTTTCATGAGTTGCGCTGCAAATGTTAATATGACCAATTTTTCAAACCAACAACATGATATAAAATCTCAATCTATTAAAACTTCTGCAACAAATGGAAACATTGATTATTTAATTATAACAACTGAATACTTTAAGCCGCTTCTTGAATCGTTAGCAGAATGGAAAACCCAAAAAGGCGTTGTGTCTAAAATAGAGATTTTAGAGGATATAATAGATAATTATCCGGGAACAGGTGTGCCCAGAAGGATTAAAAATTGCATTCTAGACTATTATACCAACAACAATACAAAATGGGTTCTTTTAGCAGGAGATTCGAATCACATTCCCCCTAAATATATAGAGTGTATTGAAGGTTATCCCAATGATGGTGACGTAGTTATTTGTGATTCTTTTTATGGAGATATGGACAACGATTGGTTTGAAGTAAATTTCGATTATGAAGCTGAGGTATATGTAGGACGATTAACAGCAAATAATTATGATGAAATGTATAATTTAGTTGAAAACATATTGAATTACGAAAAGAATCCAGTTATAGGAGATTGGATGACGCATGCATTATTTGTGGGTGATATTCTTCAATTTGATATAGATTGGAACGGTGATGATATGTTAGATTACGGGGAATGTGATGGAAATCGACTTCATAACTATATAAACAGTACCTTATTACCAGATAATTGGACTAGTTACTTTCTTGCCCAAACTCATGGTATTAAAGACACAGACTATTATAGTGATGCACAGATAGGATATATTAATTTTAGAGATGCTATTAATCAGGGATGCAGTATTGGTGCTGTTACTGCCCATGGTAGACCAGACAGAATTAGTATTTCTGAATGGATCACTGATTATGATGGAGATAACCTTTTTGATTATACAGCAAATCCATGGGAAGCAGGAGGAAGTGCAATTGATCAAATGGTTTGGAATATTCTTTTTGATATATATGGAACTGAAATAATTGAAGAAGATAAATTAGGAATGTACTTTTTAGGAAGTTGCTCTGTAGGAACATTTGACTATTCAGATAATTGTGTTGCTGAATATTTCTTAAAAAATGCGGCTATTGGATGTGTAGCCGGTAGTCAAGTAGTTTGGGGAGAAGATCAATGGTATGAACGCGTTCATGGCGGGTGGTTCGTGGAAGGCCTAAATTTTCGTTTCTGGGAACAACTTTTCCAATATAATCAACCAGGTAAAGCTTTAGCTTTAGCTAAAGCAGATTATGCTTCAGATAGACTCATTGATCCTGAGCCAATTGAATATCCAGAGTGGGGAAATAAAACACTTAAACAATTTAATTTGCTTGGTGATCCTGAAATTCCAATTTGGCTTTCAATCCCTAAACAACTTGATGTGAACATTGATCAACCATATAATTCGAATACAAATACAATGACCCTTAAGGTCACTGCTAGTGAAAAACCAGTTCAGGGGGCTACGATCACTTATACTGAAGATAATACGCTTCTCTGGAAGGGTGAAACAAACGATAATGGGACTATTGAAGTACCTTACCCTCAAATAATAGTAAATAACAAGGTTTTTACAGCAAGTAAAAATGGTTTTATCCCTTTTCAAGCAAATTTATCACAAAATGGAGGTTCGGACTCAGTACCAGGATATGATATCATTTTGGTTTCTTTCACTCTTTTAGGCATGATTTGTATTATTTCAATACATAACAAAGTGTCTCTATCCAAAAAAAATTAAATAATTTTTTTTAATTTTATATTTTCTACCTTAATTTATCAATAGCCTTATGAAAACTTTCAATTAAATCTGATTCTACTTTATTATCTTTGATATTTTTTATGAAATTAATGAATTCTTTTATTAATGGATGTTGGATTACAACACACTTCTGATTTAAAGTATTCACATTAAAAATTAACGCAGAATTCAATTTTTCACCCATGCCTAACACATCCTTTAAAACTAATTCATTATTTTCCGTGTATGACAAGATTAAAATATCTTCAGCAATCTGAGAACCATCAGATTTATCTATTATTTTAAATTCGCACATTTATTATTTTCGTCTCTAAAAGAAAATTTCTGATATAATTTAAAAAATAATATATTTATATTAAATGTTCATTCATTATATTTGAAATCCTAAGTTTCATATTCTATTGAAATTACTGTGGAACTATTGGGAGCTCAATTATAATTTCAATTATATCTTGCTATTTATTTAATTTTTGAAATGAAGTATAAATAATTAAGCCTCGTGAATATGGTAGAAATGAATAAAGAAGATATTTGTTATATGTCTGCTTATGATATGGCAGAAAAAATAAAGAACCAAGAAATAACTTCAGAGGAAGTAACCGAAATAATTATCGAAAGGATAGAAAATATAAATCCTTTAATAAATGCGTATTGTACTACTACTTTTGATTTAGCCCGGGAGAGTGCTAAAACAGCCGATAGAGCTGTAAAGAATGGTGAAAAGCTAGAATTATTACATGGTATACCAGTGTCTATCAAAGATGAAACAGAAACTAAAGGGATTAGAACTACTTTTGGATGTTTATTATTTAAAAATAATATACCTAGGAATGATGAAGCTATAGTTAAAAGAATAAAAAGTGCTGGAGCTGTGATTTTAGGAAAAACTAATACTCCTGCATTTGGATATAAAGCAGAAACAGACAATATGATTTTTGGGGTTACAAGGAATCCTTGGAATTTGGAAAGAACCACAGGAGGGTCTAGTGGTGGTGCTGCTAGCGCAGTGGCTTCAGGATTAGGCCCCATTGCTACAGGATCAGATGGAGGAGGGTCCATTAGAATACCTAGTTGTTTCTGTGGGGTTTATGGCTTCAAATCTACGTACGGACGTGTTCCCCAAAATGGTATGCTATTGATGGGTTACCTTGGTACATTAGTCCATAAAGGCCCTCTTGTAAGATATGTAAAAGATGCAGCTTTAATCTTAGATGTAATAGCAGGTCAAGATGATTCTGACAGATATTCAGTTCCGAAACCGAGATATAGTTATTTAGAAAGGCTCGAGGAAAAACCTAATAATTTAAAAATTGGATATTCTTTAGACTTGGGTTTTGCAGAAGGTCTCGATCCTGAAGTTGAAAAATCAGTTCTAGCTGGGATTCAAAAGTTTGAGGAATTCGGTTGGCCAATTGAAAAAACTAGAATAAAATTGAGGAATGCTGAAACTATTTTTTTAACTATTTGGTGTTCAGGATTTGCTTATACTTTAGGACCTTATTTAGAAACAGAGAAGGATAAATTTGATCCTTATCTTGTGGAACTGATCAATCTTGGATATAAATTTTCTACCAATGAAGTAAAAATCGCAGAAATTCAAAGAGAAAAGATTTATGAAGAAATATGTAAAGTATTTAGAAAAGTTGATATTTTAATAACTCCAACCTTGGCATGTCCTGCTTTTAAAATTGGTAGTTCGCAAATTATTGATAGGGAAAATAGGAGGACGAATATTATCATTAATGGAAGAAATATAACTGAACTTGGATGGTTGCCATTTACTTATCCTTTTAATTTAAGCGGTCATCCGGCAGCATCAATTCCGTGTGGTTGGTCTAGTGATGGTATGCCAATTGGCATGCAAATTGTTGGAAAAAGATTTGATGAATTACTTGTACTTCAAGTTTCAAACGTTTTTGAAGAGCTTGCTCCTTGGCAAGATAAAAAACCAAACCTATAATTATTGATAAATTTTTTTACATGTTTCTATTTTTTTAATCCTTTTTTAGGTTAAACTATATAAAAACAATTTTTTTAAATTGTCTTTAATAATTCTAATTATTAAACAATTTTGAAATTTACAGCTAAAAATAAAAACAGAGGAAATTGAGTGAAATGGCACGTCCATATCAAAAAGCAAACATTCCTGGCCCTGAGATGGGTACTTCTGTTTCAGATCCAACAGTGATGGCAAATTTACTTAAGAGTCCTAAGAAGAGAGTAATGATAATTGGCGCTGAATCTTTAAATTGGCAACTTGGTGAAAAGAAGGTAGCGGATTATTTAATAGACATTGCGAATAAAATAGATTGTCATGTTGTCAGCACGGGTCATACATATAGTTATTTAAAGGAAAAAATCATTAATGGGAAACTATATGATATGTCATTGATTAATATTACAAATCGATTATGTGATAAAGAATGGACTGGTTTGGATGGAGAAGGTCAATATTCTATGGCAATTTTCGGTGGACACTTAGTTTTTTACGTCTCACAAGCATTATCTCGGATCAAAAACTTTACAAACTGGGTAAAAACTGTAGAATTAGATAAATATTCGCATCCTAATGCCAGATTTAGTTTACCAAATCTTAGCGATGAAGATTGGAAATTATTTTTAGAAAATTTAATTGAAAAATTATAAAAGAATATGAAAAAATTAAAGAGGAGTAATTAAAAATGAGTTTTGCTGATATGCCTGTAGATGTTGGACCTGTGTATGAAGGTGAAAGAATTCGAGGAAATCAAATGTATGTGGAACTTGGTGGACCTAAGATCGAGAGACATTTTGAGCTCGTTAGAGTTAAACCGGAGAAAGAGATTGAGGATGGAAAAGTAAGGATTATTGGCCCCGATCTTAAGGATATGGAAGAAGGATCTAGATATCCAATAGGTATTTTGGTTGAAGTTAGTGGTCCTGAACTTGAAGAGGATTTAGAAGCCGTATTTGAAAGGAGAGTTCATGAATTCTGTAATTTTGTTAATGGAATAATGCACTTAAACCAGAGATATACCAATTGGATGCGTATTTCTAAATCTGCTTTTGAGAAAGGGTTTAACTCCTTCAATATGCTGGGAACAATTCTTATAAGATTATATAAAGCTGAGTTACCAATCATTAAGAAAGCACAGGTTACGATTTATACAGATCCAGATAAAATTAAGGATCCATATGATTTCGCAATTGAAATCTATAAAAAAAGAGATGAAAGAGCGCGAAGCATTAATGATGATGATGTGGAAATGTTTTACGGATGCGTTCTCTGTCAATCATTTGCTCCCACTCATGCTTGTTGTATAACACCAAATCGTATGAGCCTATGTGGTTCGATTTCTTGGTTTGATGCTAGAGCTGCAGCAAGAGTAGACCCTAAAGGCCCACTTTTTGAAGTTCCACCCGGTGAGACTATAAATAAAGGAGCTGGAGAATACTCTGGAATTAATGAAATGATAAAGAAGAGATCCTTAGGGGAAATTGATCGAATTTATCTTTATTCGGGCATGGAGTTTCCACATACCTCCTGTGGATGTTTTGAAGCAATTGATTTTCTCATTCCTGAAACAGGAGCAGGACATGGTATAATTGATAGAAGTTTTGATGGTGTGGCTATCAACGGATTACCTTTCTCAGCGATGGCAAATCAGACAGGTGGTGGTAAACAGATGCCAGGTTTCAATGGGATTAGTATCCAATATATAATAAGCCCAAAATTTCAACAGTACGATGCAACACAGATAGGACTAAAAGATGGAATTGAATTGGTAGTTTGGATGGGAAAAACAGTTAAGGATCGCGTAGCAGAATTTCTTCCGCCTGATCTTGTAGATAAAATAGCAACTGAGGAAGAGGTATCAGATTTAAGCCAATTGCCTGCTTGGCTAGAAAAAGTTGGTCATCCAATCATACAGACTGAAGAATATAAAGCTGCTGTAGGTGGAGTAGAAGAGGAAGAAGAATGGGAAGAAGAAGGTGCTATGGTCCCAATGGGTACCGTTGGAATGACTATCCCTGGTGTAGGTGGAGCCGGAGGGTTTAAAGTAATCCTGAAAAACTGTAAAATCCATGCTGAATCAATAATAATCAAGAAGATTGATGCAAAGAGAAAAAAGAAATAATTTTGCATACTAAATTTTTTTTAATATTTATTTTATTTATTTCAAGGGTTTTTTATAGTTCGTGTTTCTTTGAGAAAATTTAATTTTTACGAATCAAGTTTGCTTAGGGGACAGGTATAATAACAGGCCTAAACAGAATGGGGAGTATATAAAAGAAAAAAACCATAACCAATGCATAAAGTAGACCAAATATAACCATTTTTTTAATTCTCTCTTTAGATGAGTTAATTAAATAACCTTCTATAGCGCCTAGACCTGATAATATTATCGCTAGTAGAATTCCCCCAATAAAATAACCTGCAATTGCCCCAATACTAATAAATAATGGAATAGCTAATAAATTAATTGATAGACTCTTTCCGTAAATTTCGCGTTTTGTAATTATCAAAACGTTAATTAAAAATAGGAGTACTAAGTAATTCAAGGGAAAAAGCAAAAACCATCCCGCTCTATAACCTAACTCATTTGAAGAAATCATTTGAATTAGACTAATTCCACACAGAATAATAGCTAAGGGAAAATATGCCCAGATCCACTTTCCTCCAATTAGAGAAACAGCATAGATGACAATTATAATACCCATTAAGTAGGCGGGAGTAGCAAGGGCTATTGCATATATTCCACTCCACCCTCCCAGTGATTTAAGCCCAAGATCGCCCCATACTGCAAAACATGTAAAACCTATAATGATTGTGCCAATATTAAATGAAATTATAATCTTTTTCTTTACTAGTTCTGGATTATCTTTCCATTCTGATTCAGTAGAAACTCCAAATGAAGAAAGATAAATTCCCACAATAATACAAGCTATACTAAGAAATATAAGGTAAACTAAAAAAAATAATCCAACAGGAATTAATACTATTCCCAAAATAATAAGAATTATACCTAGGATCTTGCGATTTTCCATTTTAACATCAAATACTCATATAAGATTTCGACTTGATAATTTACACTTACGTGATAATGTTATTTAAGTCTTTTTGTTGATATGAAGTAGCCATAAAGAATTGCATGTTCTTTAAGGAAGAATCAATTATAATTCAAAAATTTGGCTTAATAAGGAAAAAGAATTAATAACTTTCTGATTTTTATTGTTTTTCGACATAAAAAATTTTTGACATTTCTATCGTGTTATGGTGACGCAAAATCTTTTTAAATACTTATATTTAAATATGTGAATTTCGTCGAGTATTAGTGGTATTCTTATAGGAATATTATTAAATAGCGATTTGGCTTAATTGCCCCATTATTTCTCATAATTCATCATGTTGATTCGAGAAGCTGGTATACTCTTCCATGGGATTCCCATTATATTCACTAGCTATCATAGGGCTAGTAAAGATCAAACTAATTTAATTTGCTCAAGTGGATTAATGAGCGGGCTATTGAGTTTTGCTGAATGCCTAATGGAGCCAGTAGAATATTTTGAAAGTGATAAATATTCAATAGTTTTTAAAAAAGGCATAATAAAAGATTTCTTCAGAGATCAACAGGAGATTGTTGCATTCATCATTTTGGAAAAAGATTATAGGCTAGAGAAATATCTGCATAAGACAATTTTACCCTTATTGGAAAAATTATTAAAAAGATTTATTACTCAATTTAATGGCTGTAACATGACGAAGGTTGGCCAATTCGAATCCTTTAAAAGCACAATTAATAAAATTTTCGGGACTGGTACACAAACTTTTGAAGAAAAAGTACTCTCTCTATTATCATAGTTAAATCCTTGAAAAACTAACAATAAGAGGCTTTAATGTAAATTTAATGAAATTTAAATAAATTTAATTGAGTAATTTAAAAGCAGAGGGCTCTTTTAAACTTAGGTTATAAACTGTTGCTTTATCCTATTAAAAAGAGGTTTTATTGAGTCTATGCAATTTATATCTGACAAATTATAATTTTCATTTGGATAATAGACTAGTACTATTGAATCACATAAAGTCCCATTTATGTTATTAAAGCCAATATCATAACCCACTATCTTAAATCCTTTCTTCAAGGCAAGAGACATTGAAG
>JBHLNS010000035.1:0-9891 GCA_048941285.1 Promethearchaeota archaeon
GGAACATTTAATTGTCAGCCTGCAATGAACTCACAAGCTATTATTCGTCCACTAGCTAATAAAAGTAATGTTCCTTATGCCGCGATCGATTGTGAAGGTCCATGGATCTCAACAAATCAACGCAGACTTCTTGAAACAATTGCTATTCAAGCAAAAAGAGTTCGGAAAAAAAAAAATGAAAAATTTAGTTAAAATAGGTTATTTTTAAAAAATATTGTAAATGTTATATGTGTTATACAGTTCTTCAATTATCTTATTAAAAGTTTTATATACGCCCTTACCTGTTTTTGCTGAAGTTATGTAATAACCAATAAAACCATTTTTTACTACTACTTCCTGAATTTTAGTGTGATCTATATCATTTTCTTCAACTAAATCAACCTTATTCGCAACCAGAATCACGGGGATATTTCCACAATATCTTCTAATCTCATCATTCCAATCTGATATGTGATCAAAACTTTTAATACCACTTTTATTCTCCTCAAGACTATATACAATAATTGCAGCTTCGCTATTTTCAAAAAAGTTATTACGTAGAAAATGAAATTTTTCTTGACCAGATATATCCCAAAATATCGATCTGACATTATCATCACCGATTTTTTTATCAAAATTGGAAAATTGTGCCCCAACAGTCTTTACATATTCTTTCTTAAAAGAATCTAGTGTGAATTTTCTAATTAGTGATGTTTTACCTACATTTATATCTCCTACTAAAGTTATTTTAAAATTAAATTTCGATTTAGGTAATCTCTTAAACATTTTCTGATAATTAGTTATAATCCCAAGAGATAGAGTTGCTAGTGAATTTTCAAAGTTTTCTGTATCTGTTTCTAAGAGTTCAATATAGCCGTAAGTACCCAATTCATTTGCAAGAGATTGACCTTCCTCAGCTGTTACACTTTTGCCATCACCCAAACCCATAAGAATTACTGGCATGTCAACACTATCGCCTCCCAATTCTGTTGGATAAAATTTTAGATTAGTTGCTCCTTTCACCTCATAATATAACTCTTTTACTAACTCAAATGATTTACGATCACTTTTATCATATACAAGAATTGCTCCATTTGCAGCTTTACAATATGATTGGATAAAAGACCTCCATTGAATATCAGATGAAATATCCCAAAGTTGGAGGTTCACTTTCTTATCAGAAATTTGTAATGTTTTTGGATAAAAACCTACACCAAGAGTATTTCTGTGATCTTCTCCTCCTGGGATGGGAGATATTAAAAGTAATTCACTAGCCTGTTCAGATCTTAGACCTAAAATTACTACCTTAAATGTAAAATCATAAATTTTTGCCAAATCACTAAAATGAGCTAAAAAATTTTCATATCTTCGGATTTTTTTACGTAGATCATATAACTGTGTTCTTCCTGTACTTGAAAGTTTAATATCTAGTACACGTTTTAAAAGAGCTTCAGCTTGACCTTGACTGATTGTTTTTTCATATTTATTATAGAGATCAGAGGCGATTTTCGAAATTAACCAATGCAAATCATTTTCTTGCAGTAGATACTCAATTGTGTGTATTAATTTTATTTCTGAGTTTCTAACCCAGTCATTGTCTTCAGGTAATTCTTGTTCTATCTCCATTAATAATTCCTTTTTACTATAATCACACTTTTTAAGAAAGTCTACTAGGTGTTTTAACTGATTATTAGATAGGAAATTAAATTCAGTAACTTTTTCACCTATAGTTAGAATTGTCTCAGGCTTGATAATACAAATTCCTTGTGGTATCATACTTATAACCTTAAAAGGAATCTCTCTTCTAGTGCCAATTGAAATGTATAAGTAATCATCGATAGTTATTGGATAATTATTCAGTTTTTTTTTTACAAAACTCTCAAATCGAGGATTATTTCTTATTTCCTCAAGGACTGGCGCTAAACCAACATTCTGAGCAACTTCAACTTTAACTTTACGAATTTCAATAGTATCGTTAACAATTGTACCTGTGTTTTTCTGTAACCTTGGTTCAATACGAATTATTCCTAATCCCTTATCTTGAGGATAACCTGACCATGCTATCCCTGCACTCTGTTTTTTACCAATAATCTCGATCACATCACCAAGTTGAATATTTAGTTTCTCCATTGTTTTTTCATCAATTCTAATTACATTTCGACCTAAATCTCTCTTTTTAGCTGGTTTAACATGCAAAATAACTTTTTCCATTATCGTATCACCTCTAAATTTAATTGTTTAATCTGTTTTCTTTCAAATTTTTTTCTAATAAGGATTTCACCATACCTTTATTCATTTTAAAATGTCCAGAAGAATATTGGTCGTCCAATTTAATCATCGACGCCCATAATAATATTGGACACAATTATATATAAATCTTTGGATTAAAGTCTTTATTCTTAAAATGATTCTTATATCCTCAACTATAAAAGAAAATTTATATTTTATAGTAAAATTTAACTAATCTCCTTTCTGATTCTACCTTTTAACCAACCAATTTTAGTTGATTTAATATTATCAAATGTTGAAACAAAAGGTTTTATGTCAAGAAGAGGAGTATTATCTAAAATATCTACGTTTTTTACATGAATTCTATTTTTTTCAACTTTTAAAACCGTTAATATTGAAAGTCCGATAGGATTAGGACGAAATGGTGTTCGAATAGCAAAAACTCCTTTGATTTCATTATCTAAAAAAGGTTTAGATTGGAGGGGAACTGGTAATTTTATCATATCAAAAAAATATAAACAATAAATATGAGAAAAACCAGATAAATCTTTTAAACCAGCCATATAATCTGGAAAAATTTCAACTATACCCTTAATGGTTGACATTGATGACTGAATTGGAATTCCTTTAAGAGATTTGAATGGGGTATGAATAATTCCTATCGGTTTAAAGCAGATTTCTTTCGGAAATTTCCTTTCTTCAAAATCAATAAGTTCTTTCCTTGTGATTTCCATGATAAAATAGAGAGTTTTACCCTTAAAAATACTTAATGATTGTAGTCTTATAATAATGTCAAAACTTTTATATACAATTTTATCGTAATATTAAAACAATCTAATTTCATTTCTAAAAAAAGAATAAAATATCGTAAGTTTAAAGAAAATCATGATTTTTAATGAATTCTTTAATGCTTTAAATATGTGTTATTTATTTTAATTTTTCAAACTAGAGCGCCAAGGAGGGGCGCGATGATATAAATACCCAAAATATAGGAGAAATAAAATGCAAAAAAATATAAAATATCTAACTCTTGCGTTTTTAGTTTTTATTGCAAGTTTTACGATCCTTACAGTTCCAGTTGTTATTGCTCAACCAACTGAACCCGTCTTTATGGAAGAAATGGTTGAGATGCGAGATGGTGTTCACTTATATACCAGAATATATCTTCCTGGTCCTGGATCTTATCCGGTAATACTGACTAGAACCCCTTATGGAATTGGTAATCCAGGAGAAGTCCCAGATCCAAATGATTTATCAACTTGGCCTCATCAGATCTTATTTGGTTATGGTTATGTGGCTCAAGATACCAGAGGGAGATATAACTCAGAAGGTGTGGATCGTCTCTTTTATGATGATGGTCCTGATGGTTACGATACAATCGAATGGATTGCTGATCAGGATTGGAGTAACGGGAAGGTTGGTATGTATGGAGGTTCAGCGTCAGGTAATACTGCATACTTAGCAGCAGGAGAAAATCCACCTCACTTAGAAGCTGTTATTTCCTATGTAGCAAGTGCAAACCTTTATAACGATCTTACTTTTGATGGGGGTGCTTATCGAATGGATGCTATTATATGGACATATTTTCAAACACTTCAAGGTCTTTCTCAATCACATTTATTAACTGTTGTGCCTCCTTGGGAATTAGCTAATATTCCAACCCATATGTATAATTTGTATCAGAGTACGATGGATTTAACGAGTCATGTACTACCATATCCTCCTAATCGCGCTGTAGATTCCGCAGAGTGGATGAATCTTCCTATTTTAGGCGGAAATCCTAGCTTTGGCATTCTACAACCATTTGGAGATGAGATAATGAGTCATCCTAGCGAGGATGATTTTAGAAATAAACTGAATGCCCAAGATACAATTAATGTCCCAATACTCCATGTGGCAGGTTGGTTTGACTTTTTTTCAAGATGTGCTATTGATGCATTCGTAAATTTGCAAGACATGAATAATCAGAAACTTTTTGTTTTACCAGGAACTCATGGAGGTTTAGGCGAAATGCCATATGAACCTTATTATGACTGGTTTGATTATTGGCTAAAAGGTGAGGATACAGGGATAATGGATGAGCCTCCAGTATGGTATACTTGTCTTGGAGATGATGATTGGCGATATGGAGATCAATGGCCTCCAGGGGATATTGATTATACTACCTATTACATGCACAATAATGGATTTCTTAATACTTATTCTCCTACTGCCCTCGAAGATTCAATTAGTTATATTTATGATCCAATGAACCCAGTATTAACTTGGGGGGGAAGAAATCTTGGTTTACCAGCTGGATCTTTTGATCAGACACCTGTTGTATCGGGAAGAGCTGATATTTTAAGTTATACCACACAGCCACTGGAGGAAGACCTTGAAATAGCAGGTCCAATCAAGGTTTATCTCAGCGCATCTTCAAATTGTTTAGATACGGATTTCACAGCTAAATTGATTGATGTCTTACCTACAGGTGAATTAATGCTCGTTGCTGATGGTATTATAAGAGCAAGATATAGAAATTCAATGGCCGAACCTGAGTTGATGTCTGGAAATACTGCGGATATTTACGAATTCACTATAAGTATGGGTGATATTTGTCAAGTTTTTAAATCTGGTCATTCGATTCGAATAGATATTTCTAGTAGTAATTTTCCTAAATATGACAGAAATCTTAATAGTGGTGGAGAATTGTATACTGAAACCGAAGATGCTATTCAAATTGCCGAAAATACTATTCATCATAATGCAGACAATCCTTCCTTTGTAGTACTTCCTGTGGTTTCTCCAGAACCAAATGTATTTGAAGGTTGTGCGAAGATAAAAATACCCGGATTAAATTATAAAGGAACAGCAGAACTTCATACGTATGAAAAAAGAGTCTATTTACGCTTTAACGATGAATGGATTAATTGGGAAATTAAATGTGATAAAGAACTCAGAAATCTTGAAATTTTAATTTGTAAAGGCGAGCATGGAACATTGATAGTATTAAAATTCCATAATAAAAATAGATCATATGTACAAGCTCAAGGACGTAAAATATCCTTTAAAGCCATATCTTAAAGAAGAGTTTCGAAAATTTTAAAATCAATTTTTTTTCTTATTTTCATTGAGTCTTTTTAAAAGCACTAGTAGAAAAATCCAGGTTCTTTCGACTGATTCGATTTCTAATCGTTCATCTGGAGAATGAAGTCCTTTACTATTAGCACCAAAAGCTATAGCGTCAATTCCTGAAATCTTATCTATCAAAAGTGTTGCTTCCAATCCGCCATGAATTATTCTTATTCCTATTTCTTCTTGAAATGATTCTTTATATGCTTCTTGAGCGATTTTTAAGAGAGTAGAATTAAAATTTGGTTCCCATGGAGGATAACTACCACGAAATGTATTCTCCAACTCTAATTTTGAAAGCTTTAATAATGCTATAATCTGATTATAGGTGCTATGATTATGATACTTGCTTAAGCTTCGATGGAGCCATCTAAATTTAATATGATCTTCTTTAGTTCTTATTTTACCTAAATTTGTTGAAGTAAACATTAAATTTTTGATTTTAGGATGATAAACAATAGGACCATTAGGAAATATATATAAAAGATCTAATAATTTGTCTTGAACATTTTTAGAAATTATTTCATTATTCGAAAAATCGTCAAGTGTTTCAATTTTTATATCCATTTCTTTTTCAATTCCATCAAATTGTTTTCTAATTTCGTTGAAATTACCGTATATATATGATCGTATTTCTTCAAATTGATTTTGCTCAACAAAGAATATTGAATTCGCTTCTCTTGGAATTGCATTAGCAGCACCACCCCCTTGTATTGAATTGATAAAAATTCTATATTCATTATTTAATTTCCACAGAAATTGACCTAAAAGTTGTATAGAATGTGCTTGACCTTCATTACATCTTCCGGAGTGTCCTCCAATTAGACCAAAAATAGAGAATTTTATTGGCTGAAGTTTAAGTTTTTTTCGATCAATTAAAACAGATTTTTTTTTGATTTTAGTATGAAAACCTATTCCTCCGGTACATCCTATTGTAATTGCCTTCTGACCAGAATCGAGATTTATCAAATATTTCCCATTAACTAGGTTTGGCTCAATATTTTTTGCTCCGCCCATGTCATATTCCTCACGAACGGTAAAAAGCAAATCTAAACCCATAGAATCGAAGTTTAACTCCTTCTCATGAATTTTTTTCATTATAGTTAACAAGTAACAGATACCTACTCCATTATCAGCACCCAAAGTTGTTCCCTCTGCTTTAACCCATTTCTTATTCTCAATTTCTATGATTTGTAGCTTCAGAGGATCTTTTAAAAAATCGTGAACAACTCCTTCATTTTTCTCACATACCATATCCATATGACATTGTAATACACATTTAAATTTCTGATTTTCAACCGAAATATTAACAGCGATATTACCTATTTCATCAATTTGAGTTTTGAAGCCATATTTTTCTGCTTCATTTTTAATAAAAGTTCTTATCTTATCTTCAAATCTTGATTTTCTGGGTATTTTGGAGATTTGAATAAAATAATTCCAAAAATCAGTAGGTTGTCCTAAGTCTTTTAAGTCTAACATTGTTATTATCTTAATTCATAAAGTATATTATTTGATTAAAAAGATATGCAAAATATTACTAATTAAAATAATAATTAATATATTTAAGAATAAATTTCATTGAGGTTATAAAATTGCCTAAAGTAGGTTATTCAATCGTTGGAACTATTAAAGAAGTAAAAGGTCAATGTAATGCTGGTCATAAATTAGGAGATAAGATTGAGTTGGACGGCCACGACTCAGGAGGATTATGCGGATTTTTTTATCATGATATTTTCCCATATATTATCATGCTTCAATTTGGGGGTTCATTTCCTGACACTTGGGGTGAAGATCCCGACGTTGTGGAATGCGAATGTCCAGATAGGACTAATGCTGTGAAAATTGAATTGAGAAGGATAAGAGAGTAATGTTCACATTATTTAACATAGTAAAGAAAAGGAAATTTCTGATATGATGCTCTTTATTCAATTGTTAATTAATTATAACTAAAATTGACCTAAAAAAAAAAAAGATTAAATTTTAGCAAATGAAGGTTTTTATATGCGATAAGATATTATTACAAACAATTCTAAATTCTTCTTTTAATTGATCACATATAATCCATGGATTATTAAAAACACCATTAGCCCAAGGTTCTTCATTTTGATCTGTTTTTAATCCTGTTAGTTTAGGTTTGATGTCATGTAAAAGTTTCTTGAATGCACAATCGAATTTGTCAGATTTAAATAAATCTTGTAATTCAAGTAATTTATTAACCATGGTTTTTTTCCTATTGCAGCAGGGTTTTCTCCAACAATCGCATTTGCTAGATTTAATCTTATTTATTAATTGTTCAATCTCCCAATTAATAAATTGTTTCAAATCTTCTATTGTTGTTTCAAATGTAGTAGAAAAAGTTGCTGATAATGAATCACTATCTCTATCATTATCCGCATCCCATACTTGTATTAAGAGTTCATGAACTCCCATCTGTAAAATCCAATCATTTGGTATTATGAAATCAAAAAATGTTTCATCTGGAGAAGGAAAATAATTTTTAACCAATTCATTATCAATATAAATATATATTTTTCCAATTCCTTTATCATCGCCATTACTATCATCTAAAGCATTAAACTGAAGAAAGATATCACAAAAATTATCCTCAACAAATACATTTGAAATTATAGGGGATGTATTATCATCATCTATCAACGTAATTGTTTTTGTTATAGTTGTTGTTAATGAATCACCAGATCGATCATTATCATTGTCAGTTGCAGTAAAAGTAAAAACATGTGATCCTAAATTATTAGGCACTGAATATATTCCACTTGGATCATCAGAAAGTCCTGAAGCATCTGAAGCAGATACAATAAGTGTCCCTGGATTTCCATCAGTACCATCTCCAGAATACATTATACTTATTGTTGGCGGAGTCTTATCATCATCTATTAATAAAACTTTATTGTAAAATTTTGCGGTAAGAGAATCTAATATTAATGTTCGATCGTTATCATTATCTGTGGCAGTAACACTAATTGTATATACTCCTAAATATGGATATAAATACCACATTCCATGTTCACTAGGGAAGACTTTTATCATTAGATCTGGTTTTCCTTCACTTGATTTATATTCAACTATAATCTCTATATCACTAAAGCCTGTATCATGGTCCCCTCCGATATTATTATCATAATCATAAATATCCCATTTAAAGTATCCTGGAAGACCATCAGAAGCAGCCCCAAAATATCCTAATGTGATATGAGGAGAGTAGGTGTCATCATCTACTATATTTATTGTTCTTGTTATAATCGTTGTTAATGAATCCCCAAATCTATCGTTGTCATTGTCAGTTGCAGTAAAAGTAAAAACATGTGATCCCAAATTATTCGGCACTGAATATATTCCACTTGGATCATCAGAAAGTCCTGAAGCATCTGAAGCAGATACTATAAGTGTCCCCGGATTTCCATCTGTACCATCTCCTGTATATTCAACATTGACAACAGGCGCAATTGTATCATCATCAATAATACTGATTGAATGAGATTTTGAACTTGAAAGAGGTTTCCTAGGGTGGGTATTCTTAAGTTCAACATATATCGAATGAAAACCTAAGATTTTCGGTATGTTGTAAATACCTAATGAATTTCCTACAAGAATTCCATCAATTCTAACATTAATGGAATTTTCATCAATGCAACATATATCTTCTTCGGCTGAAATTTTCCATTTTCCCGGATTTTCATCTGTTTGATCTCCATCAATATAATCAATATTAATAATTGGAGGTGTTGGATCTTCAATAAAAATAAAATATAATTTTATAGAAATCCATGAATCTTGACCTTCTACTTGAGCTAACATCGGGATAGGATCCTTATAAGCATCTTGAGATGTTATAAAAGCTGTTATGGTATGTTCTCCTGGGCTAAAAAATCCCATAATATCATGTTCTGATTGGGGTATAAAATTACGGAAATAGCTTCCTATCTCTGGTGAAGGTTTTGCAAATTGGCAATACCTCATGTCAAATTCCCAAGTTTTGGTTTGTCCTCCTCGGATTGTTACATCTCCTCGAACTTGACCGGGAGCTACTCTTTCTACACCAATCGGGTCTCCTATATCATCCAAAGCAAAATACACAGCGCGTAAATATGGGTCATCAGGATCGCAATATGCTGTAATTTGCATCCGACAATACATAGATAAGCATGGTATTTTAATATTTGTTTGAGCAGGATGATCTGCGTTAGAATATTCATGATCAAATACATTTAAAATATACTCATCATAAATGAAAAATAATTTAATGCTAATCCATGAATCTTGACCTTCTACTTGAGCTAACATCGGGATGGGATCCTTATAAGCATCTTGAGATGTTACAAAAGCTGTTATGGTATGTTCTCCCGGGCTAAGAAATCCAATAATTTCATCCTCTGATTGAGGTATAAAATTACGGAAATAGCTCCCTGTTTCCGGTGATGGCTTTGCAAATTGGCAATTGCTCATATCAAATTCCCAAGTTTTGGTTTGTCCTCCTCGGATTGTTACATCTCCTCGAACTTGACCGGGAGCAATTCTTTCTACACCAATTGGGTCTCCTATATCATCCAA
>JBHLNS010000035.1:9991-36929 GCA_048941285.1 Promethearchaeota archaeon
TCTACACCAATTGGGTCTCCTATATCATCCAACGCAAAATACACAGCACGTAAATAAGGATCATCTGGATCACAATGCGCAATCAGTTCCATCCGACATGATACTGGTTCTCCAGGTATTTTTATTGTCTTTATAGCAGGATTTTCTGCGTTAGAATATTCATGATTAAATACAATTATTGTATGGTCTTGATTTTCATATGTATTGCCAGGGCGTAGATTTTCTATATCTTTTTCATTATTATTTTGATCTTTAACTGATGTGTCTACAGAATCCAATTGAAACGTTGAGAATAATAGAAGAAAAGAAAAAATTGAGAGTAATAGAAGTCCCTTTATTTTAATTCTACAGTTATACAAATTCTCACCTTATACAATATTGGATTTGCTTTTAGTAGATTTGATATTTAATTTTAAGTCAAAACATTATTTAAAAATTATATAAACGTTTAACAATTTTGTAAATCGTAAATAACCTTATTGAACGAATGAACAAATCTAAAAGAGCTATAGTTTTCCTATAAACATTGCTGCGACAAATAAAGATCCCAAAATTGCTAAGGATAAGAGATTTGTAATTCGGGCGATTTTTGGAGTAGGACGAAGAATAAATAATATACTTAATGGAATACCAATAGAAATGATGCCTAACATACATATTAGGTATCCAATTCCTAACAAACCAAGTAAATAAATCATAATTCCAATTGTATAGGCAATAAATTCATTTATTAAAAGAAAATATCCGCCCCATTTAACTCCATATTTTTTAGGAATTGTTATTGTATCAGTTTTCTGATCGTATGGAAGATCTCGTGTATCTCCTAAAACTCTTGCTCCAGTCATAGCAAAAAACAGAAACAATGCTAAAAGTATTACACTTAATTCAAAATTATAAGCAAAAAGTGCACCAATCAACACATAAAATCCTTGAAGTGCTCCTAAACTGAATGCACGTAAAAGTGCTGTATCAAGCAATCCATGAACAAGTCCGCCGATAACTCCTATTAAACATATAAGGGGGATTAGAGCCCAAGGATTGATGATAATGCAAATTAAACTACTTATTATAAAGCATGAAATTACGAATATGAGCCCTCCACGAGGAGATAGAGTACCTCTCGCAATAGGGTTTTTTAGATTTCCTGAGGCACGATCTTTCTTATAATCCCCAAGGTAATCAAAAAAAAACCCTCCGGCTGATAAAATTGCTCCAACAAATCCTGAAAGAACACAATTTATCAAACTTCCTCCAAGTCCATAAGAAACTGAGCTTGTTATCATAATAAACATGATTATCCTGCCTAAACGCCAATCTCCAAAAATTAGTTGCATTTTAGACGACATAGTTGTCAATTTACACTAGTTTAATAATTGAAAAGTATTATGCGATAATTATGCATCTTTATTAAGATTATTTAACCATCCTAATCTAATTTAAACCACGAAAATACTTAATTTAAAATAAGAGAAGTAGTATAATATTAATAAAAAATATATCTTAGGCGTTAAAACGATGGGTAATATTATTTTAAAAAGGAGCGTTAAAGTTTATCTACTTATTTTGTTTATTATAATCTTTACAATGTGGCTATGTGTTTTACCACTTAAAAGTCCGTTGAACCATAACATATCCCAAATTAATTTAAGTGCAAGTCAATTTAGGTATAAAATGACTTTAGATTATCCTTTTGATTGGATAGATGCTTCTAGTGGAACTGGATTGTTATTAGGCGATGACGATTCATCTTCAACCACACTTCCATTTAATTTCACATTTTATGATGGTACTTTTGAAGAGATTCATATCGTTACGGAGGGTTATCTTACTTTTTCATTTAAATCTGTGCTAACAAGTGGTGTAATACCTTCAAGTCATCCACACAGACAAAACATTATTGCCCCCTATTGGACGAATTTGGATGGTATATCTGGGAAGATTTATATTAAAAATTTCACTTCATACTGGGTAGTTGCATGGGAAAATTTTCATCATAATAATGGTTCATTTGCAGGCTCCTTCGAAGCTGTTTTATATAACGATGGAGATATTGTCTTTAATTATGATAAATTACAAAATATAAGTACCTATACCTGTGGACTAAATTATGGAGATGGAATTAATTATAGTTCTTATAATGAACTAGCTTCAAATGTTAATGATTTTTCGATAAAATTTAGCCTTATTATTGGTGATGGTGGTAATGGTGGTTTTGATAATAATTTTATAAACGCTATTGTCGGTGTGGTTGTAACTTTAGGAATCGTATCTACAGCAGGTGGTATCACTTTCTATTACTATAAAAAGAATCCAGAACAGTTTAAGGCGAAATTACGTAGAGGAAAAGCAAAAATTGAAGAAAGTACATCAAAATTGAGAAAAAAAGTTAAAAATGGATTAGAAAGGTCAAAAGAGCAAGTTAAAAAAGTCAAAACTAGAATTAAACAAAAGACTCCAAAAAATGAATAATTAAATTAAAATTAAGGTCTAATTAATCTCTATCAATATTGGACAAAAAAGAATTAAATAAGAATACATAATTAATTTAATGTAAAAGTAATCTATTTTTAAGTCAAACTAGTATCATGAGGAAAATTGAAAGGAGATCAATTTTATTGGGATTAGGTCTAACAATAATTGCTATTTCTGGAGTTTTTATCATTTTAAGTGCATTTCAAATAAATTATCAACAAACTATAATAGACGAGCAAAAACAAATCATAGATGATAATAGACAATGGGCAGAGAAAATTACATTCTGGGAAGTTACGGGAGGATTAGGAGAGGATATCATTGAGGGTGAAAAAATATACTATGAAGCATTAGCAAAATACTCATTAGCAGTACAAACGCAAAATTTAGCAATATTTTTAATCATTATATTTAGTTTAATTATTGTTACTACAATAGGAAGCCTAGTTATTAAATTGACTTAGATTTTAATGCTGGGAGATGAATAGTTAAAAGATTTTAATTTAAATTGTGGCTCTGTACTATTTTAAACTAGTCAAATTATTTTGAATAATATCGAAAGATTCAAGAGGTTATTTAAATAAAAGTTGAATTCAATATTTTATTTAAAAAGTGGTTATAATCCTAATTTTTTTAAATTGAGATAAACCTAATCATAAAGAATTTTTAATAGCTATTGAGTGAAAAATATGGATTTAGCTTTTCTAAAAAATCGTAAAATTATTATATTAATCATAGCGGCTATAATCGTCATCCCCTCAACTATTGGTATTATATTCGCAATTAATATCTTATTTACCCCCACCTTCCATCCGTCAATAATAATTGAATCCAATTCAGATTTTATCCCTTATGATTTTCCAGGAAATGGAACAGAAGAGAATCCATATATCATAAAAGATCTAAAAATTAGTGCGAGTGTTGATTTGAATGATATGAATGTTGGAATTAGTATACGAAATACAGATCGATTCTTTATTATTAAAAACTGTCTTGTATATTCTGATTTTTTAGGGATTAGTCTTATAGAAGTGGCTGCTGGAACCTCATGGATTATTAATAATACATGTATCTCAAAATCTGGTGACGGTGGTGGAATTATTTTAAACCAAATGACCAATTCCACAATAAAAGGTAATTTATGTATTAATTTTATGCAAGGAATTCATATCAATCATGTTACATACTGCTTGATTAAATCAAATATTGTAGAAAGCAATAATTATCAAGGTATAAATGTTCGCTATTCAAGTCATAATTTAATCATCAATAATACGGTAAAATTTAGCCCTCAACATGGAATAGCGATTGTAGGGAATGCTAATTTGAATAAGATATATCATAATAATTTAATCAACAACTCCTTTTCAGAAACCTATGATGTTGATGGTAGATTGACAGGTACGATTAATAGTCAAGGATTTGATGAAGGAAGTGATAATAATTGGTATAATGATATAACCAAAAAAGGAAATTATTGGTCAGATTACCAAGGAATCGGAAATTATTCAATTGACGGCCCTGCTGGAACAGAAGATAGATACCCCTTTGAGATTAATTAATTTCCTTTATTTTATTCAATAATTCATTTTTTTATTATAATTTCAAGACTAAATATATTTTAAGGAAGTATACCCTATAAAGAATAAAAACGTTGTACACATTGATTTTAGAGCATGAATTAATGAAAATTATTAATTAAAGACGAGATTTTTAATAAAGAAATTCATACTCTTGATAGTTTGTTTATAATGGGTAATTTTTTATTGTTTGCTTTGTTATTTAAACAAAAGTTTATTTAAATAAATGTCAATAATATTCATTTAAGATTTTAAGAGTTCTAGAACACATGATTCTCTCATTTCCAAACATGGGTCCAAATTGGGTAGCATTTAAAACCTTGTTTGAACAGTTAGATCCATCGATAAGAGTTGTGATTCCAGATCCGACAAACCGAGAAGCGATCAAGATTGGAGTAAAATACAGTCCAGAATTCGTTTGTTTCCCATTTAAAGCAACTTTAGGAGATTTTGTAAATGCTATCAAAAAGGGAGCAGATACTTTAGTTATGGCTATCGATTGCGGACCCTGTAGATTTGGGTTTTATCATGCTGTCCAAGAACGCCTTCTACATGATATGGGTTATAAACATGTGACTGTTATTCCATTAGATCAAGCAGATTTATTAGAATTCCACTGGGTTAAAACTCTACAAGACGTTAGTGGAAAAAGTGGGCTTTTTGCGTACCCAAGATTTATAAAAGCTGTGATTTTTTTCATGAAAAAAGCCAAGCTTTTACAAGATATTCAAACTGCAGAAGGGTTATTTCGTGCATATGAACGAAATCAGGGAGATACTACTGAAGTATTAAATAGTATATTAAATAAGCTTGATCAAGCCAATACGATCAAAGAACTCAGAAATTTCAAAAATGTGATAAAAGAAGATTTTAATAAAATTGATGTTGACAAAACTCGAACTCCTTTAAGGGTTGCAATATTTGGTGAAATTCATATAAGTATGGAACCATATGTAAACGTGGATATTAGACGTAAGTTTGGAGAAATGGGTGTTGAGATACATCAAAATTTAAGTTTGTGGGATTGGGTATCACATAAATTTCACCTTAATTTCAATAGAAAATGGTTAGAACATTTATCCCATCCTTATGTTCCGATGGATATTGGTGGTGAATGCCAATGGGTTTTAGGAGAATATATTGATAGAGCTCAAACTGGCTTTTCGGGGAGTTGTCACGTGTACCCTTTCACCTGTATGCCCGAGGTTACTGCTAGAACGATTATTACGAATAAACTCAAAAAAATCTATGATCTTCCGATAATATTCTTTTCATTCGATGAGCATAGTGGTACAGAGGGTATGCGAACTAGACTCGAAGCCTTTGTTGACCTAATGGAGTCAAGGCGTAAGCATAAATTGGGAATTGAGAAAATCTCTTACGAAGATGATAGGAATAAATTCTATAAAGAAAATGGAACACATTTTTTTCAGGAATGTCTACAATTAATACAAACCTAATAATGGTGAATAAAATAGTACAAGTTTCTGATAAAGTGGTTAATGAAGATGGAAAGCTAGACGCTTTTCTTGGAATTGATATTGGGAGTGTTACATGTAAGTTTGTTTTAATGGACTTAGGTGGAAACGTTTTAACGAGTGTATTTTTACGTAACAGGGGTTCCCCAATCGACTCTGCTAAAGCAGGGATGGAAGATTTAAGAGTAAAAATTGAAGAAAATGAAGAATTACAACAGTATAAAATACGGTGTTGTGGAACCACAGGTTCAGCAAGATATCTAACAAAAGCTATTGTAGGTGGAGATCTCGCTAAAACAGAAATCATTGCTCACGCTGTAGCTACTCAATCACTCTATCCTGATGTAAGAACGATTTTAGAAATTGGTGGACAAGATTCAAAAATCATTATTTTACGTGATGGAATTATTGTTGATTTTGCAATGAACTCTGTGTGTGCTGCAGGTACAGGTTCTTTCCTTGATCATCAAGCATCTAGACTTGGTATTCCAATTGAACAGTTTGGAAACTATGCGGTCAGATCAAAAAATCCTGTTAGCATTGCTGGAAGATGTACAGTATTTGCTGAATCTGATATGATACACAAACAAAATGCAGGATATTCAAAAGAAGATATTATTGCAGGATTATGTGATTCATTAGTTAGAAACTATATGAACAATCTATCAAAGGGTAAGGAATTAGCACAACCAGTTGTTTTTCAAGGAGGAGTGTCATATAATAAAGGAATTATTCAAGCTTTTGAAAGGCATTTAGGATGCGAGGTAATTGTTCCAAAATATAATGTTTTGATGGGCGCTTTAGGAATGGCAATTCTTGTTAGAGATTATTATTTGGACCACGCACAAGAAACTCTATTCCGGGGTCTCCATGTTGGGGATTTAGAGTTCAAGACATCAACATTTCATTGCGGAGACTGTCCTAACAATTGTGAAATTGTCCAAGTTAAAATGCCACAAGACGAGAATAAAGTTATTGCCCGATGGGGAAGTAGATGTGGAAAGTGGGAGGTTTTCTGAAAGAATGACGGAGTTTTTAAAACAACTAAGGGAATTAGGAGAAGAGTTTTTTGAAACAATCAAACATAAGACCAAATTAAGTACGATTTTTGATCTCTACACTGAAAAACTTATTCCTACATTTGTTTCAGAAAAAGAATTGAAAGAATATTATGAAAAAAGAATGGAAGAAGTTAATGATTTTATTGACAAACTTTAACATAATTAATTTAATTAATTAAAATAAATTAATATAAAAGGTAATGAAAAAATGAGTGAAAGTGTAAGTGCAGACAATAAAGAAGAAGGAGATAAGTTAAATCCAAAATTAATAGCTTTTGATATGCTTTATGGAGCTGTGAAAGGATTAAGCGGCTTATTCTTTAAAGCTTTCATGGATTTAAAGATTGAAGGGCAAGAAAACATTCCTTTCAGAGGAAAAGCGATTTTAACCACAATTACACCGAATATAATTCGAGATATGTTAATCATCGCTCAGGTATCGGGGCGAAAAATTCATTTCATGCTTGATCCTAAGTTGATGAAACATCAAATAGCTGGCCCTGTTTTGAAGAGTCTAGGAATGATTCGAGGAACTGAAAGTAAGGAAGATACTGAACCAATCGAGAAAGTTTTTGAGATTTTGAACGAAAAAGGTGACCTTGTTGGTATGACTCCAGAATCTAGGCATGATCGTGAAGTACAGATTAAATCTATGGCAGCAATTATAAAATTTGCGATTGCAGGAGATGCTCCAATTATTCCAATTGCAATTACAACACATAAAACTAAGATTCTAAATATGTTTACTGGAGATGGAATAAAAGTAAAGGTTGGAAATCCTTTACATATCGAAAAGCGATTAAACCGAGAAAAAAATCGAGCTGAACGCTATGAGCTTGCAGAAGATATAATAAACATCATCGATTCGCTCAAAGAATCCCCAGATCTCGAAGAAATTAATAATAATTAATAGGATTATTTTAAGCTATTTTTTATCAAATTCTTCTCTTTATGAATATCAAGATATTTTTATAGACTTGTAGTTATAAAGTTATTGTAAAGTTTATTATTAAAAAGATTATAAGAATTATCGATAAAATTATTCCATCATTCCATTTAATCGCCTTTTTCTTTGAAATCCAATTAAAATAGAAGATTAAAATTAATAAAATTAGCCAGTTCCAAAAAACGATCCATGAAAGAACAAAATTCACTATAATAATAGCACTTATTCCGAAAGTAAGTGTTAAATTCCAGAACACTTTTCCTATCATTCCTCCTAAGCCAATTTCTACACTCTTTTTCTTTATAGCTTTTATAACTAAAGTGAGTTCTTCAACATTTGTCACAAAAGCAATAATAACAAATCCAAAGAATGTCTCTGGGATATTTGTGAATAAAATGATTTGTTCTGCGGAAAATATTAACAATTCTCCACCTAAAAATATGAAAATAAAGCTAATAATGATCAATGTTATTTTTTTAAATTTTGTCTTTTCTTTCAATTTTTGAACTTTGTTATCATTTTGGGCTACATTATCTTTCGAAATTTCTAGGGTAATACTTCCCTTGTTGATCCTTTTTGTATTTATAAGAAAGTAAATCAAATAGAGAAAAATAGCAACAATCCCAACAATAAATAGTCCAAAGTTAAATAAAGTCCCGAGGAAAAGTAAAAAAATACTACAATATAATAATAAAAAGTAAAATTGTGCTACAGATTTGAAACTGAGTTTATAGAAAAAAGCGGGGATTGCGAAACTAATAGTTAATGCTATTATGGAGTTACCTATGACATTTCCTACAGCAATATAGGATAATCCACTTATCGCAGCAAGGATAGAAGCTATTGATTCTTCTGGGTCAATACCAATAATTAATGCACCAATAATAAAAGGAGATACTCCATATATAATACAAATATCTTTTAGATTGTCTAAAAATACATCTGCAGCAAAAAAAATTATCAAATAACCAACAATGAAAAGCGGAACCCAAAGAATAAGTTCTATCATGTTATATTAGTGGTTTTTTTATTCCAATGTATGAATATTTGAAATTTAAAGGGTTTTCCTTTATACTTACCATCACTTATACCAGAAAATTTGAATCCATTCTTCTTATGCCAATAAACTGATGCCTTATTAAATAAGGGTTGTTCTACAATAAACGCAACAATTGGAGTGTCAATCGTTTTTAAGGCTTTTTGAAAAAGCGCAGTACCTATGCCTTTACGTTTATACTCAGGAAATATACTGATTTGATCTAAATACGTGAATTCAACTTCTTCATTAAGGAGTAAATCTCTTGTTTTTTCATTCTCAAAAGTTAAATCTCCAATAAGATCCCGAACTTTACTAATATTATATTTTTTTTTATGAACGGTAGCGAATCCTATTATCGTGCCCTCTGTATTTTTAGCAACATAAATATCAATGTAAGGATCATTGATAAGATTCATATAATATTCAATCCCAACCTCTTTTCTGAGAAACCCATTATTCTCCAATTCTATCCTTTGCTTTTTAGTGATTTTATCGATATTTCTAATTTCCATAAGATTCTTTTTTAATGCATTATGAATTCCAGATGAATCTTGTAAACGTGCGATATTAATCTTAATTTTCAATTCTTCTCTCATTCTTATCAACTATTAATATTAAAATAAAATTATTTTTTTTCTTCCTCTAAAATAAATAAAGAGGATAGTTTTTAATAAAATGAGATATTTATGGCATATTTGACATCTGAAAAGTAATATACATTTAAAGTAACTTTGGTATTTTAAAAATTTTATAATAGCAATTATATTGTTGAGAATTCAAGAGAAGAAATTATAACATAGATTTCCTTTTATTTGTTAATATATTGTAAATTAGCAAAACAGAATGACTTATTATGGTTGACTTCATTAAATTAAAAGGAAGTCCTGCTCAGAGAGGTTTTCAGCAGGGGGAGCAATTAAAAGATAAAATTCGTAATACATTTGATGTTGTCTTCCATTCAGAAATGTTTTCAGAAGTTACATCCAAATTAATTCCCCTCTCGATTATAAAACTGGCTTTAGGTATTATAGGTAGAAGAAACATAAAGAAATCTTTACGGGAATTACTTCCAAATCAATATGAGAAACTAAATGCTCTTAGTAAAGGATCAGAAATGAAGGAAAGATTGCTCTATGGTGCCCATTTTATAGAAGTAATGTCAGGTGATCCAAAATCTCTCTATAAAAATCCTCCAGTGCAATCATGTTCAATGATATTTGCTCTCCGAAAAGCTACTTCAGATAATTCGCTTATTTTTGGAAGAAATTATGATTTTCCTAATGTTCTTCAACCATTCCAAGTAGTTCGTGAAGATGTCCCAGATAACGGATATAAAAATTTAAATTTCACACAATATCCATTAATAGGTTGCCATATGGGCCTAAATGAAAAAGGGTTGGCAATTGGATATAATTATGGTCGATCATGGAAAAAGGAGCCACTTGATTTTAGATTAAAAGGTATTCCAGGTACGTTCATAGTTCAAGAAGTTTTAGAAATATGTTCAACAACCGAACAAGCTATTAACTATATAACTACATTCCCTAGTCGGGCTAACGGTTGTCATTATGGACTTATGGATGCATCTGGTGATACGTGCGTAATTGAAACTACGAGCACTCGACATGCAATTCGTCGACCAGAGGCGGGAATTTTAGCTCATACAAATCATTATCAGACTAGGGAACTAAAAGATGCTAATTTACCCGACTACGTAAGGTTTAAAATGGATGATATGGATATAAATCCTATAGAATCCCCGATAAGGCGTTATAAGAGGGAATTTAAGCTTTTAAATACCTATAATGGTCAAATTAATATAGATACTTTTAAAAATATTCTAAGCGATCATGATAATAGAGAACCTGATGATTTTACAGTCTGTACACACGGTCCTGCTGCAGGAACTCTTGGATCTATTATAATTTTTCCTAATAAAAAGGAATTCTGGGTTACCGATAATCACCCTTGTAGTTCTGAATTTGAGAAATTTACTTTATAATAAAAAATAAAAAAAGATTAAAAATATAAAATCTAATATCTTGTTCTTGTAGCTTGAATTCGAAGTTTAGCTTTAGTGTTTTCTTTTTTATCTTGTAAAATAACATATTCTGTTTTCATTGGTAATTTTATTTCAAATTCTTGTTCGCAAACTGTATGATCTTTCTTTAAATGATCTCTTTCTCGTAAGATAACTTTAATTTTCTGTACAGCGGGATCATCTACATGAACTGTTTTAAATTGGCTCCAGAGGGACATATCGGCTTTACTGGTGAATTCTTGGTTCCTTTGTAATTTAACGGTGCCTTTGTTTGGCCATCTCGCCTTAAAAAGCTTAGGTCCATCCACTTTGAAATAGAATTCTCCACGCCATCCCAAAATGTCGTAATCTTTTAAAGTTTTTAAAGACATTAATTCTATGCTTATTAAGTAGCGTTCTTTTTCTTCTCCAACTTGATCTTGCTCAAAACTTTGATCTTTCGCGTAAGTTTTCTTAGATTTAGCATAATAACGTCTCGGAATTTTATTTTCACCTAACAATTTTGATTATTAAAAACAATTTTATCTCTAGTATAAATATTTTCTATATATGTTTTTTTGTTAAAAAGATGGTTATCAACTATATTTATTAATAGAAAAACAGATCTAGGTATTAATTAAAAAGGTCAAATTTAACAGCCTCTGAGTGAATTTAATGATACTGCAATTAACATTCCAATTGTCGGGAATTTTTGCGTTTTTAGCAGTTGTGATATGTTGGTTATACGGCGGAATTGTACTCTACAAATATATTAATTCGAAAGAGAAGGTCTTACTATATTTCTTTTTAGCTATTGTTTTTACTATGAGCCCTTGGTATCCCTCAGGCCTAGGATATATATATTGGTTAATTACAGGGCAAGAAATTATATATCCCGTTTATGTTTTATTGGGAACAATAGGTGTTCCAATAGCGCTATTATCTTGGATTCAAATTTACATGCCTGCTTTGCATCAAAAATGGAAAAGTCTTGCTACAAGATTAGCTATATGTTTTTCAGTAGTATTTTATATCTATATATTTTATTTTCTATTCTTTGCTGCGGGTGCGCCAGTAGAACCATTAATTGGAATTAAAGATAGCGCAATTGATATCTCATATAAAAGTTTTCTGTTAGGGTTTCTTGCGTTCTCTCTGGTTATTAGTACAATAACAGGTAATGATTTTGCCATAGCTTCACTAAAGGAAAAGAATGACCCTGTATTAATATGGAAGGGCAGATTTTTACTTTTGTCATTCAATTTGTTTGCAATTGGAAGTATTGGAGATGGATTTCTTCCATTATCTCCCGCAACGTTAATAATATTCAGAACATTTATGATGCTTTCAAGTACATTTTATTACATTGGATTTATATTACCTGGATGGATAAAAAGACTCCTCAAAATAGAATGATCTAATCCAATTTTACTTTTTTTTTATTTTTTTCTCATAATTGATAATCAAAACTGCTATTAATACTATTATTCCACCAATAATATTCCACAAAACGATTATTTCACTTCTTTGAAGTAATAATGAGAATATAAGTGTAAGAAAAGGCTCAACATACAAAAAGGAGGCTACTTTTGATGATTCTAAAACTTTTTGTGAATTTTGCCAAATATAGTAACCTAATACATAACAACCTAATCCTAAATATACAGCACAGAGGAATAGTGAAATATTTAAAAAGTTTGAAATAAAACTGGTAAGCTCACCATTGATTAACATGAAAATTATAAGTTCAAATGTTCCAATATAAGCAATATATTTATTCATCCTAATGCTAGAATTAGTTTGCGAAATTTTTTTTGTCACAGTAGAATAAATTGCCCATAAAATTGGAGTTAATAATGCAAATAAGTATCCCAGATAATTAGGAGAATCTGGAGCAAGATTATTAACATCTCCTCCTGTTACTAATAAAAAACCTCCGATTGTGGCAATTATAAAACCTAATATTTTAATTGGATTTAAATTTTCTTTAAAAAAAAATAATGCAAGTATTGTAATTATTACGGGTGTAATTAAACATACAAACAAAGCAGGAAGCGAAGGACCAATTATTTCGACTGATGAATATTGAAAAAAGAAGAAAAGTGATATTCCAGTGAAACTTGCAATTATCATTAATATCCAATCATTTTTAGAAAATTTGTTCTTAATCATATTATCTTTTACTATATTTCTTTTCTTTCTGAGATTATAATAGATATCAATTACTACAAAAGAAATAGAGGCGATTACAAATCGATATAATGCAATGGATAAAGGAGGGATGAATTCCACAGCTATATCCACAATAATAAATGAAAAACTCCAGAGAATCACCATAAAGATTAATTGTAAATAAACTCTAAGCATTCAACACCAAATCAAACAAAAGTACTATTCATTATCAAACTAATTTTTTCTACTAAAATGATTTATTAGAATAGTTTAATAATAGAAAATTAAGTATAATAATAATTTTTTCTGCAATGATTTTTTGTGAAAAAAATTAACTATAGCTTGAAGATTGGGATCATTGGGAATAAAGAGCACATAAAGGATACTTTTTTAGATAACCTAAATAAGATAACTATAGATTCTTATTTTAATAATGATTTTTACCAATATTTAATTATTTTCAGGCAAATACCAATTAAGATTAAAGTGTATATAGCAGATAGCTTTGAAACAATTATAGAAAATTATGAAAATATACAAAAGCTGGATATAATAATACTTACAATTAATTTATATGATGAAAATTCATTGAATATAAATAAACTATTAGTTGAAACCTTTAACGAGTTATTTCTATTCCAAGGGTTATCCGTTCTAGTTGGGATGGATATTGAACAGTTATTTAAAAGTCCTCCTTCTAAAAAATTTAAAATAAGTAGATTTAAATTAGAAAAAGTTACAAAAAACCTAAATTTGTTATATTGTTTTGAAGTATTTAATAAGGGAAGAGATATAAATGAAATTTTTAACACTTTATTAAATGATTTTCTTTTAAGATTTCAATATTCAAACCCAGAAATGTTTGAATCTGCCAAAGAATATGGAAAATGGCTAATGAGCTAAATTAAGCCCTCGCTTTTAAAATTAATCCTTATTCACGTAAAAAAGATAGAAAATCGAAAAGTTATAAAAATAATAAGATACAAATTAAAGTATAATTATTAAAAATGTTATTGTAGAATACTTTATTAAGTTGGAGTTGAATTAACAAAAATGGGAGAAGGACCAAATGGATTATTAACAATCGAAAGAGATGAAGGTCGTAGAAAATGTCCTAGTTGTGGAGAAGAAAATAAGAATATGATTCATGAATCTACAGATAAGACAAATATAATTAGTGACTATCCACGTGTCTATGGAAAGAAATATCGTTGTGGACGTTGTGGACAAGAATGGCGGGAAAAATAGTAATTCTTAAGCACATAGTATTTTGTATTTTTAACTTTTTATATATTTTGCTAAGATTATTAATATTAAAAGATTTAAAATTGTATTAGAACAAAATTAAATTTTCTTATTTTATAACGTTATTAGGTGAATAAGTATGGATTTCGCTAGATTTATTCAAAAATATATAGTTCAACGATTATTTGCCTTATTTTTTTCTCTATGGCAGAATTTTAATTTTAAATGCATTAAATGACGATTCATTTAGGTTTATCTGGTCTTTAGTATCTTTACCTACGCTTATTTCATTATATTTGATATATTACGGCGTAGGGCGTCAACTTGAATGACTTTTTGTGTTCTTACTGAATCATCCCAGAGATAAAGATTATTTTAAATAGGAAAAAAACAACAATAATAAATATCAAATGATAAATTAATACTATAACAAATTTTATTTTCAATTATAAATAACTACGTATATGTGAATCTTTATGGTATTATATCAATTAGAAAGCCTAACACGAGTATTAACAATTTACCTTGTACAAGGTCTCATTTGTGCATGGTTTTCCTATTTAGCGTATAGAATTCTAAAGAGAGACAGGAAGAGATTAAATATAATCTTCTCAGGGTTTTATCTATTTGCCGCAATAGGTTTAATTTTTAATTTTATTTATGGCCCCATCGCATATGAACCAGTTGTTCTGATTCTAAATTATTTAACTAATTTCGGTTCCTTTTATGCACCTATCTTCTTCGTAGTATTTAATTTAATTTTACTAAAATCAGAAAAGATTGTCACACCCACAAAACAATACCTTATCTTTATTGGATATGGCATTTACATGTTTTGTATGATCTTTTTCGTAGTAGCAGGCCCGGGATGGGGAGTTGCACTTAATGTAACAACAAATTGGACACCGGTTTGGGCACTCCCTTTCTTTCTCTATGTATTCTTAGGAGTAACTACATTTACAATCATTCCGTTGTTGTACTTATCATTTCAAATTTATAAGAAATTCGAAGATCAACAATTGAAAAAGAAATGGAAATTCGTTATTTACGGTTCTATCGGGTTAATTGGATTTATGTATGCAATATTCTTTTCAAATTGGCTAAACATTCAAATAATAAGGAATATTGTCCTCCCAATTGGTATAGTATTAGCTGCGATTAGTGGCTATTTGATGTACAGTGGAGTAGGGAAGCAATTGGAGAAATAAACATCTTTTTTTTTCTTTATTATTCTAATTATTTATTTCAACTCAAATTTTATTTTGACTAATTAACATTATAATATATAATTAGATTCAAAATTAGTATTACACTTGGATTTTTTTGATTGATGAACTGATACGTGTTCGAGGTATTGGACCGACTGCAGCTGAAAAACTAGTAAATGCAGGTGTTAAGACAATCGAGGAGATTGCCAAATCTAAACCAGAACAATTAGCATGGATTAAAGGTATTGGCATGACCTCCGCCAGTAAAATTATTCAGAATGCAAAGGAATTAATAAATTTAGAGAAGGGAATACAAAAAGTATTAAATTCAATCAAAGAGAATTTTGCGAAAAGTTGCCCGAAGTGTGGGGGAGATTTAACTGAAAGATTAATCATTTTAGGCCCTGAAAGGAGATTGAGAGCGAGTCAATGTGAATTATGCAAATTCTATATGCCAATATAATGCTAATATTGAGTAAAGAAGCTTATATTCCTATCCAAAAGGAAAATAGAAAGACATAAGATAGGAAATAAAGCGAAATAAATATGATTCCTGCTTTTTTATCAACTTTTCTTCTTGTTGCGATCAGACTAAAGACTATGAAACTTGAGATTAAGGTGTATATAACTGTAGGAACAGCAAGCGCTGCGGTTACGGTTTGTGGAAAAAATACTTGCCCAATTCCTATAGATAGAGTAGAATCGACTATACATGAACCTACAATATCTCCAATTGCTATTTGATGGTGTCCCAATCTTAAAGCATTGATATCAACAGCTAGTTCTGGGAGTGAAGTACCCACCGCAACAATAAAGAAACTTATGATATATTCATGAATATTTAGAACTCTTGAAATAGTTATAACTGATTCAACGATCATAAAAGATGCTAATGTTACTCCTCCAAATCCGATTAAAGCTATAAAAAGGTGATAGATCTTCCTTCTAGGAGCCTCAATCTTTTCAATCATTTCTACTCTTTGCAAAATACTTTCCTTATTGGCATTGTAAATGAGCCATATATAAATTCCTAAACACCCAACCATAATAATTGCGTTTAATCTGGTAAAATATCCTTTCTCTACAATTGTATAAATTAAAACCAAAGATAATATCTCGCAAGCTCCTAAAATAATTATATCTTTTCTATGAACGTATATAATTCCTGAAACTAATGGTAATATTCCAAATATTAAGGTGAGTTGTGTCAAATCAGAACCTACAGAATCTCCCACATCAATATCCCCATGACCTAAAGCACAGGATACAATAGAATTAAAGATTTCTGATATATCTGTTCCAATAGATACCAAACTTACCCCTATTATTAGAGGTGATACTCCTAAAGCCGCCGCTAAGATAGCAGAGTGTTTCACGGCTTTAATACTTGCATAAATAATAAGTGAAATTCCAGTTATTAACACAAAAACCGCTAAAATAATATCAATCATAATTTCTTTCTTTTTTCACATTTGAATTTTGCAACCATTTCTTTATTCATTGTAAAGATGAATGATTGAAGCCCTCAGTGACTCAGAAATATAAAATTATTGTTAGGTATGTGGTTTCACTGAAATTTAATGATTTAACTATGCAAATTCTATAATGGTAAAGTTATATATATAGTTATCCATTTTTTATCCGCATAAATCCATAAATAATCCAAATAATAGAAAAATTATTAAAGAAAACTATTAAAAAATATATCATGGAAAACGAAAAACATGAATTCCATGTTTCTATTGAAAAAGAAATATTTGATAAATTAGAAACTATCAAAGAATATCATGGAATAAAGAATATAACTGAAATAATTAGATTTTTGATAACTAAAGAGTATAGGGACATCAAAAAGGCTGAATAATTCCCCAAAATTTTTTTGTATCTTTTATTTTAAATATTTGGTTTTACGTCAAACCTATTACTTTAATAGGTTAATACTTTCTATAATCTTGTATTATACTCATCTTGGTCATAGAAAAAAATGGTTGAAATATGTGATATTCTTATAGTTGGTGCTGGAACAGCAGGTACCTTTATAGGGTGGCTCCTAGCTAGAAAAGGGTTTTCAGTAACTATTATTGAAAAAGATAAGCGAGAAGAAGTTGGAAAACGACTTGATGTGATTCATTTTGAATCAGATAGAGTCAAAAAGGTAGGCATTCCTCCATTTAAAGTGGGAGATCCTGATTGTATTGAAATTAGAAATACTTCTACAGTCGTAACACCAGACTTTAAAACAGAGATTAAAATAAAAGCACTTCAAACAATCGTAAGATTGACACCTTTCCTAAATAAAATGTATAATTTACTTGAGTTAGAGGGGGTTAAATTAGAATTTTCATGCGAGTTTAAAAAACCTGTTTTTAATCATAATGAATTAGTTGGGTTAATAGCTAAAAAAGCAGGTGAGAGTATAGAATACAATGCAAAGCTAATAATTGATGCTTCTGGTAAAATTGCGGTTGTAAGAACTTCCTTCCCAGAAGACTACGGGATGGAAACTTTCAATTTAAGCCCTAATGATGTTATGTATGTCCTACTACAATATATTCGGTGGAAGAATCCAGAACAACCTCATCCCGCTATAGATACCAGCTATCAATGGTGGTTATTATGGTTTGGGCCCTCATATGATCCCGATGGCGCAATTTTAGGAGTTGGACAACCTGGTTCTTTTGAAAATGCACGATTAGCCCGTGAAGATTTTCTCAATAGAGCAAATATTCCTCCTTATGTTGTAGTAAAAGAAGAACAAGGAACTACTCCTTATAGAAGACCACCATATTCTTTAGTAGTAGATAACTTTTTATGTATTGGAGATTCTGCTGCAATCACATATCCCTTCTCTGGTCATGGAGTAACTGCAACATGGGTATTATGCATGATTGCATCCGGGGTTATAGAAAAAGCTCTAAAGAATGGAAAGTACTTGAATAGAGATATACTCTGGGAAATAAATGTGAAGTATTTCAGAGATCAAGGAGCAAAATTTGCCAGTCTTTTTACTCAATTATCAGGAGTATTAAATTTTAATGAAAAAGAATGGAATTATTTTCTAAAAAAAGGATTAATTTATCAAACGAGTAATGAAGAAGATATGCCTGAACCAAATAGAGAGTATGAAGAAGAAATGAGTTTAAAAGAAATGTTAAAGTTTTTAGCTAAAATATTAAGTGGTTTAATTCATAGAAAATTATCTTTTAAACATATGAAGAGGTTATTACAAGTAAATAGACTTGCTGGAAAAATCAAGAAGCATTATGAAAATTATCCAGATAAATTTAACGATTTTGAGAGCTGGGTTATGAGAGCTAATGAACTATGGAATATGAAAAAACTCGCTACTAAAAACCTTCATACAATAACCATTGAATACCACTAATAATGTGAAGAAAAACAATTATAAACCTTAACGTTTAAAAATTATTTAAAAAAAATATTTTTCACTTTAAAAGACTTTTATAAAAAATGGAGTTTATAAGATGTTAGAAGAAAGAAAAGAAGAATATACGTACAAAAAGCGGATAATGGCTTCATATGGTTCAAGAGAGCTTTTTGGGCAATGGATTACTGCTGCTTTTGGATTTTATGTGTTCTTTTTCTATGAAAATGTAATAGAATTACCAGTGACTTTAGCTGCGTTGGCATTTACCATATATTCAATATGGAATGCCGTAAATGACCCGTTTATAGGTTGGTTGATGGAAAAAATACACATGCCTTGGGAGAAGAAAGGATTCAAAAGGTTCCCTTGGATGATTATTGGCGCATTTCCTTGGTTGATATCGTATTTATTAATCTTCTTAGTACCAACAGCATGGCAAGCTGATCCAGTAGGGAATCAATGGTTAATATTTGGATGGTTTTTGGGCTCAATTTGTCTTTATGATACATTATTAACACTATATGATGTAAATGTACTTTCATTATTTCCTGATAAATTTAGAGGACTGAGAGACCGGAGAACGGTTCAAGGATATGGAACAATTTTAGGAATTTTAGGGCTTGTGCTTGCATTTACACTACCTTCAATATTGTTTATTGACCAAGAAGTTGCTCAAACTTATGTGAACGCTGGCATTTTTAGTGTAATAATGGGGTTAATTTTCTTCATATTTGTGATTCCTGGAGTGTATGAAGATAGGAAAGTTAAAAATCTATACCAACAAAGAAAAGAGAGTAGTGAAATTCTAGAAGTAGAGCCCTTCTTTAAATCGTCTTTAGGAGTAATCAAGGATAGAACATTTATGATGAAGACTATTTTTTTCTTTGGGTACCAAGTAGGAGGTGTAATGATTCAAACATCTGCCCTATATGTATCATTTAATCTTTTAATGATGGGAGATGAGGCAATTATTTACTTATTAGGGGCAATGCTTATAGGTGCACTTGTATCTACACCAGTTTGGACCTCGCTCGCTCATGGTGTTAATGATAATAGAAAAATGAGTATAGCTGCAGGTATTGTTTTGTTCGCTGCCTTCATTCCTTTAATATTTATTGAGGGCCTTGTAGCGTGGATAGTTTGTCTCTATTTTTTTGGAGTAGGTATAGGAGGTCATTGGTATGTTGATCCTCCCACAATGGGAGACGTTCTTGACGATATAGCGGTTAGAAGAGGAAAAAGTCAACAAGCTATATATTATGGGTTTCAATCGTTCTTTATTAAGTTAGGACAATCTTTTATCGCAATAACAATTGCTTTAAGCCATGTATTCACTGGTTATGTAGCAGGTCAAGCGGCACAAGATCCGTTAGCATTATTTGGTGTTCGAATTCATACAGCAATAGTACCTGCGATTCTTGTTCTAATCACATTACTTCTCTTCTGGAAATATTATAAGTTAACACCAGACCAGATAGCTGATAATAAGAAAAAATTAGATGAATTAAGACCTAGATAAAATTTTTTATTTTTCTTTTATTTTTTTATCTTAAGTGATTTTCATTATTATACAAAAGATAGGAAAGTTCAAATTAATACCAGTTGCTACTATTGAAAATCCAGTTGATGCTCTTCCTCTTGGTCACACACTTATTGAAGCTGGACTTCCTCTTATTGAAATCACATTTCGGACACAAGCTGCCGAACAAGCAATATCAATGTTATCGGAAAATTTACCAGATCTCCTAATAGGGGCTGGAACGGTATTAAAAATTGAACAAATAAAAAAATCTATAAGAGCTGGAGCACAGTTCATTGTGACACCGGGTTTTAATCCTAAAATTGTTGATTATTGTATTAAACAGAAAATTTTGATTATAGCTGGAGTTAATTCCCCAACATTTGTTGAATGGGCACTTGAAAAAAACCTTCGACTTGTTAAATTCTTCCCAGCTAATCTTTCTGGAGGTCCTGAAATGCTTAAAAGTCTATCAGGACCATATCCAGAAATGAAATTTTTACCAACTGGTGGAATAAATATCGATAATTTAATTGAATATTTGAAGTTAAGTAATGTTCTTGCGTGTGGGGGAAGTTGGATCGTAAAAAAAGATTTAATTTCAACCCGACAATTTGAAGAGATTAAAAGATTAACCAAAACGGCAATTTCATTGATTAAATCAGAAATTAATTGAGAAATTAAATAAATGATTATATTCTAAATTAATACTAAATTTACCAACGCCAATATATGTCTTCAGCATGTCCTAACATATTTTTAACATGTATTTTTTCACCATTATCTAAGACAAGTTCTCCAGTGTAAAGGCCATGTAATAATGAAGAATTTAAATAAATTAATCCAAAATTTATCTTTTCGGTATGCGGAATGATTGGATCCAAAACCATATTGAATCTATTATCATTACTAGTGAATTTCCATGGCTCTGTTGGGTCTCGATTCTTATGGTGAAAAGTTACTTCATCAATTTTATGAGCTTTTCCATTGTAAAAAACAATATTTTCTGTATGTGTAGATAAATCTCCAAACCCATAACCGATATTGAACGCAATAGGTATTCCATCAATAATTCCACATGCGGAACCCCATAACCAATGTGTATGATAAGGCCAAATTCCACGTCCCCAATCCATGAGCCCAAAAGAGGTTTCCGGCTCAAACTTATATTCATTTTCACCAATCTTGAGTGACCCTTTTGCAGGCATATAATTTATTTTATGATTATAATAAAAAAGTCTTGGATCTTCCTTGTACCCGGTCACAACAACAGTATTATCCATCTTTGGATTATCTTCAAGTTCTATTGTTCCTTTTAACCCCTTGTCTTGAAATTTTGGGTCATTAAATGAAATAATTCGTTTGTTTTTAGTTTTAGTTATCGTTGCTTTAAATTTTTTTGTTGGAAATTTAATAATACTATTTTCTAATGAGCTGGTTGGTAATAATTTAGATTTTGTGAAAAATTTAAACAGACCTTTACCATTTCTTTCTTTATTTTGAAAATCAAGCCATACATAGCTCATTTGGGTAAGATATCCAATATCTCCAATTGTAAGTTGAAAGCCAAATCGTTTATTTAAAATAGAATAATGATCCCATTCCTTAATTCGAAGCCATCCTTTGCTAATATATTCTTTATTATAAGTCAATAGTGGTTTTCGTGCCCATCCTTGCTGTAAAAGATGACCATCTTTATTGAATAAATCAGAAGGCTCAATAATTTCGTTTTGTTTTCCCATATTCAAATCAAACCTATATTCAATTTAAAAAGATAATTTTAAAAAGATTTGAGATAAAATAAAATTTAATGTCTTCAGAATTTGAAAAAAATCTTGATAATTTTGCTGAAGTAATTGTAAAAATCGGCCTTAATTTACAACCTGGACAACGTTTACTAATTGGAGGCCCCACTGCTTATACTTATGGAACCCCTATAGAATTAGCTCCTTTAGTAAGGTTGATCACAAAAAAAGCATATCAAATTGGAGCGAGGTTTGTTGAAGTATTTTGGGATGATGATAAACTCAGGAGAATTCGATTTGAACACGCTTCAAGAGATTCTTTTGAAGAATACCCAATATGGCGAACAAATTGTCAATATAAATTTGGTATTGAAGGAGATGCTGTTCTCCTTTTTGCTGCATTTAATCCTGATTTACTTGAGGATCAAGATCAAGATTTAATGGTAACTACTTTTAACACTTATATTAAACATCGTAAAACTTTTGGTGATTTAATTTCTAAAAGTGCTGTTAATTGGACAGCTATCACTGCTCCTGTTGACGGATGGGCAGAGAAAGTATTTCCTAATGTTCCCCAAGAAAATCAAAAAGCTAAGTTTTGGGATACTATCTTTGAAATATGTCGAGTTAAAGGAAAAGACCCAATCGCCACTTGGGAAGATCATATTAAACACCTTTCCGTAAGAAGTAACTATTTAAATACAAAAAAGTATGTGTCCTTGAAATTTGATGCTCCCGGAACAGATCTTACAATAGGGCTACCTAAAGGACATATTTGGGGAAGTGCACGATTTAAAACTCAAAGTGGTATCGATTTTGTAGGGAATATCCCTACAGAGGAAGTTTTCACAACAACACATAAAGATAAAACAGAAGGATTTGTAACCGTTACTAAACCTCGCCACACGGATGTTATACTAGAGGACTGTTGTTTTACATTTTCTAAAGGACGAATTATAGAAGCAATTGCTAAAAAAGGCGAAGACGTATTACAAAGAATACTTGAAACTGACGAGGGGATCAGAAAGTTAGGTGAAGTTGCTTTAGTTCCACATAGTTCGCCGATTTCACAAACAGGGTTACTTTTTTATAACGTTCTAATTGATGAAAATGCATCCTCTCATATTGCAATTGGTCGAGGATTCAAATTTGCCTTGAAAAATGGTGGAGAGATGTCTGATAAGGAGTTTTATAATGCGGGAGGTAATATAAGTAAGACGCATATTGATTTTATGATTGGTTCAGAAAAAATGGATATTGATGGGATAACAAAAGATGGAAAAACTGAGGCTATAATGAGAAAAGGAGAATGGGCTTTTAAAGTTTAAAGCTCACTCGATTTTTTGACATATATTATCAATTTTTTGAATTGTATTATTAATTATTTCATCAGTATGAAGTATACATGTATAGAATCTGCTACCTGCAACAGAAATAATCTCTTGGTCTACTAATGCTGCTCCCATTTCATCCATAAAATCTTTTCTTATCGGTATTTGTCCTGCTTGTTTTGGATCATTGAGATTTATTCCAAATAGGCAACTGGTATGAAAATGAACGGTCCCTCCATAATTGTATGAAAACCATGGAAGCTTATAACCTTCAAAAACTTTATTCAATCCATCAGATAATCTCGTAGCTACCCTTGTAGCTTTTTCGGTTGCGTTTGTTTCTTTAACAAATTTAATAGCATAATAGGCTGCTGCACAAGTTAATGGGTTTGCTGCTAAAGTCCCACCAGAATAGGCTTTTTTACCTCCACCATGTCCTGCTGCACACACACTCATTACATCAGCTCTTCCGCCAATAGCTGCAGCAGAAGGAAATCCGTGTCCAACAATTTTACCAAATACGGATATATCAGGATTATATCCAAAATATGCCTGACCGCCTCCCATGTGTAGCCTGAAAGCACAGACAACTTCATCTGATATCATTAAAGCTTTATTCTCATGACATAATTCTTCGACTTCTTTGTTAAAACCTGGCCTTACTGGATTTGCTCCTGATTCTCCACCCATTGGTTCAACAATTACAGCCGCAACTTTACGCTTCTCATCAAACATTTGTTTTAGAGTATCAATATCATTTGGTGGGCATGAATCAATCCACTTAAAAACCGATTTTGGAATTCCATGAGATTCTAATAATTTAGTTCCTGGAACGTGCATATCATATACAAGTTGATCCGACCACCCATGATAAGAGCCACCAATTTTTATAACCCACTTACGATTTGTAAAAGTTCTGGCGATTCTTATGGCAAGCATATCCGCTTCAGTACCAGATTGTAACCATCTAATAATTTCACATGAAGGAAAATATTTTTGTAGCTCTTCAGCAGCCAAATATTCATATTCACTAGTTATACCATGACTGGGCCCAGATTCTCGGATCACCTCTATAACTTTATCTATAAGGGGTTTATATTGATGTCCCAAAATGATAGGACCACCACTCATTAAATAATCTGTTAAAACGACATCATCAAGAGTCTCCATATAACAATCATAAACTCGTTTACTTGTTAAAGGAAATGGATGGTTAAATGCAAGATTATGTTCAACACCTCCAGGAATTATTTTCCGTGCTCTTTCATATGCCTGTTTAGATTTTGGGTGATTCTTATGGTATCTTTCAATTATTCCTTTTAATTCTTCTGGTTTAAATTTGCGAATTGGCTGATTTACTATATTCTCAATCTCAGCTTTCATTTCTTCATAATTCATATTACTCATAATACTTCAAAATTTGTATTTTATTATTGTCTAGATTATTTAGAGGAATATTACCTTAAAAATTAAGTTTATTTTTAATTATTTCAATGAAAACAGCTTTTTTTATTAGGAATAGAAGTAATAAAAATACGATGAATTATATCTGTATCTCAATATTATCTGCGGGAACAAGTATTTCTTTTTTTATAAGAACTTCGATGGTGTCTATAATTAAATCTACATTTTTACCGCTCGTTTTATCCAATAATGAAATTAACTTAAAAATATGATTTTCTTCTGACATTGCCAGAATTTCATTAAGAACTTTATAATCAATCTTGGATAACTTGAGTTCTTTCTTAACATTTTCAAGGTCGGATTTTTCTATTTCAACTTTATAGAACAGTTTGTAATATAAATCAAAGAATTTGTCCAAAATAGGGGGAATTTCTTTCTGAAACATATTGGTTTCATGATTCCAATCCTTTAATATTTCTGAATATTTTGCATATACGCTTAATCCAAAATTTAATAATTTTCTTTTTATTCTCTTAGAAGCCTTACTATTAAGGATTAAAACAGTTCTTAATTCTTCTATATCAGAAATAAGGCAAAAAAAGTGTTTAAAATCTAATTCGAGAACGCTATGAACTCCATCAATTAAATTTGATTGAATCCCTTTAGATTTAACATAATCTTTACGTATAATTTCTTCCCCCACTATTGAAATTGCCTGAAGAAATCCTGAAAAAAGTGTCTTATTACCTTCCATTAGGTCTGAATAATTCCTAGCAAAGAGTGGTAGCCCACTTGGATTATGTATCAAAAGAATACCTTGTATATTCTCAGCATCCTTAAATTTTTGTGTTCTTGACATTAGGGCTGTCCTCTTTTTAAGTTTTCTTGGTATTAAGATATAACTTCTTAAACTTAAGCTTGTTAATATAGCAATAACTCCCAACAAAATAATCAATATTACCAAAATTAAATAATAAGGAAAGGATTCATTGCTATATTTAATGTATGAAATTGTGAGATAAACATCATCAATAGAAAATGTAATAATTCGATCTAATGCAAATTCATCTGCTAAAAATATCTTAATAGATAAAGAAAGGTTAACATTTGTCAAAATGTAGGACTTTATTTGATTTGCTGCTAAACTTAAATCTTGAAAAGTAATTTCAATATCGCTTAATTTAATACGTTTCTCAAGTTCATTATTATTTATAAGAATTCTTAACTCAGAATTAGGAGATAATGTTTCAGACCAGTTGATATTAACCTTATATTTGAAATTAAGAGTAGCATCTATAATTTTAACATTATCACCCCTAATCGGGCTTCCTTTCTGGTTCCAAGAAATTGAGGTATATGGATCAATCTTTTTCTCGTAATTGAAGGTAAAATTAACAAATTTTATGATTAGTTCATCAAAAGTATCTAAATCCCAGTAATCAGCAAGATTATCTTCAATATGAAGATTAATTCCTAGTGAAAGGGTGAAATTGAAATTATCAGTGTCTAGAACCGATTCAAGATAAAAAATCAAAACATCTTGGGGCACTGAGACCATATAGGTATCATATAAATAATCTTTGCCAGGCGGGCTGCCATATCCGATATACCGAGTTTGAAAGTAAGCAATCTCATATATTTTATTTTTATTTAAATCTGAAATTGATACAAAAAATCTGACATAATCACCAACACTGTATGTGTCGACATTATCAGAAGGGTTTAATCTAGCAAGATTTCCATAAATATAATCAAAATATCGATCAAGGTTTTCATCTACAGTTGCATTAACGATAGCTTGAATAGATGCGGATTTTATTACGTAGTCAGACATATCAACTTCCATCGATATATTTTGATCCCATTGTATACTTGGATTCTGAACGGCAGTTACATCATCAAATTCATGAGAAACTCTGCAACCGGCAGAAGTAATTTCATATAAATCAGGACGAGTTGGAAAATAAGGATTATCTCTTTCTAGCCACCTTATTGCAAGGGGTGGATCTGCAATTAATGAATATGTTCTTTTATCCCCCAAAATCTCATAATTTGCCTGCCCAGAATGTATAGATGCATTTACGTCGGACTGATCACCAGTATAAGAGGGATTCCAAAATTCTACACCCGAGTCAAAATTAGGATTTTTAAGCCATTGTGATGTATTTCTTATATCAGCAGATATTGGATTTCTATTAAAATCCCTAATTTCCAATATCTCAACTATATTATTACATTTTGATATAAGAATCCAACTTGATGAAATTGAGATTAAAATAGTAAAAAAAAAAAACTAATTTTTTCCAGTTAAATTGTTGTGAAATTGAAGA
>JBHLNS010000086.1:0-8302 GCA_048941285.1 Promethearchaeota archaeon
ATTAAAAATTTTCACAACTTTATAAAATCAATTTAAATAATAGCAAAAAAATTATCAAAATTATAATAAATTTAATAAATCAAAATTATTGTTCAAGTTTATAATTATATATAAGAAGTAGATTCATATTTCACTCTTAATAGAAGATCATAGTATTTTTAAATAGATTAAAAGTAGCAGAGGTTTATTAGAAATATTCATATTCACATATTTCTAATTTATTCGGATAAATTCTACTTCTATTGTATAGTGCTTCCTTTAAATTTTGATTTGTTAAGTGAATTAGTATAAAAGAATAAAATAAAGAAGGAAGTGATTAATATTACAAGTCAAAATGAGTTTACAACTAAATATATTATAGAAGTTAAATGTATTATTAAAGGTGTAGTTGAAAAGTCAGATATTGTTGGCGCTATTTTTGGACAAACTGAAGGGTTGCTTTTGGATCTTGATTTAAGAGATCTTCAAAAATCAGGGAGAATTGGCAGAATAGAAGTAGAAACTGAAGCAAAAGAAGGAGTTTCAAAAGGACTTATTAAAATTCCTTCCTCACTAACGAGAAAAGAGACAGCTTTATTAGCGGCTACTGTCGAAACTGTATCTCGAGTTGGTCCATGCGAGGCAGAGTTCTCTCTTATAGACATTCGAGATGTTCGTGAAAGAAAACGAGAAAAAATCATAGAAAGGGCAACAGAACTCTTGAAAGAATGGGATCAAAAATCGTTAGAACAGAGTGAAATTGAAAAAAAAATTGATAAAGATATCAAACTTGGAGAAATTATCACATGGGGTTCTGATAATCTTCCTGCGGGTCCAGAAGTAGAAAGTAACCCCGATCTAATTATTGTAGAAGGTCGAGCTGATGTACTTAATTTATTAAGAATAGGTGTTAAAAATACTATTGCTGTACAAGGAACTCAAATTCCTAAATCTGTAATTGAATTAGCTAAGCAGAAAAAATCAGTTACAGCTTTCGTTGATGGGGATCGTGGGGGCATAATTATTCTTAATGAACTATTGCAAACCACTAAAATTGATTTTGTAGCGAGAGCTCCTGATGGGCATGAAGTCGAAGAACTTACAAGGAAACAAATGATAAAATCTTTGCAAAACGCAAAACCGGCAAAGGATTCTAAAGATATTAAAATAATAGATGTAAAAGAGAGCAAATATGAAATAATTAATGGAGAACTACAGAAAATATTAAAAAAATTTAAAATCAAAGATCAAACCATAATTCCTGATGCAATTAAGAAGATCGGACCTGGTTTTGCTATTGGTTTTAATAAGAATCTTGAAAAGTTATTTGATATTCCTGTTGGAGAAATTTTCGAAAAAATTAGAAACTTTGCCGATACCCAGTATTTAATTATTGATGGTATATTAACAAAAAGACTTCTCTCACTATCAATAAATATGAAAATAAAATTTATTGCTAGTAAAAATAAAGAAGAAGAATTAGTTATTCCTGGGCAAGTAGCAGTTTTTTTTTATAAATAATTTTTTTCTTCAAAAGAATCAAGTAAGGGGTAAGGCTATATTGAATATCAACTGAATTATATAGGAGAGAACCCCCAAGATTAGAATCCCAATTGCACATATTTTAAAAACTAAAAAATAATCTTTTCTCTTTGGTTTATTTGCAATCTTGATTATCCTTTTTGTATTTTGGAAAAAAAGGACAATCCTATCATATAGACTTAATTTTTTCTGTTTATCGCTTGTAATATATTTTTCATATTTTGGGTAGTTAGACACAAGAAAAAAGAAAGTTTTGTAAGATAAAAAGTTATCTTTCAAAGGAGGTTATCTAGTAATACATTAAGTAATATCAAGAATATTTGAAATGAATAATTCACGATTAAACGGTACTAAATCTTCATAACTCTGACCAGTACCAACATATAAAATAGGTTTTTTAGTTTCAAATGAGATTGATAAAGCTGCACCCCCTTTTGCATCAGCATCGAGTTTGGTTAAAATATTGGCATCAATTCCAACATGCTTCTTAAACTCTTTTGCTTGAAAAAGAGCGTCATTTCCTGCCAAAGAGTCACCTACAAATAAGATTAGATCAGGTTGAGCAACTCTACATATTTTTTGTATCTCAATCATTAGATTCTTATCCGTCACTTGCCTTCCAGCGCTATCTATCAAGACAACATCAATTTTTTTAGCTTTAGCATGTTCAATTGCATCATAGGCTACTGAAGCAGGATCTGATTTATATTTATGCTTTATAACCCTTATTCCCACTTTATCCATATGATAAGAGAGTTGTTCGATTGCTGCTGCTCGAAATGTATCCGCTGCTGCTGCCACAATAGAAAATCCATTTTTTTTAAGTAGATGAGCAATTTTAGCCATTGTGGTAGTTTTTCCAGTTCCATTAACCCCGAGAAATACAATTACATAAGGGGCACTTTTCTTCTTAATTTCAGTAATTAAATCAATGTCTTTCTCAGGAGTTAAAATTTCTGTGATCGTTTCTTTTAATACGTCAAATAACATTTTTGGTGCAGATGATAAACGACCAATTTGTTCGTTTTTAAAAGACTGAGTTATTTTGTTACATATTTCATCAGCAGTATCGATTGCTACATCGTTACTTAAAAGAAGTAATTTAAGTTCGTTGATTGTTTTATCTAACTTTTTTTCTGTCAACGTTTTTTTAACAAATGATGAAAAAGCGTTCTTTAATTTTTCTAACATTTACTTCCCTGTAGAACTTCAAAATTTAATTGAATATATAACGAGATTGGTATTAAAAATCAATTTTTATGTATAACCTTTTTGAATATTTTGAGAAATTTGTTGTAGGTTTACATCTAAATTTTGTAATTGAGTTGTTAAAAATTGAATTTGTTGATTATGCTGTTCAATTAATTTATCAAGAAATGTATTAGCTCCATCTAAATCCTTCTCAAATACTACATCTTGTGTAACAGCTAACAAAACCTTCTTTGTATCTTTAATCGATGCCTTTAAATTTACTAACCCCCCAATGGGGACTAATATTTCATCATCTTCTTTGATACCCTCCTTTAAATTTTCTAAAGTATTTTTGGTATTCATAATATTACCTAGTGAGGCGTTTATAATTTCTAATTGCCCTTGAAACATATCACGCTGTTCTTGTAAATATCGAAATCTTATTAACTGCGTTTGATATTCTTGAGAAGGTTCCATCTTTATCAACTCTATTAATTATTATTTTTTAATTATTCTGATAATTCTCTAATTAAATGATCTTGAGATTCTTCCAGACTTAGTTCTTTTATTTCTTGAATATTGATCTGACGCCTATATATTCCAATTGAAGTGATTTGACTCAAAACTTTTTCAAGAGCGTCCTCTTCCTTCAAAGCTCTAACTTCTTTTCTAAATAAATATTTTTTATGATTCTTTCTATAGTGACCAATAATTCTGAAAATTTTAATCTCTGACATGATTAATCATAATGATACTTTCAAAGCTATTAAAATAGCATAATATTTTAAAAAATATTAAATTTTTTATTTTCTCAAGATTTAGAATTTGAAGATATGCATTTTTCAGTAAATATAGTAAATTCAAAAATTCTTATAAACCCAACACGCTTGTAATTCTCATCATTTCTGGGCCAGTACAATCAATACCAAAAATTCCACTTTTATCATTTACGATTGCTCCAGAGCTTAAATATGGTACACCACGGTTAACAGTTGACACATCAACCTCATTTACTTTTAAAACAGAAGAAATAAATTCAATATCGTCATCAGTTGATAAAGGATGAATCAAACATCCCTTATTATTTGTTAAAGATATAGATCCTGGAAGATAAAAGTCAGCAAATTCATAAACTACAGTCTCAACATTTAAAATATCTGCAATTTTTGTTTTATATTTTTCCAAGAAAGAACTAATTATTGCACCCTTATCATTACATAAAATTAAATTTCCAAATGCATTATCTATTGATTTTAGAACACCAATGTTGTATGAATCATTCAAATATGATTTTAAATTATTAAGTTCATCTTCTCTAATAATATGTGGTACAATTATTCCATATTTATTTGAAGCGGTATATACTCCTAATAAATTAGAATTATTAATTGTAAGTGGAAAAAAAGGTTCTTCAAAAACAGTTTTAAATTTTTTAAGTAATGATTTCAGTAAAGTTGAAGGATAAAGAATGTAAGCATTATTCGCTGTTAAATATACTCCGATTAAGCTTCTTCCGTATACCTGAGTTCTAAGAATTGGCAATCGTTTCCCTTAACTTTTATATTTTAAAAAAGCGATTTTTTTTAAGATTCCTAAAGAACTAGACTAATTTAACCTAAATAGACAACTACTAAACCGTCAATGTTCTTGGTTGCTCTCACTTTTATTTTTCTTGGAGGTTTTTGAATTGATCGCTCCCAAATCTTTTGATTTACTTCTTGAGTAATTACTAATGATTCTGGTTTAAAATGACGTGTTATATATTCTCTTAGATATCTGACTGCCTTATTTGTTCTTTTATTTCTAGGACCTTTACGTGCTTTTGCAAGAGGGACAATATATATCCTCTCATCAATAATTTCTTCTTTTGGTGCCTCTTCTTCCTCAATCTCTTCTCGTTCTTCAATTTCTTCTTCAAAAATCTCACTTATTTCCTCTTCTTCAGATATTTCATCTAAACTGAATTCTTCGATTTCTTCAATTTCTTCCTCTACGTCTTCAGAATCTGCTAGTTCTTCTTCTAAATCTTCTAAATTAACTTCCTTTTCTTTTTTCGCCATATTATTTCAAATTTATGATATTATTATTTTTAATCTCGTTTTAATCTTGTATTTCGCCATGATCTTCTTGAATAAGGGCTACTTCTTATTCTACGATTTGTTCTTAAGATAACCCAATTTGGGATTGATTGGCTTTGTTTCATTTTTTTTGCCCTACGTAATTTTGATCCTAAATTTTTATTGCGAGCCATTTTTTTTTATTTTTTTTTTTTTTATTTTTTTATTTTAAATTCTTTTTTCCGATCATAGGAACTTATTTGTTCTAATAACTTTTTAAACGCTTTATCTGGAAGAGGAATGGCACCTCTTAGTTTTCCTGATTGAAATAATTGAATTAACTGTATTTCGATTTGTTCTGCAAATTCAGGTTTTACCATTCTAATATTTTCTAATCTCTGTCTACCTTCTGGTGATAAAATTTTACGCATTATTTGATATTTTTTAGCTTCAAATTCTCTTTCTTGAGCTTCTGCTATTTGTTGTTGTACTGCTTGTTGCTTTAATTCTTCTAATTTTCTTCTTCTAATTTCGTTTAATTCTTCGTCGTTACTCAAATTAAATCCCTAAATAATTCAAAATTTATACTTTTTGCCTTGAAATAGCATATGCCGTTCCTTCTAATAAACTAATTCCTTCTGGTGAAACAACTCTTCCACCTTTTTCCATTTTTTCAAGTAATTTGGCATTTTCTAATTGCTGTAAAGCCACTCTTATAATTTTGCCACTACCCTTAGCAGAATGATTAAGGCCTGGTCCTTTTCTATTTCTTCCACCATAAAACTTCCTGAGTTTATTCACTCCTATTGGGCCATACTTTCTTACTTTTCTAAGAATTGAAGCACATCTTATATACCAAAATTTTTCAGTATCTTGGGGTGCTAATTCTTTAAAAAAAGCAGTTTTCCAAAATTGTGAGCCCTTAGGAGGTGAAATTTCAGAATATTCCTTTAGTTTTTCTGCTATTGCCTCAATAAGTATTTCTGTGTCTATTAGAAAAATCGACATGTTAATCTTTAATTCTATCCTTCTTTATTAAATATAATACGTTTTAAAAGTCAGAATAGATTAAAAATTTTTCGTATTTTATGTGTTCTAGGTCTATGAGTTATCAAAAAGAATTTAAAAAAGCTTTGCTTTCACAACCACATTGTATTTTAGGCAAACATGGAGTCTCAGAAGAATTTATTAGCCATGTTGTCAAGTTATTAAAGAGATATAAAGTAATAAAAGTAAAAGCATTAAAATCTATAGCAACTAAATCAAATATAGAAGAATTAGCTCAAAAAATATCAAAATTAACAAATTCTTATCTAATAGATATTAGAGGTAAAATTTTCATACTATCTCAATACGACATTAAAAAGTTAAATTAAAAATCCTATAAAGATAATTTAGATGTCTAAACATAATAAAACCACAAAATTTATTATTAAAGAAATTGCACATTACCGGATGCTTTATTTATTTCAAAAAGCTCATGAAATTTTTCCCAAAAATAAAACTTTAGCAAATCGATATGCCTATTTAGCAAGACGTTATGCTCAAAGAGCTAAGATAAAAGTGCCATTTGAATGGAGAAAGCGTATATGTCATAAATGTAAAATGTTTTTATACCCTGGATTAAATTGTAGAGTTAGAATACACTCACAAAAAGGAAATGGGTCACATATCTCCTTAACTTGTCTTGAATGTAATAAAATAACAAGATATTTCTTTAAATTAAAAATAAAAAGAAATAATATTATTAATTAAACTTGCTTTAATAAACTAAAAATGCCATTAATCTTGATTTTAGCGGAATGCGGATTAGAATTGATACCAAAGTATATAAGAGATCATCCTGCTGTTAAAAAAAACTTGTCATCAAGGATTTATTCTTCACAACTCTTGGATAATTCCTTACACTTTTCTGCTATGAAAAATTTGAAGTATAAAGAAAAGAGGGGACGACCTGATATAATCCATAGTTGCTTACTCAATGCTTTGGGTTCTCCTCTAAATAAGAATGGAAATTTAATAATTTATTTACATACAATTCATAATAAGATTTATGAATTCAGTCCCGAAATCAAGATTGCAAGAAATTATAACCGGTTCAAAGGATTAATGGCAAAATTACTAATAGATGGAAGTATTGAGACGGAAAATTCAAGATTAATAGTACAAATTAAAAGTAATTTAATTCAACTCATAGCTAAATATGAAGATCCTGAGGTATTCATACTTACAAGTAAAGGTAAATTGATAAATGAATTCAAAAACTTATTTACAGGGCGGATTGATAAAAATTATATAGTAATTATTGGTGGTTTTCAAAAAAGTAGTTTCTCAAATGATATTTTTGTGCTTTCGAACAATTTGATTTCAATTTCCCAGCACACTCTAGATGCTTGGGTTGTGACCAATAGAATTATAACTTATTATGAACTTACTTATAGAATTCTTTAAAATCACTAAAGTTAAAAGATATGATATATTTAATATCTTACTCGAAATTGCGCCGCTAGTCTAGGGGTTATGATTCCGGCCTTCCAAGCCGGTGACCCGGGTTCGATATGATTTGGAATTATTTTTGTTCCACACGAAAATCCCGGGCGGCGCATTTTAAAGAAAATCTACTTTTTTATAATAGTTTTAACAATAATTTAATAGGAAATTTCGTGAAAGGATGGTTTCACGAACTTTTGATTCAAGAAATTTTAAATTCATTTTTTAATATTTTAAAAAGCAAAAAGTTAAATGTACAAAATTGTATGTTATAGTTGAAAAAACGCCACTATATACATTCCATTTCCATATTAGATCACTTCAAAAATTGTATTAATGAGGCGTTTTTTCATTTCTTCTAATAAAGAATTCCTTTCTCATTAATCTTAAATTTTTTAATTTATTATTGACGAATATCTGAAATATCTATCAATATTATGGTCAAATATATTTATAAAGAGTTTAAATCGGTTTTAAATAAGTTAAAGTATCCAGACTCATGGTTTTGGTCACGATATACTTTAAATAATTATTCTGGATGTGCACATGCTTGTATTTATTGTGATGCGCGAAGTCAGAGGTACTATTTAGAAGACTTCGAAAATGAAGTGATTATTAAAACTGATTTCGATAAAAAATTGGATCAACGATTTAAAAGAGCACGATCTTTATTACCTGACGTTATTGCTCCTGGTGGTGTTAATGATGCATATCAACCAATTGAAAAAAAAATTAAACTCACTAGAAGTGTCTTTCAAGTCATTGCTAAATATAAATTTCCGATTAATATCGCTACTAAATCAAACTTAATAATTCGGGATATTGATATTCTTAAAAAAATAGCTTCTGACACTTGGTGTACTATTGGATTCTCAATATCAACCACAAATGAAGATTTAGCAAACTTCTTAGAGCCATACTCATCAAGTCCCTCTGAAAGGCTTGAGGCTTTAAAAATTATAAAAAGGGAAGCTCCAAATATTCAAGTTGGAACATATTTTATCCCAATTATTCCATATTTAACCGATAATGATGAAAATTTG
>JBHLNS010000036.1:0-34658 GCA_048941285.1 Promethearchaeota archaeon
TGAAGGTTTATCAATAGAAAATTACCAAAAAATTAATTTTTGAATCAATGTTCTAATTAACTAATAATTATTTTTTTAAAAATTAAATTAATTAGGATTAAGGAAAGGAGTAGAAAAAATCGGAAAACATGATATTCAAAATTGCAAAAAGAGGAGACGTATTTATCTAATAACAGGGTTAAGGGTTGAGGTATTTAGCCGATTCAACGGCATTAGGTATAAGAATATATTTTTTATCATGATATTCCGATCTTTTTTTGTTTTACACTAGATGTTCATCAAAAACTAGTATTTAAAAATTTCCTTTTTTTTCACATGAAAAAAAAGACAATTTTTTCTAAGTTTAATTTATATCTAAATCTTTCCTTTTGGTTTTGACCGATTCTCTAATTAATTGAAGTATTAATATCCTTCAAAAATAAAATCATAAGGTTTTCAAATTAATTTTATCAAATGGAAATGACTATTAATCTCTAAATATCGTAACTGAATTCTCAAACAAAGATAAAGTTTAAGGAAAAAGATTATATAATAGGAAATTGATATTAAGAACTAGAGGCAGAAGATAATATTATAGATCCAATGAAATCTCGAACAAAGCTAATTTAAAGCCTTTCAATATTAGTGATTAATTTAGCACTCTTAGCAATTTCAACTTATTTTTTAATTATCAGTGATGTGAATAATGGTGATAATGGATATGATAATTATGATATTCTTATTTATATTGATGGAGATGGAACTAATAATCAATGGGATTTTTACAATATAGGTAATTATTGGTCAGATTTCGCGGGTGTAGACGTAGACGATAACGGTGTTGGCGATACTCCGTATATAATTACCGGAGGAAGCGGAAGCCAAGATAATTATCCAATTTGGGATGATGGCCCCGGTTGAAAATATATTTTTCTCTGGATTTTTTTTATAATTTTCTGATTGAATATAATTCTTTTTTCTTGATGTAGTTCAAAAATCGCAATTAAAATCAGATAAATCCCATATTTATTTTTAAAATTGTTACAAATTGAATGAAGTAGTTTTTTTTCGGTTTTCTGATTCTCAGAAGTGATATTGTAAAAAACGCTGATTTTATCTTTCAATATTCTTTTAATGTTTTTATCATAAAAGCGTGCTAATTTAAATCCATTATAATCCACACAAAGTATGTCCCAGTTAGGAATTCTTGCAACATTAGCATTTTTAATGTAATAACTCTCATAATTAGTTCGAAAAATTCGATGATTCTTTTTGCTTAAAGAATAAGAGAAATATAAAGCAAATGGGTGTGAAATTGTAATTTTATCTTTATAAAAATTCAAATTGACATAATAAACTCTTCCACCATACATTCTAAACAAGAAATTCTCAACCATACTTATTTTAATATTATTTTTATCTTCCGCAAATTTAGGTGAAGCTACACAAGTTCCATTACCATAGAGAATCCAAAGGACATATATTCCAGCTTCATTATAATGTTGTGTACGTTCAATTACATCTTTGACTGATATTTTAGAATTCTGAACTTCAATGACTATTTCTTCACCCGAGATTAATTTAAAATAGACATCAGCCCTTCTCTTATTAATATATTTCTCAAGAGATTTATCGATTATATATCTATTTTTTTCTGAGATATATTTAAATAAAAGTTTTTTAATGGCTTTATGGTAAAAGGATTCTGATTTTTTATTATGAATCGTTAACAAATTGGACATTTGTCTAGAGGATATTTTATCTCTAACTAGATTAAAAACAATAAAGCTTAAAAATAAAGATAAACAGTTCAATGAATTATTAAATTATTATTAGAAATCAATATGATTAAGCCTTACTTAAATTGGGTACAAATTTCTCATCTGAGATTTTTATTAAAGAATTTGTATATTCAATAATTTTTTTAGCAATTTCAGGATGAGAGAGTAATTGAACTTCTACTTTTTCACCCCTATCCCATAGTAAGTATGGAGTATCTTCATAAGGAGCCGTTTCTTTTACTTCTTTTATCCAACTGTCTGGTAATTCATTTTTTAATTCTACATCAAGCATTCTAGCTAAAAAAATTGTCCACGCTCTAGGAACTACAGTCATCAGATAGCCTCCTCCTCCTAAAGCCAACCATTTGTTTTGACAATATTCTTTAGCGGAAGTTTTTATCGTTTGAGCAATATCTCTGTAAACGGCTAGAGAAAAACCCATTTGAGTTAATGGATCATCAAAATATGTATCAACTCCAAGTTGGGTTATTAAAATATCTGGGGAGTATGCTTCTAGTAATTTTGGTGTTGTTTTTCTAAAAAGGTTTATGAACGATTTATTATATGTTCCGGGGAGTAAAGGAAAATTTATTGTGAAACCTTTACCCTTCCCCTCTCCAATTTCATTAATATTTCCTGTTCCTGGAAAGAGAAATCTTCCATCTTGATGATATGAAATTTTTAAGACATTTGGATCATCATAAAATAACCACTGGACACCATCACCATGATGACAGTCGATATCTAAGTAAGCTATCCTAATATCTTCTTTTATATTTTTTAAATATTTTATTGCTACTCCAATATCGTTGAAAATGCAGAATCCTGATGCTCTATTTTTCATAGCATGATGTAGACCACCTGCGGGATTAAATGTAATCTTAAATTCCTCATCCTTCCAGACTGTTTCAGCAGCAATAATAGAAGCTCCACATACCAAGGCAGATGCTTCATACATTCCTTTAAAAATAGGATTATCTCCCGGGCCTAAACCAAAACGATATGGAATAACAGTGTTATTATTAGGATTTTCACTTAATTTTTTCACAACTTCGACATATTCAGGTGAATGTACTGTTTCGATTTCTTGCTGTGTAGCCAATCTTGGATTCATTATTGTAATTCTCTCGTGTTCTAAAAGTTTTAATTTTTCCATTAAGCTATAGGTTAATTTAAGTCTTAAAGGTCTTAAGGGGTGATCCTTACCAAAATTGTATTTCTGGTAATCTTGTGTATATATTAAACCTACTCTGTCTACCATAATTGTAAATAAAGTAGAAATCCTATTAATTATACTAGAGTAAGTTATAATTCTCTTTTAATTTTCTTGGTAATAATTGATAAATTAGAAATAAGTAGTAATAAATATGAGAACGTGTATTATCAAAATATCATATGAAAAAAAAAAATAAATAATAAATAGTACATATAAAATTATTTTTGATCTAAAGAGAATGAGCCAAAATTTTCGAAAATTCATTAGTCGAGTCGGTGAACAATCTGAGTTTAAACCACTTAAAAACCAACTGCTTAATTATCTAAAAAAAGAAAGCGAAAGTAAATATAAGAATTACCCTCGACTTTTAGAATTGATGCAGAATTATTGGCCTGAGTACAAAGAACGTTCTCGCATTTCTCATCTCTTAAAGGATCATCATGAAGAGATTTTCACTTTTTATTTAAACACTTTCTTCCATTTTAGAAAGAGAGGGTTATCTTTTTCAGATCCTGAAGCTCCAACTCCCGTTGATTTTAAATTAATCTTCAAATATCATTATAATGACAAAGAAGTAGAAGCCATTGAAGATATTATGAAACAGCTGAATATTAGTGGGAGTACCGAATCTATTCTGAAAAGAATTTTCATATTTACAATAAGCTCCTTCGGTTTTATGGTTGAGCAAATATTTGAGAGACCCTTTGCTTTCCAATTTTTCGATATCTCCGCAAATGCTCTTCCTAATAATGAATGGGAAATAGTAGCAATAATTTCAGGTAGAGAGCAATAATTATTCATTTATCTTTTGTAAGAAAAGAGCTTAGATCCATCATATCATCTCCTCGTTTTACCTGTATTTTACTTCTTATCCCCTTCACTTTTCGTTCTAAGTATATGATTGCATCAAGAGGTATTTGCCTTGGAACACCCCCTCTATTTCTAATTATTGCTAACAAATAATCAATATTCTGTATGACATCTGGGCTTATCAGTTCATTATGTATGGCTTGATATACATACTGTTCATTATTCTTAAGATGAATTAAATGATTGTAAGCATCTGGAGATAATACAACTTGTAATACATAATCCACTTTTTCAGAAACAGAAACACTTCGTTCTTGAGCTACTTCATTTCTTCTTTTAGCTTCCATTATTGCCTTCATTTTTTTCATACGAATTTTTTCTAGCTCATGCTGATCTTGATCTTTTTCACTCATAAATTCTATTTCTCCATAATATTACTTATAGTTCTTCAGCTCTTCCTAATTTATATTATAATTACTTAATCCTTTCTGATGAATAAAATAATGACGTAATGCATAAGAAGTTTGCGAAATCTGATAAAGAATACAAATTTCGTGTCAATTATAGGAGTTAATATGAATATTAGATTGATTCAAAATGTTTAATTTGTAGGAATAATCAAACATGATCTTTAAATGGAATTAAACTTTAAATACAAAAAAATTAAATGAAATTCAAATTACTCTTTATTATAAGAGGTGTCCAATTTTCACTCCAAATTCCAAAACCTTGTTGTATTTTTATTTTTTTGTCTTACGTTTAATAGTATTTTTTATGTACAAATGATCCCAAACATTTCAGATAATATTTCTGAAGATTCTGAAGTGAATGAGTATGAACCATATGGAAACGCAAAAATTGCATTAAATAGTGAAGAATTCTCTTACTATAATCTTTCAGTTATATTTGATGGTTCAACTTCGAGTGTTACAGGAAATTTAAGTGTGAATTATTATAATAACGATTCAGTAAGTTTTACTCAGATTCCCTTCCATCTTTTTCTTTCTGGTATGCAGTATAAATCAAGGATGGGTAGTATTGAAATTTTAAATGTAACGACCATGAGTGAACCAAAATTACCTCTAACTTTCGAAGTTGACATTCAATCTCAACTCTTATGGGTAACACTCGAATCAGAATTACAACCCTTCCATAGAACATTTTTTGAAATTAAATTCATTTCTATAATTCCAGATGGCGGAATTGACAGAGCAAATTCGCATGGTTCTGACATTGATCAATCTCGAATATATAAGTTTACTAGTTTTTACCCAATGCCTTGTGTTTATGATATTTATGATCAATGGAATATTGATCCTTATTTAGGAGTAGGTGATCCCTTTTATCATGATATGGCATACTATAATCTTTTTATAAGAGCTTCAAATGAAATGATAATAACTGCAACAGGTGAACTAGTTGAAAAATCAAAACAAGGTTCAAAAATAATTTATCATTTTGATCCAGTCTATCCAGTAAGAGAAGTCACATTTGCAGCTTCAAAATACTATCAAATTGACTCAACCATTATTAATGGAGTCAATATCTCAACCTATTATCTACCAAAATCAAGTTTTTTATGGGAAGATAATGCATTAGATTCTGCTATCAATGCATATAATCTCTTTAATTCTAAATTTGGTACTTATCCATATTCCACTTTAAATATTGTAGAAGAATATTCGAATTATGGAGGTATGGAGTATCCTGCTCAAGTATATGCTTCAGAACGTATTGATAATTATGGCTATCCACTTGAATATTTAAAAGCGATCTTAGAAAAAGTCGTCGCTCATGAGATTGCTCACCAATGGTGGTACAATCTTGTCGGGTTTGATGAAATAGATTGGGGTTTTTTAGATGAAGGCTTAGCTTGTTGGTCAACAGATTATTATGCTACATTTTATCATGGTGATTGGGAATATTTTCAAGGGACTAGATACTATGACAGAGTTAGGACTTATTATGCAACAAACTTTTTACCCTCAAGAATAAATCAATCTGCTTATGATTTAATTGAAAATAACTTAGATTGGGTTTATATTTCATATTATAAAGCACCATTGATATTTGAAAAAATAAGTAGAACTATAGGCCAATCTAATTTCCTTTTAGGATTACACAATTTCCTTGAAGAATATAAATTTAGAATTGCCTTATTGTCTAATTTGCAAGATATACTAGAAAATATTGTAAAGCAAAATTTAGATTGGCTCTTCTTTCCATGGTTTGACAATGATTATATTCCTGACTACAAAATTGCTAAATGTTATGTTAACACAGATACAAACACATTATCTATTACAATAGAAGATGAGAATGAAGACCAGAATAGATATTTTTATAGTCAACAAGCTAGATTATATGTATTTGACTCGAGGAGCAGGATATTATTTAATGATTATATTTGGATAAATAGTACTACAACACTAGTAGTACCTCTTGATAAGAAACCCTACAAAGTAAGATTAGATTATGCAGATGACGTGATAGTTCAATTAGAGAATCCTTCAATAACTTATATTGAATTTATCATTAAAGAAGACTTAATTATTCCAGGATATAATCTAACTTTGACATTAATCGCATTATTATTTCCAATAGTTCTTCTGTGTTATAAGTCCTCAAATAAAAGGCAAAATAAATTTAGAACTTGATTTTTGTAAACTCTACATTATTTTAAAAATTAGGAAAAAATGGTCCCCTCTGCCGGCCTCGATCCGGCGACCGCTCGGTTTCAATTTCGGCTGACGTAACTTCATTAGCTCTTAGCTTTAGTACGCGATTTTATCTACAGCCGAGCACTCTACCAGTCTGAGTTAAGAGGGGTTTTTAAGTTAAAATTAAATAATTATAGAATTAATATATTTTTTACGCTTTTTGACTGTAGAATATTTGAGAAATTGATATTATTCGAATTTAAAATATAATTCTAAAAAATCTATAATTCCTCTTTTTTGCTTAAGAAAACTTCAAATATGTTAACTTTATAACAATATTAACCCAAAATTTTTACAACAAAAAATCTGAAAATTCTTTTGTTATGAAAAATTTTTAATATATTAATCTATAATTTTATAAAATTAAACTAATATAACATTAACAATTTAAAAGCAAAATTAAAAGATTGGTGATTATCATCAGAGAAGAAACAGACTATACTGAGGCAATTGAAGCTTATAAAAACGATCCTCTTGTCATTTTAGAACCGTGGGGTAGAAGTATTGATCATTTGAGGCTTACCATCATTGGAAAAAAAGGAACTCCTTATGCAGATGGGAAATTTGTTTTTGAAATAAAATTTCCTGAAAACTACCCTTTCGCACCTCCTTATGCTTATGCGGTTACTTTAATGTGGCACCCTAATATTGATTCTTCAATTCCACCAGGAAAGCTGAATATTTGTTTAGACTTAATTAATCCAGATCTTGTGGGTAAAGTAGATGCCAGTACAGGAGCTTCAGGCTGGACTCCAAGTAAAACTCTTACTAATATTATTGAGGCTTTAAAAGGTATGATGCATGTTGAGCCTCCTTTCTTTAATCCTGGAGATCCATTAAACCATGAAGCAGGAGAACAGTATTTTAGAGCTCAAAAAAAGTTCGAAGCAAAAGCAGCTGCTTGGACTAAGAAATATGGGATGGATTAAAGCATTTTAAATATTTTTTATCTTTCATTTTAAATTTTTATATTTTATAGCTTTTTGCTAAAATACTAAGAAATCTTTTAAGATATCATTATGAATATTCCATTTAAAGACATAAAGGTTGTAATTTTTGATTTAGATGGGACAATAATTAATTTAAAAGCAAATTGGATGGATTTGAGAGATATCTTAGTTGATGTCTATAGAGAATATTTTAATGAAGATTGTAATATTGAAAGAATATCAACCTGTCTCAATGAAGTTGTTAAAAAAAATAATGAGACAATTTTACAGGACTTTTTTAATATTATTCGAAATTTTGAATTAAAAAACATAAAAGATACTGAATTTATTGAAGAAACTATTTTTTTTATTAATAATAAAAATTTATTTGGTCTAAAAGAGGAAACGAAATTTGCCATCCTTTCTCTTAATACTAGAAATACTATATTAAAAACCTTAGAACTTGCAAATCTATCTAATAAAATAGATTTTATTGTAGGAAGAGAAGATGTGAGAGGATGGAAACCAGCTCCGGAAGGACTTTTAAAAGTTCAAAATCATTTCAATGTACTCAAAAAAGAAATGATCTTTTTTGGAGACTTAGAGAATGACATATTAACTGGGAAGAATGCAGGTATTCAAGCATATTACATAGATGATTTAATAAAAGTAGTGAAGAAAAAAATGAAGATTAAAGAATATTTTTAAAGTATTTATAAAACCTTACATAAAAGCAATGACAACATTATATTTCTTGATTTCTGATTCTGCTAAAGCTTTTCCTAGAGGAGTTAAGCTTACTATATCATTACTTTTAATTTTTAGTGTGGTTAATTTTATATTAGGATCTTTTAGCGATGGCATATATGGATTCCAATAGATTTCTTTAGTCATGGGGTTTGTAATCATCCATAATTCAGGATTTAATTCATATCCCGTTATTTTCATTGCTTTAAAAATATAATTTACGTCTGCATCAAACGGCACCACAATTTGTACATTCTCTTCTCCTTCAATTTTACCACAAGCAAGGCAATCGTCTCTTTTTATTATATTTATATGATCAAATTGGCCATAAATTCCATTGTAATTAACATAAGGAGGATCCATTGGAGCACCAATATTTCTACCATTAACTCTAAATAAAAGTTTTAATGCCTCTTGAGATTGGATGCTAGCAATAACAGAGCTTACTGTTTGTATTGCGGCGATTTTATTTCCGAGAATATTTTCCATTTCTTCAAATTTGTAGTCTGGTCCGAAGGTTTCATAAATATTTTGTTTCCACTCCTTAATTTCTTCTTCGGTCAATGATTCTCTTTTTTCTTCCGATATATTTTCATTAAAGATACGTTCTCTCAATTTTTCTAATTCTATTTGTGCTAATTCTTTCATTTTGAGTACTTCGTCATTTAAATTAAGATCCGGTTTATGACCATATTTCTTTTCAAAATCTACTTCAGCTTTTATAACACAATGATTTCGATTACGTGGTAAACCTTTTAAGGTGCATGCTGCAACAAGCTTATCATCAGCGGGAGGTACCGGGACTAAACATCTATAACATGGAGTTTGATCTAGTAATTCAGGAGCATATTTCCAATCAAAAACCAATTCAATTTCCTTCCGAAACCTTTCAATCAGAGGTGTTATACTTTCTGCCTTAATATTTTCAATTTGCTCTTCTAATTCTTCAATTTTTTTTTGAGCTCTAAAGTAATCTGGGTATTCCCTTTCTGTTATTTCCCAAAGCCTTGCTTCAACTAGGTTATCAATTTCTTTTTCTTTATTTTTATAACGTAATCCAGAACCCTCGGGAATTATGATTTGGCAATGTCCTTCAAAACCCACGGTGCCAGCTTCAACGAGTGGGATTTTTAACCTGAGACATATTTTATTTAAGTCCAGTCTAGCGTTAAAATTATCTAAAGCAGCGACCATGACATCCGATTCTTTGTACACAGAGATAGGTAATTTTTGAAGTTTTTCAAAATAAAAATCTACTTTGAGATATGGATTCATCTCCTTCAATCTTTCTGCTGCTACTTCTGCTTTCGGACGGCCTTCATCGCCCTGTCTAAATAACATTTGTCGTGACAAATTTGATGTTTCAATAGTGTCTAGATCAACAAGAATTAATCTTCCAATTCCCATAAGTGCGAAATCTTTAGCTATTTCGCAACCCAAAGCACCTATACCAATTATCATAATAGTTCCTTTGTCTACAACCTCTTGGTCCCACCCATCAATCAATTGTTGCCGGGCATACATTCGTGATTTAACAATATCCTCAGTTTTTTCAGTCATATTAATCATATCTTCTTTTTTGGATAATAATAATATTATTTCAAATTCAAAATATAAACTCTTTTAGTTGCGTTTTTGATGATAAAAAGTAATTAAGATCAGTAATAATCACTTTTAAACTTAATAAAATAAGAATTGAGGAATTATTCACTTTTTCTTCTTTTCAGCAGTGTCTTTAATCAATTTTTTAAGACTATCAACTTTTTCTCTCTCTTTGGCTTCCTCTAATTTTTGTTGAAACTGCGTTTTCTCATCTTCCTTTTTTGTTATCTCCTCTTTTAATTCTTGCTTAAATTTTATAAGATTCGTCATTTCTTTACGAAATTCTCTTGCTTTAGCCTTTACCTCTTTCTTTTGCTCTGATTCTGCTAATTTTTGTTCTTGTCTTCTTTCTTCAATTAAACTTATTATACTATCCGCTAATTCACTAACTTCTCCAATAGTCTCTTTTAACTCGAATTCTTCCTTTTCTCTGCGCTCTTTCTCCAAAAATCTCTGTTCTTCTAATTGTTCTTGGATAGTTTGGATTCTCAATTCTTCATTAATAACTTTATCTTCTAATTTTTTAGTATTTTTAATTTCAGTTTCGATATATTTTATTTCTTCATCCCATCCAATTTCTTGGAACTTAGAGATAGCTGAATTGAAAATTTCGTATGCTCTATCAAAATCATGGTATGCCGCCCATTTCTTCCCTTCATCTATAAGTTTTAATCCATCATCTCTTATCTTTTCCGCTTGTTGTCGTTTAATAACTATATCTCTATATTGTTTTTCTTGTGCTGCTTTCATTCTCTCTTGCTCCATTCTTCTTTTTTTCACTTCTTCTTGAAATATCGCGTACTCATTTTCCCGTTGTATGCGTGCTTGCTCCTCTAATCGTCTCTTTTCAAGAAAATTAACTTGTTCTTTTTGCAAATCTCTAATTAAATTGTCTAAATTCTTTATTTCAGGTTCCCAACCAATATTTTCTGCTAAAATATGTCTTGCTTGAACATACAATGAAATTGCCTCATTATAATTAGGAATATGGTGTTTCAAAGACTTGCTAGCTTCTTCCAATAGAGAATATGCTGACTCTCTTACACTCATTTGTTCTTGAATTCTCTTTTCTCGTTCTTGAAGTGCTAATTGTTGAGCTTTCTTTTTCTCTCTTTCTTGTCTCCTTCTTTCCTCAATGAGCATAGATAATGCTCTTTCTTCTTCTAACTTTTCTAATTCTTTCTTAACTTCTAAATTTTCTAATTCAGTTTTTTGATCTTTCAATCTATTAATTTTAAATATCATGTTGTTAATCGAATCAGTTGGAAACTGTAATTCATTTAAGATCATTCCTGCTCTTCTATAACATACAAGTGCGTTATCATAATTTTGTTCTTTAAGAAATTTTTCACCATCATCTAAAGTCTTGAATGCTTGTTCTTTTCTCTCTTCTAATCTTGATCTTAATTGTTCTCTCTCAAGTATTTTCAAATCCTTTTGCTTTAATCGTTCCTGTTCAAGCCTTGAATTTTCTGCAACTTTTTGTTGATATTCCCATTCTTCTCGCTCTTTTTGTAATTTTAACTCTAAATCCTTTTGCTTTTGTAGGTGGTATTCTCTTTTTTTCTCCTGAACTTTTAACACTAATTCTCTGATAGAATCCGTTGGAAATGCAATTTCATTTAATATTAATTCAGCAGTATGGTAATATTCGAGTGCTTTATCATATTGTAGTTGATTCATATATATCTCTGCTTTTTCAAGCAGATTGAATGCTTCTTCTTTTCTCTTTTCCATATAGGCATAAAATTCTTTTTGATTTTCAATTTCTTTTTGTTTAGCTTTTAATCTAATTTCATTTACCTTTATACTATTCGCTATTTGCTTTTGGAATTTATGTTCCTCTTGAGCTTGTTTAAGTTGTGCCTCTAAGTTCTTTTGCTTTGCAATCCAATCCTCTTTTGTTTTTTCTTGTATTTTATGAATCATTTCTCTAACCGAGTTAGTGGGAAACCCAATTTCATTCAATATTAATTCTGCTTTTCTATATCTTTCAATTGCTTGATCATATTCCCCTCGATTAAAATAACTTTCGGCCTCATTTAAAATATCAAATGCTTCTGTTTTACGAGTTTCTATTAATTGTTTTAATTTTTCTTGTTTTTGGATTTGAATCTTTTTAGTCCTAAGTCTTTCTTGTTCTCGTTGCATATACTCAGAAATTTTTTTCTGGAAATGTTCTTCTTCAGATTTTCTTTGCTTTAATGATTCAATTTCAAGTTCCTTCTTTCTTTCCATATCTCTTTTTCTAACTTCAATTACTTTTATAGTATCTTTAATTAACCGTAAATAATCACTTTCCCATCCAATTTCAGTTAATAAATTCGTAGCATTTTGATAATTCTTTAGTGCCTCATTAAAATTTTTTTGATGAAGTAGATTATACCCCGTATCAATGAATTTGAAAGCTTCTTTCTCTTTTTCTAAATATTGCCTAGTGAGTTGTTTTTCCCGCTCAAATCTTTCTCGTTCTTCTAGTGCTTTAATTCTTTCGGTCTCCCTCAGAATTCTAACTCTTTCCATAAACTCGTAGTTCTCTTTTTCCTTTTCTATTTCTTCACTGATAGATTTCTGTTTTATTAAATCATTTTCTCTTTTTTTTTCTTCGATATTTTTTATTGCTTTATTAATGGTTGGAATTTCTTCGATCCATTGAATTTGAGCAAAAATATTTGCAACATCATGATATCGTTCAATTGCATCATCAAATTTGCCTAAAGAAATATAATTTTGAGCTTCTTCCAATATATCAAATGCTTCCTCTTTCCTTTTTTCCAGATATGAAAGCTCTTTTTCTTTCTCTCTAAGAATAATTTCTTTTCTCTTAATTTCTTCACGTTGTGATTTCATTTCTTTAATTAGTTTTTCTTGAAAGTATCTCTCTTGTTTTTCTTTTTCTATTGAGAGCTGTAATTCTTGTTGTTTTCTAATTTCCGCTTCACGTTTTTTATCTTCAACTGCAATAATTGAATTTTGAATCAACTCTATTTCTTCATCCCACTGAATATTTCTAAAAATATCTATTGCTTCATGATATAATTCGATTGCTTGATCATAGTTTCCTTGTTCAATTTGTTTTTGAGCTTCTTCCAGTATATTAAAAGCTTTTTCTTTTTCTTTTTCTTGGAACAACCTTAATTCTTCTTCTTTATTCAGTTTCTCTTGTTTTTCTCTCATTTTTTGTTCTTCAAATTCAATTTTCTTCAGAATCTGCTCTTGAAATAATGAGTCTTCTTGGTCTCTTCTTACTTTTTGTTCAAATTCTTTAAATTGACGTAGATCTTCTTCTCTCTTTTTCTCTTGAATTTTTGAAATCATTTCTCTAATAGAACCGGTAGGGAAATTAATTTCATTTAAAATTAACTCCGCTTGAATGTAATTTTTAATTGATTTTTCATATTCGCCTTGATTTAATAGATTTTGTGCATTATCCATTATGCTAAAAGCTTCTGACTTGCGTTTTTCCATATGCTTAATTAAATCTTCTCTTTTTTGTATTTCAATTTTCTTTTCTTGAATTTTTTTCTGTTCTTGAAGCATGTACTCACTAATTCTTTTTTGAAATAAATCTTCCTCTTTTTGATGTTTCAAGGAGCTTTCAAATTCCTTTTGTTTTTCACTCTCTTTTTCTTTTTCCCGTTGTTTGATTGTCTGAATTGTATCATTTAATAGTCTTAAGTATCGATCTTCCCAGCCAATCTCCCTGAGAAGTTCAATAGCTTTATTATAATTTGCAATAGCATTATTGAAATTTTCATTTTCAAAGAGTATGTCTCCACTTTCTATTAAATTAAACGCTTTTTGCTGTCTAGCCAAATTTTGGGCAGAAAGTTGTTTTTGTTTTTCAAATACTTCTTTCTGTATCAATAGTTCTGATTTTTCTCTTTCCGCCTGATATCTTATTCGTTCAATAAATGCTCTATCTTCAGTTTCTTTTCTAATTGCTTTTTGTAATTCTCTTTGTTTATTTAATTCATCTTGTCTTTTTTTATTCTCAATTGAAAATATTGCCTCTTGGATGATGGAAATTTCTTCAGTCCATTGAATCTGAGCAAATATATTTGCAATATTATAATAAGTTTGAAGGGCATCATCATATTTTTTTTGAGAAAGAAAATCCTGAGCCTTTTCTAGCAAATTAAAAGCCTCTTGCTTCTTTTCCTCCCGATAAGCAAATTCTTTTTCCTTCTCTCTAAGAAAAATCTTCCTTTTTACTAAGTCCTGATGTTGAGCTTTCATTTCTTTTGCAATACGCTCTTGAAATGCTTTTTCTTGCTTCTCACGATCTAATTTAGCTTGAAATTTAATTTGATTTTGAATATCTTTTTCTCTTTTCACATTTTCAATTTCGATTATTGCATTTTGGATAAGATTGATTTCATTCTGCCATTGAGCATCAGCAAAAAATGTAATTGCGTATTGAAGTATTTCAATAGCTTCATCAAAATTCCCTTCTTTAACATTAATTTGGGATTCATCAAGTAACCTGAAACCTGCTTCTCTTTTTTCTTCACGGAATTTTGCCTCTTTTTCACGTTCCATTAATTCAACTTTCTTTTTCTTAAGTTGTTCACGTTCTTCCCGTAAATATTTAGAAATTTGCTTTTGAAACTCTTCATCTTTCTTTTGTCTAGCGATATTTTCTTTCAATTCTTTTTGTTTTCTTATATTTTGTTTTCTTTTTAGTTCTTCAACCTCTCTTATTGATTCTTCAATCAAAGGTATTTCCTCAGCCCATTGAATTTCAGCAAAAATGTTTGCGGCATTTTGATAATTTAGGATAGTTTTATCATAATCACCTTTTTTTAAGAAATCTATAGCGGAATCTAAGAAGTCAAATGCTTGATTTCTTTTTTGTTCAAACATTTTGATTTCTTCTTCACGATCTTTAATTACTATTTCTTTCTTTTTTAAGCGTTCACGCTCTTTATTTATTAGAGCTCCTATTTGCTTCTGGAATTCTAATTCATCCAGGTTTCTTTCTTCTAATTTCTTTTGATGCTCATATAGTTTTTTAAGTTGTGTCTGTTTAAGTATTTCCACATTAGAGATCGTGTTTTGAACCATTGACCTATATGGCTCCCATCCAGGACCTAGATCTTTAAGGATTGGTAAAGCTTTATGATATATATTTATAGCTTCCTCGAAGTTTTTATCCTTTAGAATTTCATCTGCTTTATCTAATAACCTAAACAGGTCTTCTTCTTTATTTGCCTCGTCTCTCCTTTTTTCTTCATAATCTCTTCTTTTTTTGTCAAGTTCTTTTACAGATTCGATATAATGTTCCTTTTGTTTTTGTTGTATAGAATTTTGAAGTATTCGTAAATCTGATTGTCTTCGTTCTATTAATTGATTAGAAATCTTTTCTCTTTTTTGTTTGTTTTTTACAGTCTCAATTAAATTTGAAATTGGTTGAATATATGAATCCCATTCTATTGATTTAAGAAGTTCAATTGCTTGATTGAATCTATCAATCGATTCTTCGTATCTATTTTCTCTCTCGAGCCTATTTCCGATATCTATTAAATTAAAAGCTTTTAGTTGGAGCTCTTCCTCATACCTTTTCTTTGTCTCATATTTATCTAATCTTTCTTTTTTTATTTCTGCCTCTTTTTCTAGTATAACCTTCTGATCTTCAATATCCCTCCTTAAAGCTAATGGCTTCTCTATTTGATGGGTCTCAAATTCTAATTTATCTTGTTTAAGCTTTTCAATAATAGTTTGAATTTTTTGAATTTGAACATTCCAACCAATAGATTTTAATAATTCAATTGCTCTTTCATAGTTCATTATTGCATTATCAAATCTCCTGTCTTTTTCAAATATTTTGGCAGCATCAATATGAGCGAATGCCTCATTCTGTGTATTCTCTTCATGTTGTTTTTTCTTTATAAACTTCTCCAAGACCTCTGATTTTTCAATACTACTTTTCTTCCCAAACATGCCAACAACTTGAGGTTTCTCATCTGAAACTGGCGTAGGAGCTTCTATTTTTAATTCGATTTCTGATTCTTGATATTTTTGATCAATTTGTTGTTGTTCTGACTTCTTTACGAGTTTATTTATTTTAATTTTTAAATTCTCTAATTGGGTTTCAGACCAACCAGCTTCATTTAATAATTTAATAGCAGATAAATATTGTTGAATAGCATCTTCAAAAAATCCGTCAAACTCTAGCTTTTTCGCTCCTTCTAAGATAATAAACGCTTGATCCTGTAATTGTTCAATTTGAGCTTTAGCTTGAGTTCGCTGATATAAAGTATCTTTTTTAAGAAAATCTCTTAATTCTCCTATTCTATCATAAATTTCTTGAATTCTATGCATCAAATATCCACTTTTTTTCAAAAAATCAGCAGCCTTTTGATAATTTGAAATTGCTTCTTGCAAGTTTTTCTCTTCTTCAAATTTTTGAGCAATTTCTAGAAATTTTAAAGCTTCTTGTGCTAGTTCTTCTGGATTCTGCAATTTAAACAAATCTGTTGAGTGTTAATTTAAATTATAAATTACATATAATTTTCTTACTTTAATTTAACCACACTAAGTAATTAAATTTTTTATATTGTGATAATTATTTTAACTAAATTATTGAAAAGGTTAAATAATTTTTAATTTACATAAATATTGAATTCAAATTTTTAAAAAAACGATTATTAATTAATGAAATTAAGATATGGAAATAAAAGATAAAAGTATCCTCATAGATTTCGAACCAATTTCAAGAAGATTATATGTCTCGAATGATAGCTCTATATATGAGCTATTGACTGAAATAAATATACCAATTAGATCAATCTGCGGAGGGCTAGGAACATGTGGAAAATGTAAAATTCTAATTCAGAAAGGTCATATATATCTTACTAAGCTCACTAATATTGAAAAAAATTTTATGAGTGAGGTAGAAATTCAAAATGGATGGCGTTTAGCATGTCAAACTAAAATTAATATTAATTATAAACCCCAAATAATTGAGAATGATATACCTCAGATTAGAATTTTTTTACCTAGCCATTTATTGCTTGAAGACTTTAAGATTCTTACTTCAGGTATTAGTAGGATTGTAAAATTACAACCAACTATTGAAAAGATTTATGTAGAAATAAAAAAACCATCATTAGAAGCACCATATGCGGATTTTGAGAGAATAGAAAAAGAAATTATTCCTAAAATAAAAAATTTGAAGAAAAATGATAAGATCAGTATTAATTTCGATATTTTGAGAAAAATCCCTAATATCCTGAGGATCAGCAACAATAAAATTACATTAGTTTTATGGAATAAAAGTAATATCATTGCTTGTGAGGCTAATAATACTATTGAAAATAATTTTGGTATCGCTTTTGATATTGGCACAACTACTGTGGTAGGTTACTTGTTAAATTTGAATGATGGTAAAGTTTATGCTGTTGATTCAAGATTGAATAGCCAAACCGCTTATGGAGAGGATTTGATAACAAGGTTAACTTATATCAAAGATGATAATCAGAATCTTAGCAAACTAAATTCTACAATCATAAATGATTTAAATGAAATGATCTCAAACTTATGTCAAAAAGTAAATATCAAACCTTTTAACATATATGAAGCAACAATTGTTGGAAATTCTGTCATGCATCACATTTTTTTAGGGTTAGATCCCGTAAATATTGGATTAAGTCCCTTTACTCCAGTAATTCAAAGAGATCTAAATATTCAAGCTAAAAAATTGGGGCTTAAAATCTCTAAAAATGGAAACGTATATGCTGCTCCTGTTATCGCCGGATTTGTTGGTGCTGATACATTGGGTGTAATCCTCGCATCACAAATTTATAATGAAAAACTACTTACATTAGCAATAGATATTGGTACTAACGGTGAAATAATTATTGGTAATAGAAATCATCTAATTGTTGGTTCTTGTGCTGCGGGATCTGCTTTAGAGGGGGCACATATTGATGATGGAATGAGAGCTGCTGCAGGAGCTATAGATACTGTCAAAATTGACAAATCTGATCTGAACGTATCATATACTACAATTCAAAATAAGAAACCAATGGGCATTTGTGGATCTGGATTAGTTGATAGTATAGCAGAGATGTTAAAATCAAAAATAATTACAAAAAGTGGTAATTTTAACCGAGAACTTATTGATTATGAGAGATTTATTAAAGATGGTAAAGAAGTAAAATTCATTATTGCTAATAAAGAAGAAACTTCTATAGATAGAGAAATTTCAATTAGTCAGAGTGATGTACGCCAAATCCAAATGGCAAAAGCAGCATTCTATTCTGGAATGAGAATTATTTTAAATCATATAGGTAAAAATTTAAGTATTGATCAAGTATTCCTGGCAGGCGCTTTTGGCAATTATATCAATTCTCATAATGCAAAATTCATAGGAATGATTCCTGATATATATGATCATAAAATTTTTCAGATTGGTAATGCTGCTGGAGTTGGGGCACAATACTTTTTATTAAATAAAGATTTAAGAAATAAGGCAAAAAATCTTTTAAGTAAAATTAAATATGTCGAAATTGCTATAGAAAAAAATTTCCAGAAAGAGTACGCCGAAGCGATGTACTTTCCTCATTTAAATCTTGACCATTTTCCAAGTTTGGCAGAATACAAGGATATTCCTAAAAGATAATAACATAGCTAATGATAAAAAGCCTATTTCCATATTTTAAAATTTTTCTTTTATACATAACAATTGATTTGCCATTTCAGGATGGTTTCTAACAAATATTTGAGTTATCTCAGAGATAATATACCATAATAATTTTGGTTTATACCTTGGTGCAGCGTACTCCCCCTTTAAATATTTTAAACCATTCATCCCTATTACTTTATACCCTCTCTGCTTCATTTCATCAACTGTCCATCCAGAAATATGAATATTCCAGGGATTAACATCATGTTCTCCTTGAGGTGTGTAGCCATTAGGAGTGAATATTACAATTTTGTTTTTTGAAATTTTCTCCATAGCATTGATTAAATTATTTCCATCTTCTTTTGTTAAATGTTCAATTAAATCTAAAGCAACTACGCAATCAAATGAATTAGGTTTAAATTTTTCTTCTATTTTCAATACATCCATTTGGCAGTATTCGTTATGTATTTTTTCTTTTTTGCTTTTATTAATACTATTTTCATAGAGATCGACACCAATGCAATAAAAGCTTTTTGAGAAATATTTTATAGGAGAATTTGCACCACAACCAAGATCTAGGAGGGAATTGCACGGAAGTATAGCTTTTTCCAGTTCCAATCGTAAATTGGGAAAAATTCTAAAATTGGATTTTAAATACAATTCTTTTAAAAAATTTAATCGGTACATTACATTTAAAGAATCTTAACTTTACTTAAATTTTATTTTTTCAAATAATTTTTAAAATCAAATAAGATATATATTTTAGGTAGATTACTATATAATTAAATTATAAATGATAATTGTTTAAAAGAAAAATATTTAAACTTTTAATTTATTAAATCTTTAATTTATCTTATATACATAACTTAAAAATATAAAACGTCATGAGTGAAGCTTTATGTCAAGTTTCAAATTAAAAGTATTATTAACTGGAGCCGCAGCTGTTGGAAAAACAAGTCTTGTTCAACGTTTTATCAAGAATAGATTCCAAGCAAACTATAAATTGACTGTTGGTGTTGATATATTAACTAAGGATGTGGAATTTAGACCTGGAGAAATCGCTACCTTAAGCATTTGGGATATTGGGGGTCAGCAGCGTTTTGAATTTATCAGATCAACATTTTATAAAGGGGCAGCAGGAACATTATTAGTGTTTGATTTAACAAGAGAACAGACATACACAGAAATTCGTAAGTGGCTTACTGAGATACGCCAATTTGCAGGTGATATTCCATTTGTTTTAATTGGAAACAAAGCAGATTTAATGGAAGATGTTGGGGTCGTCATAGATCGAGATGAAGCTCGCTCTTTCGCAGAAAATGAGGGAAGTATCTATATTGAAACTTCTGCTAAAACGGGTATTAATGTTGATGAAGCTTTTACTGAACTCACCCGTCGAATTATTGATTCTCGAGTATAATTGTACCTTTAAGAGGTAGGCTGAAAGTTCGGCTAAATTTTCAGTTTTTTAAACCTTAAATCGTCTCTATTTTCCCCCTCTGATTAAAAAATTGATAAAGAGAGATAAAGTTTATCAAAGAAAGTTATCAGAGCAATATATAAGCTCTATCCAAGATTGCTTAAAAAGGGAATTATTTAAAAAGAATTAGATGCTAATTTTCTTCATAATGATTATAATACTCCCAATTTACAGTAGAGAATTAGGGTTTAGGTCTATTACTAAATCAACACCAGGTATTGAAGAAACATTAACAGAATCTAAAGACATATCAAGAATTAATTGAATTTAAATCATGCAAATCCTTCGAATTCTTCATAAAGGTCGTCATGAATAGCATTTATAGCATCTACTAATTCATTTCTTCCAATTACTAATGAGAGATTTAGTTCATTATAACTTTGAGAAATTGCTTTAACTTTTATGTTCTTTTTCTCTAAAGCGTTAAAAATCTCGGTTTTAGTTTTAGGCTCTAAAATTTTTAGACCGGTTATATTTATCACGGCAACTTTTTCCCATGAAATTTCAAAAAATTCTGAGAAAAAATCTGAATTCCTTAAAGCATTAATTGCTTTCTCAGTATCTTGTTCTCTTATAATAAAAGAAGTGCTTATTTCAGATGAACTTTGAGCTACTAGAGAAACACTAATTTGATTTTTACTCATTGCTTTAAATATTTTTGCTAAAATCCCCGGAACATCTACCATACTTCCAGAACTAACAGTTATTATTGTTGAAAATTCCACCGCAGAAATGCCTTTAATTTGTTGTTTATCACTAATTTCAGAAATTAGTGTAAAGTTTTTATCTAGTGGTTTATCAAAATTTCTTATTTCTAATGGTATCTTATATCTTTCAATAGCTTCCAAACATTTTGGATGCAGAATTTTGGCACCAAAATTAGCTATGTGCTTTGCTTCTTCATAATCTAAATTCTTTATAAGAGAAGATTTTGGTACAAATTCAGGATTTATAGCTAACAAACCATCAACATCCTTCCATAAAATTACTTTAATATTTTTATCTTCTCCTACATCATATAAAGATCGTGCTAATATGGCTGCAGTGTAGTCGGAGCCACCTCTCCCAAGTGTCGTTATATAACCTATTTTATTCCTTCCGATAAAACCAGTTAAACATATTACTATATTCTTATTAGGATTTTCAAGAATTGGTACTAATAAAGTCTTAATTCGAGCATTTGTCAGATTATACAAAGGATAAGCATTATTGAACTCATCATCCGTTATGATTAACTTGTTCGCTGGGATAAATACAGATTCTATGTTATTACTTATAAGATATTGATTTAATATGTAAGTAGATATAATTTCTCCAAAACTCATTATGTAATCTTTATAATAAGGTTCTAGACCAAACTCTTTAATATCAGAAAAAGTATCCTCTAATTCACTTAGTTTATTATCAATCCAATCTCTTGCTTTAATAAAATTCTCAGAATCTTCATCAAAGATTTCTTCAATTATATTAATATGCTTTTTCTCAATTAAAGCTACATTTTTATCAGTTTCTCCTATATCTTCTAAGGAATTAACTGTTTTTAAGAGTAAATCTGTAATTCCATTCAGGGCAGATGCAACGTATACTTTCTTTACATTTTTATAAATTTGTGTAATATTGAGAATTTTCTTGAAAGCTATTTTATCTTTTAAACAAGAACCTCCGAATTTCATTACAAAAATAGGCAATTTATTCACAAATTTCTTTTAAAATATTTGTTCTTCTAAATATTAAATATTAATTATATTTAATCAGATAAATCTTATTCATATCATTTTGTTAAATAAAACTAAAATCCAACTATAAATTTATAATTATGATGATTGATCTTCATTTGCATTCTACAGCATCAGATGGTTCAGATACACCTTCTCAGTTAATAGATCAAGCTATTGATCTAAAATTAAAAGCCATTGCTATAACTGACCATGATACAATTACTGGTGTAGAAGAATTTTTATCTAGGGGCGAATTGAAAGAAATCATTGTAATCCCGGGAATTGAGATTTCGATTAGACATGAACCAAAAAGAGAATTAATAGATATTCACATTATTGGTCTAAATATTGACTATACCTCACCAAGGCTGATTAATACGATTAATTATCAAATTGATGGTAGATTAGAACAGAAAAAAGCTATTTGTAAACGTTTAAGTAATGAATTTGGATATAAGATCTCATTTAAAGAAGTAAAATCTATAGCAGGTAGTAAAGTTGTTGGTCGGCCTCATATTGTTGAAATTATGATAAAAAATAACCCTAAACTAGTTGAAGGAAAATCTAAAGATGAATTATTCAAAATGATTAGCATTGGTGGCTCTGCATTTGTAGATAGAGAAGTAGAGTTAAATCTTGAGGAATCTATTGAATTAATTCATGCCGTTGGGGGGATCCCTATTTTAGCGCATCCCGGAATTTATAATATTTCTAATCATAAAAAATTTATAGAACTTTGTATTAAGGCTGGAATTAAGGGCATTGAAGTAGAATATACTTATGGTAAAAATAGACCTTTTGATGGAACAGATAAATCCAAATGGGCTCAAAGTTTTTATCCTGATTACTTTCGAAGAATTGCTGAAAAAAATAATCTTATCAAATCAGGTGGATCAGATTACCATGGAAGAAAAAAAAATATTATAATGGGAGAAGCTAATGTCCCTAATAAGTATTTGAGAAGCTTTATATAACTCTGAGTTATTTTCAATTTATAGATCTAGTTTTGATAAAAATATTTTTATTATAAAAAATTCAAATCAGCCTATTGTTGTAGATTTTTTAATAATTGTTCTAATTCTAATATTTTTTCATCGATTCTTTCATTATATTTATTAATTTCTTTCTTTTTTTCTTCAAGTTTATCTTTAGTAATTTGATTTTCTAATTCTTGCTTCTCCAGATCTGCATCCATCTTAAATAAATTAGCTTTTCTTATTTTTAATTCTATTAATTCTCTTTTAATTTTTTCTACTTCTGTATTTTTGATAGTAGAAGGAGTTTGAGTATTTACAAAATCATGAATCTCTCTCACCGGAATCGTATGATCTACAGCTTCTGCGTGTTCTATTCGGGTAGTAGATGTTGGAGATGATAGACTTTCTTCAAATCCCACAAAATCTTTGATTTTTTTATTTAGAGTTTGACTTGGAGGAGTTTTTAAATTTATATTATTTATATTTTTAACATGACCATAAGCAGTTGTTTTCATTTTGTCTTTGGCATCTTTTGGGACAACCCCAATAGTCTTTGGTCTAATTTTCACCATAAAATCTTCAGGATTTAATTTTAAGACTTCTTTTTTAACTTCAACTTGAGATTCTAAAACTTTATCTTGATCATCTAATTTTTTACTTGGCTGAATCGACTGTTTAGATTCAACTGGTTCTGTCCTCTCTTTTAATTTCAAATTATCATCCACGACTTTTTTTTGCGAGATTTCTGATTGAGATCTTTCAGATGATAACGGCTGAGCAACTTCCATAGCTTTAATTGAAATTTTCGGTTTCATTTTAATTTCTTTTTCGATTGGTTCAATTACTTCAGAAGGTTTAGCTTCTTGAACACCAATTGTTTCTTTAGAAATTTCTGAATCTTGCTGAATTTGTTGAGGAATATCTGTTGCTTTTAACATCTCTATAATTTTCTGCGATTTTTCGAAGAATTCTTTTCCAAGAGAATCATCTCCTAATTCAATGCATAGGTAACTAATTTTATCAAATAATAATGCTGCTTTTTCAAAATCAGCTGATTTTAATGCGATTGTAGCTTCTTCTATCAGTTTATCTCTTTCTAATAAAGGTTTTAATAAAGGGGAAACCTCAGCACTCATTTCTAATATATCTGCAATGATTTTAATCATTTTATCTCGATTGCTAGGATCATTCGCTATCATTGAATATGCCTTTAAACCTAAAAAGTTTTCAATTTGTACTGGAGATAAAGCTCCTTTCAAATCTTGTTTATTCCCTATTATTGCTGTGTGAGCATGAGGTGCTTGTTCTTTTATTAATTCTAAGAAAAACTTACTCTTATCAACATTTTCTAAAGTAGAATCTGTGACTAAAATAACTGCATCGCTGCCTTTAATGAAGTTATTCCAGAGATAACTGAATTGTTCTTGTCCCGCAAAATCCCATAAATGAAAATGCAACTTTCCTATTTTCACGGTTGCAATATCACCTGTAATTGTAGGAATATGTTGTACTGGGATCTCTTCTGCTCTTATTAATTTTGTTATTGTTGTTTTACCAACTCCAGAAAATCCAACTAGTGAGATTTTTGGCCGAAGATTTTTATGGATTGAATCTACAAATGGATCAAAAACCTCAAAAGTTTTTTTGTCATATCTATCATCTAGAATTTCTTCAAACAAATTAATAAAATCAGTTCTACATCTCAATAATTCCTTTTTTATATTTTCAAATTTATCTGTTAAGCCAGAAAGAAATAATATTATTAAATTCAAATCTTTTTTTGTTATATACGAGACCTTGAACTTATAATAATCATAAGATTCAACTCTATCTTCCCTTCTGGTATCTTCATCTTTTATAATCTCTGAAACAAGATAATTTAAGACTTCTTGTTTAAGAGCTTTACCAAAATGTCTATAATATAAGAGTTCATTCTCTTTATATATTAAAATTTGCCTTAGTATGTTGTTTCACCGATGAGGTATGATATATTTATTAAAAATTACCATTAAAACTAATATATATTCAATTACAATATTCAAATTAACATAAATTACCATATGATTTTGATTTTTCTTTTTTAACAAAACAACCTATAACTAATATCCTTTTATTCAATCTTTTAAATTTTTTTTATTAAAAATATTATTAAGATAGTATGAAAAATTTGCACATATATATTGTTCAATTAATGTAAATCTAGTTATTTATTTCTTTTTGCCATTAAAATAAATTTATATCGATATTAATACTAATATAATGCGAATTAAAGTGGTTCTACTATCATTTCAAGGCTTAAAAATTCAGAAAAAGTAAATTTTTTCATCACTTTAGGAGTTTTTAGATAATATCTTTTAAGAATTATTTAGATGAAAAGTTTTTTGTAAAAAAATAAGTAAGATTAACTCGTATTTGGAAACAAAATGATAAAAAAAAAATAAAAAGATTTGATGAGATTTAGTATTATTTTTCATCTGATTTTAAATTATAATAAACATCTTCAAGGATTTCAAGATATTCCATCAGGACTTTATTTGTCAATGATTTTTGCTCATATGAGGTCTTGATGACTTGTAAAAGATATTTTGGAAATATCAAATCTATATAAAAGTCAGATAATAACGCGTAATATTCATTATTCATTTCGTCTTGGAAAACAGCAATCAATTTATTTTCCCATAAAGCTTTTATAACTCCATACGGATCAGCAACGCCTTTTACTTTTAGCTTTTCCAATTCTTGTCTTGAAACAATCGCACTTCTTAATAACCTTAGTGTTAAATGAACCTGAGGATTACTTAAAAGTGTAACAATTTTTAAATTATCCTCATTAGATGGGATATAACTCTGAAAAAATTTCTTCACTATGTCTATATACTCTTTTTTAAATTGTGTTGGAAGTCCACGATTAATAGGGTCTTCAATTATTTCTATAGGAGGAACCCTCAACATATAAACATCATTAATTAAAACAATTAATTCTGAGAGTAATCCTTTTACAGAAACTTGTTTTATGATCCCTTTCTTTAACAAATCGGATATGGTTGCTTCTAAATCAATAAACTTTTCGATATACTTATCTTTAAACCATATAACTAGTTCTGCTTTACTTATCACACCTGCTTCTCTTAAATTATCTATAATCATTCTTTTTGCTTCATCTTGATATGTAAGTGCTAATATTTCTTCATCACTAAAAGATGGATATAATGACAGGCGCTGGAAATAAGATGGCATAAGCATTTTAAATGAATCATCTTCAACATTTTCTATGAGACCCCGTAAAACATCAGCCATTCCTCCTTCATAAAGATCTGGATCGTCTTCTAAATCTAAAATTAAAAGAAGATAATAACCTTGTTCAGGTCCAGTGTAATAAGAAATAATATTCAGAGGACCAACACTCAGAGTTATTGTCCCTTTTTCTCCACTATATTCATGTGTACTATATATTTGCATACAAGTTTTTTCTGAAATTATAGTTTCTTCCGGATATTTCGCTAAAATCTCTGTTCCAACTCTCTCATTCCATTTCATCAATACTAATCCAACTGGTGTTAATTCATGAACTTTCGCAATATCACTAGATCTTTTGTGTAATTTTTCACTCTTCTTAATTTTCTCTACCTTAACATTTAGTATTTCTGCTAAAGAAAGATCAAGGTTATTCCATCTATGATTCACTCTCTCCACGATAAAGGCTTCTTTATTGCGGTATAATAAAGATTCGTCTACATCTTTGCCTTTTTTAATGCTTTTTTTCATTTCCCTTACTTTTCTTACGAAAGCAGGTATTTTAGCATAATGGTATACTCTATATCCTACAATACTCCCAACTATAGCAAGTGCCGCAGATAAGATCAGTAAGAAATAAAATGTTGGAACTCCTGGAAAAATTTGTTCCATTTCAACAACAATAATAATATCAAATTCTTGAGAAATATAATATAATTTTGTAATGTTAATGGTCCCTGTGAGTGTGTTTGATGTAAAAAAGGCATTTATATTATATGTTGGAAAATTGCATATGTATGTACCATTTCCAATATGAGTAAAATTATAGAGATTTCCCTTTATTGTTAAAGTTATTGTAGCATCAAGCAACCAACTATCACCTTTCGTAGGATCAGTTAGAATTATTTGTATTGGAACGGGATTGCCTTTTACTACACTCGTTTTCCTATTTTGAAAATTATGGCTTAAAATAGGTTCTCCAATCTCTCTTTTTTTAATGGTTAAAATAATCATCGCATTCTTACGGTCATAATTATCTTTTTCTAAAGCAATAATCAAGAAATATTCACCCAAAGCTCTTGATTCTGTGTTAAAATCTAAGATATAAGTGTTATCTCTAGCAGAAATTATATCTCCATAACCATTTTCAATTACGTTCCCTAGACGATCATAACGTTCCCACACATAATATTGAGTCTTTAAGTTGACAATTTTAGTCCCTCTGAGTGCATCAGTAAAGACTAAAGTGAAATTAACAGCATCCTGCACATAAACACTTTCAATCTTTCTGAAAAATTCTGAGGACTGATTTAGCAGTGTTAGGCGATTTAGAACGATTAAATCAAGATCTTTAGTGGTAATCTTATAATGCTCTTTATCTATAGTGAATCTTACAGTATACTCATCAGCGTCAAGTAAAGAAGTATCGATTGTCTTTAGGTAATATTTTAAATCTGAATCATATTGAACTGGGCCATAAATGGAAGGAGCTTCAACAATAGTATAAGTTAAAGAACCGATTATTTCATAAGATACTGTTCGTGAATATTGAATTGAAAGTAAAAGAATAAAATCGACTGATAAGGAGGTTTCAATGACCGCATGTAAGAGTTGTGCTTTAGAGAATCCTGTAAGGGAAAATGTTCCCGTTCCTGAAGAATAATCCGAAATACTATACTTTTGCCCTCCAATAGTAATGTTCATTGCTACTTCTGAAGGAAAGAAATAGTTTGATCCACTTTTTATGCTTTTAACCCATAATATAGATTCATCTTCCTTCCAACTACTCTCAGTTGCACTTATTTGAAGTGAACCTCCATTTGTAATCCCTCTTTCTGTTCTTGTGCAATTTAATGTTTCCAAAAATTGGTTCTTATAAAATCCTTGAATATATTCCACTTTGATAATAGCATTAAATATGATATTTGGATCACTCTCAACAGTAAATAAGAATTGATTGCCTATAGGATAGATAGTCCTGTCGTCTATACTTAAAGAGCCGGTTCCATCCGGATAGCCATAATCTAATAAATATGTGAAGCCTTCGTTTGTAGTAATGGAAATATTTGTTAAACTTGACAAATCTACGATACTCCAATCAGAGCTATCATAACATTCAGAAATCTCAAAAGTTATATTACTGATTATCCATCCTTCCACTTCGGATAGAAGGGAAATTTCACTACTAACATTAAATTTAGAATATTGTACATTTATTAAATCCCTGATAAAATATGCATCTGCGATAATATCAACAGTATTCTCAAATGTACCTCTGATGATAAACTCAAAATTATTATCATTGGTGCGACTGGCTTGATTTAGATTCAAAGTGATTCCTGTCCACGTACCTTGAGTATAATCCCATCCACTGTTATTGTAATTAAAAGTATAAACAAAAGTACCATAAGGATCTTCAATTGTAACATTAATATTAGTGATATCAGTATTCCAAGAAATATTATAGAGATTTAATACTATTTTAGATAAATTCCAATGAGTTTCTAGGTCAGAAATCAAGAAATCAAAGTGATGATCGATACTTTGGAAGACAATGTTTTCTACAGTAAGCGTTTCAGAATTACTGCCATAAGAATTTAACGTCATATCTGCACTTTCCAACCAATATACTGATATGTCTGAATCATCATTGCTAGATTGATTTAATTCTAATTGATTTTCCAAAATATTTAATTGAAGAATTCTATCTGAAGGAATAGTATATCCCGATTTATAAGCGGATATTATGATTATATACCTCTTTGCGCTAACAAGTTTTTTTGTATCAATTTCAACAAAATGCCTTCCTTCATTATCTTCTTCTAAGGAGAAAGCTCCTGATATTACAGTATTCCCCCCTAATAATAATGTATATCTCATTGAGTCCGCATAAACAGGTCCTAAAAGAGATTCATACCCTGCTTCCACTTTACTCACATTAAATAGCGTCCGTAGCTTTAATAAAGTACCCCATTCAATTTCAATATAATCCGTAGGATTTAATGATATCAGTTCTGTTTGGAATTTGCTTAAATCGATTAAAATTCTAAATTCTAAATTATCCTTGTTTGTGATTGTGAAACTTATATTATTGACTTCAGCGGGGCCTCCAACTGATTGATTGAAAAGTTTATTAACCCCAAAAAATTCAATTTGGAGTGAATAATCCCCCCCTATCCCTAAGGATGTTAACCACCTCAATGTTGCCTGCCCATTTATGTCAGTGGTTAGATTTGCAATACTTGGACCTAATGGATTGTTAAGAGTCAACTTAAGTTTCACTCCACTAACAGGCGTTATAGGAGCATTAATTGTTTGCACTGTAAATTCTACAGTGGTTAATTCTACTTGTACTTGAATGGTGGTATTAACAGTAGTAATGTCTCCTGAAGCAATATCAATTATAGGTGGATTATAACTTGGGTTTCTATAGTAGATAGTGTAATTATACGTGGAAGGAGGAGCATTAACCCACCAAAACTTAGTATGCCCTGATGAATCAATTATACACTTTTTAAGCTGGTGTGTGGCGTTACCTACGATTATCCATCCAGAATCAACAGGATCAAGATCAACATCAATTACTTCAAAGAAATGAGTACTTACATCACAAATTATATCAATAGTTTGAAATGGTTGATCAACTATTATGGCTTGAGATGTAGAATTTACTATCTCGACAATCTCTCCAATACTTGAATGAATGGTTGCTGTGAAATTATATGCGCCTTCAAGAATGTTTGTAAAACTTACACTACCATCAGTACCGGTGATACCCTGTTCTATTAAATCAAAATGTTGATACATTGAAATAGTAACATTAGGAAGCAAATTACCATATAAATCTAATGCATTAATTGAAATATCTACTTCAAGAAGCGGTTTTGAATGTTTTTCATCACTTATACTGAAAAAAGTATTAGGGTCATATTGGTTGTAATATTCAGTTGTTAACCATCCCTCAGATCTATAATTATTGGATACACGAAATTCATCCAAATACCCCTTAAAGCAACCTGAAGATTCTCCAATATAAAATAAACTTGAATCTGTGACAAGAGGATATCCACCTATATTTGTTGAATTTGGATTTGTACCATTAATATAGCTTCGTAGATAAGTACCATCATAAGAATAGGTAATATAGGTCCATCGCTGACGAGTAATTTCTCTCGGATTATAAACTGTACCACGAGTAACAAATCTGATATCCGGTTGAAAAGAACCCAGACCAGGACCATGATAACTACGATAAATACGCGCAAGGCTAATAGAAGATGCTTTATAGAATACACGGGGCTCTCCAGCATTTAACCATTCTTGGTCAGTTGCGTAATTAGGGTAAATCCAAAATGAAAATGTAAATATATTATCTCCATTAAAAATTTGAGATCCTTGATTGATAATTATTCTATTATCACCCGATCCTGTAAAATATCTCGCTCCATCTATAATACTTGTTCCAAAAAATTGAGTACCATAAGGGGTTCCGTCATAATCATTTGAAGTTGAATCTTTAATATAGTCACCGGTTCCACTTGGTTCATTAAAATGCCAGACTGATTTATAATCTAGCCATACTTCCGTTGGATTTTGACGAGAATTCATAGTAGAATTGCCATAATACATAAATATTTCAGTATCTTCTACCGTAGATAAAAAAGGGATGCAAACCCATGCAACTAATCGGGCATGTGTTCCATTATAGGTTTGATCAAACAATTCTATTTGGTGATCTAACCATTGACCATCAGTTGAAAATGCTATGTCATCTCCATCAGATTGCACATCAAAGCGAAGATCTGTATCGAAAATCGAGACCAAAAAGGGAAAGTTAACATGGCTGCCTATTCCATCAACTTTTGTGTGATCTATTGTAATTATTTTATAATAATCAAAATAATCTGCATTTGGAGTAATATCATTTACTATTTGTTCACTTCCTACTGAACCAAATGTACTAGGATCATTCTGGTTATCATATTCTGTCCTTAACCAGGCATCTGATCGAATTGTCGATGAGATTTTAACCTCATCAATAATCGCATCAATAGGTCTAGCTCCCGTAGGACTATTTCCAATTGTAATTGGCCAATTATTTTCACGTAATGCTCCTGTTTTACTTTCTGTATAAACAGTATTTCCATCTAAAACAAGATTTATATTTGAGCCATCATATCTAATTGAAACTAAATACCATGTATTGATTGAAAGAGGACCTGATGTAGCTTCTACTGTGGATGTTCCAGCTGCATCATTAGTTCCGGTTTTAATCCTTCCTCTCAAGTAATATGGACCATTCTCGGTTAATGACTGATTATATGTCCCTAGCATCCAAACATGATATTCTGAACTATCACTCGTACCTGAGTTTTTGGACAAAACACGAGCATCACTATACCCCGACCAAATTGAATCAAAGGATTCATATTTGACCCAAGCTTGAATAGTAATCTTACTTCCTGAGACACTCCACGTTCCTATATTAATATTATCGCTACCATCATCATGTTCAAAATCTTGGCCATCCCCGATCTTACCTTCAATATCTACTGAACCTGTATTAGTTCCATCTCTATTACGAGAGGTAGAATCCAAAAAGTCATCGTCTAAGTGATATACACCTTCATAATAACTATCCCAGACCCCTTCGGGATTTTCTCGAGCAGCCATGGTTGAATTTCCATAATACATAGCAATAGTTGTATTGACAGTAGAATATAAATATGGAATTTGAACCCATACATCTAATTGAGCTTCTGTACTGCTATAAGTTTGATCAAATACTAAAATTTCATGATCTAACCAATCACCACCAGCAGCAAAAGCAATATCATCCCCATCTGACTGAGCGTGATATTTTAAATCTTTATCAACAATTGAAAATAAGAACGGAAAATTATTATGTATTGCTGTACCAGAAACTTCATTATGATCGATGGTAATAAGTTTATAATATGCGAAATAATGGGAATTAGGGGGTTCCCAAATGACAACTTGTTCATTTCCAATAGTATAAAAAGAATTAGGATTATATTGATTATTGTATTCTGTTAATACCCAACTACTTGAAAGAGCAGTTTTAAGAATCCTAAACTCTGAAATTGCTCCTGAACCCCAAATACCTGACCCCCCAATCGTTGCCAAAATTGAAAATCGATCCCATGATAAATGTTGATTTGCAATATCAGAACCGGTATCAGATAAATCCAATATACCATCTATATATTCATATGCAGTTGACAAACTCCTAGATCTTGCATAGGTAAATTGAAACCATGTATCAGCAGCCCATGAATCTTTTATGCCATAAATACCTTCACTATTATCTGATGTTACTTCTAAATAAACATTTACAGTTCCACTAGTGGTAAATCTCATCTCAGGTGATAAATCAGGAGTATTGCCTTGGAAAAAAACCATATTAGCGCTTGTATTGTCAATCGTATTATCAGGCTTAAACCAAGTTTGAAAACTCATGTCATCTATAGGGCCATTGATACTATTTATATAAAAATAATCATTACTTCCATCAACAGAAATTGCTGTACCTACTTTTCCATCATAAAAACGTGTGTCGCTAGTAAATCCAGTTGTAATCAAATCATAATTGTTTGCAGTACTATCTAAAATGTTAGAAGATAAAGGATTTTGATTCATATGCCATACCGCTACATAATTGCTATTCCATACTCCAGCTGGATTTTGTCGTGAATTCATTGTTGAGTTACCATAGTACATTCTAATAACAGTATCAATAGTAACAGAGAGTGCTGGAATTCGAACCCAAACTACTAGTTTAGCATGTGTTCCATTATAGGTTTGATCAAATAACTCAATCTCATGATCTAACCAAATATTATTGGAAGAAAAAGCAATATCATCTCCATCAGATTGAACATCAAGACGTAAGTCTGTATCAAAAATTGAAATGAGAAAAGGAAAATTGTTAAAACCACTTGTTCCTGAAACTTGATTATGATCTATGGTTATAATTTTATAGCGATCAAAATAATGCGCATTAAGCGGAGCATTTAAATTTAAATTTCTTTTTAATTCATCGGTACTATCTTTATTCTTTATAGATTCAATATTGGGTGATAGAGAAAATAATGGTGTGCTAATTAACAACGGGATTATAATTGTGAACAATAAGAATAGAAGTGCCTTAATCTTTTTTTTTGTAATGATTGATCTAATATTTTTAGATGTCATTTTTGATCAAATTCAAATATAAAATAAGTTTGTTTAAAATATATTCATATTAAAAAAAAAATAGAGTATTACATATTTATATTTGAAGTTTGTGAGTATATAGAATATTTATTAATTATAGTTATTTAAAAAAAAAAAAAAAATATTATTTTTATTTCGATTTTTCTACATCTTTTAATTTAAAATAAGCTTCTTCCAGTATTTTAAGATATTCAATTAAAACTTTTTTATTTTTTGATTTTTGCTCATATTCAATCTTTACAGCTTTCAATAAGTATTTTGGAAAAAGGTAATCAATATAAAAATCTGAAAGAAGAGCATAGTATTCAATATTCTTGTCATCTTGAAATACTTTAATCATCTGATTATCCCAAAGTAGTTTCAAAACAGTATAAACATCTTCAACTCCTTTTTTTCTGAGCTTCTCAAGATCTTGCCTTGTAACTATTGCCGTTCTTAAAAGTCTTAAAGTTTCATAAACTTGTGGATTAACGATGATCTCAACAATTTTTATGTTATCTTCTTCTGCGGGGCGATAATTCTGGAAAAAGTTTTTAATATCATTAGTATACTCCTTAGCAAATTGAGAGGGTAAACCATGACTAGTTGGGTTATCCAATAACTTAAGAGGTGGGGTTCTTACCATAAAAATATCCGTAGTTAGTAAAACCAGTTCTGAATGTATATTTTTTACAGAACTAACCTTTATAATTTCTAGTTTAATGAGTTCTGTCAAAATTGCATCTAAATCAAAAAATCCTTCTATAAACTTATCTTTGAGCAAAATATTCAATTCCGATTTGGTGATAACTCCATCCTCTCTTAATAGATTGATAATTGTTCTAATAATCTTGTTTTGATAAGCTAATGCTAAAATCTCTTCAGAACTGAGCGACGGATATAATGATATGCGCTGAAAAAGTATTGGAATCATTTGAATATAGGAATCATCTTCAAGATTTTCTAGTACATCACGCAAAATGTCAGCCATTCCACCTTCATAAAGATCGGGGTCATCATCTGTATTCAAGATTAAAATGAGATAATAACCTTCTTCTGGTCCTGTATAATAGGATAAAATATTTACTACTTCTGCAGTTAATGTTATAGTCCCTTTTTCTCCGCTATATTCATGTGTACTGTATACCTGCATTAAAGTTTTTTCTGAAATCGGAACATCTTTAGGATATTTAGCTAGAATTTCCGTTCCAATTCTTTCATCCCATTTCATAACTATTAACCCAAGAGGTTTTTTATCGTGTACTTCAGTAATTTTTGAGACCTTTCGTTTAGATATCGATCTCTTTTCCTCTTTCTCAACGGTTATTCCAAGTATATCTTCTATTGATAAACCAATTTTCGCCCAATCTCGTTTTAATATTTCTCCAATTAATATTTCTTTATCACTATACAAAAGTGATTCTGCTATAGTTTTATCTTTTTTAATGCTTTTTTTCATTTCCCTTACTTTTCTTACGAAAGCAGGGGTTTTAGCATAATGGTATACTCTATATCCTACAATACTCCCAACTACGGCAACTATCGCAGATAAGATTAGCAAGAAATAAAATGTTGGAACTCCTGGAAAGATCTGCTCCATTTCAACGACAATGATAATATC
>JBHLNS010000087.1:0-7428 GCA_048941285.1 Promethearchaeota archaeon
TTTAAATATGATCATAAATATTAATTATTTAATGACCCTTGGTCAATTTATGAACATCAGTCAGTTAAAAAAAATTAGGTAATAAATATGAATTCACCAAATCCAGAAAAATTATCTCCCACAAAAGTCAGAAGAGAAAGAGAAAAGGAGCAAAGGCGTGTCGATATTATTGATGCTGCAGAAAAATTATTTCTTACTCAAGGATTTGAAAGTACTACAATGAAACAAATAGCTAATGAAGCAGAATATAGTAAAGGTACATTATACAATTATTATAAATCTAAAGATGAGTTATATATTGCAATTGGAATAAATGCCTATTCATTGATAATTAAATATACGCAAGAATTTATAGATAAAGAGCAGCCAGGTATTAAACAGCTTATGGCAGTGGGATATGCCTATTATAAGTTTTCTAAAGATTATCCTAAATATGCATCAATATTCCATGATATAGCATTAAAACTTCCTAACATTATATCCAAGCCAAAAAATCAGCTTTCAAAGATTGAAAGAGAATATCTTGACTTAAGTAACACATATCGGGATCTTTTTGTCAATATATTATCTGATGCTATAAAAAGTAAAGCAATTCGTGTAGATCAAAGTCCTTCTATGATAGGTTACGTCTTATCAACTATTACAAGAGGGATTGTTGAAGATTTAATGCATTCTAAAGATAGAGTAAAGAAGATTTTTAAGTTGGAGCCTGATGATGTTATCAATTTTACCTTTGAATTAATTGCTGAAGGATTAAAGCCAAGGGAATAAAAATAAGAGGTATATAAAAATGGTAAAAATTTTGGTCGTATATTATTCTCTCACAGGGAATACCAAGTTTATCGCAGAGACAATATCAAAATCTCTTAATTCAGACATTCTTGAATTAAAACCTGTGAAAGAGCTTAAAGCTGATAGTGGTACAAAATATTTTTGGGGCGGTTATCAAGCAACCATGAAAATAAAGCCTAAATTGGAGAGTTATGATACAAAACCTCTCGATTATGATTTAATTATTTTAGGTTCCCCAGTATGGGCTTGGACTTTTTCTCCACCCATTCGTTCATTTTTGGCTAAATATGATTTAAGAGGAAAGAAGGTGGCTCTCTGGACATGTTCAGCTGGAGATGGAGTAAGAGCTATGAATCGGTTTAAGGATGCTTTAAAAGAGGCTAAGATCATAGGAAATATTTCATTTCAAGATCCATTGCAAAATAAACCAGAATCAACTAAAGACGACATTATAAACTGGGCGAAAGGATTAATTCAAGAATAAATACTTAACAGATCCGGTGTAAATTGTAAAATTCTCATAAATTTAATATAATATACAAGGTGTAAAGATGGAAAAAATAATAAAAAAGTATCCCCTATTGAGTTATTTTTTTATTGCTTGGATAGCAACATGGCTATTAGTCCTGCCATTAGTTTTAACTGGTTTAGGTATTCTATCAGTGAATATAAATTGGCACTTTCTGGGTCCATTAGGCCCGACAATTTCTGCTATTATAGTGATATCTGTCTCAAATAAAAAAGAAGGACTTAAAAAACTTAAAGATTCAATTATCAAGTGGAGGATTGGGATTTTTTGGATCCTTTTTTCTGCTTTACTTATGCCCGCTTTTTTAGTCTTAACTATTTTATTAAATTTTGCCTTTACTGGAAATTTAATCGATTTAGGTGCTTATCTCTTAGGCAATGGAGTTTCAAGCCTTCCCTCACTACTTATATGGATCTGGGTAGGAGCTATTTCGTATGGTATATTTGAGGAAATAGGATGGAGGGGATATGCTCTGCCTAAATTGCAGGAAAAATATAGCCCTCTAACCTCGACTATAATATTATTTATTGGTTGGGGTATCTGGCACGCTCCAATGTTTTTTTATAGATTCAGTATAGATGTGTTGTTCGGGTGGCTTTATGGGCTATTTCTTGGAGCTATAATATTAACTTTTATTTATAACAGTACTAAAGGAAGCACATTTGCAGCTATACTTTTCCATATATCGAATAATATTTGCTGGTTATTCAATATCGCTGAAATTCAAATCTATTTAACTGTAATGCTTACAATACTTGTACTTATAATTTTAATTGTATGGAAAAAGAATCTTTCTATTAAAAAAACGTAAAAGAAGTTAGTTAAAGTAGTATAGGATCTTGAAATCCTATTTTTTCAATATCTTAAATCCCGGGTTATTTTTGCATAACTAAATGCTTTTTTTTTAATCTTAACACAATGTTTTAAAAATCTAAGCGTTATGTTTAGTTGGTAATAACGTTTAAATTTGAAGAAGATTTTGTTTTATCACCAAATTAATCTATAAATTGTAATGAAAGATTTATGACTAATAGAAAATCAATCATAATTACTTTAAGTGAACATAAAACAGCTGTAATTTTAGCATTTATTATAATTGCGGGGGGTTCAATTGGAACATATTTTGCAATTGATTATTTAAATGCTCAAAATCCTGAAAAAATAACATTAGCAACAACAACTTCTACATATGATTCAGGATTATTAGATTATTTAATTCCAAAATTTACTGCACAAACGAGAATACAGATTAGGGTTTTATCAGTCGGTACTGGTACCGCAATCCAATATGGAAAAGATGGGAATGTTGATTTGATTCTAGTTCATTCTAGATCTAGGGAAGACGATTTTGTTAATGTAAGTCTTGGTGTTGATGGAATTCCTTATGGCCTTCATCGTTCTTGTATTATGTATAATGACTTCATAATCGTTGGAGATTCGTCTAATCCCGCAAATCTGCAACTTAATGATAATATCACAGTAGTAATGACAAAATTAAGAGATGCAATTGATAAGGGTAATATGACTTTTTACTCCAGAGGTGATGATTCTGGGACTCACTCAAAAGAAAAAGCATTATGGGCCGAAATTGGTATTGTTGCCGCAACCAGATGGGCTGCCCAACCAGATAAATATATTGAAACAGGACAAGGGATGGCAGCGACGTTATTAATGACATATGAAGATAATAATCCTGCTCATGAAGGATATACTCTTGTAGATCGGGGCACATGGTTAACTTTCAATGATACTTATACTTCATTAATTATTTTAGCTGAATCCGTGGTTGGAGAGGATTTATTATTAAATCCTTATGGTGTAATTCCTGTGAATCCTGTTTTACATCCACATACAAAATATCTTTCTGCTTGCAGATTTATAGGCTTTCTAACATCACCATATGGTCAAGAATTAATTAATGCATATAAGAAAAACAATGTTGCTTTATTTCACTCCAATTTTGGATCATGTGATAACACTACAAGTTGTTCGACTACTGATGATGAAGTAGCTATATGGACCCCCTTTCAAGCAGAATTTGCAGGTTTAACAATATAAATTAGATTATTAATGTTTTTTATTATTTTTTATCAGAAAAAGGAATTAAAAAAAAATGTCGAATGAAATTATTGAAGGAATTTTAGAAGCATTACGTTTAATTTTTACGTTTGATCCTGAAATGTGGGGTATTATCGGAGTTTCTTTTAGAGTATCACTGACTTCAACCTTCCTAGCAGCATTAGTTGCATTACCTATTGGTTCATTTATAGGTTTGAGAAAATTCAGAGGCAAAAAGGAATTATCTAATTTAATTAACACATTTATGGGTTTTCCCCCAGTGGTAATGGGATTAATCATATATTTATTACTCTCTCGAGATGGGCCATTTGGGGCTTTAGGGCTACTATATTCTACAACTGCAATGATAATAGCTCAATTTCTTTTAGCAGTCCCAATAATTATGGGTACAGCAAAAGCAGCAATAGAAAGTGTTGATCCTGCGTTAAAAGAAACTGTTCTCTCCTTAGGAGCAAACGAACGGCAATTATGGTGGGAAATGATAAAGCATTCGAAAAAATCTATTATTGCGGGTTTTCTTGTAGCATTCGGCCAAGCAATATCAGAGGTTGGAGCTGTTATGATTGTTGGAGGTAATATTAGATGGGAAACAAGAACATTTACAACTGCTATTGTTCTTCAGACAGGGATGGGAGAATTTGGAATGGCAATCGCGTTGGGTGTGATTCTCATATTAACAGCTTTTATTGTAAATTATGGTCTGACTCGCTTACAGTCTAGAGTTGAATAAAGTGAAATTGCTAGAGGTTAAAAATCTTAGTAAAGAATTTTACAAAGGAGATAAATCAGTAATAACAGTCCTCTCTGATATCAATTTTGAGGTTGAAAAAGGTGAATGTTTTGTTATAATTGGCCCTAATGGAAGTGGGAAAACAACTTTATTAAGAATAATAGGGTTACTCGAAGCACCTACTCAGGGGAGGATTTATTATAATCAAAAAGACTTGAGTGAAATCTCAAGAAAAGAAAAAGTCAATTATCGAAGAAATTTCTCATTTGTTAGACAAAAACCTGTTGTTCGAAGTACAACGGTTTTTAATAATATTGCGTATGGCTTGAAAATACGTGGATTGATATATAACGATTATCAACAAACTGTTAATGAAATTATTGAGTTTATTGGTTTAAAGGGCATGGAGAAAAAACTTGCAAGCTCTTTATCAGGTGGAGAAATGCAGCGTGTAGCGATTGCAATGAATTTTGTAATAAATCCAGAGATATATCTATTGGATGAAGTTTCTGCAAACTTAGATTCGATGAATATAAAGTTATTGGAAGATTTTATTATGAAGATAAAGCAAGACAAAAAAAAAACCATTATTATGAGCACCCACGATCCTATAGAAGCAATAAAGTATGCTGATCGTATTGCTGTCCTAAATAATGGAGAAATTACTCAAATTGACACGCCTAATGAAATTTTTACCGCCCCAAAGGATGAATTCACAGCCCTTTTTGTTGGATATGAAAACATCTTATATGGAATTGCTAAATTAGATCAAAAGACTGGTTTATCCCAGATTAAAGTGGGTGATTTAATACTAACAGCTTCTAGTCAAGAAGAAGGAGACGTAAAGGTTTGTATAAGGCCAGAAAGTATTGGAATCATAAAGGAGCCAGCTAAAAACACGAGTTATAGGAATACTTTTAAAGGAGTAATTGAAAATATTCGTGAACTAGGAAATATTTGCCATTTAATTGTTAGATGTAAATCTGAAAAATTTTTAATAACAATTACGGAATTATCTCGTAAGAATTTAAATTTAAAATTAAATTCTGAGGTGTTTATTAATTTTAAAGCCACAGATATTAAAATATTATAAATAAATTTTTAAGAAATTTCAATTTAGATTAAATTAATCTCGATATGTTTATAAGAACAGAAAGAAACTTTTAATATTTTTAACCTATAATGATTGATATATCTGAAAAAGATACGATTCTCAGAACAGCAACGGCATCTGGAAAAATTAAGCTCAAGAAAGAAACAATTGAAAAAATAAGAACCAAAAAAGTTGAAAAAGGTGATGCTCTTACTATATCAAAAGTTTCTGCTATTAGTGCTGTTAAAAAAGTACCAGATTTGATTCCATTTTGTCATCCAATCCCTATTACAAACGTCAATATTGATTTTGAAATTGAGGATCAAGGAATAAAAGTGTTTTGTAAAGTTAAGAGTATTGCTAAAACTGGAGTTGAAATGGAAGCGTTAACTGGAGTTACTGTGGCTCTTCTGAATTTATGGGATGTAGTTAAAATGTATGAAAAGGATGAAAAAGGTCAATATCCCTCAACGCAAATTTATGATATTAAAGTAGAGAAGAAAATTAAACAACAGTGATTTATTAATATTGAAAGATAAATGCGATAGAGAAATTAAACACATCAGATTTTCTATTACATCGAAGTGTAATTATAACTGCATTTATTGTGATCAAGAAGGTTTTATTCCTAAGACTTCAGAATTAACTGTAGATGAGATAACAAAATTATGTAAAATCTTAGCAGAAATTTTGAATGTAACTAGAATTAAATTTACAGGTGGAGAGCCTTTATGTCGTGAAGAAATCATACAAATAATAAAAAATGTTTCGGATCTGCATCTATATAAAGATATCTCCATGACCACGAATGGTTTTCTCTTATACGATAAAGCAGAAGAATTATATGAAGCTGGTTTATACCGAATAAATGTATCACTTGGGTCTCTCAATCCTAAAGTATATAATATAATATATGGATCAGACTCCTTGAACATAGTATTAAAAGGATTAAAAAAAGCAAAAGAGGTTGGATTTAATCCTATTAAATTAAATTTTGTCCTAATGAAAGACATAAATGATAATGAATTAGACCAAATGATTGAATTTTGTGGGAAAAATGGTTTTATCCTTCAATTAATTGAATTACATGAAGTTTCAGATGCAGTAGGAGGGAATGGTGAATTTTATAAAAAACATTATATAGATATCAAACCCTTTATACAGGAACTTGAATCTAAAGCTGAACAAATCTTAGTAAGAGGTTCTATGCAAAATCGAAAGATATTCGTATTACCTAATTCTGCAATTATTGAAACAATTACACCTAGTCATGAATTTTGTATGGGATGTACAAAACTTAGGGTAGGGTGTGATGGAAATCTTTTTGGATGTCTTTATCGTTCAGATCTTGGAAAAAATATTAAAGAAGCATTACGAAATCATCATTCATTATCAAAATATGAACAAATTGTAAAACAGGTTGTAGATTCTCGAGAACCTTATTATTGAATTATTAAAAATATATGATTATGATTGTAGAAGTCCTGTATTTTGCTGAATTTAAAGATATTGCATCAAAAGAAAAGGAAAAAATTGAAATAAAACAAAATTTGGAGGATTTATTGAATGTATTATTTGATAAGTATACTTCCTTTCGAGAATTAATGTGGGATGAAAAAACTCAAACTATACACAATTTAATTTCAATAATAATTAATAATCAAGCGATTTATGAAAAGGATCCATCAAAAATTAATTTAAAGGATGGTGATAAGATAGCTTTCTTGTTACCTGTATCAGGAGGCTAAAAAAATGCCCTCTAATGAAACGAATCTAGATTCTGGTATCTACAACAAAGGAGATATTGACTTGGAATATATCATTAAATCAATAAAAACAAATCCAAATATCAATAAGGCAGGATCCATACATACATTTACAGGGATCGTTAGAGATAGTTCCAGTAATGGTAAACCGGTTATTAGTATGAAAATTGATGCTTATGATGAGTTAGCAAATAAAAGCATCGCTAAAATTTGTGAGACATTAAAACAAAAGAAAGGAATTATAGATATTAAAATAATCCACTTAAAGGGAGATTTTGATCTTTCTGAAGATTTAGTTTATGTTGTTGTTGCATCAGCACATAGAAAAGAAGGATTTGAAGTTATTAGTAAAGCTGTTGAAATGTATAAAAAAGAAATAGCTGTTTGGAAAAGAGAAGATTTTAGTAATGGAACATCAGAATGGATTCACTAAAATTAG
>JBHLNS010000037.1:0-32104 GCA_048941285.1 Promethearchaeota archaeon
AGATTTATATTTTTAGAATTTCTAAGATCATTATAACTTATATTAATTTATGTGGTATGAATGACAGAAGAAGGTACGCAAGAAGAAAAACCGGTTGGCAGATTAACTGGAAAAACGACCACTCATACAGTCACAGTTCTATTTGAGGCCCCTTCAGTCGAGAGAAATAATTATTTAGTGGTTTATGGAGAAAAGGATAAGGACGGAAAGAAACCATATTATGTATTGTACATTACTGAAATGTGGACTGATGAGAAAGGACGTCAAGCAAAATTAGGAGTATTAGGAGAAAGACCAACTAAACCTTTTGAAATCGGTTCAGATGTCTTCATGGCAAAAGAAGAACAAATTTCAAAAATTTTGGGAATTTTTAATCCCCCTGAAGAATCTCTATCATTAGGAAAGCTAATTGGTTACCCATATGAGGTTTATTTATTAATTAAAAATTTCGGCAGAATTTTCATCACCGGAAAATCTGGTTCAGGAAAATCGTATACAATGGGTGTATTATGTGAAGAATTTCTAAAGAAAGGAATTCCTGTTGTAATATTAGACAGACATGGAGAATACGGTTCTCTAAAAGTAGCTGGCGAGGATTTACCAGAAGGAGAAAGTGAATTTGTTGACAGTATAATTGAATTTTCTGACTTAAAGAAAAATAAAGGTGGAGATGTAGATATTGAATATTTATTCTCATTAAAGGCAACCGATATTGTTGCCCCGAATCTTTGTACAGTAGTAAATTTGAATGGTATGGCATTAGAAGTTCAAGAAGCAATAGCAGGTAAATTACTAAAAAAACTCTATGATGCCAGTACCACTAGAAATATACCTCCTTTTTACTTATTTTTAGATGAAGCTCACTTATTTGCTGGAAAAAAGCAGACTGAAACTTGTGATGTGGTCAAATTATTTGCTCAAGAAGGAAGAAAATTCGGTGCAAATATAGTAATTGGAACACAAAGACCCCAACTACTAGACACAACCATTCGGGCTCAAGCGGGAACTTGGGTTGTCCACAACCTTTCAGATATAAGAGATATTGGAATAACTATATCCAGTGCTGAAGATTTAAGTAATGAGAATAAATCAGATATTTCAGGTTTAGATAAAGGACAAGCGATAATATGTGGAGAAGCCGTTAAGGGGATCCCTCTATTTGTTAAAATAAGAAAAAGAAAAACTAAACATGGTGGAGTTAGTTTTAATCCATTAGATTTTCTATCAAAACAAACTGTAGAGGAACTACAAAAGCGAAAAGAATTACTTTTAGGTGGAAAGTCAGCAGATGAATTAGAGACTGGAAAATCCATGTTTGAGGAAATGTTAGAACCAAAAAAAGCTACCGATTACTTAGATGAAATTGCTGCTTTAAAAGTGAAAATTCAGGAATTAGAGGATGAAGTTGCTCGTTTAAAGCAAAAAGTAGCCGATATTAAAGAAGGAAAAGATATCCCTCTTGTTTCTACTAATGAAGCAATAGAAGATTTACAGACTGAAATTAATGTTTGGAAGGAAAAATACAATTTTTTAAAAGAGATGGCAGAAAAAGGGGGAGAAGATATGGCCCCATTAGATGACAACAGTGAGATTGTATTAGATTTAAATAATAGAATTATAGAATTAGATGCTCAAGTTAAAAAATATAAATCAAAATATGATGACGCTATAATCTTAGCTGAAAAATCAATAGCTGAGCTAAAAAAGCGAAAAAAATAATTTTTTTTTAATAATTTTTAATTTTAATTCTTTTACGTTCTTTTTTCAACGAAATTAGCTGTTTGAATCAATTCTTTTTAATTTCCTTAAACTATTTATGTGAATTATTAATTGTTTAATTATTAATTTAATAGAATTTTAGTCTTGATTAAAATGAATCTAAACCTTGAAAGTATTAAAGAATTACAGCAAAAGCTATCATCCTTACTTGGTGTGTCTGGACACGAAGAAGAAGTTAGTAGGTTTATTCTTGAAGAAATTGAAAAGAAAAATTTAGCTGATAAGTCATGGACTGATCCTTTAGGAAATGTTTTAGCTATTAAAGAGGGAAATGGAGGAGAAAATAGGATATTATTAGATGCTCATATAGATGAAATTGGATTTATGGTTTCTCACATTGATGATAAAGGATTTTTACGATTTGTATCCATTGGCGGTTGGGATAACAGAGTTTTGTTAGGACAATCAGTAATCTTGAAATCGGAGGATGGGGAGTTAATTAATGGGATTATTGGTTCAAAACCGCCTCATCTTACTACAGTTGAAGAACGAAAAAAAGTGGTCGATATTGATGAGATGTACATTGATATAGGGTTTTCCTCCTATGAGGAGGTTATTAACAATCATATTAATGTTGGAAGTGTAGGCACTCTATTTAGCCCTTTTATTGACTTTCCTAATGGGATGGTTCGTGGTAAGGCGTTTGATGATCGTACCGCTTGTAATGTTCTTCTTCATACACTAATGCTTTTAAAGGAAAATCAACCCTCTGATACTGTTCTTTTTAATTTTGCTGTGCAGGAAGAGGTTGGTGGACAAGGGGCAATAACAGGTGCATATAAATTAAAACCAACATTAGCACTAGCAATTGAAAATACTACTGCTGCTGATGTGCCAGGCATTAGCAATGAAAAAATTCCAGTTTACATTGGACAAGGTCCAGCAATTACTGTTGCTGATAGAACACTGATCTCAAATCCTAAAGTTAATCGACGATTGATTAAAAACGCTGAGCAGGGACATATTCCTTATCAATTTAAAAAACCGAGATATGGGGGTACTGATGCTGCAAAAATTCAAATTACACGTTCAGGGGTACCAAGTTCAGTTGTATCTGTTCCATGTAGATATATTCATTCTCCCACATCCTTATTAAAGCTTGAAGATATCTTTCATACGATCCGCTTAATTGAAGCGTTTATAAGTAACCCTGCTAATGTTTAAGCAATTCTGTTGAATTTGCAGAAATATTGTTATTTTTCTTCTTTTTCCTCTTTTCTCTTCTTTACTTTCTTCTGCTGTTCTACTATCACATTGCTAATAAATTGTGTAGTAGAATATGCTGATTCTGCCTCACCAAGGCTTAAACCTCGTAATTCTTCCATTTCAGCCTCTTCTTCAGACAATCCAATTTCTTGCATAGCATATTCTTTAGCACTCATTTTATGTCTTTTTGTTCGTAATTCCGCTCTCTGTAAATAATAATGGCTAGTCATATGAAGCACTGTACCATCGCCGTAGTCAAATGTAATAACAATTGGATCTTCGCCATATTTTTCTAGCATTTCTTTGCTCACTATTAAAAGTTTAATTCTGGTTTTATCTAAAATTTGAATTGGGTAGGATGAGCTTTCTAACCACCAGATTGGATCCGCTTCTTCATTGAATAATCCCTCTAAAAACTTATTTGTCTTATCTAATACCTCTACTCTTACACAATCATCAGCAGTTGGTCTTTGATTGTATTTTAAATACCTAGGAAAGATTTTTTCTAAAACATTTAATAAAGCCCAATCAGTTGTAAAGAGAAACCCTCCTTTTTTAACAAAATCTTTTATTTTAGGCAAGGCATCCTCATTTACTTGTCCAGGGCAATTAATAATCAGAATTTGTTCCGGATTCAATTCAATTTGGCTAATTTCATGCGGTTGTATTAGAATATATGGAACTTTTATTAAATCTAGTACTAACTCAATTTTATCATAAGCACCAGCAACGATAATAATCGAAGATTCCCTCACTTTTCTTAGAATCTCAAGATCAACTGGTCGCTCTCTTTCCATTCTTTTTTCTAAAATTTTAGACGAAGCTTTATAAGCTTGTTCCATTTTCTTAAAATCTCCCATAGTAGTCCACTTTCTAATTTTTTAATTTAACACTATTTATTTCTAAAAAATATAGAAATTAATATCTTTAAACTTTTTTAGATTGCTCAGGTTCAAAAAAATAAAAATTAATAAACCTCTAAATCAAATTAATTTCTAATAAACTTTCATTACTAATGTAAAAAATTGATAAATATGAATAGAATCGAGTTAAGTAGAAAGAGAATTATCCTACTATTTACATTTTTAACAATATTCGTGATAGGTACTGTTTTAATTTTCATCATACCTATAGGTGTAAGATCTACTTATAATCAAACTGTACAGACTGTTGATGGAGTTACAATTTCTTTTAATGTGTTTGAGCCTGAGGGTGGCGGGATGAATAAAAAAGCCATTATATTAGGTCATGGAGTAATGTCAAATAAAGAAATGTTAAAGGATTATGCTATTGAATTTGCTGCTGCAGGATTTGTAGCAGTTCCTTTTGACTTTAGAGGTCACGGACAAAGTACGGGAGACCATAGAACAGGATCATTAATCAATGATATAGAAGCAATTGTATCCTATTTACAATCCAGACCAGATATTGATGCAACAAACCTTGCATATCTTGGATATTCTATGGGCGGCGTAGGTATACAATTAGTTAATCAATCAACAGATTTCAAATGTTTTATCGGTGCTGGAACTTGGTTACCACCAAATCTAAGAAAAGGAAATCCGACTGCTCCCTTAAATATTTTGATGATTTTAGGGCGATATGATGAATTGATAACTCCGGAAGATTTAAAAGGCGGATTATCTGATTATACAGGAATCCCTGCAGGAGATTTAGATGTGAATAAATTGTATGGAAGCTTTCAAGATGGAAATGCTTCTATGATATATTTAGATGATCTTACGAATCATGTGTTAGGCAATTGGGATCCAGATTTTATAAGGTCTGCTCGGGATTTTGTTGCGAGCACTTTTCTAGATGTTAGGCCTGTGGATCAGAATTTTGTTACAAATACAAGATTATTCATACTTTCTTTACAACTGCTTGGAGGATTTGGACTTTTTGTTCTATTAGTAGATCCACTTTCAAAACTTATACTGAGAGTAAGAGAAGGAGAAATTTTTAAGCTAGAATTAGAAGATGACAGCGTTATTAGTTTAGGAGGAAAGACGATAGGAGCATCATTGATACTTGGATTACCTGGTATAATTATTTTTATTCCGATTTTATTAATCTTATTTCTGGCAGTTGCAGGTTTTGTCTCAGCTTTATTATTTGGTCAAGCTTTTGGAATTCTAATATTACTATGGAGAATAGGGAAGAAGAAAAAAACAAGTTTAATTGAAATAATTAAGAAACCATTCAAAACTTCAAAAAACGACATTTTAAGACAATTTTTATTGGGAGCGATTTTAGCTGCAATTCTAACGATTATCATTTATGTATCAGGTGGGTTACATTATTTAGGAATGATTCCTTCAGTAATTAAAGTTCCATGGGTACCATTATTTGGTATTATAAATTTCATTATCTTTATGATCTATGGTTTATTATTCCATGGGATGCTCCAAAACAAATTTGAAAAAGATTTAAAATCATTAATCAAAGTCTCAATAATGATTTTTGGATCTCTTTTTCTCTATTGGTTTACATATCTCTTTATTATTGGGTTGATTACAAGGAGTTTTTTCTACTTTGGAAATTTTATACCTTTTGCAATTCCACTATTTTTAATGAATGGCTTTCTCTCAACACTGATATATCAGAAAACCGGGAACGTGATTGCTGGAGCTATTACCAATACATTATTCTTTACATTAATGATTTGTACAATTTCACCCTATCAAAGTGGATTAAGCTTCATTTTAAGCTTTATACATTAAAAAGATTAAATAATTCATTTTTTTTTATTTTGTGATAATTATTAAGAAGTCCTTCGTAGTTAAAATTAAAAATTTTAAATTGGAATAAGTCTTATTTTTTCAATGATGACACAAAACCAGATATTATGTGTTACATATTTTGATCAGGTCATCGGACCAAGCACTTTATATTCTAATGAAACGTTTTCTGGGTCATCAGACGCCCCAGACGTTAACCGAATTCTTGAATTCAATGATGAAGAAGGCACATTCATTTTTGCTTATAGAAAGTTTCAAACAGTTAATCATATCTTTTATATGGATTCTGATTTAGCTCGTGGTGGCAAAGAGTTAATGATGATTACTTATATGATTAAAACCGCAATCTTTAAAGATGAAATCGTTGATGTTTTTAAATATTTAGATTCCAAAGCACCTGTTTTAGAAGAATTTGCAGCTGAGATACAAAAATTAGAAGATATTTTATCAATTCTACACTTAAAAAAAAGTGCTCGATCTATTAAATATGTATTAGATTTAGCAAATGATGATTTAAAAAGTAGTTTCCTAGATATATTCAATAAATACTTTGCAAAACTGTCTCCAAAATACATGTTAGAGACACCAATTAAGGATAAGCGTCTAATAAAAAAAATTTTTATCATTGGAGCACCTAAGGTTGGAAAGACAACATTTCTAAAGAATATCGAATTAATCCAATTTTTAAATATTAAAAGAAATGATCTACCAAGCAGGATTTTTGAAGTAATTATAGAAAACCTTGAAATTTTAAAATATGATGATAATTTAAGCGCATTTGAATGTAAAGAATTTGAGAATTTGCAGAATTGCATAAATTTCTCCCAAGGATTTATTCTACTTTTTAATTTGTCAGATAAAAATTCAATTATCAGGACAAAAGAAATTTTTAAAATTGTAGACAATACACGTTTAGAATTAGAAACAGATTTAGCACCAATATTGATTATAGGAAATAAGTTCCATGATAAAGAAGATATAGATCCTCAGTTTGTGTATGAGACTTTTGAAATACAAGAATTAGAGGAAATTGGGATTAAAATCAAGTATTTTCCGATAAATATTTTAAAAGATGATGAAAAAGTAATGGAAGCATTACGTTGGTTAATAAAGAACATAATTTGAGTTTAATTTTAAAGGAAAAAAGCTTCATTAAGAAACTTTTATCATGAAAATATCCATCCAGCAAATCTTTTAAATTATTATAAATATAATAAATAAAATTATACAAACATTCAACCTTAAATATTAATTAAATTTGATAAAAATGGCATTCAAAGGAATAGCGTGGGGAATTGTATTCTTTTTTACAGCTATTATATATTTAATAATTCCCTCTTACTTAATAATAAGGTTTTGGGTGTGGTTGAACAGCTTTCCTGTATATACTTTATCATTATTTATGTTATTTTTATGGATTGTAGCAATTATAATTTTTTTAATATATGTTGTAGCAATGATAAGAGCCTTCATTCAAAGGAATAATGAAGAAGGACTTGGTATTCCGAGGGGTGTAAAGGGTTTCGGATTGGTTTCTACAATCACAGTATTATCTTTTATGTTAATTTGGTTTTTAATTTTTAACCAATTAGCCTTTTTCTCTATGGTACCTCCTTAAAATTGAGATATAACCTAATTAAGCGATATAAAATCCTCAATTTAAGATTTTCAGTAATTTAATAATAATGAGAGGGTTTTTGAAAAGAAATTTTATTAGAAAAGTTAATACTAGGTGATTCTTTAATAACTTACGAATTAAAGCTTTTGGAAAATCCATATCTCCATATAAAGTAATCAAATGTTCAATTTTAGTCGTTTTTATAATTTGAAATATTTTTTTGAAGTCCTTATTGGATAAGTTTTCTAAAATACACCTAATTATATAATGTATTTTCAACTGTTTTCCAACCATAAAAGCACAAGGTTTCACATAATTCATTTTTATAAATTTTTTTGAAAAGTTTTTGTTTATAAAGCACTTAACTATACAATTCGCTGCATTTTTTGCACTTATTAAAAGTAAAATAATACCTCCTCCCGTAGTAGCTTTGACTTGGCATGCAGAGTCCCCTAACAATAAAACATTATCAAAAGCAACCTTTTTCATTGTACCTAAAGGAATTAAACCTCCTTGTTTGTCAATTATTTTACTCATATCAATATCAAGCAATTTAGTGAAAGATTTAAAATTACTACTTATGTTTTTTAAAGAGGCTAAACCAATTCTATATATATTATTTCCCTCAGGAACAATCCATCCAAACAATTCTTTCCATCTTGGGTCAAAGTACATTGCAGCTTCATTTTCTTCAAAAATATTCTTAATTCTTATTTGAGAAGCATAAATTATTTTATTCTTGATACCCAATATTTTTCCAACTGTACTTAAAGGCCCATCACATCCAATTAAAAGTTTAGTTCGAATTTTTCGTTTGGAAGTTGTAATTATTAGAGAGATATCGCCATTATCTTTTACCTTTTTGAAAGATTTGAATCTTTCTTCAAGATAATAACTGATATTACTAAGATCCTTTACTTTTTCATAAAATAAACGGTCTAAAGCGATTCTATCTATAATATATGGTCTTTCAGCTCCACACAATTTAATAAATTCTCCAGAGGAAGAAACTATTTTTGCACAATTAACACGGTTTAAAATGAGTTCTTCCGGTAAATGGATTAATTTGCTCAATTTTTGAGACACAATACCAGCACATTGAAGAGGTAAACCTATTTCTTTATGTTCTTCAATGACTAATATTTTCAAACTTGTTTTTGATAATAAATAACATAAGTAATTACCAGCAATACTTCCCCCAATAATACAAACATCGAAAGTATCTAAATTATTATCCATTATAAAATCTAATGATATTACTAAATTAGAAGTTTTGGAATGTTTCGTATTAGGTTTTATTATAAATATTTCATTTGTTCTTTAGGGATTGAACGAAATCCCAATGAAATCATCATCCCATAAACAATTGCTAATGCTATATTATTAAATAAGGGGTTACTATCGATGGATAAATCTGTTCTGGGTAATAATTCAGGTAATATTTGATCAAGAATATATTTAGTTTTTGGATTCTCATCGTGATACTTTACAATCAGAGTTTTAAACTTCTCCATAAAAGCTTCATGTTCAGAAAGAATTTCTTGAACATTATTTTTACCATTTACTATTCCAAAATGTCCAAAACCGGCCATTAAAGGCTCTAGTTGTCTCAAATTCCTTAATGAATTCATATAATCTTCATGATTATAATAAATAGGCATGGAAGTTGGCATAGTAAGTAATTTAGTATCGTGATATATTGTACCAGCTGCTTCACCTAAAAAAATAAAATCAATCGAATTATGTTTTATAAATAAGGGTGTTTGATGATCTGGGGTGTGTCCAGGAGTTTTTAATATTGCAAGTTTAATTTCTGTTCCTTCAATGCTAAATTTTTCAATTATATCTAAATTATTAGCGTTTGAATTAAAGTTAATACTTGGTTCTATGATCTTAAATGCTGATTCTTCTATAGGCTTCATCTCACCTACTAAGTTGCCATATGTACTCCTTCCTCGATTCAAATGATATTCATAATCGTTCAATAGTGTCTTTGTCAAAGTATTTGTAAGGATTTTTATATCTGGATTATATTTTTTTAATTCCTTGTATAATTTCCACATTCCACCATTATGATCAAAATGATGATGAGAAGTTATTAGATATTTAAAGGACTCTAAAGCCAAATTATTTCTTTTAAAATACCTTAACAATTTTTTTATATCCAAAGATGACCCACAGTCTAATAAAATTGAGGAATCTTCGAATTCTCCAAGGAAAACAGAGAGCATTCTTGTAGTACCATAAGCTTTAACATCAATATGATGTAGATATTCATTGATTTTCCCTGAATTAAGAGTAATAACTTCTGTTTCCATAAAAAAAGTAATTAAAATAACAATAAGAATTATTTTATTATTAAAAATTAACTAAATTTATTCTTATTCAAAATCATCAAAAAAATAAAAGATTAAAGATTAAGCTTCTGTCTCCAAATTTTCATTGAAAGTTTTAACTCATCTTGTTCCGGGCGGCTTAATATTTCTGGATTACTTTTTAATTCCGTACTTATATTATGCACGTTTTTGAGAACACTATTATAGCCTTCTATTTTCACATATTCATTTTGAAATCGTTCTAATGCTAATGATATTTCGGTTCCAGTCATGTTATCTATACTATTAATAATTTCATCAAATTGATTTGATAAGACCGTCTGTTTTGGAGATCCAATAACTTCTCTTTTGACAGGTTCTTCTTCCTCTGGAGGAATTGCGATTGCGGGGATGGTGGTAAACGGTTCCTCTTTTAATGGTTCTTCTTTAAGAGGTTCTCCTAAAATAGGTTTCTTAATTGTTCGCATTACTTCCTTTCTTGCTCCAACCCATGCATCTTCAATTATTGGTACAAAAATTTTGATATGTTCCTCAATAATACTTCCAATGCCTGCAATTTCAGTTACTGTTTCTCCTCTAATTTCAGTCTTAGAAAGAACACATAATATTACTTCTTCATAATCTTTATTTACAGCCCAAAGGTTTTGAAGTGCTCGATTTCTATAATCAACATTATCCATTTTATCCATTTCTCTCATAATTGCTTCATGTTCAGGAATAGTAGGATCAATGTATGCTGCAATTCTGAAATTAATACGCGAGGGTCGGGCTTTTATTGACTCTATATCGATATCGGAAAGGTTTGGAGCGACTATCAAAACTCTCATTTTAGCTTTCGAGATTTCTTCATTAATATGAGCTTTAGCTGCTTCTGGAGAGCGAATAAACCAGATATCTTTCATCGTAAAACCTCGAGTACCTTTTGCTTGCTCCCAGAATTCTCTTGTAGTAATTTCGCTAACTTCTAAACGGTTCATAATATCCGATAATGTGTTATCTAACGTATCAACAATTCCTTTTCCAAATATATCTTTTATATTTCCAAATGATTCAAAAATACCCCCAGAAAGTCCATCAATTCTTTCTTCAGCTAATTTTACAGCCTTATTGAAATTTTCTGAAAGATCTGTAAATATTTTATCTTTAGCATCTCCTGTTTTAGAAGCAATCGAATCTATATTTTTAACAGCTCCTTGAAGTGAATCCTTTAGTTTTGATATAACCTCTGTATTTAATCCTTGAGTGGCCTTTTTCAATTCGTCAGCAAAAACTGTTTGGCTTACACTTAATTGCACGTTTAAATTATCAGAAATATCTTTTAAGCGAGATGCAATAACTTTATCAATAACATCTCCTACTGCTTGTTGAATTACTCCTAAACGTAGTTTCTGTAAATTATCTGTTATAGTTTCTTTAATATCACCAAACTGATTGCGAAGATCATCAACTTGATTCTTAATTATTTGGGATGTTCTAACATTAAGAGTATCAAATTGTTTTGATAAAGAATCCAATTGATCATCACTAAGAGATTTTGAAATATCTCCAAGTTGAGACAAATCTTCTGAAATTGTTCTAATTTGATCTATTGCAGAAATTGTCTCATCAAACTCTTGTTTTTGAGCTTGAATTTGAGAGAGCATTTTTTCTTTTAATCCTGACATTGCTTCACTTGATTGCTTTAATCTTTCCATTCCTTCCGCTTCTGATTCAAGTTTAGTAAAAGATACATCTAACTGTTTTGGGATTTGTGATTTTATCTCAGAAATATATTTATGAAACTTCTGTAATTGTGCTATTAAAGCAGCATAAGGAGGCAAAGCTTGATAATGAGGTGTTGCTCCAACTATTTCTTTAAATAAGCCCTTTTCTACAAATTTTTCAGCAATTTTGTTACAATCTTCTTTCGATCTACCAGTTAAAATAGACATTTCACCAATCGACACTGCTTCTCGGCCAGTAGTTCGAAAATAAAGGTCTATTTCCTCGTCTGACAAATCTATTTCACTTAAAACTTGTTTTGTTAGCTCTTTCGAATAAGAAACATCTTTAGCTTTTTCTATTACATCCTTTATTTCAAAATTCTCAACTTCTAAATATTGATTTAAAAAGACAATTAGTTTATGAGGGGGTTCCCCATGAACATATTCTTTGCTGATTGGGAATTTATTGATTTCTCTATATTCATCAATAGAAATTGGAAATTTTATCTCTTTTAAACATATTTTGCAAGTAATTGGAACCTCAACAACATTTTTATCTTTAAATAGATACATCTTTTTATATCATCTCTTTTAATTTTTACATTTTCAAAATGTTACCTTTTCAGGATATGTTATTTCTAACAAACTAAGAGCTTTCCTTGCGATTTCAAAAGTTATTGCTCCATCAGCTTCTTGATTTTTATAAGCGGCTCTAATTTTGGGAAGCAAAAATTCTGGAAATACTATTAATGGTTTTATATCAGTTAATAGACATATCCATTTTCTATCATTGTCGTCGATAATCTCTGTTATAATATTTAGTTTCTTTAAATCGTCTAACAAAATCTCAGTAACAGCAAATTCAGAAAAAATTTTGGGTATTTTATCTAATGGGTAATGGTTGTGCCTCATTAATACGAAAAAATCATAAACATCCGGATTTAAAAGAATTGATGCTAATTTTCTTGTTTCTTCAAGTGGTTCAGCATAAGGATCATAATTTGCAAAAAAGTCAATGACTTTTTGTTTATATTTTGGCAATAATTCGTTTTTTGTTTCTTTAAAATGGTTTAATAAATTTTCGTTTGGAATACGTGTAATCATTATATCCTTGACTAAGAATAAATATTCTCCTTGATGTGAGATTTCACCTGTTTTTTTATCTTTTTCTCCTTTAATCCAATCTCTCCGAATAATATTTAACTCTAAAAATGGTTGAAGTAGAATGTCAACATTTATAGTAGAAGTCATTTTTTCTAGTATAGACTTCATATCTTTTTTTGAAATTGGAGCCTCTCGGAGAATCTGCAAGATTTTTAAGCGTTCATTGCTATTATAGATCAAAGCTGCTTTTTGGAGTTTATCTAAATTAGATAATCTGTCTACTTGGAAAATTGTGAATTTAATCTCATTTTTGAGTCTTATATTGATGTTTTCTATCAAAGAAAGTTGCTTAGAATTTCTAGCACGAGTTAATTTATCAAAAATTACATCTAATCGATTACCCATTTCTTTAATTAAACCATCAAATATCTCAATTTCATCATCCAATTCAAATATAGAGATAGCTAAATACTGAGTTCCATCAGCAACTTGTTTGAAATAAGATACTACTTGATAAGGAGTTTCTTTTAATCTTCCCTCAAAAAAGTTGCTATAACTATATTTAACCCCAAAAAGTCCTGTAGTATGCTGATAAAAAATTGCGAAAATATCATTTTCAACTAATAATTCTGAAAAATTTTCTTCATCAAATTTATCTTCACGGAATATTAATTGAATTGGTTCAAATTCCGGTTCTATTTCTCCCGTTTCTTTTTGATTGATTTTAAACTGAAATGTCAAAATACCTTGGATCAATTTTAGAATCCTCTTGAATAATTTATTATACTTCAGTTATTGAAATATATATAATAATTTCTTAAGTAACTTATTATTATTAATTTTATTTAATTTGCGTGTGAAAAATCAAGTATAATATTAAAATCTATATTAAACAATAAACATGATTTAAAATAATATATTTTTTTTATTTATAGGGGTTACTGTGATTTATGAAATCAAAATCTAAAAAGAAAATAGTACAATTATTAATTGTCCTTGCTGCATTTCTATTTTTCCTAAACATCTTCGCCATACCAGTAAGAGGTGAGCACTTAACAAAAACAACTTATATTGAAGAGTGGATAGAGAATTCAGATTTTGATGATAGTGTAGGTTGGATATCCGAAATCTCTGGAGATGTCACTGATGTTAATAATGACATTAGTGTTGGTGTAGCCAATTTTAATATACAAGGAAAAATGTATACAAACACATTGATATCAGGAACGCCTAATTCTTCAACATCAGAAGGATGGAATAATAATACAAATCCAGAAATACCTGTTTATCCCACGCAAGGGCATGGAATTGATAAGTATGGTTGTTTTGCTTCACATTTATGGGCTGAACATCTTGGGACTACTACTAATGCTTATCAAAAAACTAGTGTTCAATGGGAAAAGGTAATAACAACACCCCATAACATGTCAGACTATACCATAACTAATGCTTCATTAGAGGTTGAGATTAATGCAACTGCTAAAGCTTTTATAGGATGTGGTAGTGGAGATGTGTGGCATTGGGAAGGTGTTGAAGCAGTTGGTGATACAACTGATGTAGTTCGATTCATTGAAGGAGATTTCATTAGGTTTTTTGTTAGACTTTCAAATTTAAATAAAGATGTTAATTATAAGGTAGCTCAATTTCAAACTACAACTTTAGGATATGATGGAGCAGAAATAAATGGTTCTTATGATTATTTGGACGACATGGTATTTTATGCTGACGATATGGAGGATCTCATATTCTTTTTAAACCAAGTGTTAGAAAATGGTGATTTTCAGAATTTTCTCATCATATTGGGGATGGAATTTAATTGCGAGGACAATTGCGCTACTGATTTAGATGAATTCACTAAAGCTTATTTCAAAACTTGTAATTTAACAATTTCCTATATAAAGAAAATTAATAGGTTAACCACAGCATCATGGAAATATCTTGGAGACATGATTGACAATAGGGGGGGATTTGTAGAAATTAATTATGCAACTTTGCAATTTGATTATAGAATAAATGTTGAATGGCCTAGTGATCTATCACCCAATTCTGAAATTAGAATCCTAATAAATGATAACGAGCACACTGAGACAATTGAATTAAAATTTGCTGAGACACATTTTAAACCAGCAAAAATTGAAGGATTTGAGATAGGTACTTTAATTCCTAATAATGAAGAGATAAATCTTACCATACAAATATTTCTAGCAGATGAGTTTAATTTAATAGAAGACCTGATAATTAGCATAGATAATGTTGAATTGAATATATCATATGATATTTTCCTTCATGTTACAGACGATCCTCTATTTATTATATTACTAATTATAGCTCTAATAGGTTCTTCTTTATTGGGAGCGTATTTTGTATACTATAGGCTAGTTTTGAGATTTCCCAGTCAAGTAAGAAAAGTCCGGAAATTTCGTAGAACACTCAATAAGAGGGATCCTCCTAAAGTGATAATAAAAAGTCGCGAAAAAGTCTTTAATTCAATTTACAATAAAGAATTGAAGAAAACTTCGAGTGCTATAAGTTTAAAGCCCTCTACAAAAGTATTATCTAAAAAACCGATATCAAATACAAAAGAGGATAACAAGGACCTTTCAAAAAAGCTTATAATCATTTTTTTCATTATTATTGGTTTTTTCATTGTTCCTACAATTAATTGTTTCTTTTCTAATTCATTTATACGCCATGAAAAAGTAATGAGTTTAAATATGCTACAAGTTGGAAACTCATTTTTATTTAATAGAATTTCTCATAATGAACAATGGATTGAAAATCCCAGTTTTAATACAAATGATAATTGGACAATGTTTATGCAGGGTGATATAACTGATTTGGCTTTGGATATTAGCAATGGTAGTGGAAACTATGAAATTCTAGGTAATTATGGGACTCAAGAATTTTATGAAGATGGTACTAGTACTAACTGGACTAGACTTCAAAATGAGGATAATATTGTATTGCCTGATTATTTCGACACTATTTCAAGTGGTGGGTCAGGGATGGATGAGCGAGGTTGGTACTCATACTTTTTTTGGCCAGATAATCAACCTCAATCGGTGAAAGTTCAATGGATGAAGAATTTTACTATGAATGTAAATATGTCAGATTATTATATTACATCTGCGTCTTTAGAAGCGTGGATTAATGGAACTGTAGATGATAGTCCGGTGAATGGTGGAGGTATTGATAGACCAGGAGACACATTAGCTGGAGGGACAACAGTCCAAATAGCTACCGGCGATTTTGCTCGGTTTTTCATTATAATTTCAGATGTTGAAAAGAATAGAGAATTTATTGCTGCGCAATATCAAACTGATGATTTGGGTAAGGATGGACCTCCTGCCATTTCTCAGTTAAATGATACTCTTATAATGCCTATAAATGAAGAAACATTGATATTTTACATTGAACAAGCTTTACAGTACGACCATCAAAACTTTGCTATTACATTAGGAATGTATTTTTGGTGTGAAGATAGTGGTCATCCAGGAGATTCAGATGATTGGCAAATGATGATAATTAAAAACTTTTCCCTATCAATATCCTATGAAAAGAAAATTAACCAATTTTCGACTGCTTCTTGGAATTATAATGGTAAACAAATTGAAGCTAATGGATACCGTGTTGAAATAAGAGATGCTCAACTCAAGTTCGAATCAAAATTGGACAAACTATGGCCATCTGATTTGTCTCCAAATTCTAAATTTAAAATTCTTATTAATGGTGTTGAACATAACGAAACAATTCGATTAAATGATATAGGTACATTGTTTCAAAATGTTACAGAAACTGGATTTAGTGTTGGCAGAATAATCCCAAATGATAATGTGATAAATCTCACAATTCAAGTATATCTAGCAGATGAATTTGCATTACGAGAGAATATAAAAATTTCTATAGATAATGTAAGTCTCTGGATTTCTTATTATGTATTCATTCCAATAAGAGAATTTCTATTATATCAGATTTTATTTGTTTTAGCATGTATTTGTGCTGGAGGTTTAGCTTCTTACGTGGTATTATACCAAAAAATATTAAAATATCCTAAAACTGTGCGAAAAGTCAGGAAATATCGAAAATCTTTACGTAAGGAAAAAGTACCAGAAATCCCGATAAAAAGTCGAGAGTCAACATTTAAACATTCATATAATCAGGAAATGACTAAAATATCCCAATTATTAAATGCTAAATTATTATTGCGTAGAGGTGAAAAGGGAGAAGCAGGAGAAATAGATTTAGAATCCATTGAGCAATCTCAAAGCAATGTAGATGAAAAGATAAAATCTGAGGAATTAATCACCAAGTCATTGGAAAAGAAGGAAGAACTTGATAAATTAGTTAAAGATTCTATTGGAGATGCATCGGAAACAAATAAATCTTGAGGAATTTCACTCCTAGTCATTAAAATTTATCAATTAATATCCAAGCTTTTAAATCTTAAATTATCCTTGTTTCAAGATAAAGTTATGCCCAATTTGAATAAATCTAATCTTTTTCTCAAAGATGTTAAATAGAATTAGACAAAAACATGATAAATAAGTTTTTTAATAAACATTATTTAATTAATTCTTAAGAATTATTTAATACAAGTATTAAAATAATATAATATTAAATTCATTAAAGAATAGATATATAAGAATATTCAAAGTGTTGGTGATAGGTTTTAATTAGAAAATATAATCATCAAAGAAATAATAAAAATTATTTCTTTATATTTATCATTTTAACCTTGTTTTTGTGTATTTTCATCTCTAATTTTGGATCAAATTATCTTTTGGCGCAGAAATCCAATATCGAAAATATTCGCACATCAGCAGAAATACCTTATGGACTTCAATGGCTTGATAATAGATTTTTTGATGATGATTCAGCATGGATAGCAAGTGAAGAGGGGGATGGATCTGATGTTGATGCCTTAATTAGTGATGGTACCGGAAATTATTATATTCACGGTGATTCAGATATCCTAAGAATTGATGATCCCCTTAATGATATTGACTGGATTGCAAAAAGAAATCCAAATTTACCCATTTTACCTGATAATTATAATATTAATTCATCAGGAGCCCATGTCTCTCATTTATGGCATGAAGATATTAATCAAACTCGCAATCGCCCAAGTGTGCAATGGCAAAGGACAGTAAATATGCCTGTTGATATGAGAGACTATATTATAACATCTGCCTCCCTTGAAGCTGATTTCAATGCCACAGTGACAGTTTCTCCTTGGAATAATGGTGGCATAGACAGAGAAGGAGACACTGGTTTAGACGATTACTCTACAGGAGATTATACAGAGTTTTATATCCTTCTGTCAGATGTTGAAGAAACTTTTCCAGCAGTTACAGTAGCATATAATCACACAGGAAATCTTGGAAGAGATAGTCCTGCCCTAGGAAGTTATCCTGATACACCTTTAGATATTGTACCTGAGGATGTTTTAATCAGTATTCTATCATCGATTTTGGAGACAGATGGATTCAATTTTGTTATTACTCTGGGAATTGATATTTATTGTGAAGATAATGAATTAGGAGTCGATATTGATAGATGGAACTCCTTAAACATTAGATCATTTAATCTCACTTTTTCTTATGAAAAGATAATTGATCGATATACTAGTGTTTCATGGGAACAAGCAGGAGACCAGATTACCGGCAATAATACTCAAATAAGGAAAGCGGAGTTGAATTTTGAATTTAACATTAATACTACTTGGCCTTCTATTGCATCTCCGAACTCAGAAATCCGTGTTTTTATCAATAATAAACAATTAACAGAATCAATTAAATTAAGTAGAGCAGAGTCTTTCCTACAGGAGGCATATCCAGGTAGATTGGATGTAACATCATTTATATCGAAAGATATTGAAATTGCACTTAAAATTCAAATATTCATAGCAGATGAATTTGGATTAGGTGAGGAGATTACAATTTCCATCGATAATTTATATTTTCGGATTGAATATGTTGTAATTACAAGTGATATATTGCGTGAGCCATGGTTCTTTAGGGTTTTACTAATCATTGCTAGTTTTGTAGGTTTAGGTATTGGTGGCTATTTATTTGCGTATCAAAGGGTTTTAAAATATCCAAAACCCGTGAGGAAGGTAAGAAAATATAGAAGAACTTTAGCTAAGAAAAATGGACCTACGACATTTATTTTAGAGCGAGAAAAAGCTTTTAAGAAAGAGTATGACAGGGAATTAGCAAAAACATCTTCATTCATAAGAGGAAAACCATCTGTAGAATCTACGGGTACTAAAGAAATTAATCAACCAAAACAATCAATTGAATCATAAAAATTACCAGAAAGTAATAAATAGATATAGAAAATTATGGAGGTTTAATAAACTTTTGAGAAAAAAAAATTATCTAGAAAAATACCTTATAATAACAATATTCTTTCTAATTCCATTATTTTCTAGTATTATTATAACAAATACTTATGTTAAAAATACTGAATTTGATATTAACACTGACAAGCTCAAGAGTTCAAGGATAGAGTATCATTTAAATAATTCCTGGATAGAAAACTCTAAATTTGATGGATCTGGGCAGCCTTGGGAATCTAGACTTGAGGGAGATTCCAAGGATATTACTGGTGATATTTCTTTGGGTTCAGCAAATTATAAGATAATTGGGGACTCAGGAATAATGCAAATCGATGATCCCCTTAATAATATCGACTGGCAAGATTATAATAATCCAGAATTTCCAATATCACCGGATACCAATGGCAGTTCTTCAGCAGGTTTATATATAACTCATGAATGGGATGAAAATGTTGATCAAACACGAAATACACCAAGTATTCATTGGAAAAGAACATTTACGATGCCAGTAGATATGTCAGATTATATTATTTCTGATGCCTCCCTTGAAGTAATTTTCAATGCAACGGTCACAGCTGTAGGTTCAAATCCCTTACAGCCACATATAGGAGGAATTGAACGACCTGGCGACTATACAGAATCAAATCCACCGAGCATTCCTCAGTTTGGAATAGGAGATTTTGCCACATTTTATGTTTTAATATCAGATATTGATAATAGAAATTCATTTACACTAGCTATAAACCAAACTACAGATCTTGGACAAGATACTCCAGAAATATCATATTATTCAGATACCCTTCTTGATACTGTTCCTAAAAATATTCTTATTACTTATTTAAATTCAATATTGCAGTATGATAATTTCAATTTTGTAATTACTTTGGGTATTGATGTATATTGTGAAGATAATGAATATAACGTTGATGTGGATACATGGGATATGTTAATAATGCGATCTTTTAATTTAACCTTTTCTTACGAGAAAAAAGTTGATCAACATACCTCATTTGCCTGGGAACAAGTAGGAGATGCAATACCAGGAAGAAATATTCAAGTTACAGAAGCTAATGTTAACTTTAAGTATAAAATTGATAGACCTTGGCCTGTCAGTGCTTCACCAAATTCCGAAATTAGAGTGCTGTTTAATAATAATTCAATGACAGAGACAATCCGGTTAAGTACAGCTAATAACTCCTTCCAAATAGCAAAGGAAGGAGGGTATGACGTTAGATCACTTATTTTGAAAAATGTAAATATCACAATTTCCATCCAAGTTTATATGGCTGATGAATTTGGCTTAGATCAAAATGTGACAGTTTACATTGATGATGTTTATTTAACAATTTCATATATCGAGATTTTTCGGGATATTTTCAATGAACCTTGGGTATTTGCTGCGCTACTAGTTTTCGCTAGTGTAGCTACTGCAGGCATTGGTGGATATTTTATTGCTTATCAAAGAGTTTTAAAATACCCTAGACCAGTTAGAAAAGTAATAAAATATAGAAGAACTCTAAACAGAACTCAAGAGCCAGAAATCGCTATAATGCCTCGAGATGTGTCATTTAATATGGCATATAAACATGAATTAACTACATCTTCTAAAATATTAAAAATAAAACCAGCTGAAGGAAAAGAACCTGTTGTTTCTGGAAAAGAAGCTATTGAAAAAACATCCGAAAAAGTTGTTGAAGAAAAAATTGCCTCTGAAGAATTAATTTCAAAATCTTTAGAAAAAAAAGAAGAACTTGATGAGATAGTAAAAGATTCATCAAGAGCAGATAAATCCTAAAATTTTTTAGTCTTTTTTTTTCAAACAAGCCATTATTATTGCATCATGATAAGTTCCGTGAAAATTCAAATATTCTTTTAATACACCTTCTTTACTAAATCCACATTTTTGGAATAGAGAAATGGACCTCTTATTCTCAATTGCTATGAAAGCTTCAAGCCTATTAAGTTTTAGATGATTAAATGATAAAGTTTTAATTAGACTTAGAGATCTTTCTGCCAGCCCTCTCCTCCAAAAATCTGGAATTACCCAGATGCCAACTTGAGCTCGACGATGTTGCCAGTTAATATTCCAGAGACTGATCGAGCCAATTTTCACTTTATTATTTTTAAGAAACTCAATTATGTAATTAAATTGAAGTCTATTATCCCAATATTTTAGATATCCTTTAATCAATCTTTTTGAGTGTTCCAATGTCTTTAATGGCCCTAAAGATAAATATGTTATCAGATTCGTATTATTTAGGCTTTTAAATAGAAAATCAATATCATTTTTTGAAATTTTCCTAAGAAAGAGGTCTCTATCATTAATTTCTTCAACAATTTCTGAATTTCTTAACATTTAGTTAAAACCAAGGTCATTATCTCTTATATAGTGAAAAAGACATTTATAAATATTTAAAAAAAAAAGAGAAAAAAAATAATAAATAGGTTTTATTAGGGGTTATATTCCCCCTGTAAATTTTGGGTCTCTTTTTTGTAAAAAAGCTTGGATGCCTTCATTAACGTCTTTAGAACCACTATTTACTCCAAAACCTAACATTTCAAATTGATTTCCTATTTCTATGGGAACTTGGGTTCCAAATTTTACTGCTTTCTTTATCACTAATAGACTTGTTGTCGGTCCATGTCCTAACCATGAAGCTCTTTCATGAATAAGGTTTTCAAATTCTTCACCATCATCACATAAATAACTTACATGCCCCCATTCATACATTTTTGCTGCGGGTATACGATCTCCAAAATAAATCATATTTAGTGTTCGATTCAGCCCTATTCGTCTTGCCATTCTTTGGGTTCCCCCATTTCCAGGAAAAATACCTCTAGCTATTTCAGGAAATCCAAAAAATGATCTTTTAGTAGCAATTAAAACATCACAGACGAGAGTTAATTCGCATCCTCCTCCAAAAGCATAACCATCTACCGCTCCAATTACTGGTTTTGGAAATTGTTCAATTAAAGTATAATATCTGTGTTTTTGCTGCATTGATATTGTCCAATGAACAGGAACATTAAATTTTAATCCCTTTCCCATCGGTGCAGATAAATCTGCACCCGCAGAAAAAGCGGGTTTTTTAGTAACATTTTTGGTTCCTCGAAGAACTATACATCTAACACTACTATCAAGTTCAAATTGCTCCATTGCTTCATAAATTTCCCTTAATGTTTGAGTTGTAAGTGCATTTAATTTATCTGGTCTATTTATAGATATTACTGCATAATTACCTTCTTCATTCTTTTCTACTGAAACATGTTCAAATTCCTTTTCTGACATTTAATATAACCTCTTTTATATAATTTCTAAAATTCTTTAATATGAAGATTTAATGATAATTAGTATTATTTTTTTTTAAAATTAAAAATTTTCAAATTGGATCTAATGCCTTTTTAGTTGGAAAATCAAACATAAAAAAATAAGAAAAAAAAGATAATACTGGGTTTATTTATTTCCTCATTTTAGAAAATTCTCCAGATTTCATTAATGCACAAGGTCGCAAGTATTCTTTTCCAGTTTTACTTGCTAATTCTTCTAATATTCCACTCCATTTCTCAAAATTCTTTTTACCTGCTGCAAAAGGTCCTGGTGAATTCATACCCGCCATATTCGCATCATCTATGATCTTAAACCCAGATGCAACTCCTTCTTCTAATATACGACACCCTTCATTTAAAAGGATTGCCATTGAAGTTTCTAAATCAAATAAACCCGCAGGTTCAGCACTCTTTACCTTTGCTTTAATTCCGTCTCTTCCAGCACTCCAATCGTAAAAGCCTTTACCTGATTTTGCCCCAAAACTACCCCCTGCCACCATTTCTTTCACAATTTTCGGAGGCTCGAAATCTGGAGAGAGAGTCTCTTTATAGTAATTCATAATATGCAACATTGTATCTAATCCAACATAATCAGAAAGCTCACATGGTCCCATCGGCATTTTACCACCAGCATCAGCGTCTATACGTTCCCATGGTATTCCTTTTTCATTAGCAGTGTCAAATACCCAGCCAATATATATTTGAACAGGAGCATTCATTCTATTTACAATAAATCCGGGGCGATCTTTTAAAACAGGAGCTATATATCGGTTACCTCGTAAACAAGGCAGACTATTTGCGACATCCATAGTCTTTTGAAATGTTTCATCAGAAGTATCTTCACCTCTAATAACTTCAATACATCTCATTAATGGAACAGGATTAAAGAAATGCATTCCTGAAACTCTATCTGGGGCACCACAATCCTTACCAATTTCTGTAATACTCATTGTAGAAGTATTTGATGCAAAAATTATGTGAGAAGGACCATTTTCCATAACTGTTTTACATACTTTCTTTTTAATATCCATTTTTTCGATTACAGCTTCAATAACAATATCAGCATCTTTTACTGCAGAAGCTAAATCCGTTGATTTTTTACATCTTGCCATAAGATCAGCAGTAGCAATACCTTCTCCTAATTGCCCTTTTTCTTCGGACTTTTTGACGCCCACTTCTATACCTGAAAAAGCCTTATTAACCAGCTCATTATTAATATCAACTAATGTGACATTATAGCCAGCCATTAGAGCAACTTGAGCAATACCTTGCCCCATAAGGCCGACGCCTAATGTGACAATATTTTTAATTTCAGTCATTTTTTTATTTCAACCTCTCAAAATTAACATTAAAATAGAATTTAGTAATGATAAATTTAGCATCAATTATATTTTTTTTTCAAAGATATTGAGAAGATTGAAAGTCTTATTTATAAAAAATTAGTTCTTCAACACACACATCTTTCTCATCATCATTTTCGAGAAAATTAATTTCTATTTTTTTTATGTTATTTCCCAATAATTTTTGAAATGCTGTTTCAAAGTATCCTTTATTTGTTCTACAAAAAGTTTTACCATAATTTAACTTTTCACGGTGGCTAATTGGTATACGTAAAAAGCAGTGATTTTCAATAATTATTCTTACTTTATCATCATATTGTTGAATATCTTTTATTTGAACTGAATAAAAGTCTTTTAATTCTTCCATCAAAATTACTAATGCTTCCATTATTTCAAATTCTTCTTTACCATATTCTCGTTTTAATCTTTCCGCTATTTTCGTCCCAGGAAAAACACCTATTTGATATAAAATTGAAAGTAAACTATTACGACCAAAAACATCATAAACTTTATAGACTAATGATTCTGACATAATTTCAAATCCTTTGATTGAATTGATATTCTCAATCGGATTTTGTATTCGCTCATTAATCTCCTTTATATATTCTTCCACAATCGAATACCCCTAATTTCAACGAGTATATCTGAAAACTTATCGATTCTTAATAATTAATTATAGCGTTCTATCTATTTAAAACTTAATTTTAAATTAAACTTACAAAAATAGAATAAATTATAAATTATTTAACAGGTTTTTTTTGGAAAAAGTTAACATTTAAGAAGAATACAGTAATTTACTAGATTTATATTAAATTTTGTAATTATAACATTGAAATCCAAAATCGAATTACATAATAAAAGAAATTAGTTTTTGAGAATAATAATAAAAAAAATAAAAAAATATCTATATTTGGTGCTCAAAGTTAAACAATGTTAAATCACCTAAAAAAGTCCTAAAACTGAATTCTTTATCATCTGTTTATGGTTTAAAGATATAACTAAAGGATTAATATTTATGTTTTAATTAAAAAGTGTCAATGCAGTAGCAATTTAATCCCTTGAAAGTTAAGAGTATTGCTCAAAATTAATCTGAATTATTTTTCTAATAGCTTTTTCAACCTGATCTTCAATAGTTTTAAGAATATTTCTATAAGTTTCATTAGATGTGTAATATGGATCGATAATATCAATATTATCAGATTCTCCGTTAAATTCCTTTAGTGTAAATGTTTTTTTTATAATCTCTCGAATGTTTGGAAAGGAATTTTTAATATCTTCTGATTGATGCCTTTCCATTGTTAGAATTAAGTCCTGTTTTTCTAATAATCTACGGTTTATTATTTTTGGAATAAAATCTGAATGTCTAATCCCTTTCTGGTTTAAATAATTCTGAGATTCAGGTTGCATATAATCAAAAGCATTGAAAAATCCACAAGAGTCAAATTCCAGGTCTACATCAAGTTTCTTAGCATAATAACGCGCTAAATATTCTGCTGCTGGAGATCTTGCAGTATTTCCTAGACAGACAAAAAGTATTCGCCTGATTTTATTCATATATGTTCAATTCATTTTCATTATGTTTACAATAAATCTTCTGATTTGTTATATTCAATAATCTTTTTAACTGTTTTCAATACACCATTCTCAATTTTTTCAAGAATTTTATTATATTCTTCATGAGGTAAATAAAATGGATCTTTAATTTCTAGATTTTGCTTTTCTCCAGCAAAATCTAATAATAAGAATAATTTTTTATCAAGATCTCTAAGATTTTTGAACTTTCTTTTCACCTTATTAATATGATGTTTTTGTTCGAATCCTAAAATAAGATCTTGTTTTTCCAATAATTGAAAATCTATTCTTTTCGTTTTAAATTCACCAATGTCGATACCTTTAGACTTCAAATAATTTACAGTCTCTGGTTGAGCAGTTTCATAGTAATGATAAATACCAGCTGAGTCAAATTCTATATTATTCAACTCTTTTCTAAATTTTGTTTCTTTCAACCATTTTGCATATGCTTCTGCAAAAGGACTTCTACAAGTATTACCTGCACAAATAAAAAGTACTTTCTTTATTTTGGACATTTTTAATTCCTTCTTATTTCCTATTCATTAGAAAGATTTTCTATTAAAAAAAAATTTTGATTAACTTCAATAAGCAAAGACAATTTAAAATAAAACAGAAGCCTAAAGGATTATAGAATCTTAATTATTTTTGTATGCCAGAAGAATTACTTTTCAAGGAATATGAATAGGATATTGAGTCAATATTTACTCCAAAAAGAAATTGCATATTATTAGTTGGAGCTGGAATCTCCACAGATCCCTATTCGAAAATACCAAAACTATATTGATGAAATACCAAGAAAAATCGGAAAATAAAATCTAAAAAAGAGTTTGTTTAATTTAATTGTAATAAAATTTTAATTTAATTAATTGTATTTTTAAATAGATTTTAATTATTTCTGGGAGAATTAAAAGAATTTCTCTTGAAGTTTAAAACAGACTTTTTAATTATTGGAAGTGGAATTTCTGGGCTTTCACTTGCTTTGTATCTATCAGAATTAGTCCCGAAAGCCAACTTATTATTAGTTACAAAAGAGACTTTACATGAAAGTAGTACTTTTCATGCTCAAGGTGGAATTGCATGTGTATGGAATAAAAATGATAATTTTGAAAAGCATGTTCAAGATACACTACTTGCTGGAGACGAATTATGTAATGAAACAGTTGTGAGAAAGATAATAAAGCAAGCACCTGATAGAATAAAAGATCTGATAAATTTAGGAGTAAAATTTACAAGAAATAAACAAGGAGAATATGATTTAGGAAAAGAGGGAGGTCATTCAGTAAGAAGAATTTTTCGTGTAAACGACCAAACTGGAAGAAGCATAGAGCAAGTACTTATTGATCATGTGAAAAAGTTAGAGAATATTGAAATTAAAGAAAAATGGTGCGCTATTAATCTCTATGTTAAAAATCTAAAATGTCAAGGAGCATATATTTTAGAGCAAGAATCAGAGGAAATTCACAACATAGCCGCAAAAGGTACTATTATAGCAACAGGAGGTGCTGGTAAAATTTACTTATATACCACAAATCCAGATATAATTTCTGGAGATGGCATTGCAATGGCTTATAGGGCTGGAGCTATGATCTCTAATCTAGAATTCTATCAGTTTCATCCCACTTGTTTATACCATCCATATGCAAAATCATTTTTGATTACTGAGGCAATGCGGGGGGAAGGTGCAATCCTAAAAGATATGCGAGGAAATGAATTCATGAAAAAATATCATCCTCAGAAGGATTTGGCACCACGCGATATAGTGTCAAGAGCTATTGATGCAGAACTTAAGAAATCTGGTGATGATTATGTATATTTAGATATTGCTTCTTATAGAGATTCCACTTTTATTAAAAATCATTATCCCGCAATTTATGAAAAATGCTTAGAATTTAATATCGACATCACAAAAGAACCAATTCCAGTGGTACCAGCTGCTCATTATTGTTGTGGTGGAGTGGTCGCCGATGTTGATGGTAGGACAGATATAAAAAATCTATTTGTTATTGGAGAAGCTGCGTGTACAGGTTTACATGGAAGCAACAGACTCGCTTCTAATTCTCTCTTAGAAGGATTAGTTACTGCTTATGAGTGTGCAGGGTATTTTTCAGATCGCAATTCTGAGTTAAAAGTCAAAGATTTCCCTGAATGGGAATCTGGCAATGCTATTCCCTCTCAAGAAGCAGTAGTTATAACACAGAATTGGGATGAGATTAGAATGTTAATGCAAAATTTTGTAGGTATTGTAAGATCTGATGCGCGATTGAAAAGAGCCCTTAAAAGAATGAATATTTTTGCTGAAGAAATTGATTATTATTATTGGAATTATAAAGTGGATAAAAATTTAGTAGAGCTAAGAAACTTATCAATGGTTGCTGAATTATTAATAAGATGTGCGTTATCTCGGAAAGAAAGTAGAGGAACCCATTTTAATCAAAATCATCCGAATAAATTAGAATTAGCTAGAAATTCCTATATTAAAAGACCTTGGTAGGAACGTAGTGCTTTTTAATCCTATAATTTTATATGGTTACTCTCATTAATATTGATAATTCCCAATCTATCACCTATTATGAATATCTATCTGCCTTTTAAGAATAAACTTGAAAATCTTTTAGATGATCAGCAATTTAGAGTTCTAATTTCCTTTACTGATCTCTCGAAAAGAGATAATTTCATAAAAGAAAATGGTCAGCTTAAAATTTTGGGTAAAATAGATTTTATGCCTTCATTATTGGTCAGATTAAATAAAGAGCAGATTTTTAATTACCAAAGCGAAGAAATAATAAAAAATATTCAAGAAGACCAAGTTCTTTACCCTTCAATGCTAGATGTTATTGAAATGTTAGAACTAAACGAGTATAGGAACTCTGAAATTGCATATTCAGGGAAAAATGTAAAGGTAGGAATCATTGACAATGGAATAAATAAAGAAGTTTCAGCAATTTCAAATATATCGATTAAAAAATATAGAATATATGAAAAAGAAAAATACGTAAAAAAGAACGGTGCAGGAAGTGAAATAACTCATGCAACAATAATGGCAAGTATAATTTGTAATAAATTTGAGAATAACGATAATAATTATGTTGGAATTGCTCCGAGTGTTAGCATTATTGATTTCGACATTTCAAATTCAATTAATCAATACTCTTTATATCACATCTTAACTGTTTTTGATAAAATTGATAAGGAAAAAATTAATATTGACATTCTTTTCATTCCTTTAACTACAAAAGACTCGTCTGATGGTGAAGATCTTTTATCCCTAGCTTGTAATTTATTAACACAAAGAAATATTATGATAGTTTGCCCAACAGGAAATTTCGGTCCAAATAACTATACTATAGGAAGTCCTGGAGCTGCTAAAAATGTTATAACCATTGGCGCACTTACTAAAGATCTAAAGATCTCTAATTTTTGCGGACGAGGTCCAACTCTGGATGAAAGAATAAAACCAGATTTGTATTTCCCTGGTTCTAATGTTATAGTGCCGATAAGTGATAATTTGAGATTAAGAGTCTCAGGTACTAGTATTTCAGCAGTAATATGTGTAGGAGTAATCGCATTAATCAAAGAATACGACCCAGACATTTCATATAAAGCCCTTATAAATTTATTGAAAGAATCAAGTATCGATTTAAATTATAAAGGAAACACTCAAAGTATAAGAACTCTCAAAGTAACAGATATATTTAGTAAACTGGATTTATTTCATGAAAAATTAGTGCCTTATAATTACTTAATTAAAAAATCTTTAACATTGTCTATTGGATTTCTAATATTAGTTATTATATTGTTTTATTTCTTCTATTTTTTTAGAATTTAACTATTATATCCAAATTTTAAGGTATTTAATTTGAAAAATTATGACATTATACTTATTCATCCACCAAGAACATTAAATGCAAATACTGGTAAAAAGTCCAAGCCAATACGAGGTTCGTTTATCTTTATTCCAATGGGGGTCTTTGCTATGGGAGATCTCCTTGAAAAAGAGGGTTTTGGAGTCCAAATTCTGAATTATCCTCTTGAAAAGTATCTAGACCCTAATTGGGAATTTACAAATTACCTAAATTCTATTGACTTTGATATCTGTGGGATTGATTTACATTGGACACATAATGCCTCTGGAGCTATTGAAGTCGCTAGATTAGTAAAAGATGTAAATCCTGAGGCGAAAGTAATTTTGGGGGGATTTACTGCTTCATATTATCATCATCTAATTTTAAAATATTATACATTTATTGATGGGATTATAAGAGGAGAAGGTGAGATTCCACTCTTAAAATACCTTCAAAACAGTAATCAGAATCATTCTTTAGATTCAGTGCCAAATTTAACTTATCGAGAGCCTTCTAATCACATAAAAATAAATCCTCTCTCATATACCGCAAAAACTTTGGATAATTTTAATTTTACAAATATGACACTATTAAAAAACGCTAAAGATTATTTTGATTATAGCAAAAAAATTATGGGAATCTCTTTTAATCTTCCAATAGGAAGAGGTTGTCCTTTTAATTGCCCATTTTGTGGAGGGGGACAAAGAGCTCAACAAAAATTTACAGGGAGAAATAATGTAATCCTACGAGATCCAGAAAAAGTTATAGATGATATTAGTAAAATGGTTGATAATTATAAAATTTCAAGTGTCTTTTTTGGTCATGGGGTTTATCCAGCTAATATTAAGTATTGGAAAATACTATTTGAGTTAATTCGAAAAGAAAAACTAGATATTTCTGCAGATATGGAGATATGGCGTTTACCCTTTCCTAAAAATATATGGAACTCATTTTATAAAACATTTGATCTCAGCTATTCATCAATTAGTATTTCTCCTAGAACAATGTCTCAAAATGTTCAACAAAAAATAGCTCAGATTTGTGATCCAACATTTAAATTTCCTAAAAATCAAATTAATGATTTAATAAAAAATGCCAATTTATTTAAGCTCAATTTAAGAATATGGCTAACTATTGGATTTCCATTTCAAACCCATATTGATATCCTTAAGGATTTTAATTTTGCATTGAAATGTGTTTTAAAATATGGAAAATCTAATTCAAAACCCATTACTATAATGAATGAACCTTATTTTATTTTCCCTGGTTCACCTGCACATGAATCTCCTAAGAAATTTGGATTAGAATTGAAGTATAATTCTTTTCCAGAAGTGGTGGAGGCTTTTAAGAAAACAAAAATATCACATTTTTATAATGTGATAAATTATAGCACGGAGAATTTTTCTGGTGCTTCTATTAATACGATAAATCTACTATTTTTTCTAAGCACTTTAAGCATGTTTCTAACAACAGGTTCAGGAAAAAAAAATCAGATAAAAAAAAATAACTGATTTTGAAAAATGATTTAATTTTTTTAATACTATTGAAATTTTATTAAAACTCATTAAGTATAATCTATAAAAATTGAAAATTATTAGTTTAATAACTAGAATATGAAATATTTAATACTGAAGTTATTAATTTTTAAATAGTAGGATGACTCAAAATAATGAACAACTCCATTTAATAATTGATAATAGAGAGCAGAAGTTAAAGGTTATATTAGACAAAAAAAAAGATACCATAACCTATGAATCAAAACAACTAGATATTGCAGATGTTGTCATTTCGAGTGAAGTTGCGATAGAAAGAAAAGAAGGAAGCGATTTTGTTTCCTCGATAATGGATAATAGATTATTTGAACAGCTACTCCGTCTAAAAGATACATATGAATATCCAATTTTAATTATAGAAGGCTTAAATGATAATGTTTTTGAGAATACAGGAATGAAAATCTCGTCAATTTATGGCGCTCTGGCATTTATTTCATATAAATTGGGGATATCGGTAATACCCACAAGAAATTTAGAAGATACGGCTATAGTTATTGAAAGAATTGCCTATAGAGAACAAGTGAAAGATAGTAGTCCCATATTTTCAAGAAAAGCACCAAAAAATTTGTCTAAAAAAGAAAGAAGATCTTTTATAATTGAAGGGTTAGTTGATATTGGCCCTAAAAAAGCTAATGCTTTAATTGATAGATTTAAAAATCCGTATCAGGTTTTCAAAGCGATAAAACGTACAGAAATTATATATACTAAGACGGGAAACCCTAAAGGAATTAGAGGCCCTTTAGAAGAACTTACTGGGTTTGGTTGGAAATTTGTTGAAAAAAATCAAAGACTCCTTTTTGGAAAGAAGAAAAAAAGCCCCCAAAAAAGAATAAATGATAAATATTAACCCTATATTTAGTTTAAAAAAATCCTTAGATTGAAACAACATGGAAAAACAATTCAACCAATTAGAAAAGATTGTTCGAAATTATATGCGCAAATATAAAGTTCCTGGATTAGCAATTTCTATTTTTCAGGAAAACCAAATTGTATATTCAAAGGGATTTGGTGCCCGTGATCTTGAAGAATTCACTCCAATGACTCCGCAAACACTCATTGGGATCGGTAGTATCACTAAATCTATGACTGCATTTGGTATTATGAAGCTTGTTGAAAGAGGGAAACTATCTCTTGAAGATTCTGTATCAAAATATTTAGATTTCGCACCTTTTACTACACATCCTGATATTCTAATTAAGCATATTTTGTCACATTCAAGCAGTGTTCCTGCAGCAGATGGTGGATTAGCGTCATTATTTTACACCTTCGGGGATTATAAAAAAGTATATCCCGCTACAACAAAGGAAGATTTTATTGCGCATCTTAGTGAACCCGAAGATTATATTATCTTTAAACCGGGAGAGAAATTTTTTTATAATAATGATATGTTCACATGCTTAGGATTTATTATACAGGAATTATCTGGATTGCCTTATCCAGAATTTATGCAACGTGAACTTCTCGATCCACTTGATATGAATCGTGCGGTTTTTTCAAAAAAAGATTTTGAGAAAGATAGTAATAAGATCACTGGATACATACCTAAAAATGAAGATAATATAATGGTACCTGAAAAGCATTCAGTTCCGCTTTATGATTATCTCAATGCTCCAGGTGGATTATATGTTTCGATGGAAGAGATG
>JBHLNS010000006.1:0-106337 GCA_048941285.1 Promethearchaeota archaeon
TTTTTAAAACCTCCTTTTTCATAAGAGGAAGCTGCTGTTCTTAACATCAATTTGATTTTGGGATACAATTGAGCTTTTACTTCAGATTCATAAGTCTCATCAAATTCACATCCAAGTTCTAAAGCTTGGCAAAAAGAAGAATTACCTAATGCCAGTAATTTCAAATTACTATCTGTGAAAAGATTACTTGCTTTTATGAATAAATTAGCAGATTCTGAAAATCTATCATGATCCTCATATTTTTCACCAAGCTCCATACTCTCCCATGCTCTACATAGATAATATACTGCCTCTAATTCCACTCTTTCTTTCTCAGTTTTAAAGAGGTTGCAAACATACCTAAACTGTGAAGCTGCTGAAGCAAATAGTTCAGCGGCTGTTATATGTTTACCTTGTTTTCCTACTATTCTTGCCTTTTCAACATCTATTCTAGCAGAACAATATGATGTCCTTAATTTAGCTACTTTTATAAGTTTCTCGATTCTTGAGATTTCCATTTTTTCCTTGGATTGATTTAAGCGTTTTTCTAGGGGTATTATTGCATTTTCAAACATTTCTATCGTTATATTATATTGCTCTATAGCCTCTTCGTGTTTTTCTTGTTTGCTGAGTTTTTCTGCGATTTCCTGAGACGCCCATGCAGAGTAATAATTCGCTTCATAATTAAAACTTGGAAGATTTTTTAGAATTTTGCAAGCACTATTATAGCTCTCCTTAGCTTCTTGATGATTTTCACTTTTATGATTAAATTTAGCAATTTCAATTAAGTTCCATGCTTTAACATAATTCAATTTTTCATTAATTCTCTTTATTAACGGTTTATACTCGACATTTTTCAATGATTCAACGTAGGATTTTTGAGCTTCCACATAATATTTCGCAGAAGCTGTATGATTACCTAGGCGATCTTCTATACGGGCTATATATTCGAATATAGCGGCAGCGTAGGAATTATACCCTCTTTTAAGACTTTCTTTGGCTACTTTTATGAATAACTCTTTTGCTTCTACTAATGTATCGTTATTTACAGTTAAAATGCCAAGTTCTTCATAAAGAAGTCCTAATCGTATTTGACCTGTAATGATGCCCGTCCTAGCTTCATTAGAATGGTCCAAATATTTTTCAGAAGCATCTATAGCTGCCTTTAACATTTCAATTTTGTACTCTTTATCCTGAGTAATATCTGCGAGAGTTTTATAGGCTCTAAAGAGAGCATTATAACCATAAGCTCGAATCCATCCTCCCTCATATTTTTCAGCAATTTCTCTAGCTTGTTCTGCATATTGGAGCATTTTTTGTGTGTTTTCATCTTGTTCATCTTTTGAGCTAGCGAGAATGGATAAATGTGAATACGAGTATGTTAATACTAAACAAGATTCTACAACACTATATAAAACTGAACTTATTCTAAAAATTTTTTTAGCATATTTAATCCCTTCTTCAGCATATGATTTCCTCTGAGCTAAGGTGAAAAAACTCCTTTGAGCCATATAATTATAATAAAATGCCATGAATTGGTTTGAGAAGTAATTCCAATAAGTATGGGTGCTTTCAAATAATTCTCCCATCTCTATAAACAATTGAAGGTCAACAGAAATTCTCTTCTGGAGATAATTAAATCTACCTCCGAGTAAAGCCCACCAATCCAACCAATATATAGACTCGAGTATTAATAATATATCGTCTAATTTCTTTGCAAAGTTTGAAGCTTTTTCTAGTAATCCTAATGTATTATCTAAATACTTTCTCTGCTCACTTTCATCCTCAGCGAAATTAATTGCATAAAAACCATTCAAAGCACCAAAAGTGACATAAATCATTGAGAGAGCGCTCAACTCGTCATATTTCTCAATAAATTCTAAACCTTCCTTACATCTTAAACGCGAATTCCAAAAATATTCTCTCCAAGATTCATCCCATCTAAAAGGCTTTATAGAGGCATAAACTATATTTAGGTAAAACTCAGCATAATACGATTCGGCAAGAGATTGTAAACAGCTAATTTTCTTTGACAGAATTTGAGCTTGAAGGGCAATATCTATACCTTTTTCATAAATCTCTTCGATCTTTTTAGGATCGTTCAAAATAGTTACTTGTGCCGTAGAAACAATGGCAGTACGGCTTAAAATCCTAGCAATATGTTTTTGATCAGCATCTCTAGAATATTCTTTGCTTATTTCAATGAAAAGATCATAGGAATTGCTGAAGTTTACCCTTGCTTCTTTAATAGAACTAGCAATAAATCCACTGAAATAGAAAGCTTCTGCTTCACATTCTAATTTCATAGATTTATATCCAATCTTTTCAAAGAGAATCTTAGCATCTGTGTAAGCTTTTATAGTTTGTTTGATATATTCTGCCAATTTTTCAGCTGTTTTTACAGTGAAAGCTGCTCGTGAATAGGAATATCCAAGCTTTCGATAAATTTCAGCAGTTTTTTCCAGCAAGTTTTTTTTCAAATAACTATTGACCACTTGCTCGTATATTTTGGCTGCTTCCAACCAATTATAAGATTTCTCTTCTGCTAGTGCCTTTTCCAGTAAATCCTCGTCTTTTTCGGTTAAATCAGACATTTTTTAAATTGATGATTGAATTGAGTTATTTTCCTAATAAGATATTCTATTTAATTTGCCCTATAGATTATTTTTTATAATGATTAATTTCGTTTAATTCTTAATAAATTTAATTATAGTTCATGATTAGAATGTAGAATAACTAAGTTATTTGATTTTTGACCATTTCTTCACTTTCTTATTACCCAAATACTATTACTATCCTCTTTAATAAATTCTGATCTTGTAAAGTGTGTTGAAGCGATAAACTCTCGAAAGGTTCTTTCATCATAAAAATGCGAAGTTTTTACTTCTGTAAACTTATGAGTAACATCAAAAAGCTGAAATTTTTTTTTCGGTGCAAAGGTATTAGGAATCATACTTTCTCCAACAAGTAAAATACCATCATCTTTCAACAAGGAATATAGATTTTTAAATACACCTCTTCGGTAATTCTCATCAATGTTCATTTCATGGAGAACCTGATTTAATATAATCAAATCATATTTCTTACTAGCAGATTGGGCAAATTCATTAAGATCTGTTTCAAAAATCTCAATTCTTTCATTCCATTTATTTTTTTCAATTATTTTTTTTGCGTGGGTAATTGCTATAGGATCAATATCTATTCCTACAAATCTTGCTGTTTTATACTTTTTTGCCCACGTTTCAAGATTAAATCCATACCCACAGCCAAGCTCAAGGATGATACCTCCCTTTTGCAGATTTTTACAGAAACTTTCAAATTTCTTAGAAAACAATCTTTCTACTAAAGTTCCAAATCTTGCACCTCGTTCCTGTAGATCTTTCATAACATCTCCAGGTAAGTCCAATATACTCCAATCTTTACCCGTTCTAAATCTTTCTATTAAAATGTCCTGAGCGGGAGCTATATAATAGAATGCACCGAGTGTTCCTCCAATATAAGCCTCATTGTTCCCGTCAATAAGTAAATCAAATACATAAGGAGCTGTTTTTAAAATCTTTTTATCAGACTCTGCAATCTCAAGAATACCACATTCGAGTGCCAAATGAAGCCAACCATCTAGATATTTAAAATCTAACTTTAAGTTTTCTGAGAGTTCAATTGGTGTAAAACTCACTTCAGTAGTTAAAGTAGAACTTTTAGATGATTTTGCTTTATCATATAAGTAATTAAAAATGCCTAAACGTCTGCCCATCCCAATTAATATAACAGTATTAAATCCATAAAGACCATTTATAGCAAATCTTTTTATTTGATTGCTAATAGTAATTTCAAGTTTACTTTCATTTTCGTTTTTAATTAATTTCACCATAATGTATTTTCTTAATTTATAAAAGCAATTATTTATCAAAAATCAGATTAAACTAGCTTTTCAAATTTAAATTTCTTTAAGAGTGATAACTTCCTCTGGTAGAAATGATTTCAAAATGTCACTTAAAATCCTATTATCTTCAATTGGAATTCCTCTAATGACAAACTGATTTTTTTTGAGAGGATCTAATTTCCATTCGAATTCAGTTAGTAGATATCGTTTGATATCAATAAACTTTTCTCCTGGCTCAATCATAAAATCATCCATAAGCTTTTCAATATCTTTTACTTGTACCATTTTCTTTACCCATTCTTAATAAAAATTTGAAGTAAATATAATATTTGGTCTTCAAATAAAATTTAAGATAGAAAATTTATAAATTTTTTAACACTCATATTCTAAAAAAACATTCTAATTGCCAGTGCCATTAATATTATTGCGACAAAAGATTGTAAGTAACTTTTATGCATTTTACCAGAGACTTGTGCTCCTACTACAGACCCTAAAACAGCTCCTAAACCAATTAATATTCCGATTAAATAGTTTATTTGCCCTAAAATGCTTTTGGCAATAGTATTATAAATCGCTGTAAAAAAAATAATCCCTATAGAAATTGCTGTAGCATTATGAATTGGATATTGAAGTATCATATGAAGAGCAGGAGTATTGATGATGCCTCCTCCAATACCTAATAAATTTGCAGAAAAACCTGCTAAAAAAAAAAGAGGGATAGATTTCTTTAAATTAGTTTGATAATCATGACTATGTAATATAAAATTATTCTCATACATCTCCAACTCGGGATTAGGTTTTCTAGATTTTAAGGCTTTATATATCATATTCAATCCAGCTATCAATATGGTTGTTGCAAATATAATTTTTAAAATGGTACTATCTAAATCAAAGGGTGTGAAGATCAGTGTGCTTGCAATACTTCCCAAAATTGAAAATGATGAAAATATTATAACCTGTTTAATATGTAACCTCTCAGCTTTAAAATAAGTAAAAAATCCTGCTCCAGAAGAAATTAATATTATAAAAGCAGAAGTATCTACAGCTATGTCAATAGGAATTAAAAATAGTAGAACCATAAAGCTAACAAAAAAAACTCCCCCTCCTATTCCAGCAATAGAGCTTATAAGTCCAAAAGCAAATCCCGCACCTAATAATATTATAACTGCGACACTATCCATATAGTGGGAAATATCTTAAGCTATTATTAGTTTTCTAAAATTTGAGGATTAAATTGAATAATAATATATTATTAATACAAGATTATAATAATACATAATTTATTAATAAAATAAAATACAATTCTTACCCGATTATGCCTGATTCTAACAACGACAAATTTGTTTTAAAGCTAATACCTTGTGTTCGTTGTGGAAATCCTTTTATGGTAAAAAATGATCAGCCAAAGTCGGGGGATGTAATATGTGATAATTGCATAAAACTAGAAGAAAGAAAAAAGCAATTGGCATCATCTGTCATTGAATCTCAGAAAGAAATTAAAAGCTCTATCAAAGAATATGAAGATAAAATACAATTTGAGGAATCACAAGAAATAAAAAAAATATTCTATGATAAAATCAAAAAACAATCTGAGATTTTAACAAGGTCAATAGAACTTCTTAAAAAAATTGAAGAAACTAATGATGAGACGTATATTGAAGAATATAAAAGGCTATTCGATAAATTGAAAAAAGAAAATGTATAGAAAGGTTTAGTAAAACCTTAATTCTTCATAAATATTAAACCTAAATTTCTCATTCTATGTTTTGAACTAAACTTAGCATCCAATTTCATAAGCTTTGCTAGAATTTTAACAATAACATTCCATATTTTTTGAAAAATCATATTTGATTCATATTTATTTCTTAAGGTTATAAGGTTCTTTTCAATTTTTCTTGGATTTGTGGTTTGGATATCTGCAATTAACATCAATCTACCATATATACCGAAAATTTTTAGATTCTTTAGATTGAAGTTATTAAAATCAGAGATAATTTTACTCAATTCATATCTCCTAAAATGTCCTATTATTATATCTTGATTTGAATAATATTTCATCCGATGCGGAACCGTGATTAATGCTATTCCCTTTTTTTTTAAAATTCTACTAATTTCAGATATTGCTAATCTATCATCCCTTATATGTTCTAAAACGTCAAGTACAGTCACAAAATCAAAAGATTCATCTCTATAAGGTAATTTGACTAGATCTGCACATATAGGATTGTGAACATTATTATTTTTGTATTGATTTAATGGAAAATTGGCAAGATCCAAGAAAGATTTATGTTTAATATTATCTAAAAAAGAGAGAATAGAATTACCAGATGAACCGAGATCGATCCCACTTAAAAACTCTTTCTTATTACCTAAATTATCTTTCAAAATATCAAACTTACACCTGATACCGGGAGAAATATAGTATTCTGATAATGTTCTAAAAGAAAAATTCTTATGTTTATCATAAAAATCTTTAAGCATAAGTTTATCTTAAGATCGATTATTCTTAATAATTTATTTACTAGGGAATATTAAAATTTAACATCTATGTAATTTCAAAGAAAAAAATAAAAATGATTCAGTTAAGTGTTTATCTAGAAGATCGACCAGGAGAACTTGCAAACTTCATAAAATTTCTTATGGATAATAAGGTTTTTATCCGAGCTTTAACAGTGGCAAAAACAAGTGATTATGGACTAATTTTGGTTTTAGTTGATAATCCTGAAAAATGTATTGAGATTTTGGAACAAAAAGATTTTATTTTATCAACTACAGAAGTCATTGCTGTAAGATTAAATGATCACCCTAATGCTTTATATGAGATACCAAAAGCTTTAGGAGAGAATGAGATTAATATTGATTACTTCTACTCTACTTTAGTTAAAGATGAATCCATGCTTATTTTGCGAGTAGAAGATACAATAATAGAAGAGGCAGTAGATCTCTTACAAAAAGCAGGTTTTACTATAGTAGAAAGGTAGATTTAGCTTCTATTTCTTTAAAATGTTATCCCATTTTATTCCCAAATAATTCAATCTTCTAATTGAATAATAAAACTTAAGAATTTTTAGTAATTAGAAGTTATACCGTTTAATTATTATCAATTTGGTAAGAATTATGAGTATTAAATTTACTGAAGAACAAGATATGATTAGAGAATCTGTTCGTGAATTTGCACAGAATAAAATTGTTCCTATCGCACTTCAAATGGAAGAAATTAAAGAGATTCCTAGAAGTGTTGTTAAAGGAATGGCAGAATTGGGCTTAATGACATGTACCGCAGATGAAAAATATGGGGGTCCAGGATTAAGCGCAGTAAGTGCTGGTGTTATTGCAGAAGAATTGGCAAGAGCAGATTGTACGGGTTCCACTTGTGTATATTATTTGGTTCCTGCATCATGGGGATTCCTTTTAAATAAATATGGAACAGAAGAAGCAAAACAAGAAATTTTTCCTAAGACACTCTCAGGAGAGTGGTTTCTAGGGATTGCTACAACTGAAAGTGATGCTGGATCTGATGTAGGTGGCACCAAAACAACAATCAAACCAGATGATGAAGGATTTGTGGTTAATGGCGAAAAAATGTATATTAGTGGAGTAAGAGAGGCAGTTAAATATGGAGGGGGTCATGTTACAATTGCTCATCAAACTCCAGAACGTGGAACGAGAGGGATGACATGTTTCTACTTACCCTTAACAGCTGAGGGAATTACTCCAACTTATATTGCTGATTTAGGACGAGAGGGAATTTCATGTGGAGGTTTTTCAATAGATAATGTAAAAATTCCTAAACATTACATAATAGGTGAAGAAAATAAAGGTTTTTATATCTTACATGAAGGATATGAATATGCAAGAGCATTAATAACTGTAATTTGTGCTTCTGCAGGCTTAAAGTCTTTAGAAAATGGAATAAATTATATCAAGGAAAGAAAATCTTTTGGAAAATCTTTGTCACAATATCAAGGAATTAATTTTAAACTATCTGAACATTACACTAAATTAAGTATGTTGAGAGATTGGGGCTATCGAGCATTAAAGACTATCGACTTAGAACAACAAGGAAAAGCAAGTAGATTTGAAACTAGTAAAATTGTTGCTATGGGAAAAATGTTTTGTTCTACATGGGCTTGTGATGCTATAAATGATGTAATGCAGTGGCAAGGTGCTTTTGGTTATTCAAGAGAATGTCCTGACCAAGCTGCGTGGCGAGCAGTCAGATCCTTTGCGCTAGCAGAAGGAAGTTCTGAAGTTATGAAGATGATTGTAGCACGAGAGCTTCTTGGTAGGAAACAATATTAAATCTTTTTTTCTAAATTTTTTTTTGTTATATTTTTCGTTATTTCATATTGAAAGGTTAAACTAGAAGAAAAATATAAATTTATTTGGAGCTCTAGTGATTTTAAATAAAGATTTTTCTTCTGAGATATCGTGAATGATCGAAAAAAACAAACGAATACGATTTATAGTGGTTTCAATTGGAATAATTTTTACTTCGTGTATTTCACTTTTGCTTACGAGTTTAATATATTCACCTGATTTTTCAAAATTAGGTTTTTTCGTCTTTTTAAATATTTTCTATATTACTACAAATTTTATTGTCATTTGGGTATTTTATAATCTTTTAAAGAAGAATTATCAAATGAAAAAGAGAACAATTTTCTATGCTAAAATAATTATCATTACAATGTTGAGTGGTGGATTCCTCGGCTTTATCCTTATGTTGATTGTTGATGTTTCAGATTACAGATTTCTTGTTGGACTTTCACTTTATGAAATACAAATCTTTGGATTTGCATATGCTGGAATTATTAATCTCCTTCATGAAAAAGATTAGAGCTTATTAATTGTAATATTAATTAACTTTTTTTTTGATTTTTAATATCCTTATTTAACTCTTAAGAATTAAATGTGAAACTATGAAATTTATTGTATGCATAAAACAAGTTCCTGATACCACTGAAGTTAAAATTGACCCTGAAACTAATACATTGATTAGAGAAGGTGTTCCTAGCATCCTCAATCCCTTCGATCAGTTTGTACTTGAGGAAGCTATCAAAATCAGACAGGAAGGTGATGAGATTTTAGTAATTTCTATGGGTCCACCACAAGCAAAAAAGGCATTACTAAAGTGCCTTGCCTTAGGGGCAGATAAAGCTATCTTACTAAGTGATAAAATTTTTGCCGGGGCAGATACATGGGCAACATCTTATACTCTTACTCAATGTATCAAAAAGATTGGTGATTTTAACATTATTTTTTGTGGTTTACAAGCTATTGACGGAGATACTGCTCAAGTAGGACCTGAAATTGCAGCTCAATTAGGGATTCCTCAGATAACTTATGTTGAAAGTGTTGAAAAACTGGAAGGAAAAAAACTAACAGCAAAAGTACAAACAGATGATGGATATAAAATAGTAGAAGTTAGACTTCCAGTACTAATAACTGGAATGACTCCATCTTCATTTGAACCCACAAATCCTCCCATGATGAATATAATGAAAGCGAATAAAAAACCATTTTTAACTTGGGATGCTGATGAACTGGGAGGTAATAAAGAGGATTATGGCTTAAATGGGTCATTAACTGAAGTTATTAAAGTATATTCCCCACCAGCAAGACAACAGGGAGTTGTTATTCAAGAGGAGACCTCTGAAGCTTCGGTTAAAAAATTAATTGAATTATTATCTAAGGATAAGGTGATTTAATCTGATAAATGTAGATCAAGAAAAATGTACTGGATGCGGTCTTTGTGAGAAAGCTTGCCCATTTGGGGCAATAACCCTAATAAATAAAATAGCAGTAATAGGAGATGAATGCACCCTTTGTGGAGCATGTGTAGATCAATGTAATGTAGGAGCAATAACTATTCAACGGAAAAAACTTGAAGATATTGATTTATCACAGTATCAAGATGTATGGATTATTGCTGAAATAAAAGATAATAAAATAAGAAATGTTTCTTTTGAATTGTTAGGTAAAGCACAAGAACTTGCGAATGAATTAAAACAAAAAGTTTGTGTTTTATTATTAGGAAATAATGTGAAAAGATTTACACAGGAATTTTCAAACCGAGGGGCTAATAGAATATATATTGCCGAACATGAAGCTCTAAAAGATTACTATACTGAAACATATTCTTCTGTAGTTACAGGTATAATCTCAAAATACAAGCCGAATATTGTTTTATATCCTGCAACCATTAATGGAAGAGATTTGGCACCAAGAGTAGCTGCAACCCTTAAATTAGGACTTACTGCAGATTGTACAGGGTTATCTATACGAGACGGTCTATTATTACAAACTAGACCTGCATTTGGTGGAAATATTATGGCTGATATAATTTGTCCAGCAACTCGACCCCAAATGGCGACAGTTAGACCTAATGTTATGGAGATTGCACAGATGCAAGATAATACAAATGCAGAAATCATTGAAGTTCCTGTAAAAGTAGATCTTCAAAGTCTAAAAGTTAAAACAAAAGAAATTTTAAATGGAACTACTATGGAATGTGGTATTCCAGTCTGTGAGGCTGATACTATCGTATCTGGCGGAAGAGGTGTTGGAAATAAGGATAATTTTAAATTGATTGAGGATTTAGCAAATGTGTTAAATGCTGCTGTGGGAGCAAGTAGAGCTGCTGTAGATTTAGGTTGGATTCCAAAATCACAACAAGTAGGGCAGAGTGGAAACACAGTTTCTCCCAAGATTTATATAGCATGCGGTATATCGGGCACAATTCAACACCTAGTTGGAATGAAAAGTAGCGATATAATAATCGCAATTAATAAAGATCCTGAAGCTCCCATTTTCCAATTTGCAAATTATGGTATTGTTGGCGATCTTTGCGAAATTTTGCCTTTATTAACTAAAGCTTTCGAAAAAAAGCTAAGTGAAAATTAAAAAAGATCGTCATCAAGATCTTCATTCCCTTCTGGGAATCTTCCAAATTCTTGCATGAATTGCTGTAAAAGCTCACTCTCTCTTTTTGTATACATGGGATCTTCATCATAATCAAAAAAACAAGCATTTGGATTTGAATTTAATTGTTCTTCCATAGTTAAACGCATATTCTGAGTACCTTGAATTAAGATTATTTCTTGATTCTCATTTAAGATTTGAATTACACCCTCAGTTTCAGGGATGCTTTGAACATTTTCCGTGTTTAAATCTAACCATTTTTGAGGTGGTAATACAACAGAGGAGATTTCAAACCTTTGATCACATCTTAAACATCGATTCGCTTCCTCAATGGCTAATTTTGCATCAAACCCCAATTCAATTTCACTAAAACTATTTTGACGCTGTTCCAATGATAATAAAGGCATTTTTATTCGTGGTTTATCATAAAAATCTTCATCGCGTCCAAAATTAGCGGACGTAATATCTGGCTCAATAAGTACATCTTCAATCTCGCCCTTTCCTCCCAAATATTTATCAATTGAAGAAGCTGCCCTTCGACCCATTTCGATTGCATCAACAACGGAGCTAGGACTATTTATAACTTCACCACCTGCAAATATTCCTTCTATATTTGTCTCTAATGAACCTTCTTTAACTTGAATTAATCCTGATGAGGAAACCTTAATTTTACTTTCACTTCCTAGTAAGGATAGATCAGGAATTTGCCCTATAGCTAATATTACCATTTCAGTTTCAACTGATTTTGTATTATTACTATCAAAGATTGGATTGAACGCATTACGATCATCATATACAGAATCACAATGAACTAACTCAACTTCAGATATTTCACCATTCTTATCAATAATCGCTTTTGGCCCCCAGGAACAATCAAGTATAATTCCCTCGTCTATAGCTTTTTGAATTTCCCATTCATGAGCAGGCATTTCTTCTCTACATTCGAGACATGTTAATTGTATATCTTTAGCACCAAGTCGTTTAGCAGTTAAAGCTACATCAATTGCTACATTTCCTCCACCAATCACAATAATATTATCTGATATTTTCACATTTTCACCATTATTAACTTTTTTAAGAAATTCAAGACCCCATAGGATATTAGGGAGATTTGTTCCCTCAAGATTAAGTTTTTTAGAATTTTGAGCGCCAATAGCCAAAAAAGTTGCATTGAATCCTTGATTTTTCAAATCTTCAAGAGATAAATGTTCCCCTACAACTTTTTCAGTTTGAACATCAATTCCTATGGTCATAATATGCTCAAGATCTTTCTGAAGAACTGATCGTGGTAATCTATATTCAGGAATTCCTTGCTTTAACATACCTCCTAAATAAGAATTAGCTTCAAATATTGTAACTGAATGACCTAATCTCTTTAAATAATATGCTGCTGTCAAACCAGAGGGGCCTGAACCTACAACCGCCACTCTTTTCCCTGTTGAAGTTTTTATCTTTAGATTTGGCTTCCACATTTCATTATCATAATCCATTGCAAAACGTTTTAAAGCACAAATGGCAATAGGTTCATTAAGTTGAGTCCTTCGACATTCAAGTTCACAATCATGAAAGCAAATTCTTCCAAGAACCGAAGGAAGAGGAGTTTTCTCCCTGATAACTGCTGCTGCTTCAGCATATTTTTCCTCTGATATTAATCGAATATAACGTGGTACATCCATTCCTAATGGGCAAACTTTTTTACATGGTACCAGTAATTTTTCACGTTCAGCCCATAAGATGTCTTTATCTGTAAGCGCACCTGTTGGACAAACTTCAATACAAGCACCGCAGAATTTACACCCAGATTCCTTGAGAGAAGGTGCAAGGCTTCCAACAATAGTTTCTTCATTAGAAAATACAAATCCTAAAGCTTCAATTCCTCGAACATCTCGACATACTCTCACACACCTCGTACACCCTATACATAGCTCATAATTTCGAATAAAAAGTGGTTCGTCTTCAATAATCACACGATCTTGAGGTTTATAACGAGGAGTATCTTCGCGAATACCAATATATTCCGCAACTTTTTGTAATTCACATCTTCCCAAGATTGGACAGCAACGCTCTTCAACTGGAACATTAGGCGAACATGGTTCGCGACTGCATCCCTCACGTTGAGCACACATTAAGCATGCATGAGGATGTTTTGATAGTATGTTCATCAACTTTTCACGCCGGAAGATTTGAATTTCTGGTGTATCGATTGAAATTACCATACCATCTTCCACAATAGTACTACAGGATGTTACCAATCCTTCTTTTCCTTCTACTTTTACTACACAAAGTTGACATCCCTGATGTGCTTGAGAATTAGTATTTTTAAATTTAGAATTCCCTTGGAAAATTTCTTCAGTTGGTTCTAAGCCGACTAGAGGTGGTAAATCAGGGTGTGCACAGATGCTAGGAATATAAATACCCGCATTTTGAGATGCTTCTAGAATAGAACTTCCTTTCTTCGCTTCAATTTTAGTTCCATTAATAGTCATTGATATAGTTTCCATGTTAAACACTTTCTAAATAAAATTAAACATAAAATTAATTACTTATTAATTCGAATATTGGGTCTTATATTTTCAATCTCAAAGTTTTTGTCTACCTGAAATTTTATTATTCGAATTTAACCTTAAATTCTTTTATGTTATCTGGTGGCCATGCTCGGGGTGTTTTATGGTTTTTTATATACCTATGATCACATAGAGGAGCTCCATTTGAGAGAGTTTGAGTTCGAGAGAAACCAAAACCAAATATATTTGCCTCAGAAAAATCGGATAAACAGATTAGAGGGACATATTTTTCAGCATTATACTTTTTAAAAAATTTTTGAATCCCGCATTCATAAACATTAAAACCCCATTCGAAAGTTTCGCTATCTCCTTCTATATAATCCGCTACCCAATTCTCCGGATATTCTCTTTCATGTGATGTTTCTGTTATAGCTTTCATATAATCCATATACTCTTTTTCAAAAGGATATTGAGACGGATCCTTCCCTGTATCTTCCATCATTTTTTTTCTAAATTTGTTATTAATATCACTAAGATTATAGAAAAATTCCCCAATATCCCATAATGTAAACCCTTCTTTTTCTAGAATACGAATAATTGCTAGAACAGAAGCGCCTCCAATAAGGTAATTGGTAAAGAAATTTTTGTTGCCTCCAATGTACGGTATTTCAGGAATTAGATCTTCATATTCTTGTTTCATCAGATTAAAAAGTTCATTAACTTTTTCATCACTAAGCTTTTTAGTGAAAATTTGTTGTAAAATAGGTAATATTGAGTCAAAATCTTTCAGTAATTTCGCTTTTTTTTTAATATAATACTCTTTTATAATTTTTACACTCATAATTAAATTTAACACCAAATTAATTTTAAAATGGATTAAGAGCAAATAAAATTAGAATTTCTTTTACTTTTAAAGATTATGCATAATCAATAAATAAAGTAATCTAGATTTTTTTATCTCAAAAGTCCTCAAGACAATTTAGCATTTAATTCCTTCCTCGTTAATTTACTCACTTGTTCTATAGCAAAAAGCACAAAATTGCAGCACTTATTTTCCCAGGCTCTATTCTTGACATAATCTCTAATATGATATTGTAAGTCATAACCACAAAGATCTTGACAACTTAATGATCCGAATTTTTCCTCGAATTTTTTAGCAAATCGGATTGCTTTTCCGTATACTATTGGTACATCCAAGTCTTTTGTTTTATCTTGACCTCCCATTATAATACCAATCGAAGCTATAGCACCAGATATCGCACCACAAGGTTCTTTCCAACCATTCTCAGCCTTAAATGAAGCAAATCCACTAAATGGGATAGCTCAATTATTAAAATGAATCTTTTTTAAACTTGGAATATCCAAGGCATCTAAAATATTAGTTAAAGTAACAGCTGCGCAGCTATGACCAATATTTTTCCCTAAAGGGGGTAGAATTAGTTTTAAATCGTCTAATTTATTTTTAAAACGTGTACCAATATTATTATGAGAATCAATCTCAGAATTCATAATAATCCTACAATAAAAGAAATTATAAAATTACTTCAAATAAAATATAATCATATCTTACCAAGAGTGAGATATCGCACCGGGTTCACAAGCTTTTATACAAGGTAATTCTTTTGTTGCACCACCTTTACAAGGAGCACAAGAATATTTAATTTTCTTACGATGTTCTTCTGAAACAGTTGCTATAATCTCGTCTCCCAAAGGATCTAATTCATTTTCTGCCATTTCGAGAACACCTTCAGGACAGACTTCTACGCATTTTCCACATGAATTACACAAATCGGTATCTATTGTTATAAAAAATTCTCCTGAACCATCTTTATATCCATAATTTGCTTTCGTCATTTTTTTCCTCTTCTCTCTAATTGATTTAAAATAATATTAAGCTGCTTTACGTTCTTTTTCGACAAGAGCTTTAGCAAATAAAGCAGCACCAATTGCTCCAGCAATTTGTGGATCAATATCTGGTTCAGGGGCTTTTAGTTTTAGCTCATCTTCAATTCTCTTTACAACTCCAATATTTTTAGCAATTCCCCCTGTGATCGCAAACTTTTCTTCAATCCCTAACCGTAATAATAGAGTCACCACACGATGTGCCATAGCTGAGCAATATGCTGCTAAAACTTTTTCTTTTGGCCATCCTTTTCTCAATAATCCAACTGCTTCTGATTTTGCAAATACTACACAAGTACTACTAACTGGTTCGGGTTCTTGGTCAACTTCTAAAGACATTTTTCCAACGTCATTAATATGTACTTGAAGTAAATCTGCAAATACTTCCATACCTCTTCCCGTTCCTGCTGCACATTTATCATTCATGAGAAATGCTGTGACCTTCCCACGATTATCACATCGTATAGCTTTACAATCTTGACCCCCCATATCTAATACGGTTCTTATCTCAGGGCCATATATAAAGTTTGCGCCTCGCGCATGACATGCGATTTCGGTTATTGCTCTTTTGGCAAATGGAACATTAACACGGCCGTATCCGGTTCCAACTACATATTGAATCTTATCTAAAGTCAAACCAGTACCCTCAAGCGCCCAATCCATAGCATTTTTAGCGCTATCTGGACTGTCTGATCCAGTTCGCATACTCGAATAGCAGTAAATTTCTCCATCCACCATTATAACAGCCTGAGTACTAACTGATCCAACATCTACTCCTGCTGAAATAATTTCACCTTCTTCCCAATTAATGTCAGGGTTAGTATAACGAGATTCGGTCCATCTCCAATATTCTGTTCCTGATTCTGTATTTGACATATTTTTAACCTCCTATTTTATCTTGTGCTACAAGAGCCGCTCCCAGTGCGCTAACATACTCTGGGGAGACACCATCTTTTGGTACTAAGAGTTCAAAACCTAAGTTCTTATTCATTGCATCTACAAAACCAATATTATTAGCAACTCCACCTATCAATGCAACTTCTTTTTCAATACCTATTTGACGTACCATACTTGTATTTCTATCTGCAATTGCGTCATGTACTGCTCGGATTATATCTTCCTTAGCTGTCTTTTGATGAATCAATGATACAACTTCAGATTCAGCAAAAATTGTACACTGTGCATTCATAGGAATTTGTTTTGTTGATCTTAGGGACATCTCTCCCATCGTTTCAATGTCTACTTCTAATGCTCTTGACATGGCTTCTATAAATGCACCAGCTCCAGCAGCACATTTCTCATTAATTCCAAAATCCTTAACTTTTCCATCTTCGCCAAGTTTTACCACTAATCCTTCTTCTGCCCCAATATCAATAATAGTTCGAGCTGTGGGGAAGAGAAAAAATGCTCCGCGGCCATCGCAAGTTACGGTTGTAATATTATCATCCGCAAAAGAAATTGCTTCCATTCCTGCTCCAGTCACAGTAATGTGTTTAATATCTTCACGTTTAACTCCTGCTTTTTCAAGAGCTTTATTTAATGCCTGCTTTGCTGATTCTTCCTGGTCAAAACCACTTAATACCGAAGCGGTTGATAAAACACTTTCCTCGTTCAAAAGAACTACTTTCGTGTTTTTACTACCACAATCAATTCCAGCTGTTATCATATAAAACCACTTTCTTTATTTTCATTTAAATCTTTATTATTATAGATTCCATCATTTATTCTAATCAAATCTAATTTGTTTATTACAAAAAATACAATTAAATCAAAAATCATTAAAAATGGAATTGGAAAAACGATTGGAAATAAATTATCTCCTTGTGAATTTAGTATAAACAAGGCAGGTATAGATAGTGTTAAAGGAATTAACTCACTAATGATACCAATCAAAATAAAACGCTTTTTATTAAATTTGCCAATGATTAATAGAATAACATCAACCATAAAAATAAGTCTAAAAAAACAAAACGCTAAGAAATATTGAAATGCACTGAAAAATCTTATTGAATACCATGCTGGACTAAGGGGTACTTCCCATATCATTGAAATGATAGAATTTGGTCCTGGTCCAAGATCAATATGGATACCAAAAGGAACGAAGAAAACTATTATAATTGTTAAAATACCAATTATCATTGCCAAATATCTTTTCATAAAACTCTTTTTAGCTTTTTTTGTTTAATTTATTGTAAATTCACTTTTTCTATTCCTAAAGATTCCATAAAAGCATCTACACGTTTCATTGTTCTTTCAAGATCGAATTCTCTCTCATCACCCATATTACCTTCAAATGGCATTGTTGGAATTCCCGCTTTTTGTATAGCCAAACGATTCTCCGCAATTCCAAGGCTTAAACCTTCGCACCCTCTATTAAAATGTAGAAAAACTCCATCTAGTTTCCATTCCTTTGCGATCCTGATCATCATTTCCGATTTAAGACTTGGATGGTAAAAGTGTTGCCATTCTGGTTTGCTTAAATTCCATTCAGCAAGTGCTCGTAATGCTTCATCTCTGTTGGTAATTTCAATATCAGGAATAGATCTTGGCCCCCATGTTCCATCTTCTTTATCTTCCCATAAACCAATAAGACCAAATGTGTAAAGGCTTCCAACAGAAACGCAACCGTATTGTTCTAAATAACGAAATATTCTTAAAAATGCCCAAGGAGGTTGAGTATCTGTCATAATTCGACACTTCTCATTCCCTACAGCAGCTATACCTCTTGCTACACGATCTTTTACCTCTGGATATAGCTCTTTTTCATAAAAATCTGCAGTCCATTGAGCTGATTTTCTTAAAGTTCCTAGAACATATAACGAATACATTGATTTCTCGTCTAATGGAGCTGGGATTGCTTTATTGAGTTCACAAATAGCTGCCCAATAATGACATGATCGAAATTCATTTTTGACTGCTCTTATTAATAATTCATTATCATAGTCTCTTCCTGTTACTTTTTCTAACCACTTTATACCATCATGCATCTGTCCCACAATATAGTTGATTTTATGTTCTGTCAGTTCTTCATATGGACCCACTGATACATCGATATCAAACATAGGAATTCCTCCTTCAAGATCACTCGCTACTTGATACCATTTAGCATGTGAACAACAAATATGATCCTGCCAAATAAAATCAGGTTTAGGGAATTCTTCTGAATATTGTGGCCATGCATACTTATTAATTAGTATCGAACCCCAATAGTTGCGCATATACGAACATAGATCTCGAGCAAATCCCCTCGCTTCAGTTGCTTCATGACACTCTAAAGCAAACTTATCATTGAATGCTACTGTTGCGCCATAAGGTTCTCCAGTTAAAGAATAAACATCATCTCCTAAGCCTGCAGGGATCGCATCAAAAGACCATGCTCCTCCTACCCACCGAAGACCTCCTTTTTCATGCGCTTCAGCAAAATCTTTATAATAATTCTCTCTAAGAATTTTAGCCTTATTCCAACATTTTAATGGTTCTGTTGGATATTTAGTTCCCATCATGATAATTCCTCCTTTTTTTAAAAAAGATCCTCCTCTCTTATAATTTCGAGAAACGCTTCTACTCGCGTTTTAAATTGACCAATTGGCACTGTGACATCAAATTCAAGAAATAGAGTTTGAATATTAAGATCATTTTCTAATGTCTCTTTTATTACAACGGTATCAAGTTCATGTGGGTCGCAGAATTTCATTTGCATAATAATTGCTCCTTGTACATCATATTCTTTAGCTAATTGGATTATATGATCCAGTCTTTTACGTTGAGGCCAATCTTTACTTGGACATGGTATGCGCTTAACATATCTTTCTGCTAATGAGGTAAGGGTATCTCCATTTGCATTAACAAGTGTATTAAAATATCGGGTACCAGTGCAATGATCATCAATAACAAATCTTGCACCTAAATTTTCAACCATTGCTATAAATTCAGTATCATCATCTTCAGACCCTAATATCATTAATCGTTCACCAGGATTATCTAATTTCCTTGAGGGAAGTTTCTGCAAAAGTTCTTCTAATGCTTTATTATGTTCTCGTTTATCGACCATTTGTGAAGATACCACCATGTACATTGCCTCTAGACCAGTTAATGGTGGATTTGGGTTCTTTCTCAATTCATATACTTTTTGTAACAGTTGTCTATTCTTATTCATTATTTCAATTCCCCGCTTGATATCCTCATCTGTAATTTGTTTTCCCGTCCAATCCTCAATTGCTTTTTTGAAAACTTTTAATTCCTCTGTTAAATAAGGAACAGCATGAGGACTCTGAACATTCATAGGATGTGGTAGATAATATTTAAAGTCCACTGGGATGTGGAGATCCCAACTGGTAAAAGCCTGACGAATGTGGAGACAACTCTGAGCAATGGTAATTCCATCAAGATAGTCAAATCTCCCCTTTAATCCTTGTGCTAAGCAATCACGACAGAATGGACAAAACATAGCAAAAATATGTGGCTCTGAGACATCTTGTGGTTCATGACTCCCTAATATTCTTACTGGTAGAATATCTGCCGCATAAAGAATTTCTTCCGGTACGTAGGTACAGAAAGTTCCTATTACTTTTCCGCCAGTTCGTTTTTTCCATTCTTTCGCATAATTATGACGATTTTCATACCAATCTTTAAATTGTTCAAACAATCTTTATATCCCCTTGATTCATTCTAATTTGGAAAATAAAAAATAAATTAAAAATTTTATTAAACCTCTATTTTTGACATAATATAATTATTCTAATTCCTTCTCCTCTACGCATGACATCGAAGGCTTCATTAATTTCTGAAAGTGGGAATTTATGAGTAATTAATGGTTTAAGCTGAAGAGAACCATTCTTAACCAAGTCAATAATATGTGGATAATCAACAGGACGACAACCAAGGCTTCCCATTATTTCCATTTCTCGAAACATTACACGACCAATATCAAATCCATCCCAACGTTGGGGAGAATATCCAACAGCCACTAAACGCCCACCAGTTCGTAAACTATTAAATGCCTGTTTCATTGTGGTTGGGTGCCCAATTGCCTCAAATGCTATATCCGCTCCGCCTCCCGTTATTTTTCGTATGGCTCCAACAATTTCCCTTTCATCCATATCTTTTGCTAAAACAGTTTCTATAGCACCAATTTGTTTAGCAATTTCAAGTTTCTTTGGGACAATATCAACAGCAATAGGTAATCCTCCTGCTGCTTTTATATTCTGGACCACATTTAAACCAATACCACCACAACCTATAACTACTGCCCAATCACCAGGTCTTACTTGGCCTCGGTTTTTAACAGCATGATACGGTGTTGATATAGCATCAGAAATTATACAACTTTCCTCCAATGACATGTCAGTAGGAAGATGGACTACATCCTTTACTGGGACCTTAATTTGCTCAGCAAAACCACCATCAATGTGGTTTCCGAGCATTATTTGATTAAGGCAAATATTCTCTCTACCGGTTCTGCAATTAACACAATAACCACAGGAAAGTACAGCAGGAATAATCACGTGATCTCCTTCTTTGAAATTTTTAACATCTTCACTAACCGCTTTAATTCGTCCTGAAATTTCATGACCTAAAATAAGAGGTGGTTGTTTAACTGTAGGTACTCCATGTTCTAGATAGCCAAAATCAGTATGACATACTCCACAGGCTTCTATCTCTATTATAGCTTGGCCTAACTCACCGGAAATATTTGGATCTGGATAATTATTATCTACTTTTAAAGGGTCCTTAATTTTTTCAAAAACTGCTGCTTTCATTTCAATTTCCTACAATTTGTTTTATTATAATTCTAATTTAAACCTAATTCTTATTAAATTTAAGAAAATTAACGATTCTGCCAATTTGGTGGTCGCTTTTCTAAGAATGCCTGTAATCCTTCATTTGCATCATGTGTTGACATTAATTCTTTAAGATAAAATTCTTCGATTTCATCTAATTTAGACTCAAAATCGATTCTTAAAGCTTTCTTAAAGGATTTTTTAGTATAGTGCAAAACAACAGTACTTAAATTATTAAAGGATTCGATAAACTTGTTAAATTCTTGATCATATGATTCAAGAGGGAAAACATGATTGGAGATTCCAAGTCTAAAAGCTTCTTCAGCATCGATTATTTCTCCTAACATGATAAGTTCAAAAGCTTTTTTATTTCCTATAATTTGTGGAAAAGCTAAAATGGCGATCGGAGGAAAAACACCTACTTTTATTTCCGGTTGACCAAATTTTGCTTTATCTGAGGTAAGAACGATATCGCAAAAAATAACAATTTCACAACCACCACCAAGTGCGGCTCCTTTAACACTTGCTATTGTTGGGCATTTTAAATTATTAAGTTTTCTAAAAATGTCATGAAATTCTTTAATCATCTTAGAAGCTTTATGCCCCATGTGATCCCTAACATCAACTCCAGCAGAAAAAGTCTTTCCATTATGATCAAAAATTACTAACTTTAATGATTCATCTTCAAGAAAACCTTCCAGAGCTTCATTAATTTGCTCCATCATCTGGATTGTTAAAATATTTAATGGACCATTGTTGAATATTATTTTTCCAATTTTATTGACTTTTTCAACAATAATTAAATCATTCGTCAAAAATTTTCACTCAAAATAGTTAATTTTCTTTAAAGTCTCTTTTATTAATAAAAAAATTTGTTAATTTTTATTTTAATTTAGATCCACATTTACCGCAAAACTCGAAATCGGAAGGCAAACTTTTTGCTTGACATGAAGGGCATGTGATCGAAGGAGGTCCCCATAAGAATTCTGGATGTGAACTTTCTCGTACACCCCTATAATTTGGAGGACGTTTTTCCACAAATGCTGACATTCCTTCAAGTGGCTCCCATGAAGCATAATGGATTGATAACCAATCTTTAGCATGTCCAATTGTTTGGTGCCAAACAAAATCTTTCCAAAAATTTACCTGTTGTTTTGTATATCTCATGCATTCTGGAAACTTATCAATGAGTTTCTGGCAATATTTATCTACTTCTTCATCAATTTCTGCATATGGAACTACAGAATTTACTAAACCCCATTCTAATGCTTTTTCTGCTGAGATAGGTTCACATAAAAATAAAATCTCTCTTGCTCTGCGGTCGCCAACTATTATAGGTAACCATTGAGTAGCACCTCCACATGCTACAGACCCTACTCTTGTTCCTACTTGCCTAATGGTTGCATGATCTGCGCAAATTGCTAAATCACAAGCCATTTGCCATTCATTACCTCCGCCTGCCACAATTCCATTAATTCTTGCAAGAGTAGGTTTGCCAATATTTCGAAAGACATCATGTGCTTCTTGAAAAATAGACATCCATTTCCAATATTCAGCAGGTTGTATAGTAAATCTTTCTCTATACTCTTTTACATCTCCACCAGTACAAAAAGCTTTATCGCCAGCTCCGGTTAAGATAATAACTGCAACTTTATTATCCCACGCAGCATCATGAAAAGCTTCAATCATTTCCATTAATGTAAGGGTTGAATAAGCATTATATACTTCTGGACGATTAATCGTGACAGTAGCTTTCCAATCTTTCTTTTCATAAATTATTTCTTTAAAATCAAATTCCTTTGGATCTTTAGGCTTAAAATTTGGTTCTTTTGTATAAGTCACTATAATCACTTCAAAACTTGCTTTTTTTGATTTCTTTTATTTTTATTATTATTCTTAGATAATTTTCCAAAATAATATAAAATTTGTTAATAGGAAACGTTTAGTGGGAATAAAATTCCACTAAAAGCACATATCAGATGATATAAGAAAAAGAGTAAGATTTAAACTGAACATTATCATAATATCTAATGTAGACTCGGAAAAGAAAACAAAAATTTGAGTAGAATAACCTTGGTATCAGATAAGGAAAAAAAGCAAGAAGAAAAAGCATTAGAAAGATTTCCTGAAGATGAAGGCTGGGAGAGGGGATTCACAGTTGAAGAAAATAGGGTAGCTGAATATGTCGAATTATATGAATCAATAGGACATGAAGTACTTGTTGTTCCTGCTACTCCTGATGAGCAAGAGGAATGTCAAACATGTTTTAAAGCTAATTTTGATAATTTAAGAACTATTTTTATAAAGCGAAAAGACAGTAAAATAGATTTTGAAGAATAGTTAATATTTTTATCTATTTTTTCATTAGATTAATTTATGTCGAAAACTGCTATCGTTAAATTTGACGATTATGAAGAAGGAACTTCAGCTTCTTGTAGTAAAACCATTACTGAAGCCGATGTAACTCTATTTGCGGGAATAAGTGGCGATTTTAATCCTCTTCACGTGAATGAAGAGTTCGCAAAAACCCAAATGTTTGGTAAACGAGTAGTTCATGGCGCCTTTAGTTCAGCATTAATTTCAGCAGTACTTGGTGTTCATTTATTTGGTCCAGGGGCTCTTTATGCTTCTCAAAAAGTGTTTTTTAAGAAACCAGTGTTTATTGGAGATACATTAACCGCTGTAGCAACTGTAACAAAGAAATATACAAAAGAAGGTAAAAGTGGAACCTTACAATTTTTAGATGTTGAGACTAAAGTGCTGAACCAGAAAAATGAAGTTGTCACGGATGGAGAAGCACAAGTATTAATCATGTAATTTTTTTTCTTTTCTTTATTCAAATTTTGACGATGCGTAACATCAATGATTTCTTTTTTAAACAATACATTATTATTTCAAACTCATGAAAAAACAATATCTCAGTGAAATTATGGATCATCCTCTTTTAGGGAGGCTACTGCCAGTAGATTTTAGTCCTTTGAAGACGTGCTCCTTTAACTGTTATTATTGTAGTTTAGGAAAAACCACCAACATGACAATGCAGAGAGAGGAATTCTTTCCAGTTCAAGATATTTTTGAGAAAGTTGATTTATATCTTCAGAACAACGAATATCCTGATACAATCTTCCTTACTGGAAGCGGTGAACCTGCTTTGTATTCTAAATTTGGAGAATTAGCGAGAAAACTTAAAGAGAAATACCCTAACATAAAACTTACAGCCTATTCGAATGCTTCTTTACTAACCAACCCTGAAGTGCGTAAAGATTTTTGTGAATGTGATATGATGCAATTTAACTTGAATGCGGTGAGATCTGAAGAATTTCAGAGAATTAACCGGCATCATGGTAAAGTAAAAATTGAGAATATTCTAGAAGGATTGAAAAAATTTAAAGCTGATTCTAATAAACCAATCTGGATTCATTCAGTTTTTGGAGATAATTTCAATGTTTCTAAGGAGAACATAATTGGATTGCGTAATTTTATCGAAGAAATTAAACCTGATAAATATATTATCAGGAAATTTGAAATAGAGAATGATGTAAAGCCATTAAGAGATGAGACTATCAAATTTATTAAAGCTCAGATGGATTCATTAAATTGTAAATGCCATTATATAGGATTTGATTAATCTTATGTCCAAAAATACTAATTTGATATTTATTGGGACTAGTGGAGCTATCCAAATCCCATCATTTCACTGTACATGCCAAACTTGTGAGGAAGCAAGGAAAAATCAAGAATTACGTCGAACTAGGGCTTCAATAATATTAACTGGAAGTGAAAATATCTTAATTGATGCTACACCAGATGTAGAATTTCAACTTGAGCGAGAAAAAATCAGGTATGTTGATAGGATTTTTCTTACTCATTGGCATTATGATCATTGCTTTGGTTTAGGTGCATTTCATGAATTAGGAAGTCATGGAATTTGGAAGAAACAAATAATTGATTTATATTTACCCAAACAAGATATAGATTATTTTGAAAGTATCGGCTTTAGTTGGGCAAAGGGCCGATATAATTTACATCCGATAATGCCAGGAGATATTATTGAACTTCCTGAGTTTATTTTTGAAGTCGTAAAAACTATCCATTCAGTTGATAGCGTTGGTTATATTATTAAAGCACCTCAGAAAACTTTTGCTTATCTAGTTGATGGGATTAAACCTCCTAAAAAAACAATAGAAAGGTTAAAAGAAAATAATTTAGACTTCATCATTTTAGAAGGCACTGTTGATAAATTAATCTTACCAAAAGGGCAAACAATTGAACATTGGAAAAATTTTTCTATTTCAGAAGCAGTAGCTTTTTGGAAAATATTGGATATTCCAATATGCATCCTGACGCACACATCTTTCCATAGTTGGAATATTAATAAATTGATCGCAGGATTAACTATCAAGCAACGTAAGACGTTTGAAGAGAAAAACCCTGGCTTAAAATTTGCGTATGATGGATTGAGAATTGAAATATGATTCTACTTTCTTTTTCAAGAACTCAATCGCTCAATAAAATGTTAAATAAGGATATTATAGGTCTTTTCTATAACTGTCAAATATTAACAGAAGTCCAATTATAAATAAAATAGGAACTATAATGTTTGATACCATCTTAAATGCCTCTAATATTTCAGAGGTTCCTATATACCCTTCCAAAATTTCTGGTTTAAGTAAGTATCCCATTCCAAGGAAAATAGTACCAAATATAATTTTTAGACTTTTACTTCTCTCAGTTCCTGTATTTTTGAAAAATATAAAAAAAATTAAAAAAAGACTGAAGGTTGAGTAAAAGAAAATTAAAATTAAAATTATATTCGAAATATTTGTAAAACCCAGCACCAATGTAATAATAAGAGGAACAATTCCAGCATAATAATGCCTCTCATAAGTAATTTTATTCATAACTTTTTCTAAATGTATTATTTTCGTCCAAAATGGGAAAAAAAAGATTAAGATTCTAACTCTTAAAAGTATAAATGAAATTACATCACTGTATAATAAAAAAATTGATATTATTTTTAAAAAACTTTCAATTCCAATAAAAAGGTAGAACATTTCCCAAGAAAATAAGTCATTATAGAAGTGGAAGTGATTTTCTTTAGAAAATTTCTTAGAGATATATAATTTGTTGATAATGCTCATAGCTAGTATAATAGAAAAAATGGTATTAACAAAGTATAGCAATACACCGATCAATAATAGATCCAAAATTATTCCTCCAATAATTAAATATATATTATAAAAAATGAATCATTATTGAGGGAAAAATAATACGGTAGGCACTAAATTCCCTTTAAGAGATAATTTCTCATTTTTTGCAAGATTTACTATTTTAGATGCACAATTATTAATTGAATGTTCAGCAGAGTCAAGACAGAATAAGTTTCTATACCTTTTTTCATCGGGATTGGAAATAACCTTCGTTTGCCACCTTAAACCTAAAGCATTTGCTTGTAATTGTAATCCTGCTAATGCCATCCCTGCTTCAATCTCAGCCCAATATTTTATATTCATAACTTTATGCATAAATCCTGAACAAGGTTTCTTTCTGTCAATACATAATAGAATAGCATAATTAGATAAATTAATATCGAATTCTTCTTCAATTTTTGCTTTGGAATTATCTATGGAAAAATATTGAAGATAATGATCATATTTTATTTTATCATTCACCTTAATCCATCTGTTTAACGCTGAATATCCTACAGGATTATATATATAACATCCTTTGGGCAGATTAGCAAGATCCTCCACAATCATTATCGGATATACCGCATATCCAGCACATCCTGAAGCATGGACTCTACCATAACCATTTTTTTCCAGAAGATCTCTGTTTCCATGAGTCGCATGATCATTCTCACCTTGACAAGCCCATAATAATTGAGAAATCTCTTGTAAACTGGTAGTATTCGGAGCTTTACTTTCCACTTGATTAAAAATAGCTGCATCTAATTGTACTCCCTTATATTGATCCTTATAGAGTGCACGATCCTTATAACAAGCTGGAGTTTCGAGTAGAAAAGTATCACTCTCTATTTCTTTTTGGATAGGATCTAGTGTATCTTCTACTAAAGCGCCTCGATCTCTTTCTCGGACTGCTACTGAATATAAGAAGAAATAATTAAGATTGAGTTCAGTGTTAACGATCTTATTAAATTTCTTTGGAGCTCTAGCACGTTGAGATACTCCAAGTCCCATACTTTCCACTTTTAGCGAAAGGTATTGCCAAATAAGTCCTACTCGGATTAAATCATCTAAATTTATTGATTCTTTCCAAAGCAATTCGGGATAGAGTTCCATGCAATATTGGGTTTTTTCTTTATCCGTAATTAAAGTTAATTCGTCATTTTTATAGATGTATATTCCTCCTGAATAGTCCTTTCCGTTGGGTAAAACTAAAAATAAAGATTTTAAGGGAGCTGCTTGGTTGGTTGATTTACAAATATCTAAAATCTCTTTCATTGATAATACTCTGCCTGATCCAGAGCAATCTTTACGACTTGCTAAACATCCTTGTAAACTCATTTTTATATCAATTTTATTATCAATTATAAATGTATTAGATATTTATTTCAAATTAAATTTATTATAGGTGATTTCCATAGAAATTTCCCATAAATATGGGAAAAGGTAAAATTTTTTATATAATTTAGATGTTTAAAATAAGATTAAAATATTTTTGAAATCGTTCTGATTCATTACAACAGAGAAATTTTTTATATAAATGAATATGTATATGAAAGGAGGATTATTGAATGACTTGGCTTAATATTGGTGAAATAATTAATGTTAATGCGAATAAATATCCAAATAAACTTGCTTTAAAAGATAATAGAAGACAATTAACATTTAAACAGTTAAATGAAAGTACTAATAAACTTGCTAATGGAATTCTTAAGAGTGGTATAAAAAAAGGCGATAAAGTAGCTATATTATCTAATAATTGCATTGAATTCATGGAGCTCTATGTAGCAGCAGCTAAGGGAGGATTTATTCTGGTACCATTAAATTTTCGTCTCCATCCAGATGATATCTCTTTTATAATCAATAACTCAGATGCAAAATGGTTATTTGTAGAATCCAGATTTCAAGCTGCAACAGAAAAGATTTGGCAAAGAGCTAAAGAATTAGGATTTGATGATGTTGAACGCGTTTTGATAGCCGAGAAACCAGCAGAAGGTTGGAAATTTTTTGAAGATATTGTAGAAATGGGAGAAAAGTCCTATCCCTCAACAGAGGTAAACCCTGATGATACTTGGGTTATTCTCTACACATCAGGGACTACAGGAAAACCAAAGGGAGTTATTCGCTCTCATCGTTCTTACATTGCGTTTTTCTTGATTAATGAAGCAGAATTCTCATTTACTCCCCAAGATTATGGATTGATTCTGATGCCATTGTCCCATGTAAATTCTACCTTCTATTCATTCGTATTCACTTATCTAGGAGCTCCAGTTTATATCCATATTGAATATAAATTTGATCCTGAAGAAGTTTTAAGGATTATTAGTCAAGAGAAAATAACTTTTACATCGATGATACCTACTCATTATAATTTAATATTAAGTCTCCCCGAGGAAATTAAGCAAAAGTATGACCTTAGTTGTGTCACCGCTCTATTAACTTCTTCGGCTCCTGCAACTAAACAAATGAAATTAGATGTCATGAAACTATTTAATAAAACGAAACTTTTTGAAGCTTATGGGTCAACAGAGGCAGGACTTGTAACACTCCTCAGACCCGAAGATCAGATGAATAAGTTAGGGTCGATTGGAAAAGAATGCATTGGAACTGACTGTATAAAACTTTTAGATGAAGAGGGAAAACCTGTACCCGTAGGAGAAATTGGTGAATTATATTCCCGTGGACCACAAATGTTTGATAAATATTATAAATTGCCAGAAAAAACAAATGAATCTTTTAAAGGAAAATATTTTAGTGCTGGTGATATGGGCAAAAAAGATGATGATGGTTTCTATTATTTAGTAGATAGAAAAGCCAATATGATCATAACTGGGGGTGAACATGTTTATCCCTCTGAAGTTGAAGAAGTGGTTGTATCTCATCCATCAGTAGTAGAATGCGCCGTAGTAGGATTACATGATTATAAATGGGGAGAAAGTGTGACTGCTGTCTGTGTATTAAACAGAGAAGTTGGATCTCCAGATCCAGATACTTTTGATAAAGAATTACGACAATATTGTGAAGATAAATTAGCCAGATTTAAGATTCCAAAACGATTTTTATGTATCAATCCCGAAGATATGCCTAGAACTGGTTCTGGAAAAGTTATTCATCGAAGATTAAGAGAACGATTTGATAAACAAATTAATAATGAATAACAAATTATCATAATAACAAGTTAAAAATAAATTGGTTATTAAAAAAATGTCCTTTAAAAAAGCTTATATACCTTATGGGCAGTATTGGAGTACACCTTTTTCAAGGTGGCAAATGAGTTTTCAAGATCTCCATGCTATTAAATTTGCAGCTGATATCTCTACACGTTTTTTGAATGAAAGGGGAATTTCCCCCAAAGAATTTGATCAGCTTATATTTGGTTTAACCATTCCACAACTTAATTGTTTTTATGGGGGTCCATGGTTAGCGAGTTTGATTGGAGCTAAGGCAACTACAGGACCAATAATTGGTCAAGCTTGTGCTACTGGAACCAATTCTGTTTCAATTGCAGCACAACATATAGAGACGGGTATTAATCAGAATGTTCTTGTTGTGTGTGCAGATCGATGTTCCAACGGACCTCATCTCGTATATCCTAATCCTCAAGCACCTGGAAGCACATTAGATTCAGAAAATTGGGTATGGGATAATTTTGGTTATGATCCCTATGCCAAAAATGCAATGATTGAAACGGGTGAAAATGTAGCTAAAGAAGCTGGGATTACCAAAGATGAGCAAGATGAGGTTACTTTATTACGTTATAATCAATATCAAGATTCATTAAAAAATGATCGAGCATTCCAAAAAAAGTACATGATAGGACCAATAGAGGTAAAAGATCGCTCTGGTAGAAAAGTTTTAGCTACACTAGAAGGAGATGAAGGTATTTACCCTACTACTATGGAAGGACTTTCTAAACTTCGCCCCGTACTTCCAGATGGCACTATAACTTATGGAACCCAAACACATCCCGCAGATGGAAACTGTGGTATCATTGTAACAACAAAAGAAAAAGCAAAAAAATTAAGCAAAAGAGACGATGTTGTAGTTAGAGTCGTATCATATGGAGATCACAAAACAAAAAAAGGATATATGGCGATGGCCATCGTTCCAGCTGCAAAGAAAGCTTTAGAAATTGCAGGAATTTCCATAGCAGACATATCTGTAATTAAAACACATAATCCCTTTGCGGTTAATGATATATATTTCTCGAGAGAGATGGATGTGGATTGGAAGAAAATGAATAATTATGGTAGCTCTCTAATATTTGGTCATCCTCAAGCACCTACAATGTTAAGAATTATAATAGAACTTATAGAAGAATTAGTAGAGAAGGGTGGAGGATTAGGTCTCGCTGATGGATGTGCTGCTGGTGATACTGGTGCAGCTTTGATTTTGGAAGTAAACGTGGATTAAATTAAATTCTTATATTTATTTTTTTGTTATTTATTTGAATTATTTTATAGGTTTCTTGAATGCTTAGAAAGAAAATAAAGGTAACAAATGAATTAAACCAAGTAATGTCTGATTATTATCATGAGTTAGATCAAGCTTCTAAAAATAGTAATCAGAAAGTTGCTTGGTGTTCCAGTGTTGGCCCAGCCGAAATTCTAAGAAGTCTAGATTTTAAAGTTTATTTTCCAGAGAACCATAGTGCAATGTTGGGTTCTTCTAGAATGTCTACGGATTTAATTCCATATGCAAATGCAATAGGATATTCACCTGAAATTTGTTCCTATCTAACAGCTGATATAGGAGCCTATTTAAAGCAGGTAACTCCCTTATCTAAAGTATACCCAGATATAAAGAATATTCCTAAACCTGATGTGCTTGTATTTAATACAAATCAATGTAGAGAAGTTCAAGATTGGTTTACATGGTATGCTAATGAATTTAAAGTTCCATTAGTAGGTATTTCTACTCCCAGAACTATAAGTGAAATTAAAGATGCCCATATAACCTTTATTGCTCAACAGATGGAACACCTAGTTCAAGAATTGGAAAAAATATCACCCATAAATTATGATCTTAAGAAGCTTAAGGATGTAGTATCACTTTCGCGTGAATGTTCTGATTTATGGAAAAAAGTGCTAGATACAGCAGCAAATATACCTTCACCATTCACATTTTTCGATGGAACAATTCATATGGGACCTGCTGTAGTATTAAGAGGAACTAAGCAAGCTATTGATTATTATAAAATTCTCTTATTGGAGTTAGAGGAAAGAGTAACAGATAAAATGGCTGCTGTAGAAGATGAGAGATACAGACTTTATTGGGAAGGAATGCCTATTTGGGGAAGGTTAAAACACTATTCTGAATTATTTGCTAGTCTTAAAGTGTGTGTTGTTGCCTCGACTTATTGCAATAGTTGGATATTTTCTGCTTTTGACGAGAATGATCCGTTTCGGAGTATGGCTAAAGCTTATACTGAATTATTTATAGTACGTTCAGATGAGTATAAAGAGAAATATCTCAAGAAAATGACAGAATTTTTTAAAATTGATGGAATTATTTTTCATGATGCTAAAACTTGTCCTCATAATACTAATTCTCGCTATGGTATGCCACAAAGAATTGAAATAGAAACAGGAGTACCAAACCTGGTAATAAATGGAGATTTAAACGATATAAGATGTCTTTCAGATGAACAATCACGAACAAGTATTGAAGCTTTTATTGAACAATTAGAAGAAAGTTAATTTTGGTATAATTTTTAAAGAATTGTGAATAAGAAATTTTGTATATATGTTTATGAGGGAGCCTAAAAATGGTTGATAAGATAAATGCTATAGACATTAAAAATTATATAGGTAAAGAATTTAAAACTCGATGGATCCAAGTCACTCAAGAAGCTATAGATAAATTTGCGGATCTTACAAAAGATCATCAATATATCCATATTAATCCAGAAAAAGCGAAGAGATCAATTTATGGTGAAACTGTTGCTCACGGTTTCTATGTTTTGGCCATGCTTGGATTCTTTACATTACAAGATGGAGAAAAAGATTCCATGCAATTCTACGTAACAGATGCAAAAGCAATAATCAATTACGGATTCGACAAAATAAGATTTATTTCAGCTGTTCCTGTTGGTGCGTTTATTCGGGATGTGACTTATATATCAAAAGTTGAGTTAGTTAAGCGAGGTATGAAATTCACTTCTCATCACATAATCGAAATTAAAGGACAAGAAAAACCTGCTCTTATAGCAGATTGGATTAATCTTCTTGTTTTATAAATTAAATTAAAATTCATTAAATATATCTTGATTCTATATAAATAAATCAGTTTGTAATTATTTTTTGCAGTGAATTTTCAATTTCTTGTATTTCTTCTGAATTAGGTCTTAAAATAAATGATTTCTCTCTGGTTTTTTCTTGAATTATTATGAATCCAGACCCTTTCACCCTATCTTTAATGTGATTCTTCCTATTTTGGGCAGCTAAATTCAAAATTGAAACTATATAATCATATTGAGTCTTATTTAATTCTTTTTTTAAATAATCTCCACCATTATAAAAACCACTCGAACTATTATATGGTTTTATAGGAATATATTCAATTGTTTCTGCATTTATAATATATTTATTACCATTTCCATCGAAATAATAGTAAATTTTTATAATAGAATTAAGACCCATTTTCCATCCCCTTGATTTATAACAAATACAGAATTATCCACCAACTAATGGTGGTGATATTACTATTTGATCTCCATCTTTTAGTTTTGTGTTTAATTCATCTAGAAATAGATAATTCCTCCCATTTACCAAAATTACAACATGGCTCTCTAATTTTCCTTTTGGGGTTATAAAATTTTTTCGTATTTTGTTTCCATGTTCATTCATGAATAGTTCGATAACTTCTCCTAATGTATCAACTTCAGAATAATCGATCTGAGATAGACCTACATCAGTAGAAAATATAGTCATCAATTTAAGCGTAACATGCACCATTAAATCATTAATATTCTATTGATGTTAAAAATTTTATTCAATAGAATTATAAAGATTAATCACAAGGTTAAAAATTTTTAAATAATATTTTCAAGTAACACATTAAATCCTCTCAATTCAAGTGAAGTGAATGAATTCCAGAAATGGCTTAATTGAAAAATTAAATGGTATTATAAAAAAAGGGCAAATATTAACAGATTTAGAGGATCTTTATATTTATTCTTTTGAACAAATATTTCTAGATCAAAAGTCTACAAAGCCAGATATTGTTGTTCGAGTATCCTCTTCAGACGAAGAAAATGAACTTAGAAAATTAGCTGAAAAAGAGGATATCATTTTAATCGAGAGAGGAAAAGGCAATAATCAATTTTTTCATAATACTTCAAAGACTGTATTATTATTGGATAATGTTGAAGCCCCTAAACTTGAGAGTTGCCTTGATGAGTCAAATCATAAAGAAGATTTTATCTCAAGTTTAAAAAAATTTCCTCTAAGTGGAGCTGGAACTTATAAAAACCTTGCTTTAGCAGTGCAAAATTTACTTGTAGGGAAGATTTTAAACAAATGTCAAAAATGTACAACTTGCAGTGGATATTGTACTGTAAGTCCTTATTTTAATGGAATCGAGACCTATTCTTCAAAAGGTAGAATGCTTATCACAAAGGGTATAATGAAAGGAGATTTAGAGTTTTCTGATAAAGTTGTAGATATTTTATACAATTGTACTAAGTGTGGCCTTTGTTTTGCTCAGTGCTTTCAAGATTTAGAATTTCATGAAGCAATACTTTATTTAAGAAATAAAATAGCTAAAAATAATTTAGTCCCAGATATTTTTCATACAGCAGCTAAGCATATTTTTGAGCATGGAGATCCTAGTGCTATATCTGCTCGACATCGACTCTCTAGAGTGAAAAATTATTCTAAATTATTATTACCAAAAAAGGCAAAAACTCTTGGGTGGCTAGGATGCACAGTAGCAACTCGAACTCCTAAAACTGCTGAATCCTTTATCAATGTTTTGAAAAAAGTTAACCAAGATTTCACTATGCTAGGAAAAGAAGAGGGATGCTGTGGATATGTCTTAATATCAGCTGGCTTGTGGGATGAAGCAAAAAAGATTGCGAGTGATGTAATTAAAAGAGTTGAAAATACCAATGCGGAAACACTTATAACACCTTGTTCTGGTTGTTATTATACTTTCACCAGACTCTATCCTGAAGTTTTGGACAGGCAAATGCCTTGTGAAATACTTCATACATCTCAATTCTTTGAGAACTTAATAAAGACTGAAAAGGTCAAGTTAAAACCATTAGATATGAGGGTTACATATCACGATCCTTGCTCCCTTGGAAGACATAGTAATGTTTATGATGCACCACGAAATGTATTAAAAGCAATTCCAAGCCTTGAACTTATAGAATTACCAATGAATAGAAATTGTGCAAGATGTTGTGGTGGTGGTGGCGGATTATGGTCATATAATAATGATGCAAGTTTAAAATCAACGCAGGCAAGACTTAAAGAAGATTTAATTCCAATAAATGTAAATGTTTTAACAACTGCTTGTCCACAATGCCAATTAAATTTCCGGTTTGCTTCCCGTATGAAAAAAATCGGTGATAAAGCTACGAAAATTTATGATATCACAGAATTATTTGATAGAGCGATGCAATTTGACTAATTTAAATATTATTTTTCAATAAATTTTTCAGAGGGACTAGTTTCTTGAGGAGGAAGTCTTTTTTTTTCGAAAAAGTCCAATGGAAGACTTCTTTTTATTCTGGACATTCCCGCTACTAATACTATAGTGATTACTATCATCGATATTAATAATACAAAAGGAAATTGGGGTATAGTGTATACTCCAATATTTATATTATTGCCACTAAATGTATTGTTTGTAATTTCAATGGAAGAACAGTAATATCGATAAATCCCGACATAATTATTTGAGATTGTGTTCATTTCAATGATAATATTAGTACTCCAAAGAAGATATATACCATAATTATCGTGATCGTCAATTGTATTTCCCAAAATATTAGTATAATAGCTATAGTATACAGATATTCCATTGTAAGTATTATCTAAAGTATTATCAGTGATATTATTAAAATTGCTATAGGATATTTCCATTCCAATATAATTATCTATCACTATGTTTCTTGAAATAATCGTGTAAGTACTTACATATAATTCTAATCCTGCCCAATCATTAGATTGCATTGTGTTTCTGGAAATGATGTTATGATCACAAGAAGATTGATATATTCCATTTTGGTTGTCATACATGATGTTTTTTGAGATTTTGTTATAATCACTATATTGCAAATAAATACCTCCCCCCCCATTAAATTGTACTGTGTTTTCTAAAATAAAGTTGTTATCACTATTCCAAATCCGTATACCATGTATATCACTGTTCATTACTAGATTTTCTGAAATATTATTGTAATTGCCATGCTCTATTGATATCCCATAATAACTGTGATGATTTATCCTATTCTCTTTTATTAGGTTATAATTACATCTATTAAAACCTATTCCATAAATTCCATTTGAATTAAAAATATTATCTGTAAGATTGTTATCATTACTATTATATGAGCCAACTCCACCTACATCATTTTCACTTAAGACATTACTTGTAATATTGTTGTTATTACTATTTAATAAACCGATACCTAGGTCATTTTCGGTAGCTTCATTAATTGAAATTGTGTTATAGCTACTATCACCCAACCCTATTCCATAATCATTGTTCAGATAAGCGTTATTATTTGAAATTGAATTATTATGACTATTATCTAAGCCTATACCGCCCACCAAATTTTCATATGTTGTGTTATTCGCAATAATGTTTTGATTGCTATTTGACAAACCGATCCCTACTAAATCATTATCCTGAGCCGTGTTATTGATTATTTTTGAGTTACTAACATTCCTTAAGGAAATCCCTGCTAATGAAGCTTTCAAAACTGTACAATTTTTGATTACAAAATATTTAATTGAATTCTCTATACGAATACAGTTATCAAAATTCTTATTAACGTCAATAGTTATACTTTCTAAAATATACGGATTAGAAATTGTTCCATTACCACCTCCAAACCATGCTTCTCCCTCGGCCCACGTCCAATTATTTGTTCCATGGTCATTTATTTCAATTGGAGATGACAATTCCCAATAACCTGATGTCTCTAGATTTTCGTTATCTAAATTAACTTTATCGTTATTTTCTAAACTTCCAAATTGATATCTCATGATATATAAATTGAGATAGCTATTAACGAAAGAAAACATTGTGAAAATGATTCCTATTGAAATAATAATTATTTTTGCTTTTCTAAACTTAGTCATCACTTATTCGCCAAAAATGTAATAATCGTAAATAAAAAGATCATTAATTGGTATTTAATGTTTTAGTAAACTTTTCAACAGAACAGAACTGTGCATAATTTAGAGAAAGATTATCATTTTGCATAATACTTAAATAATTCATTATCACAAATAATAATTATTTACTATTTTGTAAATCCACTCTTAATTAGAATTACTTTATAACTTTTAGAAGTGATATAATTGATTGATCCTTCGATGTTTATTGCTCCCTTTGCGATTTTATATGCATTATATATCACTCTTGTATACCTAGCAATTTATGCAAGAAAAAAAATTTTAGAAGAAGGTAAAAATTGGAGAGGTATCCCAATATTTTTGGGGATAGTAGCTTTCTTTGTTGTGATTGGTGTAATATTCTTTGGGATCTATACGTTGTTTATTTTGTGGTATGCAGCTTTCTTCATTATACCGACTCTTATTGCTTTACCATTAATATTCGCTTACAGGGCAAATTCCAAAATAAAGAGAAGAGATATATTGGAATATGAAGTACTCCACAGAGAAATGAGTTGGAGTGAGACTTTGGGGATGATAGGTCCTGTTCTCGTTTTAATCGGATGTGTGATGCTTTTTATCTCGTCTTTTCTTTATGTAATTTTTGGATGGTATTATATAAATTATTTATCTACTCTATTTACTTGGGGGTGTAGCCTATTAGGTTTCAGCGGAATAATTCTTGGGTTAAAAGGAAGAGCTTATGGAAGATTTCTTTGTTTTCTTGCTGGAGTCTTAATTGTAGCAGGAATGTATATTCCATTCGGGTTTTATCTTACCATAACTATGTTTATGTTTGATCCATATATCGTTGGAATTGGAGCTATACTCAGTATTATCTCTGGAAAAAATTTTTTGGTATATTACTTGAGAAGAAGCGAAATTACTGAGAGATTTATTAGTATTGAAGATGAAATAGATAAAGTAAAGGACTTAAAATTATTTCTGCAAGAAAAATTAGGCTCAGATTGGGAGAAAATAAAGATAAGTTTTGAAGCTTATCAAGCCGGTGAATTGGATAAAAAAACATTCATAGCAACTGCTATCAAGAATATTGGGAATAACTTTATTGACATATTTAAAGAATTAAAAGGAGGGAAACCAAGTGAAATATGAAAATTGGAGACAGATTGCTTTTCTTTTAACTATAATAAATTGCATACAATCTCTTATCTTTACTAGTTTAGCAATGCTTTTTTACCCTGGAGGTACATTTTCAGATCCTAATACTGATGGTTATTCCTTTTTTGGAAATATCTTTAGTGACTTAGGTAGGTTTACTGCTCATTCAGGTGAATCAAATTTTATTTCCTTTATCATGTATAATACTTCATTATTCGCAATGGGTGTGTTATTTATTCCATTCTTCATAGCAATACCCTATCTGTTTAAAAAAGAAGGAGAAGGAAAAGGGTTGGCAAAAATAAGTTCTCTATTAGGGATATTAGTTGTAGTAGCGATGGCAGGCGCTAGTCTTACTCCCGCGGATCTTTATTATGTCATTCATGTTAGTTTTGGATTTTTTAGTTTCATTGCTTTACTTCCTTTAACGATTTTATATACATTAGCAATTTTTCAAAATAAAGCATATCATAAACATTATGCTTATGTGAATATAGTTTTTGGTATAATGCAGATTATTTTTTTATTAATAATGTCCTTCAGTGCTAGTGAAACCGGAGTATCAACAACCTTTGCAGCTGGTCAAAATATCATTGTTATAGCCATGTTAAGTTGCTTTCTTATTCAAGCTTATGGTGCAAGGAAATTAGATAAAAGTATGATAAATTCATAGAAATAATAAAATATATATCTAAAACAAAATTAGTCTTTTATTTTGCTAAACCTCGAACTTTTGGTTGCCCTGGCCAAGGCCATGAGATCCTATATTTAACATTACAATGAGGACAAATAGCTTCTTTGGCATTTGGTTGAACAGGAAATCTTTCAAGACAATTCATACACCTACATTTAGGATTTTCACTCAAAAATAGCTCACCTATTTACATAAAACGTTTCAAGACTAATTTTTAATTATAAGAGTTTAACAATCGTTCTATAGAATTTTTATTTTTAAATTTATACTTAAATGATGCTCCTATTACTACTTTATTATAATCTACTACTTATTAGTTTTCGTTGAAATATTTAAATCTAATGGATAATATAAATAAAAGGCAAAATATTTTTAATCTTGCAAGTGAATACTAGTATTAAGATTAATTCTGAGTTCAAATCTGAGGTAGATGTGGGCACATTTTCCCATTACACTGAAATACATAGAGATTTGTTTTAAACCAAAAATGAAAGATAAGGGTGGAAGATTATAGTTTGGAATAAAGAGATTGCTTACATTGATTTGTCTACTGGTGAAATTACAAAAAAGCAAATTCCAAAACAGATACGAAAGCAATTTTTAGGTGGTAGAGGGATAAATATGTATCTCTTATATAATCATCTCTCTCCTGGTATTGATCCTTTGAGCCCTGAAAATGTATTGCTTATTGGTGCAGGCCTATTGACTGGCATCCCAGCAATGGGAAGCGGAAGGTGTGATATCGCGGCAAAATCGCCTATAACAGGAGCTATTGGAGATTCAAATATAGGAGGCTTTTTTGCTCCCGAAATGAGAATGGCTGGATTTGATCATCTGGTAATAACTGGAAAAGCTGAGAAACCTAGTTATCTTTGGATACACGATGGAGAGATAGAAATATTAGACGCTACACATTTGTGGGGAAAAGATACATTTGAGACACAAGAATTGATTAGGGAAGATCATGGGGACGAAGAAATCAAATCTTTAGTAATAGGTAAAGCAGGAGAAAATCTTGTCCGTTTTGCTAATATTAGAACTGGTATGAAAAACTCTGCTGGACGGACAGGTATGGGCTGTGTTATGGGCTCTAAAAATTTAAAGGCTATAGCAGTTCGCGGAACTATGGATATTGAATTCACTCACCCAGAGGATCTATTGACCTATTGTAAAGAAATGATCGACAAAGTTATGAAGAATCGATATTCTAGAGCTGCGTCAAAGTGGGGTACTCTAATCATTTATAGTACTACAAATACTACAGGACTAATTCGAACAAGAAACTTCCAATTAAATCAGTTAGAACAGGGTTGGGCTATTGAACCTGAAGAAATGGATAAGTATACAATTGGAATGTCAGGCTGCTATGGATGTCCAGTAAGTTGTCGTCATCGTTATACCATGAAAGAAGGTTCTTTTGCTCCATTTTTTGCTGAAGGTCCAGAATATACTTCTCTAGGAGCGTTTGGAACTATGGTTGACTGTAAAGAAATGGATACTATTCTTGTAGCAAACCATCTAGTTAACAAGTATGGATTGGATACATTAGAAACTGGGGGGCTTATCGCCTGGGCAATGGAATTATACGAGAAGGGCATTATTAACGAAGCTCTGACAAATGGCTTGAAACTTGAATGGGGTAATAAAGATGTTCTTTATGAGTTAATTAGAAAAATAGCCTATCGGGAAGGTTTTGGCAATATACTTGCTGATGGTTTCAAACTTGCAATACCAAAAATAGGCGAAGAATCTAGATATTATGCTATTGAAGTTAAAGGTATGAGTAATTTACATTCAGATGAACGTCCCACTCCTAGTCTAGCATTAGGTATTGCTACATCGACAAGGGGTGCAGATCATTTGAGAGGACGTCCAGCTATTGACCTATATGGGTTGCCAGAAGACTTTTTGGAAGAGATCTATGGAGGAAAAATGTCTTCAGACTATCGAGAATATAAAGGAAAGAGCCGAATGGTATGGTGGCAAGAACTATTATACTCAGTTACCGATTCAATTGGCACCTGCAAATTTCAAACAGTTTTTCTAGCTGTTCATGCTCCAAAATGGGAGGAATTTTCAAAATTAATCTATTTAGCTTCAGGAATGGAGTTTTCAAGCTCTCAGCTCATGGATATTGGCGAAAGAATTTACACTCTAGAAAGAATGTTTAATATTAGAGAAGGATTTTCAAGAAAAGATGACAGTTTACCTGAAAGATACTTTGAAGAACCAACACCTATAGGATTACCAAGAGTAAAAGGACTTAAAATAGAAAGAGAAAAATTTGAAAGAATGCTTGATGAGCATTATAATCTTCATGGGTGGGATAAAAAGGGAGTACCTACTGAAGAAACTCTCCGAAGACTTGGAATTGAGAAGGAACCAACACATATTATCTAAGATCGAGGGATAGTAAAATGGCAAAAATATTATTTGTTGACCCAGAAAAATGTACTGGATGTAGGTTATGTGAAAATGCATGCTCACTTTTTCATGAGAAAGTTAGTAATCCTTCTCGAGCAAGAATTCATGTCGTAAAATGGGAAAATTCTGGTTTGTATGTCCCTATGGTTTGTCAACATTGTGAAATACCTATATGTGAGACAGTTTGTCCTATGGGAGCCGTTAGTAGAGATGAAAAGACAGGTGCAGTTATTATTAATAGAGACTTATGTGTGGGTTGTAAACTCTGTTTAACTTTTTGTCCTCTAGGGGGAATAGGAATTGATAAAAACAGAAAGATTTTAAAATGCGATCTTTGCGAAGGGGATCCCTTATGCGTTAGATTTTGCATTCCCAATGCGCTTCAATTTTTAGATGCAAACACCATTAATCTTAAAAAAAGGAGAATTGCAGCAGAAAAGTTGTCAGAATTAATGAAAAAGTTATTAGAGGTATCAATCTAGATTTTTTACAAAAATTAAAGAGATTTCATTATGAACGAAGAATTTAAAATAGGGATAATTGGCATTGGTCCAACTGGTGGAATTCTGGCTGCTCATCTCGCTAGGTTTGGACACAATATAATCCTTGTTGACATTAATAAGAGTCATATGGATAAAATAAAAAAGAAAGGATTAACATTAACACATCTCAAGGAATTCACTGTTAAATTCCCTAAAGAAAATATCTGTTATTCAATTAATGAATTAGCGGATAAAGATCTAAATACTTTGTTTATTGCAGTAAAAGCTTCTCATCTTGATACTATTTTGCCTCAAATTAAAAACGTTATAAAACCTAACACAACCATAATTAGTTTACAAAATGGATTTGATACAGAAGAACTCATTGCAGAGTATGTAGGAAAAGACAATACATTCCGAATTGTTGTTAATTATGCTGGTAATATTACAGAGAATGGGATTATCCGAATGTCATTTTTTAATCCCCCCAACTATTTAGGTGTATTATCAACTGACGCTGAAGAAAAAGCTAAGAAATTAGCAGAAGTCATCAATTTAGCGGAATTGGAAACTTTATATACTCCAGATATCAAAAAATATGAATGGACAAAATGTATACTTAATACTATAAGTCCTGTTTGTGTCACTACACATACCACGATGAAACAGACAATGGGATTCGAAGATACAAGAATAATATGCCGAGAAATATTACGTGAAGGAATTGAAGTTGCACATGCTCGAGGTCTTAATTTTGAACCAGATTTTTTAGATAAATGTATGAGCTATTTGGATAAAGCAGGACACCACAGAGTTTCAATGGAGGCCGATATTAATGCTGGAAATCCCTCAGAAATAGGATTTCTTAATGGAAAAATAGTAGAATATGGAGAAATCGAAGGAATACCAACACCTTATAATAAAATATTTGTTTCTTTAATCAAAGGATGTGAATTGCCGCCGATCAATCACGAATAAATAACATTATTTAACTTAACTATGAGCAATGGAATTTATTTTTTTGGTATCGATGTTGGAACATCCTATGTTAAGTCAGTTCTTATTGATATCCATAAAGAAATTTTGAGTTCATTTGTTAAACGTACTGGTATGTCAATAGAAAATTCCAGTAAACATTCTTTTCAAAAAGTTATTTCAGATGCAGGCATATCCACAACAGCCATAAAATCTATTACAGCTACAGGATATGGAAAAAGTAAAGTTTTATTTGCTAATAATTATAAAACTGAAATAAGCTGCCATGCTAAAGGAGCATATCACTATTTTCCTAAAAAACTTACAATCATCGATATAGGAGGGCAGGATACTAAAGTTATTAAACTTGATGAACGGGGAAAAATCATACGGTTTAAAATGAATCGGAAATGTGCTGCAGGAACAGGGGCATTTATTGAAGAAATTGCTTATCGTCTTGATATTCCCCTAAAAGATTTAAATGACCTAGCCGCAAAGTCTACTTCAAATGTTCCACTTGCTAGTTTTTGTACCGTTTTTGCAAAAACCGAAATTCTTACTCGTATTAAAGATGGAGAAAAAGTAGAAGATTTAATAAGAAGCGCGTTTGGTTCGGTAATAAAGAGGATTATTGAAATGACTGAGATTGAAGGCACAGTAGTTATTACAGGGGGTGTTATAGCTTATAACAGCATAATTGGAGAAATCTTGAAAACAGAATTAAATGCAGATATTTTAATTCCACCTTGTCCGCAATTTATAGGTGCAATAGGAGCGGCTTTATATGGTTTAGATGGTCACAATCTTACCTAATTAGTATTAAAAAAAAGAAGAAATTAAGAAAAATTTAGCAGTTCTAACTTATTACTTTACCAAGTTCTTTTCTTGCTTTCTTAGTCCTCTCATTTGTGATGTAGAAACCGATAAAATATGCGATAATTACAAGAAGGAAAAGACAAATTGCTGATACATAAAACCAACGTCCTCTTTCACCTACAACATCCATAATTATCCATTTAAGTAGCCAAGTTGCAAGCCCACCTATTATAACAAATATAATATCAAAAAATGCATTAACAAAAGTATCTCTCCTATTTTCATATTTTAGTCCTAGTCTCCATAGAACTGTGTTTTCAAAGATTTCCCAAATCACACCCGTAATAAGAACTAATAGTAAGATAAAATACCATGGTATAAGAGCGGGTCCTATTAATAATTCCCATATAGTTATAATTAGTGAAAATATTGAAAAAGAACCAATACCAAAGGCAATATGGCCCCAACTATAATAATCCCATGGTGACCGGCCAACATAATCCTCTAAAAGGCCTATAAAAGGCAAATAATGTTTACTTTCTGATTCTTTATCTGACATAATAATTCATTTTTTTTTGGATATTTCTAATTAAAGTATGAATTATAAAGAAATAAATGGATTTATAATTGATCCTACTAATCGTTTGGTTAATCTTATTATAATTAATTAAATGTTTTTTAGTAATTAATTTAAATCTCTATTTTAATATGAATTAAGGTTCCTTAGGTGAATTTTAAAAATTAATAGAGAAACTAACAACCGAGTAAGCTTCTAAATTAATTTGTCGGTTCCATTCGAAATTTTAAAACATAATCATTTTTGGGTATTTTAAAAAGATTTTACTCTTATTAAGATCTTAATAAAATTCAAAATTATTTTTCCTAAAATGAAGAGGAACAAAAATTTTTGAAAAACTTTGGAAAATACTTTTCAAAAAAATCTAATTATTTCGTTTTTCATGAGAGAAAAATTTTGTTTTTTAATTAAAATTATGGACTTTTTTAGCTTTTATTTTTAAAAAAAGGATGTAATAGAGAAATATAAAAAATATAGTCTCATAATGTTATCATAGCAATTATATTTACGGAATAATGGAACAGAACGTTCATAAGATTCACGAAACATTTATTAAGATGTTTGACTAGATACATAATAGAAAAAAATTAATTTTTTTTCTAGTAGTGGAATGTAAAAGCCATATTTATTCCTCCACGAATAATAAAAACACATTCCATTACTCCATTTTTTTTCATAAGCAATAATCTTTTTTATATCCTATAAATTATTGCTAAGTTTAATTTTGTAAATATAGCTTAATTAACTAATAACATAGTTTTAAGAAACCTTTTATATTTAATACCTCTTCATGTTAATCTATAGCTTTGCTTTTCATAAATTCTTTAATAAGTGCAGGTAGAACTTCATGTAGGTCAGCTACTATCCCATAATGAGCCACATTAAAAATAGGAGCATTTGGATCTTTATTAATTGCTACAATAATTTCTGAATTCTGCATTCCAACTAAATGTTGAATCGCTCCGGATATTCCACATGCAATATACAATTTCGGTGAAACAGTTTTTCCAGTCTGACCTATTTGTCTATCTTGATTAAGCCAATTTAATTCAACAGTCACTCTCGATCCTCCTAACTCAGCACCTAAAATTTCTGCTAATTTTTCTATTATTTTAAAATTCTCCTTTGAGCCAACTCCTCGCCCTCCTGCTATAATAATATCTGCATCCTCAAGATTTACTTGTTCTTTATGTTTAGTAATAACTTTAAGGATTTTAGTAACTGAATCTTTTTGTTTAAAGTCGTAGTCTATCTTTCTTATCTTTACTTTTCTTTTTACGCTTTTTAATGCCTTGAATGTACCAGGTCTTACAGTTGCCACTTGCGGTCTACTATTTGGAGTCCTTATAGTAGCCATTATATTACCTCCAAAAGTTGGACGTGTTTGTAATAAATTTCGAGTATATAAATCAATATCTAAACCTGTACAGTCTGCGGTTAAACCGGCATTAAGCCTTTTAGCCATTCTTGGTGCAAAATCTCTACCCGTTGGAGTTGCACCAATTAAAACGATTTCTGGTTTATTTTCTTGTATTAATTCTGTTAGTACTTGAACATACAAATCAGAATAGTAATGTTTCAATATTGGTGATTTTATGTAAATTATTTCATCAGCACCATATTGGGTTAAATTCTTCAGTTCTTCATCAATATTAGCAGCAAGAATTATAAGTGATAAACCTACTTCTAGCAAATCTGCTAATTCTCTCCCTTTTCCTAACAATTGAAAGGCTACTGGGTGAATTTCATTGTTGTAATGTTCTGCTATGACCCAAACTCCACTATAATCAGAAAGATCCTTCTTTTCAATAATCTTACTTTCTATTGTGATTGCCTCGACAGGACAGACTTCTATACAGGCACCGCAAAGATTACATTTTTCATTCATAACAGCCTTATTATCAATTATTTCAATTCCTCCATAGGGACAGTTATCTAAGCAACTAGCACATCCAGTACACAGTTCATCATCAATTATAATGCTCAATCTTAAAAACTCCTTATATTACTTTATCATTCTTTAGATTTCTCAATAATTTTTGTGTAATTTCTTCTATTGTTCCCTCTAAGATAATTCGATCTCCCTTTCTTTCCGGAGTAAATATTTTCCACACTTCTGTCATTGAACCCTTTAAACCTATTTTAGACTCCTCGGCATTAAGCGCTTTTGCATCTAAATATGAGATTTGCTTTTTTTCATATGCTCCTATTATTCCTAACATGGACGGATATCTTGGTATATTGATCTCCTTCAAAACAGAAATCAAAGCTGGTAATTTAGTTTCGATAATCACGACTTCTTCTTTTCGAAAAGCTCTTTGAACAATTATGGCATCTTCTTTCAGCTCAAACTTTTGAACATAAGTGATTTGCGGGATCTCTAATTCTTCGGCAATCATAGATCCAACTTGAGCTGTATCCCCGTCTATTGCATTAGTGCCACAAATAACAAGGAATTTTTCACAATTTCTAGATTCCTTTAGAATTTTGTTAATTGCTAGGGATAAAGTATATGATGTTGCGAGCGTATCCGCACCCGCAAAAAGTCTATCTGTTAATAAATATGCTTGATCTGCACCCATAGCTAAGGCTTCGCGTAAGATCTCTTCTGCTTGAGGTGGACCCATACTTATTGTAATTACTTCTGCACCGTACATCTCCTTTATCGATAGAGCTAATTCAATCGCATTTTTATCAAGTGGATTTATAATAGATGGTATACCTTCTCTAACTAGGGTATTAGTTTTAGGATCGATCTTAACTTCTGGTACAGCTGGTACTTGTTTAATGCAAACAAAGACTTGAAATTTTTTTTTCATTATTGAATTCCTTTTCGTAATAGATGATTAGCTATTACTAACCTCTGAATTTCAGAAGTACCTTCATAAATTTCTCCCATTTTAGCATCACGGAAATATCTCTCAACAGGATATGCTTTCATCAGTCCATAGCCTCCATGTATTTGAACTGCATCATGTGCTGCTTGCATTGCAGCTTCAGATGCCACTAATTTTGCCATCGAACTTGTATACCCATATTCTTTTCCTTTATCACATAAGTATGCAGCTTTATAAGTAATTAAACGACCAGATTCAACCGTACATGCCATATTGGAGATCATCCATTGTATTCCTTGAAATCTTCCTATAGGCTGTCCGAATTGAACTCTTTCATTTGCATATTTAATAGAAGCTTCTAATGCTGCTTGTCCTAACCCCACACATTGAGCAGCTATAGAGATCCTCCCAAAATCTAAGGTTTGCATTGCTAATTTGAATCCTTCTCCTCTCTTACCCAAAATATTCTCCTCTGGGACACGAACATCTTGAAAAACCAATTCTGATGTATCTGAACCTCGAACTCCTAATTTATCTTCTTTTACACCAACAGAATAACCAGGAGTGTCAGTATTAACTATAAAAATTGTTAATTCCTTTCTTTTATTTATTTCTCCAGTTTTTGCTACAACTAATAATGTCTTTGCAATACCTCCATTTGTAGCAAATATTTTACTTCCATTTAAAATCCATTCATTACCATCCTTTTCTGCTTTTAATTGCACTCCAGCGGCATCAGAACCTGCATTAGCTTCTGTTAAACAAAAAGCCCCGATTTTTTCTCCTTTAGCTAATGGAACTAAGAATTTTTTCTTTTGTTCTTCAGTTCCAAATCGATAAAGGGGGCTTGCAACAACAGAACAATGAACTCCTGTGGTGATCGACCAAGAAGCATCCACTCGTCCAATTTCTTCTGTGACGATACAAAAACTTAATGTATCATTATGAAGACCTGCCCCCCCATACTCTTCTGGGATACAAGTGCCAAAGTAATTCATTTCTTTCATCTTTTCCATAACTATGGGATCTAATTCTTGCTTATGGTCGCTCTCTTGGGCTACAGGCGCAATATATTTCTCAGCAAATTCTCGTGTAACTTTCTTTAACATTTTTTGCTTTTCAGTTAAGCTAAAATCCATAATAAATCAACAATTTCTTTACTCTTTTATCTAAATTGTACTTTTGATGTAATCTATTTGAAAAAATTAGTTAATAATCATAATTATATTTTATTAAATTTTTAACACATAGGAGTGAAGGCTACTTGTTGTTTATTATCTTAACATTAAGTAAGGATATATTTGTACACAATTTTTATATATTAATGAAATTAAACTATATATTAAACTACTTAATTAAATAAATAAGTTTTTAAGCAAAATTAAAAACAGAACGAATATTGTTTACTCTTGTTTTTGAGATTGTTTTTTAAAAAATTTTACCTAAAAAAGAGGAAAGAAATTAAAATGGAAATTGAACAAGTTTTTTTAAAACTTTTTGGGAGGAATCTCATAAGTTATAAAAAGCTTGAAAATGGCCAAGTAAAAGGTTCAGGGATTCTTAATCCCATCCTCGATAGATTTGTAGTATACCGTTTAATTTTTATGCTTCTATTACAAGCAAGTTTCTATAAACAATATAATAACATAGGGAAATGGAAAGGAAAGTATCAGGTAGCAAATACATTTGCTCCCCCAGTCGGAAGCAAACCAATGTTTCGTGCTTTAAAAGGATTAATAAAATCACAACTGATGCCTTATCCATTTCCATTAGCAATGACTTTCGCTGTTAGTTATAAATGTCAATGTAATTGTGTTCATTGCAGTGCTGGAAAGCATCTTAGGAAAGATAGGAAGGAACTTACCACAGAAGAGGCGAAGAAACTAATAGATGAAGCTCAGGATTTAGGAGTATCTATTATTACTTTTACTGGAGGAGAGCCTTTATTACGTGAAGACATTTTCGAACTTATTTCTTATGTAGATACCAAAAAAGCAATGCCAATGATGTTTACAAATGGAGAGTTTCTCACAGATGAAAATGTGGAGAAACTAGCGGATGCAGGTCTCTATTCAGTTTTTTTAAGTATAGATTCGCCTAATCCAGAAGAACATGATACTTTACGAAGAAGACCTGGGCTCTTCGAGATTGCAATCGAAGGTCTTTTAAAAGCTAAATCAAAAGGAATTTTTGTGGGATTTTCTAGTTATGCTACCCACACAGGTGCCGATCGAGGTATATATCAGCAGCTATATAAGTATGGGAAAGAATTAGGGGTTCAAAATATCTTACTTTTCGATTGTGTACCAACTGGAAAAATGTTACATGATACAAGTGAAATGTTAACATTTGAACAGAGGGAAGTGCTACATCAATTCTCTGCTGAAAAATTCAGAAACAGTGACCTACCGCCACTTTCGTCACAAAGTTGGCAAAATTCTGTAGAGGCATATTTATCGGGAATAGGATGTTTAGGAGGAAATATTCAGTTCTACGCTTCTGCTTATGGAGATATTTGTCCTTGTGATTTCGCTCCTCTTTCTTTTGGAAATGTTCGAAAAGAGTCACTAAAAAAGATATGGATGCGAATGGTAAAACACCCCGCTTATAATCATCGAGTCCCATTCTGTAGAATGCAAAATCCAGGTTTCAGAAAGTATTACATTGATCCTATTCCTGATGATGCATATTTGCCTTACCCTATAAATAAACTTCCAAGCGTAGATTATCGGATAGAGAATTAGTTTATTCTATTTTCCCTATACTTATATTTTTAAAAAAAAAAATTAAAATATATTTATTTAATCCATTTTTAATAATTTTTTTACCCAGTTAGGTAATACTAACCCGATATAAAATTCAAGAGAGCTTGATAATAAGATTAACCTTGCTATAAGATATGTAATCGGTGTCGGTATTGCAAAATCTAATACTGTGCCAATAGTGAAAGAAATGAAAGCTATCAAGAGAAATTTGCCTTTCATGTGTATATCTAGTTCTTCAGAGCGAAGAGAAACTCTAGAAAAGGGTATACCAACTAGTAAAAAGACTATCAAACTAAATATAAAATATATTTGACTGGGGATAGACCACTCTAGAATAAAAATGTCTTCGAATGCTGCAATAAAAGACAAATCTATAAAGAGAAAGATAAAGAAGTAGATTTCGTATGCTATATTAGCACAGACATCGATAATAAAAAAGATTTTCTTATTCTTTTTATTTAGTGGTAATACTTTTAGAAAAGCAATGAGTCCTATAGTAATTGTTATGGGTAAAAATGCAATACCTAAAACTACATATATTGCTATATTAATAGCTCCACCAGTTACAAGAACCATTATAAAAGTAATTATATTTGGCCACCAAGGAGTTGTCATTCCAATCCAAAATATGCCAAATAACAGAAATTCATTTCTTTTAAGCTCAAAATATCTTGACACTATTCTTAATCCAAGTATAATTGATATAACTACGAACAATATAGTTAGGCTTCCATGTAATACTTCTAATAGGTCTAAGACCATGCAAAATCACTGTAATTTAATTTTTTTGTTAAAAGTCATTTTTTTAAATATAATCTTTATACAATAAAACCCTTAATATAGCTTTATTCACTGATTTTCCAATATTGTCAATAAGCTAAACAACGATTTATAATTAGGAATTATAATTAGAATTAAATCTACAACAAGCATTATTTAAAATATGGATAGTGAAGATCAACATTTTGAGGTTTCAAAACTTAAGGATTATCTATATGTAATAAAAGAAAATATCTCGTTAGTCCATCCTGTTTATACTAATGATCCTCTTAATATGTATTTACTTTTAGGATCTCATACAGCTCTTTTAATTGATACAGGATGTGGCCTTTCACCTCTAAAACCAATCGTAGATAAGTTGGTAGGTGAGAAAAAACTTTTAGTTTTCAATACTCACTATCATTGGGATCACCCTCTAGGTAATGTGGAATTTAAAGAGGTATATATTCATGAAAATGAATTAGATATTGTTTCAAAACCTTATGATGTTTCATATTTTAAAGATTCTCCTAATAAAATTGTACGGATATATGCAGAACAGAATTTTTTAATCCCACCAGCCAAAATAGTTAGGCCCTTAAAAGATGGAGATAAGTTTAATTTGGGCGAAATAAAATTAAAAGTGATTCATTGTCCTGGCCATTCTCCTGGCTCTATATGCTTGTTAACATCATCAGGTGAGCTTTTTACTAGTGATGTTGCTTATTATGGAGATCAGTTCCTACCTAAAAAAGAGATGTTTCCTCAAGTTCTTAAAACTCTTTCTAAATTAATAGCGTTATGTGAAATGGAAAAAAATCTTGAACTTTATCCATCTCATAGAAAGTGTCCGTGTGATAAGACTCTTTTAACAGATTTATACAATGAAATTGAAAATATAGAGAATTTATGGGATACGAAAAAAGCCTTTGATTTCTTTGAAGCTTGGCAGATTGATGGTAATAAATTTAGATTCTTTATATCTCGAAGGTAAAATATATCTTTTCTATTATAATTCTATATTTTATAATACAAATCCTAAAATAATCAAAAAATTTTTTTTAAACTCATAAAGATATTATAAGATTCTTTTAAAATCTTGAAATATGAAAACGCTAATAGTAAAAAAGTTAAATATAAAAGTGTATTATTATGGAAGATGTTTCAGAATTTTCTGTAATGAAAGAAGGTATAAATTATAAATATTATTTAAATGGGCAATGGCAAAAATCAACTTCAGATAAAGTAATACCTGTTTATAATCCATATAATCATGAACTAATTGGAAACATACAAGCTTGTACAAAGAATGAGGTAGATGAACTTATACAAGCAGCTCATGAAAATATCAATTGTTGGGACAACATACCTTTAAATAAGCGAGCGGATATTTTAAATAAAGCAGCTGATTTAATGTTAAAGTGGTCAAAATCTTTAGGCTTTTTATTAATGAAGGAGATAGGAAAACCAATTAATAGTGCAATATCTGAAATTATCCGAACAGCAGAAATTTTTAAAGCAACTGCAGATTCAAGCTTGCAGGTATCAGGTGAAACAATTTTAGGTGACGCTTTTGAAGGTTATACGAAAGAAAAAGTATCTATGACATATAGAGTTCCATTAGGAGTTGTTTTATGTATAGGGCCATTTAATTACCCATTTAATTTAACTGGTTCTAAAATTGCTCCAGCACTTATTGCAGGGAATACTGTGGTAATGAAACCTCCAACTCAAGGGCCTATAACCGCCCTTCATTTTGGAATTATTTTGGAAAAAGCCGGTGTACCTCCTGGAGCATTTCACATCATAACCGGCCGTGGATCAGAGATTGGAGATTATTTAGTTAGTCATCCTTTGATAGATATGATTAATTTCACTGGATCTTCTGAAACTGGGAAAAGTTTAGCAAAAGTTGCAGGGATGAAACCTTTATTACTTGAATTAGGAGGAAAAGACGCTGCAATAGTGTTAGACGATGCTGATTTAGAAATTACTGTACAAGCAATAGTTTCAGGCGCTTTTTCTTATAGCGGGCAACGTTGTACTGCCGTAAAACGAGTATTACCAATGCCTGGTATAGCTAATAAATTAATTGAAAAAGTAACAAAAGAAACTCTTAAGTTATCAGTAGGAGATCCAGCAGAAAACAAAACAATTGGACCACTTATAAGTTCAGAACAATGTAATTATGTTGAAGGTTTAATAAACGATGCAATTGATAAGGGAGCAACCTTAAAATGTGGAAATAAACGCGAAGGTAATATTATCTGGCCTACAATTTTAGATAATGTTAATACTAATATGAGGATCGCTTGGGAAGAACCTTTCGGACCAGTGCTTCCTTTTATTCGTATTAAAAGTGCTGAAGAAGCTATAGAAATTTCAAATAAATCAGAATATGGCCTTCAAGGAATGATTTTTACAAATGATATTGATCTTGCATTTAATATTGCACAAGAATTAGAGGTCGGAACTGTTCAAATTAACGGGAAGAGTGCTCGTGGTCCAGATCATTTTCCTTTTTTAGGAACCAAATCTTCTGGTCTAGGTACTCAAGGTATAAGATATTCTATCGAAGCTATGAGCCGCCCCAAAGTGGTAGTTATCAATCTTTCTGAAAAGGGAAAATTAGTAAAACAATGTTTTTCTCCAAATGAATAGATTAAGTTTCGAGCCGAAAATGAATTAAATTGAATGAAATTATGAACTTCTCAAATCTTTGAAAATAAAAATATTTAATAGGTAAGGATTTTCAAAGTTATAGATATCTTGGTAATTTTTACTAATCTTGAATGAATCCTCCAAAATCACCTTTAAGAAACATAATTTTTTCTGAAAATTTAAAAAAAGAGAAAGATAATGAATTTAATAAAAACACAATAAAAAAATGATTCCAAGAAAAATTATTGAAGGATTAGTAGACAATTATGTTTATGTCTACATTAAAAATTTAGGTAAAGAATTTGCTGGAAAAATTAATTCTATAACTGATTCGGATATAGTTGTTTTAGAAGATAAAAATGAGAATCTCTCTTATATTCCAATTTCAGAAATAACTGTCATTACTGAACGAAGATAACTGTTAAATTTTCATTAACAAACCAATAATTACGATAGAATTGTTCTATTAAAAACAAAAAAATTACCATGTTAATTATATATTAAAATCATTTGAAAATTATTTATAACGTGAAATATGAGATATTAATATGGTAATTAGTATAATCATAATTTTAGGATGTTTTATTGCTGTAATTATTTTAATAATCACTAATAAACTAAATAGAGCCATCTCTTCATTACTAGCTGCAATTATTACTTACTTCGTCCTTATTTTTATTGAGGGTAAGGATTTTTCTATAATAGTTGAGTTACTATTTGGATCTCCCACTGAAGGATTTGTTAACTTGCATTCTTTAATTATGATAATTGGTACAATGATGATTGTACAAATTGCTCATGAAGCTGGTTCATTCCAATTTATTGCTGGTAAATTAATTAAATTATCAAGAGGAAAACCTATTGCTTTAATGGTAATATTTTGTGCAGTGACGGTCTTTATTTCTGCTATTTTAAACAACATTTTAACAGTCATTATAATTATTCCTCTAACGATTACAGTTTCAAGAATTTTAAATATAAATCCATCTCCTTATATATTAACCCAAGCAGTATTAGTAAATGTTGGAGGAACGGTCTTTTCAATTTCCTCTATTCCAAACATTTTAATTACAACTTACGCGGGAATAGAATTCTTAGAATTCTTCATTAACGTAGGGCTAATCTCCTTTATTATTTTTATATTTACTCTCCTTTTTTTCATTTTAATTTATAAAAAGGAATTAACAATACCGGAAGAAGGTCAAAAAGCATTAAAAGAATTTGATGTTTGGAATGTTGTTCAAAATAAAAGATTATTATATCAATCATTATTTTCTTTAATCATCTTATTAATTTTACTCACTCTTATTCCTTCTTCATTAATTTCTCCAGATATCATTGCATTAACTATTGCCATTATTTTAATTGTTATAACGAGATTAGACCCTAAAGAAATTATAAATAAGATAGATTTTGAGTTGCTATTCTATCTATTGGGTATTTTTATAATTGTTGGAGGGCTTGAGGTAACAAGAGCAACGGAAGCCTTGGGAACTTTTATTTTAAATATTGGTGGAAGTAATCTTTTTTTTCAGATTCTTATAGTACTATGGTTTTCAGCTTATTTAAGTAGTTGCATTGATAATATCCCAATAACTAAAGTATTAATTCCAGTTGCAAATACAATGACAGAAACCGCTTCAATATTTAATAGAAAACAAATTTTTTATAGCCTTGCATTTGGAGCAAATTGGGGAGATAATTTGACACCATTAGGAGACAATATTCTTGTTGTGAATATTGCCGAAAAAAACAAGCGTCCTATAAGTTTTAAATCATTTTTCAAATTAGGATTTGTTACAACGAATTATCAATTATTAATTATTTCAATTTATTATTGTTTAATTTTTTATTTACAAATAGGCATTATTATTTTAGCGATTGTGGGTTTATTTTTAATAGTAATCTATTGTTTGAATAAATTTGGTTCTAAAAATATTAAATCACGTATGAATAATTTTAGTACTAAACTAAGAGAAATAATAATAAGGTGATTATTAGTTGGTTTTTAAAAATATTTTAAGAATAAAAGCAGCTTTACCAGAAGTTAAACATATTGCTATGTTCTATAATAGTGGTATAATTTTTCAAACTACGTTTGAGCAAGAAACTAATATTCCTAAATTAGGCGAGAATTTAGCAGAAATTTTAAATCATGCGAGAAAGCTATATGATATCTCCAATTATAGTTTTGAAAATTATAAAAAAATTATTTTTGAAACTGATGATATTTCAATTATTATTTTAAAACTTGGTGAAGATAGTAATATTGCTCTGTTTTTCAAGAAAGAGGAAGAAAAAGAACTAAAAATAACAACAATAAAACGATATATGACAAGAATCGAAGAAATAATTGATATGGATGAAAAAGAACTGATAATACAAGAAATATTATTGAAAGAAGAGGAAATTAAACGCTTAAGGGAATTACTCAGTGAGAGAGAAAATAAGATCGAACAATTAAATATAGAATTAAGTAATATAGAGAAAGCGGTAATTGAGGGAGATAGTAAAAAGATTAATACGGAATTAAATGACCTAAGTCTTGAAAGTGTAAATTTGAAACAAGAATTAGAAAAAAAAAGTAATGAAATCGAGCATTTAAAAGAAAAAATAGAAAAAAGCCATAAAAAAGAATAAAATGCTTACCTAATTTTTCTAAAATAATTATAGGGTAAATCCTAAGATTAAGGGAATTAAAAAAATTATCACCAGACATATAATAGTAAGAATGATAAAAGACTCATTTGATTCTTTATTCAACTGTTCTCTAAATATATATATCAATAATATTAAAGATATAATAAACGCTCCATATACAAGCACAATTAATATCATTAGGTTATTTAGCACTTTACTTATTCTATTTTCATTTTAATTCGATTTTAAAAATTAAAAAAAAAAATTATCTCCTTAATTTTTTAAGAACTTGGTTCTAAAGGTCTAACCTTTTCACGTTCATTTAATTTTTCTGATAGATCTTTCTTAAGATCAGCTAATTTGTTCTGTTTTTCAACTATTTTTTTATTCAAATCTAGGGCATCGGTTTCAATCTTGGTTAAGTACTTCTGAATTCTATGATATGCTTCTTCTGCTTTAGAGATTTTCTCACCAGGTGCATTATTATTAACTAATTTTACATAAACCATAATTCTTTTTGCTAAATTAGCTCTTTCTTTAGCCTCATCAAGCTTCTTATTAGCAATTTTAACTCTTACTTCAGTAATTTCAGTTTCAACATTTGCAATCTTTTTTTGAATATCAGCTATTTCTGTTTGAATTTTAGCAACTTCTTGGTTGTATCTCGCTTGTACTCTTTCCGCTTTTAAAAGATCATCACCTATTTTTAAAAGATCTTTCACTTTCTCTTTTTTTTCAACTAATTTCTTACTTCTTTCTGCCAATCTCTCTCGAACTTTTGCTACTTCAATTTCATTCCTAGCAAGCATTTCTCTGGCTTTAGCCCTTTTTACAGATTGCTTAGCTAATTCTTTCATTTCACTAGCAGATTCTTTTTCAATTTTGGCTAAATTTGAATTTTCTTCAGCTATCTTTTCAATATTTTTAACTTCTTCCATATTCTCATCTCTTTTTTTATTTATTTTACTATAATTTTATTTATTCTAACTATATATCTCGTTAAAATTATCTAAATCTTCTTTTTCTTCCTCATCTTCATAATCCCAATCATCTTCTTCGTCAGAATCATCATCTTCGTAATAACCATCATTTTCATTACCATAATCATCATTTTCATAATCATATTTCTTCTTATTTTCTTTCGGGTCCCCTTCCATTAAGTTAATTACCTCCTATATTTTGTTGGTTAGTGTTTGTTATTTTTTAATTGTTGCATAGTATTTAAATGTTTTCATATGAAAACAAATCCATCTATCGACAACTTTATATACTTTGATATCATCATTTTATTAAAAAAAAGAGAATCAAACTGGAAAAAAGGCTATATTTAATATGGCAAATAAAGAAATGAAGAAAACTAGCAATTTTCTTGGATTTAGGCTTTCAGAAGAAATAATTGAGAAATTAGAACTAATTGCAAAACAAGAGAATAAGACGCGTGGTTTGGTTGCTAAAGATGCTATTGAGCAATGGCTAAATTTAGAATTATTAAATCAAACTAACCAAATGATTATGATATCCAAATCGATTTTTTCAAAAATTCTCTCTAAATTAGATGCACAAACTTTAAATATAATAGCTAAAGATTTTGCTGATTTATTTTCAGATCTAATGAAGTTTTCAACAGCAAAACCAATGAATGAAGAAACCTTGAGATCTTATACTGCTTTTTTAATTAATTTTTTTGGCAAAAATGGATTGAAATGGTTTAATACACTTGATATTCAGACCAGGGAAAACTCTTTCATATTTAGAGGTTTGCACGATATGGACGAGGTCTATTCCAATTTTTTCACAGAATTTTATAAATATCTCCTATCTAAATATTTTGAACTAGAATTTACAACAAAAATAGAGGAAAAAACATCTAATTTAATCCATTTAGAATTTAAAATTAATTAGAATTTTAAAATTCAAGAAAAATTTAATAAAGGATGAGCTCATAAAAATTAAAACAAGGTAAAAAATTATGGAAGATTTAATTATTATAGAGAAAGAAGCTGAAAACAATTTGAAAATAGCGCAATTTGAAAAAGAACTAGCCCAAAAATCAAAAATAAATGCTCTAGCTGAAATTAAAAAATCAAAAGCAAGAGAAACTCTATACAAACTTGAATATGAAATTGCTGACATAAAAAAAGAATTAGCTGAAAAGAGAAGTGTATTAGCAACCGAAAAATCAGAAATTAAAAAAAATCAAATTTTAGATTTTTCAGAAGAAGAATTAAAAAATGAAAAAGATTATGCCAATTACAACAAAAATATAGCAAAAAGTCAAAAAGAGATTGCTGAGGTTCATAAGAAAATTGCTTCAGTTGAGAAGCAAATAGCTGAACAAAAATTAAAATTGTCTAAGGAAAAATTAGATGTAGCAAAAGCGCGACAAAATTTGGCTAAGAAACAAACGATATATGTTAAAGTAGCTCGAAGAACTAATTCAGAAAGTAAAATTTTGAAAGCTAAAAATAATTTCGAGGGTCACAAAAAAAATCTTTTAAAACAAAAGAATGACGTTTTGGAAAAGGAAAAGGATATTAAGAAAAAAGAAAATAATCTAGCAGAATTAAAAAAGGAACTTTCCTTAAAATTGGCAGAAAGGGAGAAAATAAGACACCCCGGAGTTATATTAGCCGAATAAACTTTTTTTCTCTAATTATATAGTAAATTAATTAAAGGGTTTAAGGAATTATATCCATTTTTTCCTTTTAAAGAAATACAACATGGTAAAAGCTATCGCAAACATTATGATGATTAAAATTGGATATGCAAACGGAGAGGAAAATTCAGGCATATAAATAAAATTCATCCCATAAAAACCTGCTAGAAATGATAGTGGAATAAAAATTGTGGATATAATCGTTAAAACTTTCATAATATCATTCATCCTATTGCTAACACTGGATAAATACATATCTAACATTCCAAAAATGATATCCCGATAATTTTCTAAAAGATCACTAATTCTAAAAATATGATCATATATATCTCTTAAGTAGATTTGTAAATCATCTCTGATTAACTTTGATTGTTCACGTTGCAGTTTATTGATTATTTCTCTTATTGGCCAAATTGATTTTCTTAATTCAATCGAAGATCTTTTCAATCGATAAATAAGCTGTAAGGTTTCTGGTTCAGGTTTCTTTATTAATATATCTTCAATATTTTCTATATCCTCACCTACTTTTTCCAATACTATAAAATAATTGTCTATTATAATATCAATTAAAACATAAAAGAGATAGTCTGCTCCCATTAATCGAACTCTTCCCTTTGGAACTTGTATCCTCTCATAAATAGGATTGAAAAGATTCGTATCTCTCTCTTGGAAGGATATTACATAATTTTCCCCCAAAATTAAGCTAATTTGTTCATATTCAAATTCTTCTTCTTCTTGATTCCAACTTAATTTTTTTAATACTGCAAAAATAAAATTTCCATAATCTTCTAATTTAGGTCTTTGATTTGGATTTAAAATATCTTCCAATATGAGAGGATGTAAATCAAATTGGCGACCAATCTCTTCAATAATTTCTACTTCTGCAAGACCATATATATCAATCCATCTAATTAATGATTTTTCAATTTGAGTAAGATTTTTTTTAATATCCTCAAATTCTTGCATAATAAAACGGTCTTCTGTATAATCTGTTACCTTAATTTTAGTTTTTTCTTTTACTTTGTCCCCTGTATAAATTAAAGTTCCTGGAGGAAGCCCAACCTTTTTCTTTCTTTTACTAGATGGAATCATTTTATGTAAAGGTCGAGATATTCTCCTCATTTTTTTTCACTCAAAAAATTTATGGTTTCTTTTGACTAATTTATTAATAAATTAGCTTTTAAAATAAAAGTTTTCTTAAGATGATTTTATAAGAAAATTGGAACCTTAAGAAGAGAAGGGTTTAGATAAACCTTTTTCTTTTGAGTTTGGTTTATGGATCCAGAGAGATACCATATTTTTTTAAATCTTCTATTAATTTTTCAGTGTAATAATAATGAATTCCTTTCAATCCTAAAGATCTTGCTATTTTTATATTTTTTTTCTCATCATCGATTAAAATAGCTTCAGAGGGTTCGCATTCTAAATGTTTTATTAGTTCATTATAAAATTCAATATCATCTTTATTCATTTTATAATCAAAACTTAATATTGTATCATCAAAATACTTTAAAAATCCACACTTTTTTTCTAAATAGTCTATACGTTCTCTTATGTTTCCGCTAAAAATCAACAATCTATAATTATTCTTCTTCAAATTCTTTAATAATTCTTCAATACCATAGTGGATACAATATGAACCAAACCATATATATCTTGTATGCTTTTTTTCTTTTTTATTAATTCCTAGTTTAAAGAATAAGTTTTCCTCAAATTCATCAATAGTCATTAAACCTTTACGTAAAAGATTTCCCTCAGAATTTGGTTTATCACTAAAAATTTCTCGAAGTAATTTTTCATTTTTAATGTCGTAAATCTCTTTAATTTTCTCTATTGCTAAAAAAGAACCTGGGGTAAAATATACGCCCCCTAAATCAAAAATAATTGTTTTTATTTTATCAATTTTCATAATAACTTATGTTATAAATATTAAGAATAAAATTATCTATTATCTATATATTTATTGTCAATAAAATTTGGGCTTCCCTTCATTTAATCTGTTCTTAGAAAACTATTTATAATTAAGGGTTATCAGAAAATCATTTTTTTTTAAATATTATGTAAACTTTTATAATAAAACTATTCTTATAATTTTTTTATAAAAGAATTAGCCTTGTAGAATTAATAAAAACCTTGGAGTTGAAGTTTAAAATATGAAAAGACTTTATAAAATCTTCATTTGGATTACTATTATAGGACTTTTTATTCTAGGTTATTTTTATTTTGGATTTGAGCAATTTTTATTAAATTTAATCCTTTTGAACATGGTTGCTTATGTCCTTAGATCTATTTTAATTGATGTATTTCAGACTATAATTAAAAATTTGATTGTTCGTTATATCTTGATGATTATAATCAATATCCTGTGGTTGATATTTCCTTTTTGGCTATTGTCTGTTATTTCACCAATTTATTTTGTAGCAATAATCTCTTTTTTGGTTGTGGCAATTTCTCTGACTTTTCAAAATATTATAAATAATATTGCTTCAGGAATAATGCTTTTATCATCAGAAGGCTTTGAAGCTGGTGATTTGATTGAAACAAATGGAGTTCAAGGTATTGTAAAGGAGATAACCTTAAATAGCTTAAAGTTAGAAGATTTTGATGGTTCTATTACATATATACCTAATAAAAATGCATTTAATTCCTCTGTAATCCGATTTACGCATAAACCTATAGAAAAGGGAAAAAAAATAGAAATCTCTAAAGTAGTCAAAAAAATCGGTAAAATTATCACTGGTGAAAAAAAATTAACTCGTTATATTAAGGTAGTAGAACTTTTAGGTACTGTAGATTCAAATAAGCTTAATGAATTATTGGATCCAATTTTTGAGAAATATGAACCCATATTTGGGAAAAAACCTTATTTTTATGCAAATACTACTGTTAGTGGGCTTATAAATCGTTTAAGTATAACTATTCAGATTATTACAGAAAATCCGAAGTTGATTTTAACCTACACAGATCCATTCTTGAAAGAAATCCTTTTTAAGATTTATGATGAAGAAATTAATTATGGTTGGAATGAAAAAGCACAAGAATCTTCACAAAATAGCAAAGAGGTGGATTAAGGATGGCAATCTTCAGTTCAGATTTAGAGGCATTAATATATCTTGCAATAATAGGAGTTGGGCTTTATATCATTAATAAGTTGGTTTCTTCAATATTTGCTAAAAGTAAAAAAATACCCTTAAAACAGAAGGTTATTCTTAATTTTACTCTAAAAATAGGTGTTGTTCTTATTTTTGCATTTTTTATTATTGAGGGCTTTCCCGTTATTGGTTCAATCCCTATTGAATACACAGCAGTGCTTACTGGAGCAATAAGTACTGCAATTGCTTTTGCTTCCAGTGGAATATTTTCTAATTTTATTTCTGGCATTGTTCTCATGTTAATAAGACCTTTTGAAGTTGATGATTTAGTTAAAATTGAAGACGATAAAGGAATTATACGAGCAATAAATATAACTAAAGTGAAATTAGAAACATTTGATAATATAATAATCGAGAAGTCAAACGCTCAAGTTCTTTACTCCAAAATTGTAAATTATACTGTTAAATTAGGGAAAAAAAAATCATTTGAAGATTTTAAAAATAAGATCCTCGCTCCTCAGGATATTGGGTTTAAAGGTATTTATGAAGATACATCAAGTTCAAAAAGGGAATTTGAAAGTAATTTAGAAAAGGCTTACAATTCCTTTTCTAGTAAATATTTCCCAAAATTATATAATTATACTTTTAAAATGGCTTTTCCCTATAAAGGATTTAGAGTTCTCATAAATGAAGTAACAGAACTTTGTGATTTATATAATCAGAAGAATATTTTTCGGATTAAACCTCAATTTGATATAGTAAATTTTAACATTAGCATAATTGTCAAATTTCGATTGTTAACTTTTAATCCCCAAAAAATATTTGATTTTCAACCTAAATTCGCAAGGGATGTCTATAATATAATTTTCAAACACAAAATAATGCAAAATTAACTCATCATTTATTATGATCAAAAATTTAGAAATTCTCAGGCTTTACTTCTTTTTCTCCAAACTCTAATAATTTCTTTTTGTTTTTTTTGTTCTAATGGGTTTATGTAGCCTAGTAAGTCTTCAAAAACAATTTTTTGGTGTAAATGCGGTCGGAAAATAAATTTAAAATATTTTTTTTTCCAATAAAAACGTAAACTATTAAGATATAACGATAATTCTTTGATTTGTTGAGGTTTGATTTCATGGTATGAGTCGATTATATTTTCTTCTGTGTTATTTTCAATATTTCTTTTTAATAAGCTTCCATCAGTTTTTAAAATATAGATTGTGCCATTTAAATAAGCGTCATTCTCCTTATTATGAGTTAATCCAAGATATTGAGCATATAATTTAAAGTTTTGACTAATTTTAGCATTTAGATAACTTTTTTGAATTATGTCTCGATTTTTATTTTTGACTAATGTTTTAAGTTCTTGTTCTTCCATCTCTCCTTTACTGCTTTGTAATATTTCATAGTATTTCACTTGTAAATTGGTAAATATTAACATCTCAATATCAATATAAAAATCTTGAACCTCACGTGCTAAAATCCTGTCATCTTTAATATGGTCCCAGATTATAAAGAAAAGTACAGCAATTGAAACACATAAACTAACATATACCAATATATCTTGTGGGTTCATTTTTTTAGTTTTAATTTACCATCTGGGTTGAATTAGATAAATATAGATTTTTATCATTTTTAAAGAATTAACCTTGTCATTTATATCAGATTAAATCTGACATATTTTTCAGGTTTCTAAAAACCTTAAAAGTTCTTTTTTTTTATTTGATCATAATCAAGGTGATCCGAGCGATTTCCATATTTAAATTATTGACACCAGAAAATATTTTAAAAGGATTTTCATATGGAGCTTACTTTTTAAAACATAAAATAAAGAAAATTCCATTTGGAGTAAATTATGATTTAACATGGCAGTGTAATTTAAAATGTAGGCATTGTTATTTCAGGTCTTCTGTCCAAGAGTTGGCTAATTATTCAACAAGAAAAATAAAAGATTTAAGTGATGAACAGTGGTTAAAAATTTTTGATTATCACAGTAAATTAGGTATTAAAAGTGCTTCATTAACAGGAGGAGAGCCTACTCTTAGAATGGAGTTAATACATAAAGCTATAAAAATGTTTCCCTCAGTCCAAATTGCTTCAAATGGCATTATCAAATTACCTTGGTTTGATCATCATAAACAACCTATTTATTGGGTCAGCTTAGATGGTGGAGAGGAAATACATAATAATATCAGAGGAGCAAATATATTTCAAAGAGTAATCGAAAATATCAAAGAGGATAAGAGAGTCTTAATCTCTACTACTATAACTGCCATAAACTATAAGGATATTGAAAATGTTGTGAATATTGCTTATAATACGGGAGTTTCAGGTATATTTTTCTTAATGTATACCGGTTATCCTAATGATCCTTTATTAATAAAAGGAGAAAAATTGAAAACGGTAATTCGTAGTATATTAAAGGTTATGTCAGATTTCGATGATTTTATACTAATTTCCAGGAAAATGCTTGAATTATACATGACTAAAGAATTTATACCTCATTGTATTTTTAAAAGTGGAGGGATTAAAAGTTATTACCCTAATGGTCAGCGCAAATTCTGTGTCATGGGAAATTCTCCTTTATTATGTGAAAATTGTGGTTGTATTGTACCTGTAGCTTCTTATGCTCTTTCTAAACTTGATTCTGAAACTGTTGAAAAATTGCAAAAATTCCCTTTTTAATAAATAAAGAAAAAATATAATGATTTGATTTTTGTAATTATATTCAGATTTAGCAAAAAGCATCTCTGAATCGGATTTTCGAGAATGTTTATTAGGACGAGCTCAGACGACTAAATAAGGCTCTAATAGATGAATAATAATCTTTCTATTAAATAATAATTAAAAGTTTATATGGATTTACAAGAATAATTGAAATTATTTTTATATTATCTTATGAAAATCATCCAGATCTTTAGTAAAGATTATCCAAATAATAAAAAATCAGTATTTACGTATGAATCTGATTATTATTATGATATTAAACTCCAAACAACTAGTAAAAATAGAGGTTGGAGAATATCTATTCAGAAAAAAAAATTCTATTCTATCTTCAAAAAACAAAAAGAAGAATTAGTATTTAATGATTTTATAAAAGATGCTGATTATTATACTATGGTAAATGAAGAAGGTGAAGAATATGGTTGGATTTGTATTTCTCACCAGAAATGGAATAACACTGCTAGATTGTGGAACATCGATGTAAAGCAAGACTATAGAAAGCAGGGTATTGGTAAAAAATTATTAGAATATGGAATATCAAAAGCAAAAGAGTGGAATTGTAGAGCTCTAACTCTAGAATGTCAAAGCTCGAATTTTCCTGCCATTTCATTTTATCTCCAAAATGATTTCAATTTAACGGGGTTTGATCTTATTGCATATTCAAATCAAGACATTGAAAAGCATGAAGTCAGGTTAGAAATGTCAAGAATTATCAATTTTAACTAAGAAGAAAAATAAAATTTAATAATAATTTAACTTATTTCTGGAGGAGGTATAAATACTCTTCTCATTTCGGTTCGTTCTAAGTTTATTGCGTTCTCAGGGCATAAATGAGCACAAACTCCACAGCCTAAACACCTGTCTTCATTAACAACAGCCACAGTATCAACAACTTCAATAGCCTCAGCAGCACAACTTTGTTCACAAGTTCCACATGCAGAACATATTTCTTCATCTACATGGGCTAGATGGGAAGTTAAATCCATTAAGGGAATTGCTCCGGTATAATGTAGTAGAAATGTACCGCAACAGCATTTACAACAATTACAAATACCATCAAGATCCTTTTCTATATCCAAATTTGTATGAAATGCTTTGTGAACCAGACCCTCATCTTCAGCTTTCTTCATTATTTCCATGGTTTCTTCTTTTGAAATTTTTTCCATAAATCCATGTTGAATAAGAAATTCAGCAGTTCTACCAAAAGAAAAACAGTTTCTTCTTTCTTTTGTTGTTTCACATGGCTCATCAAGAAGATCTTTTTTATGTCTACAATAGCATACCGTCACTCCAATTGTATCATGCATCTCAACTAATTTTGAAATTTCTTCCAGGGGCAAAACAACCTCATCTTTTACTACTACTTCTTCTTCAACCGGAACGACTCTATCAAGTGAAGGACCGTTTTTGAATTCTTGAACCATTTGATCATAATTAGTTTGAGTATCTTGGACTACTTGTTTATATAATCTGGAGTATAATCTTGCCAGATTTTTTGCTCTTTCATCAGTCTCGCCACGCATCAAGGTAAATTCAATAATTCCCGGAAGTAAGGGAGTCTTCCGATAAACCATAACTCCTGTACTTCTGCTGGGAATACCAGAAATCACACCTATGTTCATTAAATCATTTAACATCTTATTAAGAGACTCATCATCCATATCAGTTAAAGGCTTGATCTCATCAAAATTATATGAAGCCTTTCTAAGTAATGTAATAAATTTCGCTTGTTCTTCAGTAAGTAGAGTTTGCATTATTTCTATAATGATATCACTTACTCTTATTGGTAACCTTCCCGCTTTTATAAAATTTCTTGCTACTTTAAACCATAATTTTTCAGACATTTTTAACCAGTTTCTCGATTCAGATAATATAATATATTCATTTTATTAATATTCAAAATAGAACTATTTGTACTATTTTGAACGATTAAGTATTTTAGTAAATGATTATAATTAAACTTATTAGATTGAATATTCAAATCAAAACAGATCAATGTGATTAAATCTTGTTTGATAAAAATTATCTTTATAAAATAAAGCAAGAAAAAGAGAAATGGGATGAAAAAATAAAAGGTGCAAAAGAGCGCAATATTAAATTCGTTACGGATTCTGATATTCCTATTAAGCAATTATATACACCTTTAGATGTAAAAGGTGATTATTTTGAAAATATTGGCTACCCGGGTTACCCTCCTTATACGAGAGGTGTTTATCCTTCAATGTATCGAGGAAGACTCTGGACAATGAGACTATTTTCTGGTCATGGAACTCCTGAAGAAACAAATAAGAGATGGAAATTTCTATATGCGAATGGTGAAACTGGTTTTAGTGCCGCTGTAGATGCTTTAACGTTTAATGGAATTGATCCTACTAATAAAGACGGAGCCCCGGAAGTGGGGACATCTGGTGTACCACTTTATTGTATAGACAGTCTTTTTGCTCTCACTGAAGATATTCCAATAGACAAAATTAGTGTAGCCTTAGTTGTAGAACCTTTTACTTCTGCTCCCGTTTGCTCAATGTATTTTAACATGGCAAAAATGCGTGGATATGATATTAAACAATTGATGGGAACAACTCAAAATGATATTTTAACAATGACAGTTGGCTACATCCCATATAAAAATAGTCCCCCTTATCACATTCTTCGATTAGCATGTGATTTTATAGAATGGACAGTCGCACAAAAAAATGTACCAAAATGGCACCCTATAAACTTTACTGGATATAATTACCGAGAAGGAGGAATCGATGCTGTCCAAGAATTGGGTTTTGTATTTGCAAGTGCTTGTTCTCATATTGATAATTTAGTTGAAAGGGGATGGAAAGCTGATGATTTTGTTGGGCGTTTGGCATTTCACTTAGCAGCGCATAAGGACTTTTTTGAAGAGATTGCTAAATTTAGAGCTGCTCGAAGGATTTGGTATAAATTAATGAAAGATAAGTATGAAGTAAAAGATCCTAGAAATCTGGGTTTTCGATTCCATGTACAAACTGCTGGTTCTTCTTTAACGGCACAATCACCTAAAATTAATATTGTAAGAACAGCAATTCAAGCCTTAGAAGCAAATTTAGGTGGATGCCAATCATTACACACAAATTCGTATGATGAAGCTATTTGTTTACCCTCCGAAGAAGCAGCTTTAGTAGCCTTAAGAACTCAACAAGTAATTTCAGATGAAACTAGAATCCATAATACTATAGATCCTCTCGCTGGATCTTATTTTATTGAATGGTTAACAGATGAAGTTGAAGAAAGAGTGTGGAAATACATTGATAAAATCCAAAAGGTTGGAACTATTGATAAAGCACTCTCCACTGGATTTTTATATAAAGAGATGAGGGACGCTTTTCATAAACGAAGAATGAAAATCGAAAATGGTGATGAAATTATGTTGGGAGTTAATAAATACCCTGTTCCTTATGACACTGTCACAGACGTTTTTAGAACAAATAAAGAAGCAATAGATATTGAAGTTCGTCGAATTGAAAAGTTAAAAGCTCGTAGGGATAATGCAAAATTAGAAAAAATCCTTGATAAACTACGGAATGTTTGTGAAAAAGAAGAAAATGTAATGCCAATCGTTATGGAAGCCACAAAGGAAGGAGCTACATGTGGGGAAGTATGTGACATATACAGGGAAATTTGGGGAACTTGGGACCCTCCCTTAGCAATTTAATTTACGGAGGTATCAATTATGAGTGAGAAGAAGATAAGAGTTTTGATGTCTAAACCAGGCATCGATGGACATTGGCGTGGGGGCATAGTTGTATCAAGAGCGATAAGGGATGCAGGGATGGAACTCATTTTTGGAGGATTTCAAAATACCCAACAAATTGTTGAGTCTGCTATCCAGGAGGATGTTGATGTAATTGGATTAAGTATTCATTCTGGAGCTCATTTTGCCTATACACAACAAATTATTGATCTCTTAAGAGAACGTGGTGTACTTGACAATATTATGATATTAGTTGGTGGAGTAGTTCCCGCGAAGGATTTTGCTAAATTAAAAGAGATGGGTGTTGCTAATGTATATGGCCCAGGGTCAATGACAAGCGATATCGTAGAGTTTATAAGAAAAAACGTAAAAAAATAAGAGAAGTTAAATCAGCTTTTTTATAATTTTTTTCATTTACCTTTTAATTATCAAGAATTTATTTATTAAACACTATGTCAAAAAATAAAAAAGAAATGTAGCATTTTTTTTATCAAATTATAATTTTACATCTATTTTTCATTGAGGAATGTATTTCATTGAATGCTTCATATGATATAGAAACTCTCATTAGTAGATTTAAAAAAAAAGATAAAATTGCCTTAGCAAAATTGATAACACTTATCGAAAATGAACCAGAGAGAGCACATGAAATATTTAAGCATTTTGAAGATATAAATCATGATTCATACATTATAGGAATAACAGGTTCTCCTGGGGTCGGAAAAAGTACATTAACAGGCCAAATAACAAAAAATATGTTGAAAGAAGGAAAATCTGTGGGAATTATTTGCGTTGATCCTACATCTCCTTTTAGTGGAGGGGCATTTTTGGGTGATAGGGTTCGTATGACAGATATTTCGCTACATCCAAACGTATTTTTACGGAGTTTAGCATCAAGGGGTTATAAAGGGGGAATCTCAAGAGCAGTTTTTGATATTTGTTTATTATTTGAAGCATATGGAATGGATATAATTATAATTGAGACTGTTGGTGTTGGGCAAGCTGAATTTGATATTTATAATCTTGCGTATTCTGTAGTTGTAGTGTTAGTTCCAGGATATGGTGATGCAATTCAAATGCAGAAAGCAGGGATTATTGAGATTGGTGATATATACAACATAAACAAAAAAGACTTAGGTGGGGAAGATATAGCTGTTCAAATTGAAATGATGCTTGATGATACCGTATTTCAAAGTGGGTGGAGGCCACCAGTTTCTATGACTGATGCAATTGCAGGGGAGGGAGTAGATGAACTTATCCAGAATATATGGGATCATAAAGAACATCTTGAGCTATCAGAAGCTATTAATGAAAAAAAGAAGAATAGATTCACATATAAGATTAGAGAACTAATTTATTCCAAAATTGAAAAACTTGTTTCAGAAAGCTTTCTTAATGAAAGTGATATTAATGAAATAGTAAATCACGCGGTCGACGATGGAAAATTTAAAATCTACCGCATAATCCATAATAAATTCGAAGATGTAAATTTCGAAATTAAAAAAAAATAATTAAATTACTTCTTATTATTCAAAGAAGCAAAAATAAATCGAAAACTTACTTAAACTGAATTTTTATTAATTATGCCAATACTAGGAATAGATTATGAAAAATGTAACAATTGTCAAATTTGCTATTATGTATGCACAGGATATTTTAGACGTGATAAAGAACTAAATAAAATCGTATTTGAAGATCCTAATAATCTTTGCTATTTATGTGGGCGGTGCATAGCAATGTGTAAAATGGATGCGATTTTGTATGAGAATCTAGGAGACGTAATAACATTTGAAGAAGTTCAGGATCCAAGTACTTTAATTCCGTATGAAACTATGCATAAATTTATGAGTGCTAAACGGTCAATTAGAGGTTTTAAAAAGAAAAAAGTTCCAAGGGTTTTATTAGAAAAAGTCTTAGATACTATGAAATATGCCCCTACGGGAGGCAATATCCGAACATTACAATGTACTATAATTTCTGATGATGACAAAATCAAAAAGTTATCAGAATTGGTTATGGATCGAATCATTGCTTCAAATAATCCACGGTATAGTGAAAGAATGAGAAAAGCCAGAGAGCGTGGAATAGATAGCATATTTTATAATGCCCCCCATGTAATGATAATACACTCAAGTAATCCAGGAGATGGTATGAATTCCACAATAGCTTTGACCTACGGAATGTTATGTGCTCAAACATTAGGACTGGGAACTTGTTGGATTGGATTAGCTCATGGAGTTCTCTCCATGAGTACTCCATGGAGTTTAGAAGCACGTAAGAAAATTGCGGGGATTGACGGTTTTGTGGGGGGTGTAATTATTATCGGATATCCTACACAAATTTATTATAGAGTACCACCACGCCCAGATATAAAAACTAAGGGTTTTAATGAACTAGAATAAATTGGTTAAAACATTTATTAAGATGATAAGAGATTAATGGTTGAATTTTGTCCTGAATGTGGAAATTTATTAAGAAAAAAAACCTGTAGATGTGGTTATACAGAACGTGAAACCACAACTGATAAAATATCTTTAATCCAAATGTGGGAACCTCCCTCCCCCAATATCATTTATTGTAAAATAACGGCTACTCCATACGAGAAACTTAAGTTAATGTTAAATAAGGGAGTGTATCCCGGAAAATTAAAGGAAATTAAAGAAAAAGTAAGAAATCACCTTTATTCTTGTGACGATTGTGTGTATTTTCATGAGGAAATATCTCATTGTAAAATAAAAAATAAATACATAAAAGAAGACTCAATTTGTAAGACTTTTGAACCGTATGAAAAAATTTAGTTCAAGAAGAGCACCTTATTTTTTTTAAGGCTTCTATTAGGATAAGTATTTTAACATAAGATTAAAATTCCTTTCTTGACATCCCTTTCTATTTATCAAATAAATCTTTAAATAATTTAAAATTCATATAATAATATTCAGTACATAAATTGTGAATAAATCTTTAAATTCTCTCAGAATATCAATTGAAAGGTGGATAATATCACTCAAATAGAAAAATTTCATAATTTGAGTAGAGATCTAAAAGCCAAGAATTTAATTAAGGAAACTAAAATTAGTACTGTTGGTAGATTAGCCAAAATGCTAGTTGATTTGTTTGGTTCGGATGAAATATTTAAATCAATTGGTAAAGTTGATGGTCAAGAAATTGAAGTATATTTTAAAGCTATGGATAAATATTTAACTTTTATTTTAACAACAGATAGAGAAAATTTTGATTGTTATGTTGATAGAGCCAAAAATCCAGTTTCTAGAGTTATAATAGCAGTTAAAGAAGAAAAGATACTTCAAGTATTCAGTTCGATTGTAAGATCAAAAAACAATTTTTTTGGATTGCTTAAATTGTTGAAATATATAATTCCTGGAAAAGTAAGGATCAAAGGCTCATATATTACCACTTTAAAATGGGTAAGATGCATAATGATTGGTAATCACAGCGTTTATAAAAATGATAAATGAGGTTTAAATATGAATTTGCAGGACGATCCTTTTCTAAGAATTTCGAACACAATAGTAAATCCATATATAACAGAATGGCAAAAAAACAATAAAAAAATTATAGGTCATTATTGTACATATATTCCAGAAGAATTACTATATGCTGCAGATTTATTCCCTTATAGAATTAGAGCAACTGGACATGAATATACGGATTTAGCAGATATCTATATGGTAAGATTCACGTGCTCTTTTGTTAGAGCAACTTTGGATATGGCATTAAGAGGTATGTATGATTTTTTAGATGCTCTTTTTATTTGTAATTCTTGTGATCATTCTAGACGTATGTTTGAATTATTTGATTTAAAAGTATTTCGAAGAGAAGGATTTATGAAGAGAGTTCCAAGATATTATGTTTCTATTCCTCACGTTATTACAGAAGAAGGTTTTTATTGGTACAAAAGAGAAATTGAAGAATTAAAAGAAAATATTGAGAAAAATTTCATAAAAAAAGCAATTACCAATAAGGCTCTTCAATCTTCGATAGAAATACATAATGAAAATCGCAGACTCCTTAGAAAAATTCACGAATTACGAATTATTGATGCACCAAAACTTAACGGAACTGAAGCTCTACAAATATCAATAGCAAACGCCTCAGTTCCAAAAAATATTGCCAATCAAGAGTTGGAACGGATTTATGGTATTTTAAATGAAAAAGAAGGAATAAATGGAAATTCTAAAAGAATAATGTTGATTGGCAGTGAAGTTGATGATATATCCTTTACCAAGCTTATTGAGAATTCGGGGGCAATTTTAGTATCTGATTTCTTATGTTTTGGTACACGGAATTTCTTAGATGATGTAAAAGTAGCTGAGGGGCGTACTCCGCTAGAGAGTATTATAAATAGGGTATATTTCAGAATGTCTTGCCCTAGAATGATGGATGATCATGTTAGGAGACTAAAATTTTTAAAAAGAGAAATTGATAGAGCAAATGTCGATGGAGTAATATTACAAAGAGTAAATAATTGTGATCTTTATGGATGTGAAAATATGATGTTACTTCATGAATTAAGGGAATTAAATATTCCTATTCTGAATATGGATAGAGAATTTTACCAAACTGATACCACAAGAATGCAAACAAGAATAGAAGCATTTCTCGAAATGATTTCTTAATAAATTCAGATTATAAATTAAGAGTAGGTGGTGAATAATCATGGAAAAAAGTTTTGAATTGGAGAATCGAGTTATACCAATTAGGATGCTTTATGAATCTATTTCAGCTACTCACCAATTAGTTGAAGGAATCCTTCCTGAAAATGGAATACCAGAATTGAGAATAGCTCTTGACAAAGTAAAATCGGTTTTAAAGAAAAATCTCACAAAAGCAAAAGAAGGGTTGCCAATCGTAGGATACCATTTTGCGATTCCTGCTGAATATCTCTCCTGTTTTGATTGTGTTCCCGTATGCCTTGAAGGAACCGGTTATTATTTGTCAACACTATTATTGGATGGTGTAGAGAAATACTATGATTTAATGATAAATTGGGGCCATCCCTTTCATACATGTACAGCACAAAAGGGTCCAATGGGAATGGCCTTAGATGACTTATTTCAATTTGATGCAATATTTACACCTACTGCCCCTTGTGATAACACATGTGCATCCTATCCATTTTTTAGATTAGAAAAAAAATTCCCCTTAATAATTGCTGATATGCCATTTCGTATAAATGAGAAGAGTTATGAATATTATGGCAACCAAATTAAGCAAAGTTTATATGAAATAGGGAGGGTGATAGGTCAAGAACCAGATTTTGAAAAGATGAAAACTCATATTGAAATTGAAAACCGAGTACAGCAAATTAGATTTGAAATATTTGAGTTGACTAAAGCTATTCCTAGCCCTATTTCAAATATCTATAACGCAGTTTCTGCAGGTACATTCATTCTTGTTTCTGGGACACAAGAAAATTTAGCTTTTTATGAAGAAGTGTTAGAGATTGTGAAAAAAAGATATAAAGCTAAAAAACATCATGGAGGTGAGGAAAAAATAAGATCTATTTGGCCTTATATGGTAACTTATTTTGACATGTCTTTATGTGAATGGTTGGATCGAGAATTGGGTATGAGTGTACTTTTTGATATTTTCAACTATAATTTTTCAGAACCAATAAATACAGCATCAGATTTGGATACCATGTTTTTTGATATGGCAAGAAAAAGCATGGGATGGCCCATGGTAAAGCAATCTACTGATTTTTATTATAATTCGCTCGAAAATTGTCTTAATATGGCCAAGGAATTCAGTGCGGATTGTTTTATTTACACCCAGAGTTTGGCTTGTAAACAGTTTGGCTCCTTTCCACAATTATTAAGAGAAGCTCTTATGGATGAATTGGGAATTCCAATGTTACTTATTGAATTTGATGTTGGAGATAAACGTTTTACTCCATTAAAGGTCATTAAAGAAAAAATTAAACTGTTTGCTCAGACTCTAATGTGAGTTTAAAATTATAAATATAAGAATTTTAAATATAATAATTATTATAACAAATTATTTTCTTAAAACTTGAATTATTTTAATTTGAATAAGGTTTCCAAAAATGATTGAACGTAAAGTAATATCAGAATTAGAGCAAATTGTCGGAGAAAAGTATGTTTCGGATGAGCCTGAAATACAATTTCTTTATCATTATGATTTTATAACTGCAGAACCTGAGGGCAAATGTGATATAGCAATTATGCCAAAAGTAGCCGAAGAAGTTCAAGATATTGTTAAAATTGCTAATAAATATAAAATTCCAATAGTTCCTTGGGTTTCTGGAATAAATTTTGGTTCTATTGCAACCCCTCGAAAAGGAGGGATTGTTGTTGATTTAAGGCGCATGAATCGAGTACTTGAAGTCAATGAAGATGATATGTATATCGTTGTGGAAGGAGGAATTACTTGGGCTGATTTAAAAGGATATTTAGATAAATACCATCCTAATTTTAGAGCAGGAATAACTTTTTCACCTCCTGGGACGGGGGTTATTCCGTCATGTTTGTGTTATGGGATGTTTGATCTTGGAATGTTAGGTGGAACTGGAGCAGAATTTATAAATGGAATGGAAGTTGTATTAGGTTCTGGCGAATTAATAAAGGTGGGGTCTTGTAGCCTTTCAAATCATTGGTATGGGAGACAACCATTACCTGATCTAGCTGGATTATTTATAGGGTGGGAAGGAGGCACAGGCATAGTTACTAAAGGTGCTATTAAACTATGGCCTAAATTACCCTATCGAACAGATTACATGCCTATTGGCTCCAAAGTGGAAATTGGAGTCCCTATGATGCTTAAGCTTTCAAAAGCAGGTTTAGGAATCTGTGATCTTGTTTTTCTTAATATGGGGTGGACGCAAGCTATGCAGGGTTTTTCTGAAAAGAATGTAGCTATAGATCCAGTTGCTTTAGGGCTACCAGATTTCTTAGGACTCATAACGACTCAAGCATTTACAGAAGATCAACATAAAGCACAGTGTAAAGCTATTGAAACTATTTGTAGAGAATATAAGATCGATCCTTTACCTTCTGATATTCAACTAAAAACCTTTCCAAAAGATATGAGAGGAATCTTTAACGATTTAACTCCCGCCACAGGAGGTCAAACTCCATTTCAAGGATGGGGTTGTTGGAATTTTAGTCGAGGTGGGGGTGGTGAATGGATAGGGTCTTATTGTTCTACACGCGACATTGTAAAATATTATAGTTTATCAAGAGAAGTTTGTCTCAGGCATGGTAAACCACCACAATTTTATAGCAGAATTCTATTTGGGGGTCATTATTGCGTTGCTCGCACTAACGTATGCTTTAATAAAAACGATCCCGAGGATATTAAAAAAGCAAGATTAGTATTAAAAGAAATTCATGATGTTGTCCAGCAGTTAGATGGCGTTATAATGTATAAAGCCCCTTTATGGGTAGTAGAATATTATAAGAATAAAACTCATCCTGCTACAACTAAATTGATTGAAAAACTTAAAAATCTTCTTGATCCTAATGGAATAATGAATCCAGGTCATGGAATTGGAGGTGAATGAGTTGGAGAAAGAAAAGAATTTGAAATATATTAAGGGTACAGGAATAACTGAATTAGAAATATTTGCAGATCGAATTTCATTAGAAAGAAATAAAACTTTAGATTATTATAAAGATATTTTATATCAGTGTGGAAAGTGTGGAACATGTAGGACTGGATTTCAAGAAGAAGGTTGGTATCGCGTTTGTCCCTCTGGAGAATATGGAAAATTCGAAGCCTACTACTTAGGAGGGAAAAATCTACTTTCTTGGGCAGTTTCATCAGATCGATTGAATTGGACTGAAAATCTATCAAAAATATTTTATAAATGTTCTCTATGCTTAGCTTGTACTCAACAATGTCAAATCCCAGAAATCCATCATTATGCTGGAGAATGGCTAATGGCAATGAGAGAGGAAGCTGTTCAAAGAGGCTTAGGACCCATGCCAGAACAAATTAGATATTCGGAACACATTGCATCAGAATATAATCCTTATATGGAACGGCATAAAGATCGCACAAATTGGTTATCATCAACTATTAAACAAAATCAAAATGCAAAATTAGCATATTTTGTGGGTTGTACCACTAGTTATAGGGAGCAAAATATTGCTAAAGCTACTGCTGAAATATTAAATTCAATTCAAACTGATTTTAAAATTATAAAAGATGAACATTGTTGTGGCTCACCTGTATATATGACTGGTCAAACTGCTCAAGCAAAAAAAATTGCTGAAAGCAATGTAGAGATTTTTAAAAAGGAAGGAATCGAAAAGATTATTACTTCTTGTGCTGGTTGCTATCGAACCTTGAAAGAAATGTATCCTAAGAAATTTGGACTCGATCATGGTATTGAGATACTTCATTTACCAGAGTTCTTATTAGAGAAATTAAATGATAATGAGATAAAATTTAATAATAATCTAAACATGAAAGTAACTTACCACGATCCATGCCATATAGGTCGCCATATGGGAATCTATGAACCCCCTAGAGAAGTATTAAAAAATATTCCTGGGATTGAATTGATAGAAATGTCAAGAAACCGACAAAATGCTTGGTGTTGTGGTTCTGGGGGGGGTGTGAGGTCCGCGTTTAAAGATTTATCTAGTTTTGCAGCGAAAGAAAGAATTGAGGAAGCGAAAGAGAGTAATGCTGAAGCACTTGTATCTTGCTGCCCGTTCTGCTTAAATCAATTCAAATCAAATATTAAAAACAATGAAATCAAAACTTATGATCTTTCAGAATTAGTACATAAAGCAATTAAGAGTTAAAACTATTAATCTTCTTTTTTTATTATTTTTATAGAACTTTAATTTAAATTATATGAAACTCAAATTATTTCTAGAATTTCTCAATAATTTGCGAAATTTTATAGACTCTGAATCCCAAAAAGGGAAAAAAGTATTTATTTATGAAAAAAAATCAGATCCTCTTAAATTCTTTGAAAATTTACAAATCAAAGTAGGATTAGACAAACATAAAGATATAATTCTTGAAGGTGAAACTACACTTGAGTTAGGAGGTATTAAAAGAAAGTCTTTTTCTTTAATTTATTCCTTCTCAAACCTAGATTTCATAAATCATATAAATAACGGAAGAATTACATTAATTGGACCAGAAAGTAAAGATATACTTGATTTGTCTACGAATTTTGGTATGATAATCCTAATTGGGGTAAGATATATTGCTGAAAAAGATTATGTGTCTCTAAAACAATTTAATTTAATATCTAATGGTATTGAAGGATTTTTAATAAGGACTATTCCTAGAAAATTTTGGTGTCGAATAAGCGAGAATATAAGACCGCATTTTTCATTCGAATTTTTAGGAAATGCAATTTTCTATTTATATAAACAAAGATTTAAAGATTTAATCAGATCTATGGAAATTTTTTTTGTAAATTCCTATCCCGATGTAATTGAGGAAATAATAGAAATTTCCTCCAAAATTTCCATTTCTCAAAATAAGAAATGGTTAAAGAAAATTGAAGAATGGAAAAAAAGAATCTATTGTGAGTATGATTGGGGATGCGAAATCTGCCCTTATCAGGAAGAATGTTATGGAATCAAACAAGTTTTAGTTGAAAGAGAAAAAATTGAAAAATAATATAAAAGGATTTTTGGTACCCTCGATATGAAAAATGTAAATCATTTTAACAAGCCATTAACAATTTCAGTTGTAGGGAAGGGAGGTTCTGGTAAAACAGTTATAACAGCTCTCTTAGCTAAAAGTATTTCAAAATTGTATAAATTTAAAACGTTATTGATTGATGCAGATCCAACACATCCACATTTGAGTCATATGGTGAATTTAATCCCAGAAAAGAGTCTTGAAAGATTAAGGACTGAAGTTATAGATGAAATTTTAACTAAAGCAAAGGATTTCGAAAAAGTAGCGGAAAATATTGATTTTGAGGTTTATAATGCTATTGCTGAAAGTAAACATTTTAGTTTGTTCTCTATAGGACAACCAGAGGGACCGGGGTGTTTTTGTCCTTCAAATACTCTTTTACGAAAGGTTATTGGATCGATTTCTAAGGATTTTGATTTGGTAATTATTGACTGTGAAGCGGGACTTGAACAGATCAACCGAATGGTAATAGAATCTGTAGACATTCTCTTAATTGTATCTGATATATCAATGAGAAGTATTGAGACGGCGGCTGCTATACGTGAAAGTGCGAAGAAATTCACTCATTATAAAAAATTAGGGCTTATTTTAAATCGAGTTAAAGGGAATATACATCAAATAAAACAAAAATTAAAAGATTTAAATTTACCTCTTCTAGGAGAAATTCCAGAAGACAATGAAATCTCTGAAATTGAATTAAAGGGTAAACCAATAATAGATATACCAGAAAAATCAAAAAGTTTTATTGCTTTAAATAAATTAGTTGATAACATTTTAGATTTTTAATTTTAAAATCTCTTAATGACTAAAACAGCATATCTAGTGTCTCTAATCTCAATACATCCTAAGAATCTTAACTTCAAAGATTTTTAAAAAAAGTTCGAAAAGTGCACCTCAAATCTTAATAATCATAATCTCATAAATTAAAATCAAAAGAGATTAGAAATAAAATGAATTCAAAGAAGCCAACCCTAAAGAAATATATTTTTATTACTATTGCTTTTATTATAATTTTTTCAAACGGAAATAAAGTATGTGGAGATTTAAATATATATCCACGAAAGATCGGACAATTTAGCACTCCATTTGCTTGGGATGTTGTGGTTATCGACGATATAGCCTATATCGGAAGTAATGAAGAAGGGCTCCAAATTATTAATGTTTCTGATTCCCGCTATCCAATTGAGTTGGGACACATTAACCTGGGAGTAACTCATAGTATCGATGTTCTTAAAGGAGTTGCTTATTTAGCAAATTATTTTAATGGTTTACAAATAGTTAATGTATCAAATCCCCTAAATCCAATTAAAATAAGTGATTTTCATGATGGAGGACACATTTTTGATGTTTCTACTAATGAGGATCTTGTTTATATAGTAAGTGCAGAAAACGGGCTTGAAATTATAAACTGTAGTGATATTAGAAATCCAAATAAAATTGGTGAGTATAATGATGGCGGTTTGCCTAATGGCGTTTTCATTAAAGATGATCTAGCTTATATAGCAGAATATCATGCAGGGCTTGAGATAATAAATATTTCCGATCCATACAATCCTTTCGAAATTGGAGGATGCTTTATCGGGGAAGGGGCTTATAGTGTTGATGTTGTAGAGAATCTTGCTTACTTATGTTATAGCTCATATGGATTAGAGATCATAGATGTAAGTGATCCATTCCAACCGATTACTATAGGATCATTTGATAATGGAGGTAATGTTTATTTTGCTTTTATTTCAGATGACTTAGCTTTTATCTCAGATGATGTAGATGGGTTCGAACTTGTTAATGTAAGTGATCCTACTAATCCTTGGAAGATATGTGGATTTAATGACGGAGGACACACAAGAAATTTATTTGTTGATAATAATATTGTGTTTTTAACTGATTTAGACCATGGATTAGAAATCCTCGAACTATCAGATGTTCCACCAAGTAAAGATCCAAATTTTATACTCCCCTCAATAATAATTACTATTTTGACAGGTGTGATTTTGGTAATAATTATTATATATAGACATAAAAAATAGAATAAACATGTATCTAAAAATATTTTAAGGATATTGGTGTGATGAGTTGAATTTTTTCAAAAGAAATGTTAAAGTCCTGCCAATTATTGGGGGTTTTTTAGCAATAATCTCTATACTAATGCCAACATCTTTTCATACTGAAATAGGAAATACTTACTTTGTATGGATAAATCAACTGTACTTAAGAATTGATCCAACTCCTATTGCTATTGGATTGTTGAGAACTGATCTTACATTAGTTATTTTTTCTATAACATTTGGATTAATAATAGTTTCAAGTTCTGTAACAATAATTACTGCAACATTGTTATGTAAAAAATTTTCAAAAATTCTAAGCGAAAATAAAAAAATTTGGATAACAGTAGCATTATTAATCGCGATTTCAACTTTATCTTGGATTATAATGATGGAAGTTTTTTATATGATTTATGGATATAACCATTGGATTACTAGTGGAGGTGGGTATATTCCTTATTTCGGAGTGATAGGGCCTTTTATAGGAACAATCATTATTATTATAGGTGTTCTATTCGACAAAAATTCGAATCGTTCAATAAATTAAAATCGTAGAGATCCTATTTTTTTGGATATATTCTTTTTTATCTTTTTTATTTAGAGCCCAAGTATTAAAAAAAGTTCTATAAGTGGACCTTAAACCTTTAAAAATAGAATTTTTTCATATTTAATAACAATAATTACAAATTTAAAGTGAATATAAATGAAAAGTAATAGAGATAAGATTAAAGGTAAAGTATATTCAATCTCAACAAGTATTTCTTCATATTTAATTCCATTTTTTCAATATGTGCCATGTACTGCAGTTTGGTTTGGTATAATGAGTGTACCATTATTTGCTTATTTATCATTATATTTTCAAAATCCTGGAATTTTAGTATATGATCTTGCATTTATATTTGGAACTTATGAAATTTATATTATATTGTTTGGATTAACAATCTTTGTTATTTCTCTCATCTATCAATTGACTCATAGAAAACAATTAATCCGAGCAGGACCATATAAATACGTAAGGCATCCTCAATATCTTGGTGTTATTATTATAACTTTTGGAATGACGTTAATCGCTTTTCAAACAAGTCCTATATTCAATTTTAACTTAGGATATCTTAATGGTTATACGGTATTACTATATATATGGATTGGTGAAATATTAGCATATATTGTATTAGCAAAGATTGAAGAATTTGCTTTAAAAGCTAAATACGGAGATGATTTCATGGAATATTGCAACCATGTTGCTTTTATGATTCCGTTCTTTAAATTAAAAAGAAATAAAACAGAGAATACATAAATCATATTATTGATGAAAAGACTAAAAAAAGAAATGAAAGATAAAAGATTTAATCGCTTAGTATTAAAAAAATTCGGAATTTTACTTTTTTCTCTCACATTATTATCAATTGTTTTAATTCAGATAATTTTATTATATGAAGCAGTTTTAGCACCCACAGAAGTCATTAATCTAGCTATCATAGTAATATCAGTTTTGATATCAGCAGTATTATCAATTACCATATTTGAAATTCTTACAATAAAAGAATATAAAGGATATTTTATAAAGAGAAGATTTATCAAAAAGGGAAAATCTTATTTAACTCTTACAGATATATTCGAAAATGAAAATCGTATAAATATTTTAACTCAAATTTTAAATAATCCTGGAATCCATCAAAATGAATTGTTAAGAAGCTGTGATCTTCAAAAAGGTCAATTACAATGGCATTTAGATGTTTTATTAAATTATCGTATTATAAAAAAAGAAAAACATGGACAATATACTATTTATTTTCCTATTACAAGTTCAATTGAATCGATTGAAAACTTTAAAAGTCTGCCAACTAAATCAGAAACAACCTTAAAAATTTTAGAAATTATTGAAAATAATCCAGGAATTACATCATCTGAAATTGCAAAGAAAACTAATCTTGCTAGAAATACTATTAAATACCATATAGATAAATTATCAGAGAGCAATTTAATCTCATTTAAGGAAAAGGGGAGAAAAATAGAATTATACCCAAAACAATGAAATATATAGTAATTATGAATCCAACAATTTGTGATTTTATTTTGTCTTAATAATTCCAATTGAATAAATTCATCAAAAATCTCCCGCATACATTAAGAAGAAATTCTAACTATAAGCCTTTTTATAATTAACAAGAATAAAAAAGTAAAGAATTTAGATTTGAATAATCTAAATTTTATTATATTCTCTTTTTTTAAATATTTTTCAAAATAGAAATTAAGTGTTTAGTAATTTTGGGAATTTATTTTGCTTTGCCAATTCTTTTTGAATTATTTTATCCAATAGATCTTCTCGCTCCTTACCTGAAAGAACCTCTAATTTTCTAATTCCTAATGGGTCAACTTCTTCTCTTAATAGCTTAATTTCTTTTACTGTTGGCGGTTCCGTTTCTTTCAACTTATCTGGAATGATTAATTCAAATCCAGTCGATTGAATCACAGTATTGAGTTCAATATTTGGATGAATTGATCCTACTCTCATTTTTTTAGTATTATCATCAAAATCTAAATAAGCAAGATTTGTAATAACACACTGTGGTCCTGATCCACCACATATTGAAGGTTTTCCATCGGGAAATCCCACCCCAGATATAAAAAAAAGATTTTCAGTTGGGACAAACGTCCTTGAATCATGTCGGGGTGTATAAAGGAAAGACCCACGAGCATAAAACATACTAAAATCGAGTATTCCAGCAGCTCCAGGAAGTCTTATTTTTGGTTTATTCCAATCCCCTATACAGATATTATTACTGTTTCCATATTGGTCAATCTGAGCAGGCCTAAAAAACTCAATAGTAGTAAGTTTATCTGAAGGGAGAGACTCTAATGTGCATTCTACACTATCTTGGAATCGATACGCTCGGGCTGTGTTCATCTCGAGATATAATAAAGATACTTGGCGAGGTTCCATCACAAAAGTGTTCCCCATTATATAATGATATATTGCATCGGGTGCATTGGTCAATTTAGCTAAGGTAAATGCTGCCCATACCATAGGAGTTGCTACACCAACTATCATTACATCATCATTTCTAACTTCTCGAGCCATTAAAACAGTCATCATTTCATCTATAGTATAGTCCTTTGAATATTCATTCATGATCTTTTCCTCCTATAATAAGATATTAAAAATAGTTTGAATCCCACCTACGGCCTCTAAATATTGAGTAGGTGTCTTCTCTAATATGAAATTTTTCTTGTATTCTTCAAAATCAGTTTTTAAATAGCATTGAATATGCAATGGATCAAACGTATAAATGGGAAAACAGGATGTTGGATGTGCTCCAAAAGGCATTTTTACTACTGCACTTGTAGTTTGAATTGGTAATTGTGCTTTTCCCGGTAAATAGCGGATATCCTCTGTTTCAACCAATTTCTCGCATATAATAATTGTTTTTTTTGCTGTTTTAGCCATATCTGCATCCATCCATACTGCTCCAGCAATATTGCCATTCCCAAATTCATCAGCATAAGGTACATGAATTATTGCTATATCTAAATCAATCTTAGGTACTGCCATAACTTGTGTTCCTGAACCGAGAGGATCATCAATTTGTTTAATGTCATTCCTTACTTTTGGCATATCTGTTCCGATGATACCTTTTAAAGGCATAAAAGGTACTTTTAAATAGGATGCTCTTAATCCTAAAGCGATTGTTGCTTCGCTTTCTTCAGATATTTTAATAGAACCAGATTCTACAGCTTTTCTAAAATTTGGGGCCATTCCGAAAATTTCCATACCAACGAAACAAGATCTAACTTCGGAGATGCACTCTGCGGCAATTAGCATATCAACTTCAATACCACCTACAAAAGTACAAATTGATAGTTGTTTTTTATCCTGCCTTATAATCTCCTGGCAGGCACTTATAGGCTTTCTCCAAAAAGATAATCCACCAATTCCCACCAAGTCCCCATTTTGAATATTCGTAGATATAGCTTCTTCTAATGACATTAATTTACTCTGCCGAATTTATAATCTCCCCAATTGAAATGTGATTTTGTTAAAAATATATTTAGAATCAATTGTTGCTAAATTAAAAATTCTAATAATATTATAGTGAATTTATTCACTAGAATAAATTTTAGCAAATAATTTTATCATTTTAGCAATTGTTTATTAAAATGAATTCTTGAAGCTAATCCACCATTAGAAAATAAAGCAAGAATTAATTTAAATTAAAATAAGGATTAATTCAAATTTAGTTCCCATATCGGAGATTTGGAAATTAACATGAAAAAAAGCAATATTGCAGTTCAGACCTCATAATGAAGGACAAATCTCATAGTGAAGCAATAATCATGTTATTCTTGATGAAATAGAGTTACTGTATCACTAGACGTATTTCAAATTTTGGTTTATGAACCTGTTACATTTACTTATCTTCCGTTTATGTCTTACTTTTTCTAATTTTGGCCTTAATTCTTCCATAATTAGGTTTAAAGCCAAATTCCTAATTTAGAAGATTCATAATTAAATTAAAAGCCTTTCTCGAATTTTGAGATATAATCATATTTTTAATTCAATTTTATATAGCTTGTACTAATTTAAGAATAATTAGGATAACAATTATAAATCTAACCACCTTTTAAATCAAACAAGTGGCTTAGTTCAGATATAATAGTTTGAAAAGCGGTTTTTAAGAGTCAAAGGGTCCTAAATGGTATTAAAAATACAAAAATTTAAATATCTACGATTTCTTTAATTTATTATTAGGTATATTATTATTAATATTTAATATATTATAAAAGTACAGTTTAGGTGAATCTTTATATGATCTGGAATATCTCAATAATGGTGATTTTTGCTGAGGTAAGCAGTATGTATTATAGCTTTCCTGGGGCTATCTATTGTCAGTTAGATCATAAGAAAGCTCCTAAAATGAGTAACATATGACCTTAGGGTTTAAAACTCAAGGGCTTATCAATTTTTACATTCTATAATTTAGATTTGAAAATAGGAAGTAAAAAAGATAAAATATAATTAAGAAATCTCAAAAAATTAAGATTTCATACTAATAAAATTAATTTCAATTTAATAATAAAAAGAAGGTAAGCTAAACGTAAACAGATAAAATTGGAAATTGAATTGGTTTAAAGGTGATCTAAATGAGCTTGGTCCATGAAACAAATGTTGAAAGTAAATTAATAATGACTAAAAAGGACAAGGTTCAAAGATCAAAATACAAATCAAATATTATTAAATTATACTTCTTTAATTTCTTTGTTGGGTTTTCTCTTATTTCAGGTATTTTGATCCCCTTTTACTTAATCTATGGGGGATTTACTTTTTTTGAATTTATGTTATTGCAGAGTTATTATGCTCTTATAGTAATTATCTTAGAAATTCCATGCGGTTTAATAGCGGATCGAGTTAGCAAGAAATTTGCTTTCATATTAGCAGGAATATCATATCTTTTAATTCCTTTTGTTTATGGAATCGCACCGAACAAACTTCTTTTTTTTGTAGGAGAAACCTTATTTGCGTTTAGTAACGCTTTAATTTCAGGGACTAATGAAGCTATAGTATACGAAAATCTGAAAATGATGGGAAAAGAAAACCTAATCATGAAAACCATAGCAAAAAATGATGGAATGTTTCTTTTAGGGATTATCATTTCAGCTCCATTAGGTTCAATTATTGCTAATTTAATTTCAATAAGAATGGTGGTTTTACTCATGATCTTACCTTATTTCATCTGTCTTTTTATTACTTTTACTATTCATAAAACCAACAGAACAGGCGATCCTAAAAAGAAAACTACTCAAATTCTGAAATCTGGGTTTAAATTGCTTTGGAAGAATAAAGTTCTTAAGATCTTAGTATTTGAAAAGATAATAATTGAAATAATCATAATTTTTTTAGTTTATACATATCAATTTTACATTCTTTCCGAATTCAGTATTCCCTTATTATATTTTGGCTTTATCGACGCTGGTTTGAATCTTTCACACTTTATGTTTTTAAATTTAATTCCCCATTTAACAACTAACAGCATAGATAAAAAAAAAGTACTTTTGATAAATACTATTATTCCTGGGGTGGGCTACATTTTAATTGCTATAATTAATTTCATTCCAGCAATTATATTTCTATTTTTAATAGTAATTGGTTTAGGAATGTCAAGATATATAATATTTACTAATGGAATTAATAAACAGATTGAAGAAAATAACAGAGCTACAATTTTGAGTACTATTAATGTAATATCTGGAACTTTAAAAGCAATTTTGTATCCATTAATAGGAATCTTAGTTATCTTCAATATAAACTTTCTGTATGTGATTTTTGGAATTTTAATTGTATTTTTTGCATTAAAATCTAAAATTAAAAAAGAATATCTTTAAATGAAAACAAGTATTAAATCAAAAATATTAAGAATTACTTCTAGTTTTTGTATTATTACAAAATATATACTTAATTTGTGGTTGTTAGCTTTAAACAATGTTTGAACTTAAGAAGCTAATAGGAAATACAACATTTACTGAGGCAAAAAACTTAGCTAATTTATTAGGATGTGAAAGACTATATTTAAAATTTGAAGGTAGTAACCCAACTGGAACTCAAAAAGATCGAATTGCATTGGCCTTAATTGAAGATGCTGTCAAAAATAAATATAAAGTTATAACAACTGCCACATGCGGCAATTTTGGAGCAGCATTAGCATATGTGGCAAAAAATTTTGGTTTGGAAACTCACGTCTTTATCCCCACAAATTATCATCCTTCGAAAAATAGAATTAATTACTTATATCAAGCCAATGCTCATATTCACTATATTGAGGGCCATTATGAGGATGCTGTAAATTATTCGTCTGAAATTGCAGAAAATCAAGGCTTCTATAATGCTAATCCAGGTATACCGCAAGTTAAAGAAATTTCCTTTCTCGCATATAGTAAAATCTCCTTGGAATTATTTCGAACTTTAAGAAGAGCACCTGATTATATTTTTTGTCCAGTAGGGAATGGAACAACTATAACAGGAATTTATATCGGTTTTAAAAACCTATTTGAAGATGGCAAAATATCAAAAATACCTAAAATAATAGCTACAAGCACTAAAAAAGGAAATCCTATTATAAAATCATTTAAATTAAAAACTAAAATAGTATTAGATTTATCTCCAGATGAAATTAGGGAAAGTAGAATCAATGAACCTTTAACAAATTGGCATTCATATGATGGTCAAGAAGCTCTAGATGCAATATATGCTTCTAATGGTTTTGCCGATTATGCTTCTGATTCTAAAATGATTGAATTTTCTAGAATTTTGAGAGAAGAACAAGGTTTAAATGCCTTACCCGCGGCTACAAGTACTTTAGCAGTTTTATCAACTTTAAAGAGGGGTGCGGTCACTTTAAAAGGAAATTATGTAGCAATTCTAACGGGGAGAGATTTTAAGTAAAATAAAACTTATTTAAATAAAATTTGATAATTATAGCAAACATAAACTTATAATTCTAATACCATCGTTAAATTTTCATTATCATTTCTCTCTTTAAGACTGAATCCTAGATTTTTGTAAAAGTTATATAATAAAATTTTCTTTTCATCAATTTCTTCAGTTTCTACGCGTATATACTTATATTTCTCTTTTTTCAACCATTTAATAAACCATGATAATACTTGAACACCAATCCCTTTACCATAATTTTTAACAGCAATAGTATCTAGAAAAAATGTTTGTTTTTCTTCGTCAGGAAATAAATAACCTAATAAAGTAGCTTCAAGTTTATTATTTACTAAAATAAAGAAAAAAACTATGTTATCGTTGCCTAATCTTTTTTCCATTTCTTTAAATGAGTATCTTAATTCTTCTCTAAAAGCTATATTTTCAATTTCCTGAAACCATTCATAATATTCATTATTCCAAGTATCAGGAAAAATTAATTCTATTGAGCTATCCAACTTTTTATTCAATTCTATTTTTAAAGATCTCCAAATAGAATTATTTTTTTTAAAATTTGAGGGATTTAATTTTAGACTCATGAATTATTTGAATTTATGTTAAGATTAATTAAATTAATGTAAATTAAGGCCATAGCGACAACAGGCAGATTCTAAAATGCGTTGAATTAACTGATCATAAGTGTATCCAGATTTCATCGCCATAAATGGATAAAATGAAAAATCATTATTTTCAAGATCAAAATCAATACCAGGGAGAGGATTTATCTCCAAAAAGTAAATTTGATTCTTAGTATTCATTCTAAAGTCAATTCTGCCAAAGTCTCGTATATATAAATATTTCCAAATATTAATTGAAATTGTTTGCAATCTTTTTTTTAAATCTTTTGGGATTTTTGCAGGGCAAATATAATGCTCTAGTGAATCATAAGTAGTTTTAGCTCGCTGTCCAAATACATTACCTATTTCCTTAGGTAATTTAGAATAATCTATTTCTAGAATTGATAACACTTCCGGATTTTCCCCAGGTCTTCCTAATAAACCTACGCTAAATTCGCGACCTTGAATAAATTGTTCAACTAAAATTGATTGTTGATAAGTATCTAATAAATTCTTAAGTTTAATTTTCAAATTATCCATATCAAAGACAACATTGTCTTCATTTATCCCCATAGAAGAACCTTCTTCATTTGGTTTTAAAATGACGGGGAAAGAGATATCAAATTCGCTGATCTCTGTAATATCTGAAACTGTAATAAATTTAGGAGTTAAAATTTTATGATATGCTAAGCACTTTTTTGCCCATGTTTTATTTAATCCTATAGCCGTTGTCAGTACATTAGAACCTACATAAGGAATCTTTAACATCTCCAACATTGCGGGTATATGAGATTCTCGACTTTCTCCTCTAATACCTTCTGCTCTGTTAAATACTAAATCAGGTTTAATTTTTTTCAAATTTTCAAAAACATTTTCATCAGCTTCAATAAATTCATAATAATTTCCTGTTTGTTCAATACCATGTTTTATTAGTTGAATAGTATGAGGTGGATCATACTCAATTTCAAATTCAGAAGCTTCCTTCCTAGTATTTAATACAACTGCAATTTTCATTATATTTTCAATTATTGACTAGATTATTAACTAAAAAAATGTTTAGAATATAATTAATAGTAAATCTTATAATTCAAATTTAGACAATTCCTCTTTATAGATGGATAACACGTCATTTTTCAATTCTTTAGGTAACGACATTGGTTCATAAATCGAACAAAATTTATTAAAAAGCTCATCTTCTCGACTTTTAGCTTCTTCAAATAAACCTCTTTTTATAAACTCTTCAATTAAATCTCCTTTAATTCCTTTTTTAATGGCACTATAAAATGCAAATAATTGTTCATCTCTAGCTACTTCTGTATTGGCATAAGTAAGATTTGACTTACTTCCAAATAATGTATAGAATGGTTTAAATTCCTTTTTTAGCATATCATTTTTTAGTCCAATTAGCTTTGGATCTAATCCACTCCCAACACACAATAGATACATTTTCGCGCAGACAGAACAATTATGACACCAACGATAATCTCTTCCAAACTCATTTTCAGTAAAACAACTCATTTGGTACTTCGCAATATGTGGATAACGATGAATTAGCATATATTGTATCATCATATCCATTAATGGTTCGATTAAACTTCCCGTAATTACTGAATGACCTGAAAAAATTTGAGTTATTTGACTTATATGTACTGTCCAAAGATGAGATTGATCATAAGCAGGATAAATTAACCATTTATTCGAACTGTCCATATAGGAAGCTGCAGTCGTTTGTTCATTACCAAAAAAGATATATTTTCCATTGAGTGCATATGCAAAAGGGATAAATTCAATTGCATATTCTGTATTTTGCAAACCCCATCCGAACTCAGATTTTGGTAAACCTAAATAATCATAATCCCTCAATTTCCCTGTTTCATGAGTGAGAATGTGTAAATTTTTTCCAAATTCTTTTTTAAATTCATTTGCTAAAATTCTTTTATGTTTTTCCTCGTATGTTAAGCTTTGTTCTACCACATATATAATTTCTGGTTTTAAATTAATTTCTTCTGCCACAGCATATGTTAAAAGACTATCTTTTCCAAAACTCATTCCAATTAAAGCTTTATATGCTCCTTCTACAGGTTTATCAGAAGGATTTACTACTTCTGGATTGATAAATTGGAATTCGGTGTTTAAAAATTGACGGATTACGACATCGGTATTAAGGCCATCGACCTCGGTGCAGGAAGGAATATCTTTTAAAAAATTTTGCATAAAGTATGGTTCTAATAAAGGTCTTCCCGAATAATATCTAATTTTCATTTTATTGTATATCAATGGTAGATGCATTGTTGTTACGAGCACTAAATTATCTTTTAACGCCTCGCATGTTTGACTAGGTGTTGAATTCCAAATATTTTCTCCAAAATCAATAGGATATTGAACTGCTTGAAATTCTATCTGCATCCCAGTTTTAGTAGTTGATGAATAGATTTCTAAAAAATTATTCAAATGTAAAATCCTTTTCTTTTAATTTATATCTTATTTGATCCTTATGATTTGTCAAAATAAAATTCTTACGTAAATCAAAAATTAAAAACTGTTAATTATAAGTCATTATGATGAAATCATAAATAAATGTTAAAACAAAAACTATTGAGAGAATATTAATTTATCAATGTCTTATACTTTCATGTACCTTATTTACAATTCTATAGTATAATTCTTTTTAATGTTTAATTATTTTTATAGAAACAAATAAATAAATACGAAGCTTGCTCTATTTGTTACTATGAAATTATCGAGTAATGATTTTAAAAATAATCAGTTATTAGATAGTAAATTTTCATTACGTGGAGCGAATAAATCACCTCACCTGAAATGGGAGAAATCCCCCCCAAATACTAAGAGTTTTGCTATTTCCTGTAATGATCCTGATGCAACTGCAGGTGATTGGATTCATTGGCTTGTTGTGAATATTCCAAAACATATAAATGAAATTCCTCAAGGAGGTCCAATTCCGGGCGACCCACTACAAACTGATTTCGGAAAGACGGGTTATAGTGGTCCGGCACCCCCTAGTGGTACGCATAAATACATATTCAAGGTATATGCACTAGATATTGATAGACTAAAAGGTGTCAATAAGAAGAATTTCTACGAAGAAATGGAAGATCACAGTATAATGTCTGCTGAGCTGGTTGGATTATATAAGAGTAAAAAATAGAATTCTCTCTATAACAAAAAGTTAAAAATTGGGATAGTAGCAGCCATGTTAAAACTATTAATAATTATTAAATTGCCTAAAATTTATGTAAAAGAAAGTAAATATTAAGGCATGTATTAAATAATAAACACTGGTTTTTTTTTTCTTATTAAAATTTATATTATTTAAAATCTAATAGTTTCCTATAAAATCATATTAGTCTAGCATTAAAAACTAATTAAATAATAGATTATTTCAGAATATAATTAATTCTAGATGGAAAAACAATGAGCATATCAAGAAAAAGATTAATGCAAGGGTTAGTTCAAGTTTACTTTGGACGAGGGAAAGGGAAAACAACAGCAGCTATAGGACAAGGAATACGTGCTACGGGACATGGTTTTAAAGTATATATGATTCAATTTATGAAGGGGAATTATAAATATGGTGAAATTGAAGCAATCAAAAATATCTCAAATTTTGAATTAAAACAATTTGGTAGCCCAGATCTCATCGCTGAACCAGGAGAATTCGATTTAGAAGAAGGTAAGAAGGCACTTGATTATGCAAAAGAAATTATTATGAGTGATGAATACGACATCGTTATCCTTGATGAGGTTGGGGTTGCGATCTCTATGAACGTCATATCTGTGGAACCCGTATTAGAACTCATAAAAAATAAACCAGAAAAAGTCGAATTAATATTAACTGGTGGCCCCAATATGCACCCCAAAATAAAAGAATTAGCTGATTTAGTAACCGAAATGAGAATGATTAAACATTATTATGCTTCTAAAGGTATCAAAGCTAGATATGGAATAGAATATTAATTTAATATCTAAGAATTTAATCAAAAAATAAAAAAAATGAATATAGATATATTTTATAATCTCATTGAAAATGAGCCTGAAAGAGAAACTTTTAATAAATTTGAATCAAGAGGAGATTATGTAAATTGGAAACAAAAATTTATTGTAAAGGTATATCTTCTACAATTACACTATATACTATTAAAAATTTAAAGGGAAAAGAAAGAGAAGAGGTATTAAAAACCAAACCAAAAAAATAGATTAAATTCGATCTGTCCATATTGTATTTCGCATTATTAAATATATGGATTGAAATTTCTATATTAAGACACTTAATTAGATAACTGATTAAATTTTTAATAAAAGAAAGGATAATCAAAATCATGAATGAAGGGAAGACTTTTCAGATAAAAAAGATAATTTCTGTCTGCGGGTTAGATTGTGCTCAGTGTAAAATCTATCAAGCACCATTTAATCCAAGTATCGCTGATAAATTAGTTAGAATGTTTGATAATATGTGGGATAATGTAAAACCCGAAGACTTTCATTGTACTACATGTAGGGGTGAAATTTCAGAATGCTGGACAAAAGAATGCTGGATTAGATATTGTTGTGTAAATGAAAGAAAATTAGAATATTGCTATCAATGCCAAGATTTTCCTTGCAAAGGGTTAGAAGAACGAGCAAAAAAAAATAAAAGATACATAGTAGCATTAAATAATCTTAAAGGAATGAAGAGAAAAGAGAAATAAATATCCAAATATCTAATTTCTTACAATTTCAGGTTTGAGTTCAAATTCCTCAATAATATTATACATTCTAGAAACAGCTTAATTGGTTAAATAATGGAACTCGATAATTTAGATAAAAATAAACGCAGAAATCTAATAACGCTAGCTATTACCAAATTGATTCATGGATTTGGTACAGGGTTATTTTCTGTAGTTTACCAATTATATCTATTGGAACTCACCGGTTCAATAGTATTAACAGGATTATTCATATCTATAGGTTCAATAATGCAATTTATACCTATGCCATTAATTGGAAAATTATCTGATAAATTCAACCGAAAATATATCCTTATATCAAGTATTCCTATTTACATCTTAGGATTGTTCTTTTTAATATCAGCAACTTCGGCCAATTTACATTTTATTATTTTTGGGATAATATTTTATTTCTTAGGTTTTATCACTAATAACTTAAACACCCAATTTTTAGTTGCTGAAAATACTAATAAATCCAAGGGATTAAACTTTGGATTTATGTTTTTTTCTTATTTTGGTGGAACTATTGCGGGATCAATTTTCATAATTCTTGAAAAAGGCTTGAACTCTAGATTTTATTTCTCTATTTTTATATTAATATTAGTTATTGAAGGTATTTTCTACATAATTTTTCTATCTGCTCAAACCCACCACATCCAGACTTCAAAAATTCAAGGAAATAATAACCTAAAGAAGAAAGAGAATATTTGGGCCAAAATATTTAAAACAAAAACATTAAGATCCATTCTAATTTTCTTTACATTAGACATTTTCGTTTATAGTATTTCTCTTTCAATCTACTCTGGAGGATTATATAATTATTATAATCTTACCCCAGATGATGTAGCTTTCATAATATTATGGTTTAATATTACAAATGCAGTTTTCCAGATTCCTGCTGGACGTATTACGGATAAAATTGGTAATAAAAAGACTTTGATTTTGAGTCAATTCTTTGGGTTCGGATTTTTTTTAATGAATATTTTATCTGTGATGCTTTGGACTATAGTATTTAAAAATACATTGATTCTTCTACTAAGTATAGGTTATATTTCATTAGCGTTATCCGTCTGTACGTTTATACCCGCCGAACAAATAATTTTAACTAACTTGGGAGAAAACCAAAAAGCAGAATCATATGGGGTAATTTCGTTCTTTAGAGGTATTGGGTTGATTCCAACAGGATTTTTAGGAGGATTAATGGTAGAAAATGTTCATTATATAGCTCCATTTATATTTAGCGTAATAGGATTAGCGGTTGAACTTTTATTCCTTGTTAAATTTTTTCACGATTAAGTAGTAATTGTTCAATAAAATGAAAAGAAATATAATTTTTAGATAATTCAATTCATTAATTTTCAAAAAAAAAATCAAAATTAAAGAATGGTGGAAATATGGGTAAATTAGCAAGAAAAGTTGCTATTGTTGGTGCGGGGATGAGTAAATTTGGACAGAATTTTCCCCTTAAACGTAATCCTGATATGTGGGTTGATGCTTGGATTGATGCTGTGAGTAAAGTAGATAATGGTATTGAACCAAAAGAGGTTGATGCATGTTATGTAGGTAATTACTCCTCAGATTTATTTAATCACCAAGGACATTTAGGTCCCCAAATGGCTAATTTGGTAGGATTAACTCCGAAACCTGCGGCGAGATTTGAGGGGGCATGTGCTAGTAGCGGTGTAGCCTTTCGACAAGGAATATTAGCCATTGCATCGGGGATTCATGATATTGTAGCAATAAGTGGCGTCGAATGTATGACAGAAGTATCTACCACATTAGTGACGGATACATTGGCAACTGCATCGGATAACTTATTCGAATATCCAGCAGGAGCTACTTTTCCAGGATTATATGCTGCGGTTGCATCAGCTCATTTTCATAAATATGGGACTACTCATGATGATTTAAAGCGTATAGCTATAAAAAACCATGAAAATGGAAGTCAAAATCCTTATGCACAAATGCAACAAAGCTTAAAAGAGATAATGGCAAGTAAGATCAAGAAACTTGAATCTCAAGGGAGAGATATACCTGAATGGAAAGATGAAATGGATTTTTTAAACAGTTCCGCAAATCCTATTATTGCCTCTCCATTAAGATTATTTGATTGTTCATTAGTTACTGATGGTGCAGCTTGTGTTTTCTTAGCAGCAGAAGAGGTCGCAAAGAAATATACTGACACTCCAATTTGGATAACTGGAACTGGACAGGGAAGTGCAGCACTTTCTTTACACGATAGAGATGAAATTACAGGATTTATAGCTGCTAGAGAAGCTGCTAGACAAGCATATGAAATGTCAGGTTTAAAACCAAAAGATATTCAAATTGCTGAAGTACATGATTGTTTTACTATCGCAGAACTCATTGCATTAGAAGACTTAGGGTTCTATGAAAAAGGTAAAGCAGCAGAAGCAATTAAAAATGGAGAGACAAAGAGAGACGGAATAAGACCAATTAACACTTCTGGAGGCTTAAAATCAAAAGGACATCCTGTTGGTGCGACTGGAGCAGCTATGGCAGTTGAAATCTTTAAGCAAATGCGTGGAATTGCTGAGAGGAATAGACAGGTTAAATTTGATGTTGAAAGAGCATTAAGTCATAATTTGGGAGGTTCGGGAGCCACATGCGTGGTGACCATGTATGAAAAATAGAAAGGTGAAAAAAGAAAATGTCAGAACAAAAAGAAATTACAATTCAAAATTATTTAGAATTTATCCAAAATAAAAAATTGATGGGTTCTAAATGTAAAAAGTGTGGTACTCTGGACGTACCTCCAAGAAAATTATGCATAAAGTGCAACTCAACTAATATCGAATGGGTAGAAATGTCAGGCAAAGGTAAATTAGCTGCCTATTCTTGTATTGGTGTAGGAGCTACATTCATGGTCAAAAAAGGGTATTCAATGAAAAAACCATATTGCTTTTCGGTAATAGCACTTGATGAGGGTCCAATGATTTCAGGTCAATTAGTTGGCGTTGATGAAACTAAACCAGAAGATATCAAAATAAATACGCCTGTAAAAGCTAGATTTTTAGAAACTGAATTGGAAGGAGGAGAAATAAGAATAGATCTTGGTTTTGAGCCAATATAAAATCTAAATTATATTTATATTTTTATTTTTAATATTATATAAACAAGAAAAATAGCTTTAATATTTCTTTTATAACTTGGTGAATTTTTATAAAAAAGAGAAATAGTATCATAATTTCAACTGTTTTATTATCAGTCCTTATCTTTTCTATTGTATATTTATTCCTTCCTCTAAATTATCTGAATATTCAGAATTATGATATAGAATTACAATTTAATAGAGACAATGCTTATTCATATGTAGAAGACCAGTTAAACATAGGCTACCGTATCCCTGGAACCCAAGAGCGAGTGAACTGTACTAATTATTTTATATCAAAATTTTTAGAGATAGATATTAACTTCAGTTATGCATTACATAACTTTTCAGTTTATTCTACTGATTGTCAGAATGCGTTATTCAAATTAAACGAACACGAAAATAACATCGTTATTCTAGGTGCTCATTATGATTCTCGAGCTAGAGCAACCAAAGATTTAATAAACACATCGGCACCGGTCCCGGGGGCTAACGATGGAGCTAGTGGAAGTGCTGTTTTAATTGAATTAGCAAGAAATTTCTACATAATGAGAGAGAATTTGAGTTGTCAAATATGGTTTGCTTTTTTTGATGCTGAAGACCAAGGGTATGATCTAGGACCGGGTATAAGTGGATGGGGATGGTGTGAAGGTTCTCAAAGTTTTGTTTCTGAAATTAATAATTTTTATGATACTGAGACAGAAAGTTTTGAGTGTATGATATTACTTGATATGGTAGGTGGGTTAAATTTAAGATTTATTAATGAACAATATTCTACTTCCTCATTGTTGGATGAGTTATTTGCTATCGGAAGGAGTTTAGGTTATTCAAACGAATTTCCAAAAAATGCAATCTCACAAGCAATTCTTGATGATCATGTGGCTTTTAAGAACAATGATATCCCTTCTGCAGATTTAATTATCAAATTTTGGGATAGAAATCCAGATTGGCCTTACCATCATACCACTAAAGATAACCTTACTTATATTTCTAAAAATAGTCTTGAAGTTACGGGTAAAACTGTTGAACAATTTATCTATAATAACTTTATTGAAGAAATAAATAATCCTTATCAGGGGAACTATCCTTGGAACCAAGATAAGAATCTACCGAGCATAGAAATTATGATTGTTATTACAATAATTATTGCTATTGTAGGAATTTCAATTATAGTATTGATTTATACAAAACACGTGTCAGATAAAGAAGTTAAAATGCTAAACAGCAATAAAACTATCTATTTTTAATGATAGTTCCACACTGCTGGCAATATTTTTCCAAATGTTCTAATTTCATGCCGCAAAATTTACAGAAATAAAAAATCTCTTTCGCTTTTTCCTCTTTTTTATCTTGGATTGAACTTATAGGCTTTTGTTTTAATAGTTTTAGATCTGGTGTAGTTATATCATTTTGAGCATTAGAAATCAATTTAACCTTCTCTAACTCTTTAACTGATTCTGAGGGGATTGGTTGTAGTTCACTGAGTTTCATTTGTGGAGGTTCAGAAGTAAAAATTTCAGAACTTACTGGTGGAGGTACTTCTGGCATTTTTGCCGCTATTTCTGGTTGAGTGGTGGAGATATCTTTAATCTTTTCTTTCCATGTATCGGAAGTAGATGGTTCCATATCAGTTTTTATAAATTCTGGCGAGGGACTATCGATTATTGGTTTTGGAATAAATTTTTGCTTCTGTGCTTGATTTTTCATATAGTTTTCTCTTCTAACATTATAGATACCAAAATATTTTTTTTTAGCTTTCCTTAAACTGTATCTACTCCCACATTTTTTACAATATCCTGGATTTTTAATGGAGAATTCCCAACAATAAATGCAAATATAATGATATTCTTTTAAAAAAGTTGCTATATCAACCCTATCTTGTTGGGGAACTGATATATCTTCTTTTAATTGATCTTGTACTGGTTGCTGTGTTTTCAATATATAAAAATTAAAATCTTTTTTGTTTGCTTTTCTTAAACTATATTTAGCACCACAAGCTTCACAATATTTTCTAAATGTATCTGTAAATTTCCCACATTTATTACAAATCAAAGGCTGTGCTTTTAAAAAAGCTTTCCAATTCTTAATTAATGGTTCAACATCCTTCGTTAAATACTTATCACCATCAGAAATCCTATTTCACCTTGTAAGATTCAATTTCGAAGTAAAATTGATTAAGTTATTTGTTGTATAATTTCAAATATAAACATTTGTATAAATTCAAATTATGATAATTGAACAATCTTTTATTTTTTGATGCCTAAAACTGCGCGATGTCTCTCTCTATCATTATAAATTTCTAATATGTTGAATGAACTAAATACATCATATATTTCTTCCATTGTAAAAAAATGATGCGGAAGTCCTTTCTCTTGTCCTGCTTGGGGGATGTAAGTACCTGTTTCAATCTCTTTCAAATTCCAATCATCGAAATCGGGTCTATCTCTTAATTTGGGAAAAGTTATAAAAATTATTCCACCTTTTCTTAAGACCCTATTAATTTCCTTAACAGTATTAAAGATATCTTCCATCTTATTATGATGAATAACCTGAATTGAAATAATAGCATCAAAAAAATTATCTTCGTAAGGAAATTTTGTCTCCATTCTGTTAAGTTTTATTTCTACCTTTAAATTTTCTTCTAAAAGCCATTCTTTTGCAATGGAAATAGCTTTAGGAGATGCATCAAAACCATGAATCTCAAATCCCTTCTTAGAAAAAAAGATAAGGTGACGTCCTGTTCCGGATCCAATATCTAATATCTTCCGCACTCCGCTTTCTTTGAAGAATGTGGCAATCCTTTCCATATCTTTATGTGGTTCTGTAAAGACCTTACCTTTCTCAGAAAAAATTTCATCCCAATCAGGCATAATATATAAAGAAATTATTTTTAAAAGAGGATTTTATTAATGATCACATTCATAAAAATAGTGTCCATATTTCTCTTTGAACTCCTCTGCAACTTCATTAATTTTTGGGCGTATAAACTCATATCCTTCTTTAATGGTTTCATAGGTAACCGGTAAAGGGCCTAAAACTTCACCATCTACTTGACACATATATGATTCTTCATCAGGATTCTTCATTTCAATTCTAACTTTCTTGCTCTGATATTCATGTACATTTGGATGAGGTAATAGAGAAGCGCTATACATCTTTTTAAATTGAAGAAGTAGCTTGAATTTTCCAATATTGACAATACTAATATCAAATAATCCATCATCAACACTAGCTTTCTGACATATATACATCCCTCCTCCATAAGCACCACTATTTCCTACCGCTGCTAAATTTGCTACTCCCTCATATATCTCATTGTCCATTCTTACTATTATTTCTCTGGATTTCCAACTAAATAACGCTTGGAATATAATTAAATTATAATTTTTTCCACCTTTCTCATTTGATCTTCTTGCCACTTCCGCATCAAATCCTTGGCTACCAATTCCTAAAAAGTACCGTTCAACCCCTTCATCTGTTTTTGCAAATCCAATATCGCATCTACTAGTATATCCTTCTGCAATAATTTCACATGCTCGTTTTATGTCTGCTTTAATTCCCACCGCTGCAGGAATGTCATTACCAGAACCCATAGGAATAAAACCACACAAAGCACCTGTATTTGATGTTATAACTCCATGAAATACTTGATTTGCAGTACCATCTCCTCCAGCCGCTATAACTCGGTATCCTTCCTTTGCCAATTTTCTGGCTAGTTCTATAGCATGTCCATCATATTCTGTTTCTACTGATTTGTATGAAATCTTCAAATCATTTAAACATTTGAAGGCATAATCGAGGTCTTCCTTAGTTTTTCCCTTCTTAGCAATAGGGTTATAAATAATTGCATAATCTTCCATAATTTTCAACTCAAATTATTTAGATCTGAACAAAAATATGACTATGATAACCATTTAAATGCTATACTATTTAAAACTATTTTTAGTCATTGTATAGAACAAGGTTTTCAGTAAGGAGAGGAAAGAAACCATTAAAAAAATTAGTTGAAAGTATCATAAACTACTTCCATTCAAAACCACATAACCCACAATATTTTTTTTTTCCATATATGCGTGGATAAGCCATTAAAATTATACTCTTATCTATTACCTCATGAATGGACGTTTCATCTCCACAACTAGGACATTTTCTACGTTCAATAGAATCTTCAAACACAGTAACACTATTATGATAAGAACTAGAAGGATCCTTATCATCTATAATATCTAAGACTGATTCATCCATTTCTATTGGTTGCTCAGATTTAATTGAATGTGCCGTTTTCTCAACTGCTAAATTCTCATTCATCATTAATATATATCCTTCCACTATAGAATGCAATTCATTCTCATTTGGAAACCTATTATATTTTTCAATAAAATTCTCTATAAATGTTTGAACATCATTATCCTTGACCACGTATCCCTTCAATTCAATAGAGTTTTTTATCTTTTGAATAATTTCTTCTTTTGGTGTTGTAAATTTCTCAAATTTTTTGCTGTAAGATGAGTTAATCAATTTTTTTTGAAAATCTATCCATAATTGTCTAATTTGGGTATCAGTTAATTTACCTTTAATTTGTATATATACTCTTTTTTCTGGTTCTTGCAAAATAGTAATTCTATTATTTTTTTGTTCCTCTTGATTAGTATCTTTATCAAAATAGACTATTCTGAGTAAAGATCTTCCCAACTTTTTTGTTTTGATTGATAATGATAACTCTTTTTCTAATATATTCTCCATAATTGTTTGAATTTCACTGTAACTCTTATCATTTACGTTAAATGATTGACTTCTCTCTACCATTTTTAAGTTCTTAACCCTATTTACAATACATTTATTCAATCAATTTGGATAATTTTAATCTAGATGTTTTAGTTTAAAATGTTAATCTTTTGGTATAATTCAATTTCTTATTTATTGAATCAAAACCTTTAATATCCTAAATTTAAATCATTATATTAAGAAAATTTATATTGATTTTCTGATTAAATTTGACCATAGAACAACACTTTGTTTAGTTATGGAAAAAGAATATTTAAAAACGGGTTCTAATAAGAAAAAGTCGCAAAAAACGCAATCATCTTCAAAAAGAAAAATCATTATCGCAATCATTTTGATTGCTTTTGCGTTTTCAGGATCATTTTTGATTTATTTTATCCTACAGGTTTCTCTGAATACCAACACTCCCATGGTTGTTGTAATTTCGGGTTCAATGGAACCAACTTTATTAAAAGGGGATCTATTATTTGTACAAGGCAAAGATCCTACCTATATAAAAAATGGCACAATTGAAGGAAAAGAAGGTGATATAATTGTTTTTGATGCTTGGAATCTATATGGTTGGATTCATCCTCCTCGTGATCCAATTGTTCATCGTGTTGTTGATAAATGGTATGATGGTGGGTGGTATTTTCTTACGAAGGGAGATGCCAACCCAACTGTTGATGATGCACCTGTCCCAGCTAATAGAGTACTAGGAATAGTAGTAGGAAGAATTCCCTATATCGGATGGGTAAAGATAATTCTGACAGATTCGGGATTGTTAATTCCACTTTTAGTTATTGTATCCGCTCTACTCATTATAAGTATAATTTGGGATATCTTAAAAAAGGATGATAAAAGTCGAGATAAAAAGAAGGGAGAAAATAAGCTAATTTATGACTCAGAAGAGAAAGAGGATGAGTCAGTAAGGGAAATTGAGTTTGATTTTACAAAACCTAATTAAATTAATTTCATAATAGATTAATGCCCTATTTCTCTATCAAACATAAGTTAAATCTTTATAAAAAAACAAATCGAATAATTAAATATCAATTTTAATTAAAAAAAAAATAAAAAAAATATTGGTGTATAAAGATGGGATGGACACCCCCTAGCAAATTCATCGTAATTTTAACATTCTTATTCATGGCTTTTGGAGTATTTATTTTAATGGATATCGGTTTAGGACTTTGGCCTTCATTATTAGCATCATTATCATTCCCAATAGGACCATATAATGGATGGTACATTATTGCATTGATTCTATTTTTTCTCACTTGGTTTCTCTTCTATTTGGGAGTTAAATTTTCGGGAATGTAGTTCTTTAAGTTTATAATTCCTTTTTTTTATTATTTTATTAAGAATTTCCCAATTAGCTAGATTTTGTTAGAAAATAAAAAATCCTTATTAATTAGACAATAAAATTTAAAATACTTCTAAAATTTCAAGAAAATGTTATTACGTAATTTAATATCAAAAATACAATAATACTACAAAACGTAATACGTAAACGCAAATTAGCAAAAAAGTAAAGAAATACAATAAAGAATTAAAAACTAAAGAGGAAATTAAAATGGCTAAAGAAAAAGAGACAAATTCTGTTTTCGTTGGTCGCCGTCCAACTATGAACTATGTGATGGCCACTATGATGATCCTTAATAAAGGTGAGGAATGTACAGTAAAAGCAAGAGGTAGAGCTATTTCCCATGCTGTTGATGTTTGTGAAATTTTGAGAAATAGGTTCTTAAAAGGCACAGAATATAAGGACATCAAATTAAGCACAGAACAATTAGAAGGAGAAAACGGACAAAACAATAATGTCTCAAGTATTGAAATTGTTCTTGCTCCACCAAAATAGACAGTGAAATTTACTATAATTCGCTGAAACAAATAACACAATCTTTATTTTTTTTTATTACTCTATTTTTGTGAATTTAGTGTAGAAAATCATAAATTTAACCTTTATTTTAATATATATACTTCTTATTTTAATAAAGGATCAAATTTACTGAAATTAGTAAATGAATGTTTATTTGTGAAAGAAGAAAACGAGGTATTATATTAATACGTTATTAATGTGAAAGATATTATCTTATTAATAATTGTTTTACCACTTCACAAATCTGGTTTTTAGCTTAATTCTATCAAAGATACTTGGAAATTCACAAATTTTTGGTTAAATCACAAACATTTAATAATACAGTTAGAAAATAAATAATTAACAAAAAATAATTTGTTTTAATAATAAATCCTAATTTTTATATAAAACTTAATAAAAATTTCTAAAAGAGGAAGAGAAAAATGGCTAAAAAGGCTTCGGAACCAATGTATGTAAAATCTAAGGTAAGAGAATATATTAAGGGTAAAGGGTGCAATACAAGTAGTGGTGTTCTTGATGGGGACACATTGAATAAGCTCATAATGGAAATGCTTGATAATGCAGTAAGACGAGCAAAAGGTAATAATAGAAAAACAGTAAAGGCAAGAGATTTATAACTCCACTTGCTTAAAAATATTATTTTTTTTTTATATTATATTTCATAAATTAAGAGTTAAATTTCAAATATTAATTAATGGTTTTTCATATTTAGCTCGGCTAATTCCAGTAGATAAATCCTTTTCTACAATTATTTTAGAAGTAGATATATCAGGTGGGATTAATGTATGAGTAATCAGAAAAATTTGTGAAAAAGATTTAGATTTTATTAAATGCTTGAGTATTCTTTCTCTACGTATTTCATCTAATGCAGCTAAAGGTTCATCCAATAATAAGAAATCAATTTTTGGATTTTTTCTTGGTGATTCTTTTGTTGGTCTAATCGAACTCATTAATTCTGATATTGCGAGACGTAAAGCAACTCCCAAAGCAGTACGATCTCCCCCCGAAAGAACATCAGTAGACTCATATTCCCCATTAAAATTGTCTTTAATTCTTAGAGATAAGCCGGTTTTTTTAGTCCCACTTAAATCCAATAATAAATCACTATATTGACCTGAAGTAAAATCTTTTATGTATTTTTCTGTGCTTAAAGCAATATTTTTAACTAATCGCTTTACAACCATATACTCTGTTACAAATCTACGCACAAATTCTTTTGCTTTTGTAATATGTTCAAGATCTATTTCATGTTGATTAATACTTTTTTCTAATTCTGTCATTTTTTGAATTTCATTGTATAATTTTTCTCGTTCCTTTAAATTATTTTGAAACTTCAATTGTTTTTCATTCAATTCATTCTTAATTGAATTTAATTCAGTAGATGCTTTTCCTTTTTCTACCTCTAATTTTTTAATGCCGTCTATACTTGAATCTTTAAATTTATCTCCGTGTTGAGAAAGGAAAATTTTTAAATCGCTTTCAAATTTCCTTAAATCTAATTCATATTTCTTATAATTTTCGAAGTCTTCTTTAAGATTTTGGTGAATAATTATCATCTCTTTAACTTCATCCAATCTAAATTGAATTAATTTTATTTTTTCATCAAAATCTGTTAGAATTTTTGAGATATCATCAACTTTTTTTTTGTTAATTTTTAGTTCATCAGTAAATTGTTTAATAATATCATCATAGTGTTCTTTTGTTAATTCACTTTGACAGGTAGGGCATTGAGCTAACTCCTTACCCCCTCCTTTGTCTGTAAATTTTAGACTAGTTTCCATTTTTTTGACACTTTTTTTAATATCTTCAATTCGACCCTTGGTTTTACCCAATCCTTTGAAAGTAGCGTCTCTCTTTTTTGCTAAATCTTCTTTATTTGTTTGGATTTCTTTTTTATTAGAAATTAGCGTTTTAATTTTATTAATTATAGTCTCTTGAGAATCAAAATCTACTAAATTTAAATTTGTCTTTTTTAACTTAAGAGTGAAATCATCATAATAAGATTGGAATTTGTCTTTGGTTGAGTTATATTGATTATATAACTTTTCTAACTCAGAAATTAATTCATTCGATGGGAAATTCTCAATTCTTTTTGTTAAATTATCAAATTTCTTCTTTTTGTCTAATATCTCTTCCTCTAATAGAGTATTTTCATTTTCAACATTTTCAATATCTTCTTTAATTCTCTTTAAAGGGACTCTAGTTTTTTCGAGATTTTCTTTTTCCTGTTTTTTAACTTTAAATTCAGCGTCTAAAAAGGAAAGAGCATCATCAATAATATTTAATCTAAATAAATCAATAATCAGTTCTCTTAGTTCAGCTCCTTTTTTATTTGCAAGTTCTTCTACTTCACCTTGTCTCACGAAAACTGTACTTGTTGCTTGCTCAGAAGATATTTCGAAAAATTCTTCAATATTAAACCTCTTTACTTCGCGATATACATTATTAACTAAATTCCACTCAAATAATTTAGTAGTAATACTGCTAGTCCTACCCCATTTCCGATAAATATAGTATTTTATTTTATCAAGAGTAAAATGTATATAAACCTCCGCTTTATCTTCCCCATAAGTTATGAAGGAAGCAGCATTTCGCCCGCGAAAAATTTTTGGTCCAAAGAAAGCAAAGAGAATTCCTTCTAGAATTGAAGATTTTCCATAAGAATTTTTCCCACTTATTAAAATTAAACTTTCAGGAAATTCATCAGTTCTTTCTGGCAAATTCAATTGTTTATAGCCCATGAAATTTTTAAATATGATTTTCGTAATATGCATTACAATCTAAACCTCTTTTTCTTTCTCCATTATTCTTAAGGCTTTTTTTATTGCTTTCATCCCAAATTCAGTTAACTTATCTAAATCATAGTGAGTTTTATCTTCACTTAATTTCTCCTGCACAAATTCTTTAAATTCATCATCAGGTTTTTCAAGTATATAATCTTGGACAACTCCTGGACTAGTATCACTCTCAAACGTCTCTGAAATGTCAGATATTTTCCAAATCAATTGCAAAATATTATATTTTTCAGGCTGAGAAAAGCAATTTCTACGCATTTTTAACATTATATCATTTATTTGCCAAGTCTTTTCAAATGTCATTTCACCGTAAAAATTTAGTTTTAACCTAGCAGATGTTTCTGAATTAAAACCTTCTTTTGTTATATATTTGTTTAATTCTTTTTCAATCCATCTTTCTAAATCTGAAGATGACTCTTCGGGATTGGTTTCATGCGAAATCAATTCAAATGGGCGATTCAAGAATTTATCAGTAAAAATTCTCTCAATATTTAAATCCTTTGTCTTATCATCAATTTCAACAACTAAATAGGTTTGGTTTTCAAACTTCTCTTTGAAATTCATAGGTAATAAACATCCTGAGTAAAAATGATTTCTTGAAATGGATTTAAAACCATGTTCATGTCCTAGAGCTACGTAATCATAGCCAAAATCATCAGAATTTACCTTACTATGTAATGTTTCATCACTTATAGAACCGTGAGCTATAGCAATATTGACATAATCATTATCTTTTGGTTGCTGCTTATGTATCCAATTATCATATGCATTTGCATAAATTTCATGACTTTTAAATTCAAAATAAGGAAATAAATAAAATCTTACCTTCTTGTCAGGAAATTCTAACAACAATGGATTACTTGCCTTAATTGCTTCTAGCAAATCTCTTTCTTTAAAATAATATAAATTTGGATATTGATCTTTAATGATATGTGATTCAAATGGAGTATACTCATATCCTCTAAAAATGCCATGATTTCCTTCAATATATATAAATGGAACTTGATTATTTGTTTTTTCAAAAAAGAGCTGTAAACCATTTTTTAATGCTCTTCTTGCTGGTTCAGGAGGGGGATAGGAGCTATACTTTGAAGGATGATGAAAGATATCTCCACAATGTACTAAGAAATCTATATCATTGATATTTGAGATATCATCCATTATATTAAGAAAACAATCATAAATTTCTTGTTCAAAGGGTTTTGAATAATTTTCGATCGCCCATTTATTTATTGTACCTCTTCTAGGGCGATATCCTAGATGAGTATCTGCCATATGGATGATCTTAACCAAATTTTTTCCCTCTATTTAATGATTTATAATAAATTATTATAATATTATTCACCTAACACCTTTTTCCTCCATTCTTGTGCATAATTTTTAGTTTTTTTGTTGAATTGGAGCTCCAAAAAAGCACTTTCTAATTTGTTATATTCTGAGACAAGTAATGTGCTAGCTTCATGTGCACCACTTAAACTCAATGGATATCCTCTTGGAGAATAAGGGATTAAATTTTTTAAAACGTAGATGGCGTCTTTTGTATCTAAATAGTCACAAACATCAAATCTAAGAGCTGAACTATTTTGTTGCAATTTAGTAATATATGCTTTACTTTTAGTATATATTGAAAGATCTGGTAATTCAACTAAAAAATTTTTATCATTTAAGATCTCTGCCCATATTGGTAATATAAAATTACCTTGGGCATCTCGAAGACGACATGTTTTTGAAAAACTATAATATTTTATATCAAAAGTTTCAATAAATCTATAAAAGAATTCAGTAAAAGCACCAGGTGGAAATATATGTTGACGAAACATTTGTATTCCATCACCAAGCAAGACAACATTACTCTTTTTTCCCCAATTACTTTCA